>JAIQES010000037.1 GCA_020073705.1 Terriglobia bacterium
TGCTGGTCCAGGTGCCCAGCAAGGACACGGCGACGGTGGTCGCTGCCCTGAGCCAGCACGTGCGCCAGCTTCCGGCGACGCTGCGGCGCTCGTTGACCTGGGATCGCGGGCTGGAGATGGCCCAACACAAGAGCTTCACGGTGGCCACCGATGTGAAAGTCTACTTCTGCGACCCGCAGAGTCCCTGGCAACGCGGCTCGAACGAAAACACCAACGGGCTGCTGCGACAGTACTTCCCTAAAAGAACCGACTTGTCTGGCTACTCTCAAGCAGATCTCGACAAGGTAGCGCTGCGTTTAAATCAACGCCCGAGAAAAACGTTGGGCTTTGAAACTCCGGAGAGTAGACTCCAGGCCACTGTTGCAATGACCCATTGAGACCACCGGACTTCTCGGGATATGGCTGCGAACGACCCATCATACAGATAAGAGAACGGCGACAGTGCCGACGAGAGGACAAGGGGCACTCTAAGACCTGATTCGCAAAATGGGTGGCGCTTGCCCCTGTGGTTCCATAACGCTCTAGGAACAAATCGGCGGGAGTGAGGCTTCCCGAGGCCTCGCTCCCGCCGTCGCTTTCTCCATCCAAGCCGCGTTATGGTCGAGGACTTCTAGTTGGCTCCGTTCCTGTCTGTCAGCATCTTCAGGCCCTTGGGGTCTTTCGACTGGTCGAGCGGCACCGCCGTCATCACCGGCGCACTATCGATGGTGACATGATAGCTCTCCATCATCATCCAGGTCCCATTCAACGGAGCGAAGACGCGGCTAGCCCAATAGGCCCTCTGCCCGTAGGTCGGCTGCACCGAGATCATCACCACTGCGGTGCCCTCGTCCCACCAGCGCGACCACAAGAAGGGAACCGCCGCCACCACGGGCCGCTTCGGATCTTGTGCGTTTGCTCTCTCCTGAGCCGCTACGATGTCCGCCTTGGGCCCGCGCGGGCCTCCGGCGCTGGCCACGGCGCGCTGGTCCAAATTGTCCGCGAGATGCTTGGCCCACATTCCGGGCCGGCCGGACTCCTGCTCCTGCCATCCTGCCAGCGCAGCCTTCTCGTTTGCCGTCAGCGGCTGGTAAGGCACGTAGGCGCAAGGGTTGATGCAGGGCACGTCGTAGGTGGGGCGCACAACCTTGTAGTCGGGCGCATGCACAGCGATTTCAGAGGTGTTGAGCAGCTTCCATCCGTTACCGCGTTTGACCCAGGTATGTGCGGAGTAGTTCTTGTCCAGGTTCACCTGCACCCAGACCACGTTGCCGTATTTGTGTTCGACTACCTTGATGTCGCCCGTGCTGGGAACCAGGGGCTTGATCCCCGCCTCAAGCGTCTCCCGCAGGGGCCACATGATTCCGTTCGTATCGATCCAGGTGAACTCGGGGTCGACCCATTTCTGGATTGTCGCTTTGTCGCCCTTTTCGAAGGCCGCCGTCAAAGTCCGATCGGCCGTAACAATCTCGTCGTCCGCTGCGGCCACGGAATTGGACAGCACGAGCACCAGCAGACCCGCGCACACCATGCTCAGAACCAGAGCGCTGACAAGATAGCGTTTCATCGATATTCCTCCTCAGGGTGATACTCCCACTCCGCCGCGAGTCTACATCGCCCCGGGAGCGGAGACAACAATTGCTACTCCCCCGGGTAAACGCGCTTTTCGGAAACTGGCTCCGACCATACATTCCGAGAAACGGACTTGGCCCAATTGTCGGGCATCCGTGTGAAGTGTCATTGGATGTATGTAACAGGACGAAATAGATCGAATAGCCATCGCCGTCATGCGCAATAAATCCGCTGACAGACTGTAATCTGGTTTTATTCTTTAGCGCCACACAGTGAAGGTCGGCAAGTCTAAATCTCTAAGACCCATCCACCGAATTCGGTTAGCCACGCGCCTCCATACCGAAATTTAGGGCGTGGGGACTGTGGCAGAGACCTGATTCGAATATGTGCTCTCCACGTTGCCCGAATCCACGGAAGTGGCCGCATAGAAGTAGGTTTGACCGGCTTGCACAGTGGAATCATTGTATTGAGTTGTTGTGATTAGACCGGAGTTCAGCTTCGTGTACAGGGCGCCGGAGTAACTTGAACGGTAGACATTGTATCCGTTCACCGCGGGCGTGCTCGCCGCCCAGGTCAGTGTAACGGAATGCGCAACCGGCTGGACTCCCGTCCCGGATAGAGAAACAGTCGTGGGCGAATTGGTGGCATTGCTGGTCATCGTGGCAGTTCCAGTCAGGATTCCTGTTGCTGCCGGAGTGAAAGTCACGTTCAGTGTTGCAGTTTGCCCTGGCGTCAACATCTGTCCTGTGGAGACGCCACTCGCCGTATATCCGGCGCCTGAGATACTGACGTTAGAGATGGTGACATTTGATTTTCCGGCGTTGGTAATTGTCACGCCCAGGACGCTGCTTCCGCCGAGGTTGACGTTTCCAAAACTGAGACTCGTCGCGCTTGCCGCGAGCGATCCAGAGGAAGAGATGCCCGAATTCGATGCCTGCGTGCCGGAGCCCGTCACTCCAACGCAGCCCGAAAGAGACAATGTGGCTACAAAGGCAACAAAAATGGCCAATAATGTGAGTGGTGCGCGCTGATTCGGCATCAGGTTGCTGCTAGCATGAACGTCCGTTTGTGAACTCACAACAAGGACAGTTTAGAGATTGTACGCCAAAGCTCGCTACTGTACTGGAGGACAAGTGAAGTACAGACGAAGAATAGGCGAAGATGCCGAGTCTCCCAAGCCCCGAGAAACGCATTATAGAACAGTCTTATCGGTAAGTGGCTCTCGATATCTGATAATCCGGCTTGTCGAGATTTGCGCGTGGGCCGGCTGGAGGTCTCTAAGACTTCGGTTTGTTCTTTGCGGCGGCAATTTCCGCGCGTACCACTTCCGCAAGCTTTGTTTTGCCTCGCCACATTTCATCAATTTCAGCCCACGCCTCCTTGGATTTGGGGCCGAGCCATTGAATGAACACAGCCGCCGGCGCGACGGAGTCATGGCGCGCATAGACACATGCCAAATGAATACGACGCGTCGGGAAAATTCCCGGGGTAAAATCCTTCGAGACGTGTGTGAGGATGAATGTGCGCAAACCATTGAAATTCGCGGTCCTGCTGGTACTGGCGTTCGCGCTGGCATGGGGTGTGACGGCGCAGACGGGCTGGCCGGAACCCGACGCCGCCGCGATCCATAGGTTCCAAGAGGAAGGCCTCCAGCGCTCGCAGATCATGGAGGTCCTGAGCTATCTGACCGACGTGTATGGGGCGCGTCTGACCAATTCCCCGAACATCCGGGAGGCTGCTGACTACACGGTCAAGACGCTGGGTTCCTGGGGGCTGGCAAATGTCCACGAAGAACCGTGGGGGCCATTTGGGCGGGGCTGGTCGAATGAGCTTTTCGAGGCCAATGAGATTGCGCCGCGGCATTTTCCAATGATCGCGTATCCAAAAGCGTGGACGTCCGGGACCAACGGACCGGTCACGGCGGAAGTCGTGTATGCGAAAATTGAAAAAGAAAGGGATTTCGACGCGTATCGCGGAAAACTCAAAGGCAAGTTTGTGATGACGGCGCCGACGCGCCCGGTCGAAGCGCACTTCGAGGCGCAGGCCCATCGCTACACCGACCAGGAATTGGCGGACCTCTCGCAGGCGCCGGCCAAGCGACCTGCCCGCGATCGAGCTGCCCGTAAACGCCTGTTTGCGCAGCGGCAGTTCAACCAGAAGCTCCTGAACTTCTTGACGGCGGAAGGCGCTGCCGCGTGGCTCGAACCCGCGCCGCACGACGGCGGGACAATCATGGTAATGAGCGGCGGCTCCCAAGATCCGAAGGACCCCCTCGTATTGCCGCGCGTTGCCGTAGCCATCGAACATTACGGGCGCATTCTTCGCACGCTCGAGAAAAATATTCCGGTAACGCTTGTAGTCAACATCGTCAACAAGCTCTACGACGACAATCTCGATTCATTCAACATCGTCGCGGAAATTCCAGGGACGGACAAGCCGGATGAGGCCGTGCTGATCGGCGCGCATTTCGATTCCTGGGACAGCGGGACCGGCGCCACCGATAACGCCGCGGGATCCGCCGTCATGATGGAGGCCATGCGCATCCTGAAATTTTCAGGGTTGAAGATGCGGCGCACGGTGCGCCTCGCCCTGTGGACAGGCGAGGAAGAAGGCTTGCTCGGCTCGCGCGCCTATGTCAAGGAACATTTCGCCGACCGGCAGGGGATGCAGCTCAAGGCCGATCACTCTAAAATCTCCGGCTATTTCAATTTGGACAACGGCACTGGGAAAATTCGCGGCATCTATTTGCAGGGCAACGAGGCCATCCGGCCCATCCTCGAAAAGTGGATGGAGCCCTTCAAGTCCATGGGCATGACCACGCTTTCCATCCGCAGCACCGGCGGCACCGACCATGTCGCCTTCGATGAGGTCGGCCTGCCGGGCTTCGAGTTCATGCAGGATCCGATCGAATACGAGACGCGCACGCATCATACGAACATGGATGTGTACGAGCGGATTCAGGAGGAGGATCTGAAACAGGCGGCTGTGATCGTCGCGTCGTTCGCGTACATGACGGCCAATGCAGAACAGCAATTCCCCCGCAAACCGCTGCCCAAAACACTAATTCGCGCGAGTGCGTCACCCATCAGGCAAGGAGGGCTGGCTCCATAGAATTTCGAAAGCTTTACTTGTTCTTGCTGAGCCGGCGGTAATACTCCGCAACGGAATCCTCGTAGCCGGCGGGTACCGGCTGAGAATCGCCGCTGCGCACCTGCCCGGACTGTTTATCATCCAGTTGACGGCGTAACTGAAGCTCGAGCTTGTCGACACTGGCGAGCACTTGCGCGTGGAGCTGTTCGACCAGCGCCGGATTTTCCGGGTAACGGTTCGGGGCCAAGCGCTGCATCTCGCGGATCAGATCTTGAACTTCGCGTGCCATCTCAGGGTCTTCCCGAACCGCTTGGCGAAGCTGATCCAGATCGCGCAAGCTGTCCTGGTAAGCGCGCTGGGGCGGGATGGGAGGATTGTCAGGCTGGACCGGAGGTCCCCCCAGCGGGGTACCAATCCACGTATCGACGCCACCGTAGTAGCGGCCCCTACCCCAATTACCGTCGCGATAGCCTCCTCCGTAGATGCCACCACCAAGTCTTGCACCTGGGCCCCCGACGGGACCACCCGCGCCCTGACCGTTTCCTTGTTGTCCCTGTTGGCGGCCTTGACCGTTGCGGGTGAGAGAATCTATTTGGCTGCGGAGCCGCTCCACACGATTTAGAGCGTCTTCGAGTCCTTGCTGCGAATCGTTTCCTTGTTGCGGGTCGGCGCCCATGGCCTGTTGAGCGTCACGGACCCCCTTTTCGAGGCGCTGCATCCCAGCGGTAATTTCCGGCTCAGCTCCACTGGCGTTTGGATCTACGCCGCGACGCATCCAATCCGCACCTCGCTGTATGCGGGAGCGGAGTTCGGACTGTTGCATATCGCCGAGGGCCTCGCGCAGCTTGGAGGACGCGGCATTCTGTTTATTCGTGGCCAGCTCCCGCACGGTGTCTTGCAGTTCCTTTTCCAGGCGGCCCAAGTCTTCGGCCAGGCGCTGGCGGTCGTCAGCGAGCTTCCGCTGATCTTGTAATCCAGGCTGTTCTCCCCGCTGTCCGAACATCTGACGGATGCGGTCTGATTGGTCGCGTTGCTCTTTCGCCATGCGGCTTGTCTCATTGGCCAGCGAATTGACCCGCGCGGAGGTTTGCTGTTGGCGCATGCCGCCCAGCAAATCCGTGGCTTCCTTCAGGCGATCGGCGGCGCGGCGCGCTTCGGCATCGCTCTGCTGCGGAGAAGTCGCGCGACGCATGTCATCGGTAGCCTGCCGGAGCCGGTCGAGAGACTGCTGGACGCGCGGGTCGGTTGAACCCTGTCTTCCTCCTGCACCCGATTGCCCCGCTGAACCGGAAGAAGAATTGCTCTGCGAGCTGCCCTGGGAATTGTTTCGCGCAAGTTGTTCCATCTGACGCTGTAACTCTTCAGCCTCCCGGCGCAGCATTTCCTGCTGCCAGCGCTGCTGGGAGCTTTGCATATTTTCGTTGCGCTGCTGCTGTGCCAGTTCCTCCTGGCGGCGCGCCAGTTGATCGAGCTTCTGAAGCGCTTCGTCGATCTCCTTCTCGCGCTGGCTTGCCGAGCCGGCGGTCTGGGCAGTTTCGTACTGATTCTTCTCGGTGTCGAGCTCCAGATCGAAAAGGCTCGCCAGGTCGCGCCCGGCGCCGCCCCCGCCTCCGCTGCCCCCGCCGCCACCAAACGCCACCTGAATCTGGCGGAACGTGGCCTCGGCGCGCAGCAAGTGCTGCAGGGCCTTCTGTTCGTCGGGAAGGGCCTCGGTCCACTCTTGCTGCTGCAATTTTTCGGACGCCGGGCCCATGGCGTCTGCAGCGGCGTTCATATCCTTCACGAAGCCATTGAACTCTTCATTCTCGTGCGATAGTTCGCGGCTCTGCATGCGCCCGGCCAGAGACTTCGCCTGATCGCGCAGCTTGGATTGAACATTGGAGAGGAACTTGGCGGCCCCGGCGGCCTCTTGTTTGGCCGCTTTGTTGTCGCCGCGCTGCTTCCAAGTCGCGGCGATGATTTCCTTTTCGCGCTGCGAAATATCGTTCTGATCCATTTGGCCGCCGCCACCCCCTCCACCGCCCCCGGCCTGCTGGGACTGGGAGAACTCGCGTTCGAACGGGTCAGCCTGAATGAAGGAGATGTCCGTGCGCGATTCGGCGTGGGCGTCCTTGGCACTCGCGTACAGGCTCACGACGTCGCCCGGCACAAGCTTGAAATTCTCCAGGGAAATTGTGGTGGAGCCATCGGCCTGCTTGATGCCCTTCTGCTTGAGAAGATCCACGGCCTGCTCGGCGCCGCCGTTGACCGAGTAATGAAGCGACATGTCATAGAGGCCGAATTCGTCATCCGCCTTGACATCGACGGTGACCTCTTCGATGGGGCTTGCGCGATAATCGTGGCCGGGACGCGCAATGATGATATCTGGCGGATTCGCCTTTCGGGCCTCGATGAAGAAATCGTTCGAGAGGCGGACGGGCTGCCCCTGGTCCAGGGCAGCAACATGGTACACACCGTCCTTCTCTATGCGAATGGTACCCTTGTACACGTTGCCCTCGCCGCCCGAGAGGCGAATCTGCTGTTCGTCGTCGAGGACCAGGACGCCGTCGCGCAGCGGCCGGTCGGTCTGAACTTCGAGGTCGGCTTGCGTGCCTTCGACCGCGCGGAGATCGCCGCCGCGCTCTTCCACGACGTTTTGCATCCGCGTCCATTCAGGATAGCGGTACGTCACACGGACATTCTTCACCCCAGGGAGATCCAGGACGCGGATGTTGAAGTGGCGCGAGCGGAGCGGTCCGGCTTCGACATAGTATTCGACGCTTTCGGGAAGGCCCGCGAAAACGAATTGGAATACGGAAGCTCCGGATTGCGGGTGCATGGGGACCTGCTCCCATTTGGAAGCACTCTGATAGCGTGCATAGAGGCGCGCGGTGTCGGTTTGAAGACCAATGAGCTGCGCGGTGACGATCTGGTCGGCGTTGCGGCGGACGGAAACATCCCCGGGGGTCACTTGAATGTCATAGAACGGGGCGGATCCGTTGCGAGTTGGAGCCGCCCACAGCAACGCGGCGCCGTGGCCCAGATACCCCGGGCCAGCCAGGATCATCCAGAGGAGTGCACAGAGCGAGGCGGCACCGACGCCGAGCAATGCCGCCAGCTTGCGATTGGAAACCAAGCGCGCGGGTTCGGCCCCGCTGGCGACCTCGAGGGTGTCAGCGGCCAGCAACTCGATGAAGGGTTCGCGAACATCCGCATCTCGCTCAGCGAAGGTCACCAGACGCTGCTGGAATTCGGGGAAAACAGCCTCGGCCTTGCGGGCGGCACGCCGCCGGTTGAGGGCATTCAGAGGCAGGGCGATTCCAAAACTCAACGCCAAAGCGAGCGCGAAAAGCAGAGCGACGCGCGCACCGGTGATACTCCATTTGGAGAACGCGAACGCGTTCGTAATAAGCACAAGGACAACGGTGGCCGCCAGAGCGACCGAAGTCAGTATTGCGGCGCCGCGAAGCAATGCGCCAAGGCGCAAACGCTTCTCCAGCCGGTGAATGTAGGAGTTGAGCTGATCCCGAATGCTCATGGTTCCTCCTGCTGTATCCCTAAGTATTGATCGGCAAGCAGGGATTCCGCAACGGCCGCCGCCAGTACCACAAGCATAATGTACCACCACAACGTGTAGGGCTTGGTCTGTTCCTGCGCCTGTCTCCCAGCCGCGGCCTTTGCAGCCCCCGCGGGATTCCCGCGCCAGAGCGATAGGACATCGTCCGGGATGACAGCGAGGTCGGATTCACGGCGGTCCGCGTTGACGCCGATCACATCGTGACGCCCATTGGCAAGCTGGAGTTCGTAAAAGCCCGCACGCGTCAACTGGAAGGTCTGCGCGGACGCGGCCTCCTTCAAGGAAAGGGGCCGGTGGCCGTCGGGGTCGATGACCTCGACGCCCACGGCTTGCTCCTTGGAGGAGCGCAACTCGAAGAACGAGCCGGCCACGCGAGAGCCGCTGCGGCGCTCAGTGCCGGAAAGATACCAGGCGGTCTGCTCGACAAAGGGAACGAAGACCGGATGGAGAGGGAAATCGTTGGTCAGATTGTCGAGGCCGGAAGCGAACAGCAGTACACTTCCCTCGCCGATCTTCTTTTCCAGCAGCAACGGCGTCTGATCCGTCAGGCGAACGGCGACGCGGGAATTGGCGGGGTCCACGCGGACCGCAAAATAGAATTTCACGCCGGACCAGCGGCCGGCTTTCTGCACGGAAGGGTGTGAAGGATCTGCTTCACCCACCGTGAGGAAACGCTCGCCACTGCGCGAGTAATCGCGGGATTCCAGGATGTTGCCGCCAAAAACAGGGATGCGCACGCCGTGCGCCGCGAAGGTCCCGGCGGCGATCCAGACACCGCCGCCGCTCTGGACGTATCGCAGCAGATCATTTTCGAAAGAGGAGGGCAGCGACATCACGTCGGAAAGGACGACGAACGCGTACTTGGAGAGCGGAAGGCCGGCGGCTTGGCTAACGGTGACGGCATCGAGCGTGAAGGCCGCTTCAGCGGCCGAGGCCAGCGCAGAACTAAAATAAAGTGGAGACCGCGAGTCGCCTGGTTCGTAAACGAATAGTGCGCGCCGAGGGTCGGAACGTTCCACGGCAAACAAGCTCGCGTCATCCGCGGGGAAAGCATCCGCCGAATCAATCCGCACTTCGCACCGGGTAAAGCCGTAGGGCACATCGAGCGACTCAAATTCAACGGTTGCGCGCCCCCCGGCGGGCACCTCGACACTGCGGGTGGCGATGGTCTTGCCGTTCACTAGAAGAGAAACTGTGCGGGTCTCGGCCGGAGTTCCGAATCCAGCGACAACAACTTGAACGCGCGTCTTCTTTGGGTCCCAGACCTGGCCGGGCGCGTTGACGCTTTCCACCGTCCAGTTCGGTACGGCATTCTTGACCACGGAATGCAGGACAAGAGATACATTCGCGGGCAGGGCCAATTCCGCGAAGCTTGCCGGCATCGCGGATTTCTGCATGTCGCTAAACAGATGGAGTTCGATGGGCGTGCGCACAGTTTCTGCCAGGGACCGGAGGGCGCGTGCAAGTTCGCCGAAGCTCCCACGGGAGTCTCCAGGCTGGAGGCTCTCCACGGCGGCGCGGAGTGCCCCCGCGTCTTGTGAAGGCTGGGTGAGGACCTGAAGCTGGGAACCGAGAGCCATGATTTGGGCGCGTTCCGCCGGTCTCCGGGAGGACAAGACAGAAAGCGCTTCGCGGCGCGCGTCGGCCAAGCGCGATCCGGCGCGCATGCTGAAGGAATTATCAATGACCAGCAGCAACAGCTTTTCGTTGCTCATGTTGGCAGCCGTCCGGTTAATGAACGGATTGGCGAACGCCAGCGCGAGCAACACAAGCAGGAGGGTCCGCAGCGACAGCAGGACCAAATAGCGGAGGCGGCGATGCTTGATGGAACTCTGCGTGCGCCGGTCGAAAAACATCAGCGAGCTGAACGGATGCGGGATTGTCGTGTGACGCCGCAGCAAATGGACATAAATGGGCACGGCCACCGCCGCCAGGCCCGCCAGGAACCAGGGAGCAAGAAAGCCCATTTAGTGCCTCCCCTGCCGGATCGTGAGGTACTCCCGGAGTGCATCGTCGAGTGGCCGGTCAGTGACAAGCAAGTGATAGTCCATCCCGGAGGCGTGCGCTTTGTCGCGCAAGGCTTCCATGTGCGCGTCCAACTTTTCCCGGTACTCGCCGCGGGCATATTCCGGAGTGACCTCGATCCGCTCCTGGGTTTCCAAATCGACCAGCGTGGCCGGCTCGCCGAATTCGGGCCGGATTTCCTTGGGATCGAGAACATGAAACAGAACGACCTCATTCCCGTGGAAACGCAAAGGCTCGATCGTCCGGACGATGTTCTCCGGAGAATCGTAAAAGTCGGAGATGAATACCACCATTCCGCGGCGCCGCAGGAACTGCTGAAAGTGGTGGAGCGGCTTCGCGAAATCGGTGCGGGCGCGCGGCTCGGCGTGCTCGAGACCGCTGAGTAAGCGTACGAGTTGTCCCTGCCGCGTCGAAGGCCTTATGTACATGCGAATTTCATCATCGAAGACGATCAACCCCGCGGCATCGCGTTGCATCTTGATCGCGAGATAGAACAGCGATGCGGCCGTGAAACGAGCGTAGTCCATCTTGTTCACTCCATGAGAAGAGAAGTTCATGGAGTTGCTGGCATCGAGAAGCACGGTGAGTATGCTGTTTGTCTCGCCCCGGTAGCGCTTCAAGTAGGCACGCTCGGTGCGCGCAAACACGTTCCAGTCCACATGGCGGAGATCGTCGCCCGGAGAGTAGGCGCGGTATTCGGCGAACTCCTGGCTGAAACCGAAATCCGGCGAGCGGTGCAGACCGGCGACGAACCCGTCGACCACAGTCTTCGCCACCAGGTCCAGACCGGAGATCCCGGCGAGCACGGACGGATCGAGAAAGCGTTGCAGCATCAGGCCCCTGAAGGCGGCGGCATATGTTCGAGCAACCGGCGCAGAATTTCGTCTGAATCGATGCGGTCCGATTCAGCATGGAAGTTCAATAGGATGCGGTGGCGAAGCACCGGAGTGGCCAGCGCCGTGATGTCCTCGTAGGCAACGTGGTAGCGGCGGTGGGCCAGAGCGCGTGCTTTCGCCGCCAGGACAATGAACTGGGCGGCGCGCACGCTGCCCCCGTAGTTGACGTATTTCTTGACGAAGTCGGGCGCGATACCGCTGTTCTGGCGGGTGGCACGAACGAGTTCAATCACGTAACGAGCGAGAGATTCGCCGATCGGCACCATGCGGACCAGATTCTGGAAATCGAGAATTTCCTCCGCAGAGGTGACCGTCTCAACCTGCGCGACGTGCGTGGTGGTCGTCAAATCAACTACCTTCACTTCGTCAGCGGCGCTCAAATAATCGAGAATGGTATTGAACAGGAAGCGGTCGAGCTGCGCCTCGGGAAGCGGGTACGTGCCTTCGAGTTCAATGGGGTTCTGCGTGGCCAGCACGAAGAATGGTGAGGGCAGTTTATAGTGGTTACCGCGCACGGTGCAGGAAAGCTCCTGCATGGCTTCCAGCAGCGCCGATTGCGTTTTCGGCGGCGTGCGGTTGATCTCATCGGCGAGCACGATGTTGCCGAAGATCGGTCCCGGGACGAAGGTCCAGCGACGGTGCCCCGTGGTGGGATCCTCTTCGATGATGTCCGTTCCGGTGATATCGGAGGGCATCAAGTCCGGCGTGAACTGGATGCGCTTGAAAGCCAGGCCGAGGGTCTGCGCAATGGTGCGGACCATGAGAGTCTTCGCCGTGCCGGGCAAGCCCGTGATCAGGCAATGGCCGCCGACAAACAGCGAGATGAGAATCTGGTCGAGCACTTCCTCCTGCCCCACGATGACTTTGCGCACTTGGGCGAGAATGTTGTCGCGCACCGACTGAAAGCGTTCAATGCGCTTCTTCAGTTCCGCGGAGTCTGGATCGAGCTGAGCGATAGAGGCCATTGTTCATTTCCCTTCGTTGGAATCCTTCATCTGCAGCAATAGCTTTTGAGCGGGCCGATAGTCGGGCGCGGCCTCCAGTGACGTGAGGAGGTGCTCCTCGGCCATATCTTTCTGTCCTGTGGCAAAATATGCGCGGGCTAGATTGAATTGCGCGGAAGCCTTGTCGAGCGGGTGCGATGCGATCACGGCGTTGTATTCACGGATTGCGCCCGTGTAATTTTTTTGCGCGAACCACAGATCGCCGAGATGGCGGTGAAGCTCTTCATCGACCGGATCAATGTAGTTGAGGCGATCGAGCGTGGCAGCGGCCTCCGTGGGTTTACCGAGTTCCTCTTCGAGCGATGCCAACTGCTTCAGGGATTGCGGGCTACGCCCGCCCTTCTTCTCGTAATCGGTGAGCACAGCAGCGGCGGACTGCTTATTTCCTTTCGCTAGGTCGGCCTCGGCCATAAATTCGTAGGGATTCGCGGCATAGACGTAGTCCGGATACATGCGGCGGACTTCGTCGCCTTCCTTGAGGACTTCATCGTAATTCTTGTTCTTGGCTTGCTCCACCAGATCCTTCAAGCTCGTGCGCCACTTGTCAAAGTTTGCCGCCGTCTGGCCGACGTCCTTGTCCAGCCAATCCAGAAACTGCTTGTCGAATTCCTCCGGCTCCAGGCCCAGATCCTGCCGAATCACTTCGGGCGTTGTCTTGCGCTGCGCGAAGGAGTGCACCATATCCAGTAACTTGTCTGCGCCCCAGCGGCTCTGGATATAATCGCAGATGCGGCCCGCCTGATAGTAGGAAACGATCACCTGCATTGGATATCGGGGGCGGATGAAACCGCGATCAAGCTCCGCGATCGGAAGCAGCTTCTTGTCGCGGATGGCGACAACAACATCCGGGGTCATGCGGTCACCCCACTCGGGAGAGGCCTCCGTTTCCTCGTGGACCGCCAGCCCTTCGGTAAACCAGCGCGGAACGCGATGGTCGGTTGCGGTGAGAATATAGACGTGGCTCATCTCGTGCCACAGTGTGCTGGCCCAATGAAATTCGCCGGGAGGGCGGCCCGATGGGCTGTCCATGGCGATGACTTCACCGAAGGTGACACCCAAAGCGCCCAAGCCGGGCATTCCCATCGTGCGCACGGCAAAATCTTCATGGTCCGGGTAGACTTCCACCTGAACGGGGCCTGGCAGCTTCATCTTGTACTTCTTCTCATAGGTGGCAATCGAGCGCTTCAGCACGGCTTCGAAGTACGGATAAAGAAGTTCGGCTTCCTTCTTCTGAAGCTTGAGGATCGTCGTTTCATCCCTGAAAGTGACAAAGTTTTTGTAACTATCGAGCAGTCGAAGACTGTTGACCGTCTCTTCATTCCGGTAACCGTTGTCGTAGCATATTTCGAGCTGCTTGCGCGGTTCGTCTTCCTGGCCCATGCGCATGAGGTTGATGCCGAGCTGCGCGCGCGCCGCCCAGAGCCGCGGGTCCACTTCGATCGCCTTACGGTAGTAGGCAATGCCCTCCTGATAACGGCGGTTGAGCACGAGATGATGCGCGACGAGCGCGTAGCCTTCGCCGTAGGCAGGATTGACCTGACGGATCTTTTCGAACCACGCATCGGGCGAGCGGTCGGCCAGAGCTTCGATGGCCGCATGGATGGCCATGGCATCGAGCGCCTCGGGAGAAATCTTAAGAGCCTCATCAGCCTCTGCAAAAGCTTTTTCCTCGTCGGAGTCCTCCAGCAAAAGGTTGGCCATCAATTCGTGCGCTTGGACGAACTTCGGATCGAGTTCCAACGCCTTAGCGGCCCATTCGACGGCTTTGCTGTCGAACCCATCGGCGCTAACCAGGGCGAGACCATAATAGGCTTGAGCGTTCTTCGCGTCTTTTTCCAAAGCTTCCTTGAAAAGGTTCGCAGCATCGGTGTTGTTGAAGCGCTCATGCATCAGGCGGCCCCAGCGGACGCGGTACATGGCGTTCGAAGGCGACTGGGCCACCGCGATGCGGAACTGGTTGTTGGCCTCCTGATACATCTCCATGCCCCAGTAGCCTTCGGCGCGGAGGTACGGATCGCGCGCGACGCTGAGCGACTCGTAGCATTTCTGAGCTTCGGCTCGATGGCCGTGCTTGCGCAGGGCGTGACAATTCTCGGGCGTCGCGGCCCAGGACATGCTTGCGCCCAGCAGGCCCGCCAAACACAGCACGCAGCTCCTAGTCACCCGCGTCACTTGTCCAACTCCTCCTGTACTCTGGCCAGGTCGAGAAGCGCGTCGGAAAGCTGCTTCTTGTAATTCTCCGCTGACATGGCGGCCTTCTGGTACTTGAGGGTATCGATCTTGCGCTCCAATTCCTCTTTCTTCTCGAGCAGCGCGCGCTTGGCTGGATCACTCGCGGCTTTCTGCGCGGCGCCCAGCCGAAGAAGGACAAAATTGGAAGCCAGCAACCCTTCTCCGTTATCAGCCGAAGCTGCCCGGACCGCTTCTTTTTTGCCGGTGTCCTCGATCACGGCGTGTTCGGTTGCCAGACGCTTTTGCGATTCGTAAAAAGAAGTCGTCTTACGGTCGGCATATTGGAACGCTTCGAGAGCGCTGATCGCTTCGTTTTTGTCCAGGTCCGCCGAGGAATCATGCAGCGCCTCCACCCAGTAACGGGCAAAGACCGTGGCGTTCTTCTCCGTGCCGGTCTTTGTTGCGGCGATGACGATGCGTCCGGACTTCTGAAGCGCGCCAATGGAGCCCCCGCTTGCGCTGGTCGTGTTCACGATCAGTTGGCGCTTCGCGGCCACGCGGTCACATAACGAGGCCAGCTCCGCTCCGGAGATGTCCGGACCGGGCAGATTGAACTTGTACTCGACGCCGTCGAATGAGCCGTGACCGATGAGGATAAGAACGAAGTCATCTTCCGGCTTGGCTTCGCGCGCGATCAGATTCATCGTTTCGGTCAGATGCGCTCGCGTGCTCTCGCTTCCGGTCAACGTGTAGACATGCGCACCGGCCGCCGAAGGCTTGAACAATTTTTCTACATCCTTGGCCAGCGCAGTAAACCGCTGCTCGTAATCGGGCTCGCCACCCAGACCCGCGACCGTGACGTAGTAAGTAGCGGCCCGTGCGGGAAGCCCGGACAGACCAAGACATCCGAGGCAGAGGCCGATCAACAACTTGGCCTGCAGAGTGGTCTTCATGCGAATCTTCATACAACGCCCCACTTTCGGCGCAAGAGCCATTCGGAGGAGCGCAATAACAGAATCAGCAGGAAGACCGCCGGCATGTTCCAGAGATCCTTCGTATCACGCACGGTGATGCCAGCTTCGGAATAGGAAATCTCGTTCGGGAGCCTGGACAAATCCTGGGGCCTCCAGTACCGCCCTCCGGTCTGCGAAGCAAGCTTTTCAAGCAGTTCGCGGTTCTGCCCGGTGTGAAAATTCTCGGCGACACCGTCCATGCGCGCAAAGGTCAATACGTCACGGCCCAGTTCTTCGGTGCCTCGTGTAGCGGTCACCTCGGTGAGAAAAGATCCAGGCTTATCGGCGTTCCAGTCAGCGTGGAACGTGCCCGGCGTGTTCGCATCCGGAGACATCTCGATCTGGACCGCGGCGCCCCCCGGCCCCAGAATGTGCGCCTCGACGCGGGCATCGGCGGCCGGCAGATAGTTTTTGTCGCGCACATCGGCTGAAAAGCGAATGCGGCCATCGTCAAACAGCATCTGGCTTGGGACCGATGCGACCACGCGGCCCGGCGTGTCCGTAACGAGCCAGCGAAGCAGTTGCTGCCAGAATTCCTCATGGGTCGGGTCTCCCAAAGGCTGGCTCATTTGCCAGCGCCATGTGCCGCCGGTGGCCAGCACGGCGGTCCGCCCGCGGCCGTAGTTTTGCGTGATCAAAAGCGGCAGCTTCCGGCTGCCAGCGTTCATTTCCGCCAGGACAACTGCCCCGGGCTTCGGAGTGCCGGCCTCCTGATAATTCATAAGGTACGGGAGCTTTTTCCAGCATTCAACATTGCGTGCGGGGTCCTCCACCAGTCTGGTGATGGTATTGTCGGCGCCGGCAGGGGTAAGTTCCACCGTGGCTGGATCGCGGTGGAATGTACCCTTCTTGTTGGGAAGGACGACCGGAAGCAGGTCCGCAAGACTTGAGGCGCCCCAGCCCCCGTCGCCCAACGAGGCTCGGCCTCCGAGCAGCAACAGCCCACCTCCGCGCCGATCAACAAACTGTCGGATCAGCTCCTGCTGAGCCGCCGTAAAATAGCTTGCTTCAAGCGACCCGATGATCAGCGCCTGGTAACCGAAAAGGTCCTCGACTCGGGATGGGAAGCCCTCAGCCAATTCCTTTGGGTCGTCAATCCCCTGGCGGTAGATCTTGTTTTCGCTGGTGCGGAGCATGGAGACCAACTTTACAATGCGGTCATCTTCCTCAGCCCGCCGGATGAACTTGTATTCCCAGCGAGGCTCACCCTCAACGTATAGGATGCGGCGCTTATTCGATTCGACGTTGACCATGCGGGTGACGGCGTTGTTGGCGCGGTTCTCTTCCCCGGGTAGCGCGTCGATCGAAAACTGGAGAGTTTTGGCTCCGGCGGCGCCCGCGTTGAATAGAAGAGTCTCGCTCTGGCTCTCGCCGTCGGAGGCCAATGTAACCTCGCGGGCAGCCAAAACTTTTTCACCATCGCGAACCGTCAGCATGGTTTTCTGTCCGCCATAGCCGCGCTGATGAAAACTGACTTGGGCGGCCAGGCGAGAATCAGCCAGAGCCCGCGGCGCGACAATGGCGTCGTCAATCTCAACGTCATGCGGCACCTGTTCGAGACCAAACCCGACGGTGTGAACCGGAATGCGCCGGCTGCGAAACGTGGAGATGGTCTCCAGGTCAATCCCGCCTGAATTGTCAGCCCCGTCGCTAAGCAGCACCACGGCGCCGATGGGCAGGTCGGCTGCTTCACCGGCCAATTGCCTGAGGCCGACGCCGATGCGTGTCGCGGCGGCCGGGGCCGATGTCTTCAACTCGTCCAGCTTGGAGATGCGCGCCAATTGACCGTCGACACGGTAGAGGCGGATCTGAAATTTCTTTTGCAGCTCGTCGAGCACGCCACCCTCGAGCGCCTTGACAGCCTGGGACTCCCGCGTCGCACCGTTGTCCGGGATGGACATGCTGCGCGAATCGTCCACCAGGACAGCAATGATGTTCTGCTGCGGCTTGAGCTCGGCAACCAGGATCGCCGGCTGCCACAACAAGATAAGCAGCAGCGCCGCCATGGCGAATTGCAGCAGCCAAATGACGCCCGCCTTCCAGTTCCTGACGTGCGGGGACGCCTGCGGGAGCCGCGAGCGGATCAGCCATGCCAAACCGGCGGCAGCCGCAAGGACAAGAATGACAAGAATCCACTTCGGCCAGGCGCCGAGCAGGACAAAATCGCCCTTCGAGAAGACTGCGCGCGGATACTTGAAAAGGAATTCGAACATATCACGAGCACCGGCTGACAGGGTCGCAGCCCGAAATTCGACGTCAGTGCGTCATTCCATACATGACGTAATTGATGCCTACCCAAAAAGCCATCGAGGCGAACTTCTCCGGATAGCGAGGATCGCCAGCCCATTCCCAGGCGCCGCCGAGGTGCATGCTACCTTCACCAGGGTAAGTGGCGGCTTCTGTTGGGAAACTTGGATATCCGCCGCCTTGGAGGGCTAATAGACCGGTGCCTACACCCACCAACAGAAGAACTACCGAAACGCGCGCAAGGAGCCTCATGAAGGTAGCTCCTAAATAGACGACCCGAACACTGCCGTCGTTTCACCCGCCACTAAACCCACTGAACTGGTCTGGTAGGCTGCAACCAAATAAAATGCCAACGCGAAGCGTGCTAGAAGCCACATCAGGAGGTGCCCAACCAAAGACTACCATACCACCACTTTCGTGAGGTTGTCCCCGGTTTAGTTGATCGAAGCGGGCCTCCTAGGACGGCGTTTAAGCCACACCTTCACCGATGATCAAGCGACTCGTTCTCTGAGGAACTGCACATCAATTACCCCATGCGGTCAGTAACGAGGAAGGGCCGCTTATCTGGGCATTAACTTAGAGGCTTCTTGTATTCCCGGCTCGAAAGTGTATCTGGAAGACAAACCACAATCGCAGTAACCTAAGAATCCGGGGACCACTATAGCCGCACAAAGGTGGGCACATCATGAATCGACTTAGCCATCTCCATTACGTCGTGTTGCTTGGATTTGTTCTGTCCATCGCGGCAGTATTGTTAGCGCAACTCCCGCCGAATAAGACACTCGTTGTGAACGGGAAAACTACGGACGCAGCAATCAAGCAGATCGATGGCCGATCTTATGTGGATATCGAGACTCTGGCTCAGATCACGAATGGAATAGTCACTGTCGAGCCGAATCGAATCGTCCTGACGATTCCTGTTTCGAACGCCGGCGCCGCACCTCCGCCAGTCCCGGAGGGATTGTCTAAGAACTTTGCGAGCGTAGCCATCGCCGTGCTGGCGGAAATGAGAGAATGGAGGGGAGCCATCGGGACCATACTCATGTATGGCGCGCCGGTAGTTGGGACGTGGCCTCAGGATTATCACAACCGAGTGGAGGCGGACCTCATGCAAGCAGCGGTGGCTGCGTCGACCGCCGCAGACCAAGATGCTCTCGGACTGCTCAGGAACGAATTTGCGAATCTCGCGCAGTGGGCCAGCGATGTGGTGGCAACACGCCAAGCCCTGAATGCCACCAAGACGGTGAATCCAGACATCATGCAGAACGATCCGGCGCTTGCGAAGATCTCTGATTGCAGCAGATTTTTGGGTTCCATGCTCGTCAGCGGAGTCTTTGCCGACAACCCAAGTTGCCACTGATCATTGGAAGAGTCTTCGCAAATTTTAATGTCACCTGCCTTCGAGTTTCCATAAGACCTGAGTTGTCTTGCCCGCCGCTGCATGGCATTTGTCTCTAACATTGAGCCAAGAAACCTCATACTTCTTCCGCTTTCCATTTCGACTCACTGGTTTTTTTCACAGGTTCTGTTGGAGGGAGGGGCCTTGGTCACGATCCTTTTCGTCTGAATCAACTCACCGGATCGATTCGCAACAAACCCCCGTTCTAGCTTGAAGACGAAGAACTGCCGCAGAGCCATTCGTTCGGAAAAAATGGCTCAGGACTTTCTTTCGCGGTCAGGTTCAACCGCGGTTTCGACCCGATTCAGCCGGTCTACCAGGGTATTCAAGGCCTGGAGCAACGACTCAATCAACGGGGGATTATCACCGTTGCCTGGATGCGGAAAGGGCTGGGCTGGCGCCTGCACGAGTGGATCGATAATGTGCAGATCGAAGTCGCGGGCCACTTCTTCTATGATTTCTGGAGGCACAGGATTGAGCTGGTCCACAAAGGAACTGACCAGGGCATGTTCGCACAACAGATTAGTCACCCGGGGGATTCCGCGGGCGTAGCGGTATACGGCCGCAATGGCCTCCGGACTGAAAATCTCGGTGTTTTCGGCACCGGCGATGCGCAGGCGCTCTTGAATGTAGCCTTGCGTTTCCTCGATGGTGAGCTGACGCGTCTTGGCACGCAGCGTAATGCGCTGCCGAAGCTGGCGCAGTTGCGGCTGGCTAAGTTTCTGGTCCAGTTCAGGCTGCCCCGAGAGCACAATCTGCAGCAGCTTTTCGGTCGAAGTCTCCAGGTTGGTCAGCAACCGAATTTCTTCCAGCATCTGCGGCGAAAGGTTCTGCGCCTCGTCAACAATCAGCGCGGCGCGTTCCCCCGCCTGGTAACGCTCCAGCAGCCACTGGTTCAGCTTGAGGAGCATCTGGCCCTTTTGCCGCGATTCGCAGGGAATGCCGAAGTCGGCCATCATGAACTCGAAGAACTGCATGACGCTTAGCCGAGGATTGAAGACAAACGCTGTCGAAACGCGTTCCTTGTGCAGCCATTCCAGCAGCTTGTTGACTAGGGTGGTTTTCCCGGTCCCCACCTCGCCGGTCAATAGAATGAAACCCTTGCGCGTCTCAATTCCATAGGTCAAGCAGGCCAGCGCTTCCTGCGTATGATGCGTCAGGAACAGATAGCGCGGATCCGGGTTGACGTTGAACGGGTTCTCTTTGAGCCCGAAGAACTTCTTATACATTTACGGATCCCTCGGCTTCTAGCTTCAAATGCCGGACGCTGGCCCTTTTTTCCAGCGCGCATGCGGAATGGCCCCGGCGATGTTTCCTCAACTCGCCGTAAGGTGCTTGCCATTTCGCGAGTTGTCAGGGTCATGACTCATTCAACCGCACGCAGATGCCAGTTTACCGTCATACCGCCCGTTTGTTGAAAACCCGTTACACCGCAGCTCGCGACCGGGCATACAACAGGATTATATTGCTTCAGGAGGCCATAATTGAAGCTAATCCACGCGTGTCGCCCAAGCTGACGGACAAGGTTCGCGCCGATGAACCAAGTGTTGAAGCTGGCCGTAGCGGTGCCAACTGGGACCAGGTTTCTGTTGAATGCATAACCGCCGTTCACCGACCCGGACCAGAACCGAGTAAATTGATGGTGCAGCGACCCCCTAAACGTGTTGCTGAGGGCGCCGAAAAGTACGCCCGAACCATTGGTGAGCCCCCGCGCAAACCCAAGTGAGAATCCGCTGCGGCGGCGCTCATAGGTTAAGGCGCTATTGACTAGCCCCGTCCACATTTGAAAGTTCCCGCTTGCCAGGCCGGTACCACGGATCTGCTCCGGCCCGGCCGCCGCCTGGAACGCCAGCCGTCCAGTAATCTTTCTTCCAAAGGCCAACGCCACCCCATAGTCCCCTGTCGAAATCGAGGTGCCAGTGTAATCAATTTTGCCGTAGCTTGCGAGGACGGCAATGGAGTCTTTGGGGTCCAGCAGATAGTCATAGCCTGTTTGCGCGTTAATGCTGCGGCTGCTGATATAACCCGTGCCGGGGAAATGCAAGATCCCATACGAGCCGGCGAAGGAAAATGCCGATCGCCGGCTGAAGGAATATTCTGCCTCGCCCAGAACTGTGTTCATGTATCGCATAACCTGCCCCGTCTGAATGGTATCGGCCAGGACAAATCGCTGTCCGATGTTGTGCAGCGCATCTGCAAAAGTGGAGGAAAATTGCCCGATGAGTCCGGGTCCTCCCATGCCAGCTCCACCAAAAAGCGCCAGCGGTGAGACCGCGAAGTCGTCACGCAGATGCAGGCGCCAACGCTCCCAGTCGATTTCTTGCGCGATAACCAGATTGTGAAATGACCGATTAGGTGTGGGACCATGATAGAGATTTTCCCCGCCGTCGTAGGTGGCAGTGAAATGGTAGCGGCTCCAGATTCGGTTGAAATTCAGGCTCCCTCCGAATATTGTGACTGCCTGTAGTCTGGACTGCCCCGCTGTGTATATTTGCCCGGACTGCCCCAATTGACTAAAAGAGACCGCGGGATCAAAGACGTTGCGCGAGTGTTGCAATGAACCCACGCCGAAAAGTTCAGCGCCGGAAAGTGTATTGGTATCCGGTTCGACCTGCGCCAGATCGTATGGCCCGGGATCGTATGCTGAAGAGACACCGCGCGCGGCCGGAACAGGCGCCTTGCCGAAGCCGTTGCTTCCACCGGAATAGATAGGAGGAATCGGAGAAGCAGGAGTGACGGACCGTGGATCCTGTTTTTGATCTTGCGCGCGGATTGCGGTGACGCAAAGCACTAGAGCGACGGCGAGGGCCCGGACTGTCTTCAGCAATTTCATCTTATTCACCTCTTATGGAACGACAATGGTGTCGCCCATTCCCGGCAGCATGGGAAATGCGCCCGCGCGAAGCACTTCGCCGACTACGAACACGCGCTGGCTATTGATTGCCGTGACAATAACCGTCACCTGCGGCTCATTGAGATACTTGCGCAGTCTCTCGGTCACCGTTCCGGCCAGTTGCTGCGGCGACAGTCCAGCCGCCTGCACGTCATTGATCAGCGGCAGCGAAATCCGCCCGTCGGGGCGCACCGGCACGACGCGACTTACATCCGGCTCTTTCCAAACGCTGATATCCAGCACGTCTTCCGGTCCGATTAGATAGGCCGGATCCATTGTCGCCGGGGTAGGCGCCGTCTTGCTATCGGCCGCGGGGGCCGCGCTATTCCGAGCTGCAGCAACCGTCGTTTCTTTCCCGTCATTCTTTTTGTCTTGTTGCGCTGCCCAGGTCATTCCCGTGTTGGCCAGTACAATAGCGGCAACGAAAATTATCTTTTTGTTCATCTTCATTCTCCTCATTGCCCATCCACATTGCCGGAGCCATCAAGACCTAATTGTTTCAGCTTGTAGAGCAACGCCTTGTAGCTGATTTGCAGCTCGCGCGCCGTTCTCTTACGGTTCCAGTGTGTGCGCTCCAACTGTTTCAGAATCATCTCTCGTTCGGCGTGCCGCGACGCTTCCCGGGCTGCCTCTTTCAGCGACCGGCCATAGGAATGCGCATTTCCGGGGAGCGGCGCCGTTGTGGACACGGTCGCCTTCGATGCATCACCAATCACAAGATCCCCGGTCGCGAGTTGCTCGTCTCCCAGAGCCACGATCTTTCGCGCGACGTTCTCAAGTTCACGAATGTTTCCTGGCCAGGAATGCCGTGACAGCAGGTCCATCGTCGCCGGACCCAATTGCGGTTCCGCCCGCCCAAACAACGATGCATATTTCTTGAGAAAAAAATCGAGCAATTCCGGGATGTCATCCTTGCGGTGGCGGAGCGGTGGCAAACGCAGGCAGACGCCGTTGATACGGTAATAAAGCTCCTCGCAAAAGCGTCCGTCGCGCATCTCTTCCTCAAGATTGCGCGTTGTCGAAGAAATTATCCGCACACTGAGGCAATTCTCTGACGGCACGCCGGCGCTATTGGGCAACAGATTGAGAAGCCGCGCCTGGCTTGCAGGGTCGAGGTGACTGATTTCATCCAGGAACATTGAGCCACAGCTCCTTGTCCCCTTGCCTGTGCCACTCTGTTCACAGTTCAACCGCGCTGCAATCGATTCCGACGTCAGTCCAGCGCAGCCACATTTCACGAATGCTTCGTTCCACCGCCTTGAAAGACGGTGAATCTCCAGCGCTACTACTTCTTTGCCGGTGCCACTTTCACCAACCAATAGAACTGGAATGTCCGTGGGGGCAATATCGGCAATCGTGCGCTCCAAGGCACGCATTGCAGGGCTCACGCCATGCACAAAATATTGATTGAGGCCTAGACGAGCATTTTTTGCCCCAAACGATACTAGATTTTCATCGGCCTGAATGACCATTGCACCTCTAAATCCAACATGCGAAAAACTCTAACTCCGCAAGCTACACAAGCGGTTATTGTGAAAGAGCAACGTATGGGCCATGCCGATCCTCCAAGAGATGAAACGGTTAGATCCTCTATAACTAGTTCATTATCAAAGAGATACTTTGGTTTTGGAGAAGGGTTTGCCCCATCATGAGTTCTTAACAATTTATCTATTCAACTGCCACATTGTGGCAATTATTTTCTCCGAACCGACCGAATACTATTACTTTTACTTTGGTAATAAATCGGCGCGCATCAGCCATGTAGGGCAACTGATTGAAATCGCTGATCCTCTATCAATAGTTGCAGCCAGCTATCAATAATGTGGAATCCGATTTCTACAGAATCGCGATCCTTTAGACTGTGCGTACTGCTCTCTAATAAAGACGCTGATTCGGTACTTCAAACTCACGGGATTCTCTTTGGGGAAGCGAGGTCAATCTGTAGTGATCGCAGGACGTTCGGTCACAACCGCGGTGCTAGCCAAAACCCGTTTCGCCGGCAATCCTGCGCGGCGGATCTTATACAGCAACGCCCGATAACTGATTTTCAAGGCACTGGCCGTTCGCTTACGGTTCCAACGGTTCGCCTCAAGCACCCTTAGGATAATCTTGCGCTCAAGATCATGAACAGCTTGCCGGGTCATTTTCTTCAGATGTATCTGGCCGTCCATTGGTATCTCCGGGGCTGTGTGAGTTTGCTCCCAATTCAGCAACTCACTTGACACTGCGTCTTCGGAATCCAGGATCACGTACCGTTCGATCAGGTTTTCCAGCTCACGGATATTTCCCGGCCACGGGTGTCTTTCCAGCAGCCGCAGGGCTACGGGTGAGAGCGGCCGTACCTGAACGTTGTGCCGGATTCCATGAGTCTCGAGAAAATACGCGACCAGATTACCGATATCTTCGGAGCGTGCGCGCAGCGGAGGGAGCTGTATGGTCACAACGTTGATTCGGTAAAAAAGATCCTGGCGAAAGCGTCCGCGCGTAACTTCCTGCTCGATCTGGCGATTCGTAGCACAGATCACGCGCAGGTGGACGTGCCGGTCTTCTTGACCACCGATTCTGCTGAACTGTCCATCCTGCAACAATTGCAGCAGCTTGGCCTGTAGCGACTTGTCGATCTCATCAATCCCATCGAGAAACAGCGTGCCACCCTCGGCCAACTCGACGCGTCCGGGCTTAAATGCATACGCGCCCGTGAACGCGCCCTTCTCATAGCCGAATAATTCGCTCTCGAGCAGCGTTCCTGGAATCGCTGCGCAATTCACTTTCACAAATGCCGCATCGGGCGCTGCCGAAAGATTGTGAATGAAGCGTGTCAGCAAGCCCTTCCCAGTGCCACTGTCGCCCTGAATCAGGATCGGCACACCCGACGATGCGACCTTTTCCACCTTCTGCCGGATCGTTTGCATCGCAGCGGAACAACCAAAAATTATATGGGCGGGAGGAAGGTCGCCCATCCGGCCCGTCGAACCTGATCTGGAAATGGCTGTGGTTACCATATCGTATGCTTTCGAGACAACGAAAAACCACCCCCTGTTTTTTATTGAAAGCACCCAATGAGCCAAAGTTTCATGGTTCACAGCAAAGGATTTGGGTGGGGTTTTCCATGCAAGAGCATACTAACTGCTTTAAGGTCAATCGCTTGCTGTTATTTTAGTAATGGATCGACTGAGAAGGTAGATACGGCTAAAGCTGTGGAAATTACAAAACAGAGGAAAATAGATTCTCTTTTCCGGCACCATACTTCCAAAAAGAAAAAATCTTGAGAGTCTTGTTACTAATTGCCTTGCCCCGCTGACTCAGAGGGTCTGCCGAAAGATTGCGACCAAGAACAAACCGCGTTCATGTCTTCCGACGAAAGCCTGGATTCTTTATGCATCATCCGGTATGAAAGGGGTGGCATCCCTCCATCCCGAACTTCCTTGCAGATTAATGCGAGGTGCTCGGTTGCTGCCTCTGGGCTTTTTTGTGCCTCCCAATCTTGGAAATTGATGTGATTGCGCCCCTGATTTACGTCACTGGTGATTAGCCACGAAATCGGCGCAACATGGCTATACCATGGCCATACGGTCTCACTCGAATGGCAATCGCCGCAAGCGCGCTTCAGGATGAACTGAACCTGCGGGGGCACCTGGACATGCGCCTCAAGCGACCTCGATGGAACCACCGGCGGATTCGTCCGTTTGGGTTGAACCAATTGCGCAAAAACGAGCAGAACAATCAAAGCGAGAACGACTCGTTTCACCCGGACCATGTTCATTGAAGAATCCCCATTCCCAGCATTATCTCCCAGCCAAGACCTGGCATACCTGGAATTGCCTCCGCAAATGTACGCTAAATACGAGAATTGAACCTAAGTCTACCTTGTTCCAGCCGATTCACAAATGGTGTCTTTTCTTCGCGCAATTTCAATCATGGATGCAGGGTACCGATTCCAGTTGCCTGCAATATTGGAATCGGCCTACCATGATGGCTAGAACTGTTCCGCCCGGGAGGTGACCCCCATGAAAGTTCTGGATTTAATTCAATCGCGGCAGGAGATTTTCTCCGTTCAAGAGGACGCCACCATCCACGGTGCGGCTCGTTACCTGCGAGACCGCCGAGTGAGGTCTGTGGGCGTGCTCGATGCCGCAGGCCGGCTCACCGGCGTCGTATCGCAGAGTGACATTTCAGATAAAGTCGCGGCGGAGAACAAGTGTCCCGCATGGATGCGCGTTTCGGAAATCATGTCACGAGGGCTGGTTGTGGTCCGGCCGGAGATGCCACTAGATGAATGCCTGCGCCTGATGGAAAAACACGGCGTCTTTCACCTGCTGGTTGTGGAAGAGTCGGGACGTTTTCTTGGGATGATCTCTGTCGCGGACCTGCTTCAGGTCATTGCTTCGGATCACAAGGCCCGCGCCGACATGTTTGAGGCGTTCGCGTTTCCGCAAAGGTGAACGTCAAGCTTGCGGAGTAGGCTGAGTTGCAAGCTTATACTCTGGCCAAAACTTTCATCAGCTGGTTTAAGATTGCCCGTGGTTTCTGCCCCATGGAAGTAAACTCGACCCCCATGCCTTTGTTTCGCTGAGAATCGCGTACAATCGCGCGCGCACGCACTTCACCACCCGGCACTTCGAAAATCATCCGAATTGTATCGCCCACCGGAGGAGGTTCCGGAGTCGTGATGAAGAGTCCCCCAACGGCTAGCACACCCACGCGGGACACCTTGCGAATGCCGGAGTGCTCCCAGGCCACCAACATGCCCTTCGGCAACCCCACGCGCTCATAACGACGGATTTTCTTCTTGGTGGACATGATTGCTCGTTTCCTAAGAGCCTAACCTGCGCGCCTTTCCCGGAAAATTATGATTGACAAGAATTGTCCTAAGAGCAACGTTCCGTCGGAAAGGGCGAACCCTCGTGTGCGGCATGAAACCCGCCTCTCTTCTCATGCTGTAAGCCCTGCTTGAATTGTGATAAAACCAACGGACGGAATGCATTCTGAACCGATTTTATCGGATGTAGGACGGCGTACCCGCCGCCGCATTGCTTGGCGGCTTCTGCCTTTTCTTTTCGTTCTCTATTTCATCGCCTATCTAGACCGAGTAAACGTCGGTTATGCCGGCCTGGAGATGTCCGTCAACCTGGGTTTTACGGACCGAGTGTTCGGTCTGGGCGCAGGCATATTTTTTGCCGGTTATTTCCTGTTCGAGATTCCGGGAGCGCTCATCGTGGAGCGCTGGAGCGCCCGGCGCTGGATTGCCCGCATCCTGATTACCTGGGGACTCGTCACCACCCTGGTTGCCCTAATCCAAACGCCGATGCAGTTTTACGGCGCCCGGTTTCTCTTAGGGGTGGCGGAAGCCGGGTTTTTCCCCGGCATCATCGTCTACCTGACCCACTGGTTCCGGCATGAGGACCGGGCAAGGGCTGGAGCACTGTTTATGACGGCGATTCCTGTCGCGAACGTCATGGGTTCTCCGCTCGCCGGCTGGCTGCTGGGAGTGCATTGGTTCGGGATTCCCGGATGGAGATGGCTGTTCCTCCTGGAGGGGATTCCGGCCGTGCTGCTGGGTATTACTACCCTGTTCTACCTGACGGATTGGCCGCACCAGGCCAATTGGCTGCCACCGGAAGAGCAGGAATGGATCACTGTCGAGCTCCAGCGCGAGAAAGAAGCAAAGGCTGGCGCAGCAGGCGCCTGGACCATAAGGCGGGCACTCGGCAACCGCGAAGTGATCTTGCTGGCGTTGATCTATTTTCTCGCGCTCATCGGACTCTACGGATTTAATTTCTGGTTTCCGACGATTCTCAAACGCGCGACCGGGTTGCCAAACCTCACGGTGACCTTGCTGGCGGCATTGCCCTATCTATTGGGTGTCGTTGCCATGCTCTGGAATGGCTGGCATTCAGACCGCACGGGTGAACGCCGCTGGCATACGGCTGTGATCTTGGCCCTGTGCGGCGCGTTCATGGCTCTGGCTGTGGGCTTCCAGGCCAATCTCTGGGCGGGGCTTGGATTGCTGGTTCTGTCAGGTGCGTGCACGACGGCTTTCATGCCGAGCTTCTGGCAACTGCCCACGGCCATGTTGAGTGAATCGGCGGCGGCGGCGTCCATCGGCCTGATCAACTCCGTCGGAGGTCTGGGAGGTTTTGTCGGCCCCTATTTTGTGGGCTACCTGCGTACCCTCACAGGTTCTTTCAGCTTCAGCCTGATATTCTTGGTTGCGGCGCTGTTTCTTTCTGCGGCTTTGATATTAACCCTGCGGATCGAACGGAGTTGAGATCTCAAACCGTGAGGAGTGGATGAGCTGTAGAGACGTATCCCAGGACACGTAAATGCAATCCTCGATTGCCTTCAGCTTGGTTCGAACTACCATTGTGTGACTACGCAACTCACCCTCGGCTGAGTCTTGCTCCAAGTTCACGGTTCAGATAATCTCGATGACTGTGAAGAAAGCAGCCCGCAAAGGTCCTTTACAGGTTTGCCTGCTTTCGCCGCACCCCTTGGTGCTCAGCGAATTCGAGCGCGTGCTCACGAATCCCGGCTTCAAGCTCATTTCGCAGCAGCTTGAATCGACGCTCGGGCCGGACCTGCGCAACCTGCAGGTGCCGCGCGCAGTTATCTATGTCGTGGACGCTCACGTCGCGCGGCCCGCGGCCGGCGCGCTGATCTCCAATATTCTCGACCACCACACCGAGGCGCGCATCATCGTTGTAGCCGAAAAGTTCGACTCCGCAGAAAGCTATTCGTTGCTTCAGATGGGGGCCAAAGGGCTGCTCACCTACGAGGAAGCGCGAGAGCAGCTGCCGCGTGCGCTCCCCCTGGTTGCCAATGGCGGATTCTGGGTTCCACGGGCCGTTCTTTCCGGGTTTGTCGACTCGATCCTAGGCGGATCCCACGGCCGCCGCCTGAAGGCCGATACGTCAGCCGACTTGAGCCGCCGTGAACAGGAAGTTCTGAATTTGCTGCTTGAAAATCTGGCCAACAAAGAGATTGGAAACAAGCTCAACATCTCCGAGCGCACCGTGAAATTTCATGTCTCAAATTTGCTTAGTAAGTTTGGAGTCCGCCGCCGCGCCGATCTCATCCTACTTTGTTATCAAAAGCGTAGCGCTGCCCCATGACGTGAGCGTTACACGCGGTCCCGGTTGACGCCCGCGGATTAGCAACTGGGGCACAAAGGGGTGTGGCGCCGCTTTTGTGTGCTGGGGAAGGTTGCTATAGTCAGCGTTCGTCACGCGCGAAGTGAAATTCGACAGGAGTACACAGGACTTCAATGCCTATTGATCGCAAGCCGGAATATTTCAAGGGCGCGCAACTTCGCGTCGGAATTATTGGGTGCGGGTACGTCGGGCTGCCTCTGGGGCTGCGGTTTGCCGAAGCTGGGCACCGCGTCACAGGGTTTGACACCGATCCGGGCAAAGTCGAGAAGCTGAACCGCGGCCAGAGCTACATCCAGCACATCCCGCAGAACAAGATCCAGCAGTTTGTGCAGTCCAAGCATTTCGGCGCCACGGCCGACTTCTCGCGGCTGGCCGAAATGGACGCGATCCTGATCTGCGTGCCCACGCCGCTGGATCAGCGGCGCGAGCCGGACTTGTCCTACGTCGAGCAGACGGCGCAATCGATCCGGCCGCACCTGCAACGCGGGCAACTGGTGGTGCTGGAATCGACGACCTATCCCGGCACGACCGAAGAGTTGGTGCTGCCGATCCTGGAAGTGACCGGGATGAAGTGCCCGATCGCGCACGGGCCGGAGAACGAACAGATCGGGACGGATTTCTTCCTGGCGTTTTCGCCCGAGCGCGAAGACCCGGGCAACAAACAATACGGCCTGGCGCAGATTCCGAAAGTGGTGGGCGGGGTGAACCCGCCATCGGGGCGCGCGGCGGTGTCACTGTACGCGCAGATCGTGGCGCGGGTGGTGCCCGTCAGCTCGACGCGCGCGGCCGAGATGGCCAAGTTGCTCGAGAACATCTTCCGGTGCGTGAACATCGCGTTGGTCAACGAACTGAAACTGCTGATGACGCGCATGGGCATCGACATCTGGGAAGTGATCGACGCGGCGGCCACCAAGCCGTTCGGGTTCATGCCGTTCTATCCGGGGCCGGGTCTGGGCGGGCATTGCATTCCGGTCGATCCGTATTATCTGTCGTGGAAGGCGCGGGAGTACGATTTCGCGGCACGGTTCATCGAGCTGGCCGGAGAAGTGAACACGGCCATGCCGTATCACGTGGTGGACTCGGTGGCGGCGGCGCTCAACGAGCGGCAAAAGGCGTTGAAAGGTTCGCGCGTGCTGGTGTTGGGCGTGGCGTACAAGAAGGATGTGGATGACCTGCGTGAGTCGCCTTCGCTGAAGATCATCGAGCTGCTCTCCGCGCGCGGCGCCAAGATCGACTACAACGATCCGTACTTCGCGGAAATTCACAAGATGCGACACTACAATTTCGAGGGCATGAAGTCGGTGGCGCTCGCTCCCAAGATGCTGGCCGACTACGACTGCGTGCTCATCGCCACCGATCACACCAGCTATGACTGCCCGATGATCGTTGAATCCGCCCAGCTCGTCGTCGATACGCGCAATGCCACCCGCCGCATCGCCCGCCACCGCAATAAGATCGTCCTCGTTTGAAAGAATATGGGCGCGCATATAGAACAAATCCGCGCACAACTCCTCGAAAGCTGCCGGGTGAAACAGAGCTTCTCCGACGAGTTGCTTGCGCGCATCGAGACATTTGCGGTGCGCGCCGCCGAAGCGTTCGCCGCGGGGCGCAAGCTGATTTTTTTCGGCAATGGCGGGAGTGCGGCCGACGCACAGCATCTGGCCGCGGAACTGGTGGTGCGGCTGCATGCGGACAGGCCGGGACTTCCAGCCCTGGCGCTGACGACGAATACCTCTGTTTTGACCGCCGCTGCGAACGACTATGGCTTCGAACAGATCTTTTCGCGGCAGATCGAATCGCTGGTTGAGCGCGGAGATATCCTGGTGGCAATCTCCGCCAGTGGTACGAGCCCGAACGTCGTGCGTGGAGTGGAAGCCGGAGCGCGCCGCGGCGCCTTTCGCGTGGCATTGACCGGCGAGACGGGCGGCGCGCTCGCGGATAAAGTCGATTTGCTGCTGAACGTGCCTTCCCATGACGCGCAGCGCATTCAGGAAGCTCACATCACGATCGGGCACATTGCTTGCTCGCTTATCGAACAGATTCGCTTCGGGGAAAAGACCTAAACGCCGGACGCTGGCAGGAGAGATCTGAGGCGCTGAAAAATTAGAGGGTGTGAGAGCTCACGCGTTGCCTATCTGGATCGTTTACCGATTGAGTGTTTCGTATTGGCATTATCTTGTCAGAATGCGCGCATTGGCCTAGCGTAATCCCAATGTCTACTTGGAACCCAAGAATCGGCGGGCCTGTATCAGCCCAGCGGCGCAGCCAGCGCGTGTTCGTCAGCGTTGCAATCACGGTGCGCAACGAGGGCGGAAGCAAAGACACAGCATTCGAAGAGGAGACACAAACCCTCGTGGTGAACGCGCACGGGGCATTGATCGGGCTCGCTGCAAAAATTAAAAAAGGACAAATGCTGCTGTTGATGAATCACGCTACGCGGGAAAAGCAAGTCTGCAAGGTGGTGTACACAGGTCCGGCATTGGGCGGCAAGGCCCAGACCGGCGTTGAGTTCACGTCAAGGTCTCCGGATTTCTGGCGTATCGCATTCCCGCCGGAAGATTCGGATGTGCCCCAACAATCGCCCGCTATCCGCGAGAACAAGTTACTGTAAACCCTGTATGGATTCCGCTGGACGGAAGGGCAGCCCCGCAGCAGACGAATCCAGGAAACGGCGGCGAGGCGATGCCGCTGGCGCGCTCAAGGCAAATGGATGAGTTCGATGCGGGAGGTGCCAATTGGGATATCGGCTTCGATGAGCACGGGTGTGTGGGCCGCATCCCTGGCGATCCAGAGCCATAAGCGCGTATCGGTCATTTCCTTGCCGTGGTCGAATAACCGGATGGCGATGCGAAACGCGGAGAAATCTCCCGCGGGGACGTGAACCACACCTTGCGGCGTGTCGATTCGCGCCACGGTGTCATAGAGGCGCCGTCCGTCGAAGACGGTTGCCCGGAGTTCCGGCGTGCGCTGCCAATCCGCGGCGCGAAGAGAATAGAGAAAGTTGATGGCGTCGCGCGTGCCAGGGACAACGCGCAGTGCCGTGACCTCCTGGGGAGCGGGGTCGGCATCGGTCGTCATGCGATAAAGCGACGTCTGTTCCTTTCCCTGCTCGTGGAGATACATCTCATATTGCAAGGAAAAGAGGCTGGCAACCGAAGTGTAGGAATCGAACTGGTCATCAATGGCGAAGAGCAGGCGCATGGTATCCACGGTGTGCGCGGAGGCACGAAAGTGCCACGCAAGATGCCCAAAGAAACTGCTCTGTTCGATGACGGAGGTTTCGATTTTCGCGGCATTCACGGCGTACTTCGAGAACAAAACGCGGTACTCGAGAGTTTCACCCAGGCGGAACGGCACGGGGGCCACAACCGGTGCTGCTGCTGCCGACGATGTGCGGGCTTTGCCGCGCGGCTTGGAGCGCTTGGATTGCTGCGCCGGGGCCAAAGACGCGCACGCCAGTATCGCCGCCAGCAGCGCAGCGCCAGAAGCGATTCGTAGATGTTTTGTATACGCGCGAAACATCTGATTCCTTCGAAGCGGCGAAGCCGGGACGCCGTTGCCCGCTCGGGCATGCGGACCCTGAGAGCATGACATCGTCCGGGAGGCACGCTATAGTAAAGAGTACAGAAAAAGCGCCGCGGAAACCAGTTACGTCGTGCTGATGATTTCGGAGTGGGGTGTCGTCATCGCAAGTGCCTGAACGCGGGATTGCTGTGCGGTGAGTTTTCCGTGCATGGCCGGGATTTTTCGGAGAGGAGCAAATGGATGCGCTACCTGGTAACGGGGGGCGCGGGATTCATCGGTTCGAATACGGTGGACGAACTGGTGCGTCGCGGCCACAACGTGGTGGTGCTGGACGATCTGTCGAGTGGAAAGGCAGAGAACCTCGCCAAGGTGAAAGGGAAAATTCAATTTCTACAGCATAGCATCACGGATTTAGATAGATTGCGTGAGGCGTGCCGCGGAGTGGACTACGTAATACATCTGGGGGCGCGGACGTCTGTGCCCCGGTCGGTGATCGACCCCCTCGAAACGAACCGCGTTAATGTGGACGGGACACTGAACGTTCTGGTGGCGGCGCGCGATGCGAAAGTGAAGCGCGTGGTCTTCGCGGGTTCTTCGTCCGTATATGGGGAAACATCAACCTTGCCAAAATGTGAAAACATGCCCCCGGCTCCAATTTCTCCGTATGGCGTGTCGAAATTCGCAGGCGAGATCTACGGACTGGTATTTCAGCGGGCGTACGGGCTCGAGTTTGTTTCGCTGCGGTACTTCAACGTGTTCGGGCCGCGGCAGGACCCTGGGTCGCCTTATTCAGGTGTGCTGTCGCTATTCAACGCGGCGGTTCTAGATGGAACACAGCCGACCGTGTACGGAGATGGAGAGCAATCGCGCGATTTTACCTATGTCGGGAACGTGATCGAAGCCAATCTGCTGGCATGTGAAGCGAGACAAGCCGCAGGACTCGTCATCAACATCGGCACCGGAATCCGCTACACGCTGAATCAGACGCTGGCATTACTCGAGAAAATTACCGACCGACCTGCAAAGGCGAAATACATTCCGCCGCGCGAAGGAGACATCCGCGATTCTCAGGCGGATATTACGCGGGCGCGAGATGTGCTCGGTTACAACCCACGCGTCGGATTTGAAGAGGGCTTGCAGCGCACCTGGGAGTGGTTTCGCACCGCCCAGAATGCGCCCAGCCGCCCCTGATAGCTCGTGCAGTAACTTTAACCCATCCCGTTTACCCTGACGAAGGAAAAGGACACCAATCGCTGACTGAATGTCGGATGGGCCTGCCGTGATGAAAGAAGGGGCACAATCGGTGCCAGTCTTCACAGGTTGCGGAAAAATGCAGAATTCCGTCATTCTGAGCGCAGATTTTGCGCGAAGAATCTCTCTTAAGCTTTTGTTTTGAATCAGGAGGGATTCTTCGCTTCGCTCAGAATGACGACCAGAGGACTTTTTCCGCAAGCTGTTCAAGCTCATCACTTCTTCCCAGTAGGAACTTTCTGTTTCAACTCTTCAAACCAGTTCAGCACGACGTTGATTTGCGTCGGCGCCGACTGCTCCTGCTCGCTGGCTTTGAGCATCAGGAAGCGCTGGCCGTTGGGAGACACGTCGTAGTTGCGCAACGTACCCGGGGTCGGCAGGTACGGCCCCTGAAAGAGCATCCGCGGCTTGCCGACAGTGAAACTGGGCTGAGTGGCAATGTCCACCGCCATCATCTTGTCGCCGCTGCGATAGAACAGCTCCCGCCCCTTGGGATTCCACACGGGCTCTGTGCCGCCTTCCGTCGAGACTTGCCACTTCCCGCCTGGGCCCGGATAGGGCTGCACGTAAATCTCAAAGCGGCCCGATTCGTTCGAGACATAGGCCAGCCAGCGTCCGTCGGGGGAAAACTCTGGCACGGTTTCGGTGAACGGTGTTCGGAGGAAAGGCTGGGCCTTGCGGACCTGCCCCGAGCCCGCCGAAGGGTCGCCCATCCGCAGCACCCCGATGTCATACCCTGTGGTGGGAGTGATTTCAATGAAGGCCAGCAGTTGCCCATCTGGGGACCAGGAACTCGGACTATTGGTGTACTCGCTAGTGGTCAACCGCTCCAGCCCGCCACTGCCGTCGGCCAGTTGCCAGAAAAGATTCGGCCACCGTTCCTTGTTTGATTGAAACGCGATCCGCTTGCCATCTAGTGTCCAAACCGGGAAAAGGTTTGCACTCCCTTCAAACGTCAACCGGGTCAACGTCTCCCGGGAAAGATCGTACAGCCAGACTTGAGTCTCCTGTTCCTCAATATTCACGGCTACCCGCCGGCCGTCGGGGGAAAGCCGCGGGTTCCGGTAGGTGCGCGCAGGGGCGGCCAAGGGTTGCTCTGCCCCACTGCGACTGACCCACACCAGCCTGCGTTGGGTCGTCTGAACGCTCCCCGAAACATAGACCAGCGACCCTGTGGCGGAAATGCTGTACTGGGCGGCTCCGCTGGAGGGAGACTGTAGGACGCCCTCCACCACGGGGACCGCCGCGCCCGTGGCCGTTAGCCGCTGGGGATCGAAGGGCACCGCCATCAGGCTTCCCCCTTGCGCATGAACCAAGTGCCCTGAGGGCGCGTAGCGGGGGCTCGTCCCCCCTTGGACCAAGTTCCGCCGTTCGCTTGTCCCGAGCGATTGGACGGCAACCTGCGCGTTGGCCCAATTACTGCTAGTCGGTGAGGCAGCAAAAAGCACAGCCTTGCCGCCGGGCAAGAACTCCGGCCAACGGTGGCTGCTCTCCCCTTTCTCGATACGAGTCAGCGGCTGCGGGGTGCCTCCTGCGTCCGACACTTGCTGGAGAGTTGAGACCTGCGTGGGTGTGAAAGCAATCATGCCCTGGCTGCCCCAACTGGCCCCTTCAGGGGACGGAGCATCGCCGAGGGTCAGCGCCGCTCCCCCGCTTACCGAGACCTTCCTCAGCTTTCCGCCCGCGAAAAACCCCAGCCATTGGCCGTCGGGTGAGAAGAAGGGGTTGACGGCTCCTTCCGTGCCCGAAATGGACTTCGTCTCCAGGCTATCCATAGCCCGCAGATAAATCTGCTGCGTGCCGCTCTGGGTGGCGACATACGCGAGATGACTGCCATCGGGAGAGAGGGCCACAGCAGGGCCACTATCCAGACCGGCTAATTGTTGGCCGGGCGGCAGCGTGACCGTAAAGCGCGATTCAGGCCGTGGCGAAGACGAAGGTTTCAGATTCCAGACGGCGAATCCCGCAATCACGGCAACGGCCAGGCAGGCTAGTCCTGCGACCAGTGCCCAACGACGTAACATGCGAGTGCGCTCCGCAGTTGCAGCCGCTGGCACAGCGGTCTGTGAGCCATCATCGGCAATCCACTTCAACTCATCCGTCAAGTCGCTGGCCGCCTGCCATCTTTTCTCCGGCTCTTTGGCCAAACACTTCTTCACTACGCGATCGAGCGCGGGCGGTGTCATCGGCTGAAGTGAAGCCATCGACGGCGGATCCACTTCAAGGATTTTGGCCATCACGCTGGCCGAAGTCTTGCCCTCAAATGCTTTCTTACCTGTGGCCATTTCGTAGACCACCGCACCAAAGGCAAAGATATCTGTGCGAGCATCCACTTCTTTGGCTTCGACTTGCTCTGGCGCCATGTATTGCAACGTGCCCAAGATCGTTCCTTCGCCTGTGATTGCGCTCTTCATCGTCGGAAGCTGCGAAAGCGGAGTGCCCGGAGCTACCTCCTGCTTCAGCTTCGCCAATCCAAAGTCCAGTAGCTTCGTCCCCGACTTGGTCAGCATGATGTTGCCGGGCTTCAGATCGCGATGCGTCACGCCTTTGCGGTGCGCCTTGTCCAGCGCGTCGGCAATCTCGATGGCGTATTGCAACACCTGCTCCAGCGGCAGCGAACCTTTCAGTAGCCGCTGCGCCAGCGTCTCGCCTTCCAAATATTCCATCACCAGATAATCAATTTCGTCTTGATGGCCAGTGTCGTAGAGAGTGCAGATGTGCGGATGATTCAGGCTGGCGATTGTCTTTGCTTCGCGCTCGAACCGCTCGCGCAATTCAGCCCGGCCTGCGAGATGAGTGGGAAGGACTTTTATTGCGACGATTCGGTCAAGGCACGTATCGCGGGCTTTGTAAACCTCGCCCATTCCGCCCGCACCAATAGCGGAGAGGATTTCGTAAGGCCCGAGACGCCTGCCGGGGAGGATCGCCATGGGGCACCCACCAATGCAGATTCAGTGCAGTATAGCGCACGAGGTACTTACAACACGGGTTTTTTAGCGAGTGCGCCTAGCGGGGCTCCCTGACCGGAGCGCCCGAAAGGTGCGGCGGCAGTTCCGTGAGACTGTCGACAAGGAGATCGGGGGGATATTCGGCGAGGCGGTGGCTGCCAAAACCGTACGTCACGCCGCAAACCCAGGTGCCGGCATTGCGCGCGGTCTGCACGTCAATTTCGGAATCACCGACGACCATCGCCTGAGCAGGGGCGGCGCCGAATTCCCGCAGAATGGTTTCGACGCCCTTCGGATCCGGCTTCTTGCGCTCAAAGCTATTGCCGCCATAAATGATCCGGAAGTGGCCGGCCAATCCAAGGCCCTGCAGAATGCCGCGGCTGGCGCCCACGGGTTTGTTAGTCAGCACCGCCATGGACATACCGGAAAGAGCGTCGAGGGTTTCGCGGACACCGGGATACAGCATTGTGTTGTCCAGTTTGTGGATGGAATAGTACTGGATGAAGAATTCGAGACCGCGCAGGCATTCTTCTTCGGTGGCGCCGGCGCCCAGCGCGTGCGCAATCAGGCTCGGGGCACCCTGCCCCACGTAGCTGAAAATCTGCTCGTGCGGCAGCGGACCGCGGCCCATTTCTTCCAAGGCAGCGTTGACCGCAAGGGCCAAGTCGAGTTTCGAATCGATCAGTGTGCCGTCCAGATCAAAGATCAGTGCGCGCACTTCAGAAAAGCGAGCTATTTGTTCTCCCATCGAATCTTGAGCGGTCCTCCATGGAACTTTAATTGTAATATAGTGGATTGTTTTCTCTCAGGCAAAGTCACTGAGGGTCGAGAGCCGTTGCGGCGCGGTGAAGCCGTCCTTCCGATTGCGCGGAAGGATAACTTGCTGCACAGTGAAATAAAATAATAGGTTTCCAGACCAGGAGGAAATGCGGATGGCGCAGATTTTTCCATTTCGAGCGTACCGGTACAACGCAGCGCGTGTGGAGCTGGCGAAGGTCCTGACACAACCATACGACAAGATTACGCCGGCCATGGCGGAGCGGTATGCGGCGGCGAGTCCCTACAATCTGATTCCAGTCGAGAAAGGAAAAGCGCTGCCGGGCGATGGGCCGGGGAACAATGTGTACACCCGCGCGGCCCGAGCGCTTGAAGAATGGATTCGGGCCGGAGTGATCGTGCGCGACGCCTCGCCCTCTCTGTATGCCTATTTTCAGGAGTATACGGTGCTTGGAACGAATGACCGGCGAGTCCGCAAGGGATTCATTGCGCTCGGCCGCGTGGAGGATTATTCGTCAGGGGTAGTGTTTCGCCACGAACAAACGCTTTCCGGGCCAAAGGCGGACCGGCTGGAATTATTGCGGCACACGCAAACGCATACGGGGCAACTGTTCATGCTCTATAGCGACTCGGCTAGGCGTATCGACGCCCTGCTGGATGCTGCGGCGCGCCCGGCGGCGGCGGTGGAGGTCCGGGATGAGTACGCCGTCATACACCGGCTGTGGCCCGTGACGGAGGTGAACATTATCGAGACCATCCAGCGCGAAATGTCAGACAAGAAACTTGTTATTGCCGATGGACATCATCGCTACGAAACGGCTCTAGCATACCGGGACCAGTGCCGGTCACGAGCGGGACATGCAGACCCAAACGCGCCATACGAAAAGGTTATGATGACGCTATTCAATACGACGGGGAAGGGGCTGACCATTCTTCCAACGCACCGCGTGGTGTCCAACGTGGCGGGGTTTTCATTCGAGGGGTTCCGCGCGGCGTTGGCGGACGCGTTCGACTGGCATTCCTATTCGTTCGCGGGCGCCACCGAACGTCCCGGGGCGTATGAGAAATTCCGGCGCGACTTGACGGGGCGCGGACGGGAGCAAAGAGCGATTGGCGTGTACGCGGGGGACGGAGCGTATTATCTCTTCTTGCTCAAGAAGGGAGCAGACCTGGAGGCTCTTCTGCCGGGAATATCGCCCGCACAGAGACAGTTGGACGTCGTGTTGCTACACCGGCTGATACTCGAGCGCGGCCTGGGAATTACGGCTGATGCAGTCAAGACCGAAAAGAATATTACTTATGAGCGCGAGATGGACGCGGCGATCGCGGACGTCGACCAGGGCCGCGCACAACTCTGCTTCCTGCTGAATCCGGTAAGTGTCGGAACCGTGGCGGAGATGGCGATGGCCGGCGAAGTACTGCCGCAGAAGTCCACGGACTTTTTCCCAAAACTGATGAGCGGAATCACGATGTACCGGCTGAAAGAGTAAGCCGTCTGTGGCCGAGGCAGTGTCCAGCCAAGAAAATAGTTGTAAGTAATTTATTCTAAATAGTTTACTCTACGGCAGGCAAAGGCAAGAAACAGCATCGCCGGCTAAAAACCGGAGATGCCACAGGAAAGGCTAGCGCATAAAGTTACTTTTTGAAGCTGTTAATCGCTGCCACTTCGGAATCGTAAACTTCGAACACGGTAATCAACTTGGTCAGCTGCAGAATTTCCTGGAACTTCGAGCCCAGGTTGGAGAGCTTCAAAGACGCACCCTGTGTCCGCGCGCTCGTGTGCGAGGCAACCAGCGTGCCGAGTCCTGAGCTGTCAATGTAAGTGACGTTGTCCATGTTCAGGACAACCTTTTTCTGGCCCGCTGCCAGCAATGACTTCACCTTCTCTCGTAACGCGCTGCTTTCTTCGCCGAGAACAATGCGGCCTTCGAGCGCTTCCACAGCCACCCCATCCACTACGCGGTCGGTTATTTTGAGTGCCATAGTCCATCCTCCCAAAGAATCAGGCTTGAATGCGACCTCTAGTCATCGCCTGCCGCACATGGCAAGCGCTCTCAGTAATAGTCCGAGCAGGACAGGTAATAGCCGCACACCACACAAACAAGCTTGCAGCGCTTCGGCTCAAGCCGCTGAGAGCAAACCGGACAAAAACTGATGGGATGCTCTACGCTCTGCCGCTGTTCGTCAGAATCTGAAGGAATCGGAGCAGGGCGCACGTTCATACGGCTTTCCACAGCGCGAACGTTATAACACAACCAGCGAAAGGTTGGAAGCACGAACAGGCGAAATCGCCGGCCTCACGCTCCGACGTGCATGGCTAACCTGACGAGGGTGGCTCAGGAACTTCGTAGGTAAACGCTGCGCGACCAGGAGGGCCCCATTTCCCCCCCCGCTCTGTGGAAGTGGTGGATCTGGGAAGTCGCGTTTTCAGGGATCATTTTCCGAGGTACAATCCCCGCCGGGGGACAGATGGCAGCCGGTAGTCGCAGGGGCTCGGTAGGGCTGGAACACACCTACGTCCTCAGGGCGGTTTTCCAGAAGCTCGCCGTGGGTGTGGTAGTTTGTGACCTCGACGGGCATGTTGTCTTCTTCAGCCCAGAGGCCGAGCGGATACTTGGCGTCGGCTCGATACCTGCGGATCTCGCGACGGGGTTTGCCTCTTTCGGTTGTTACAGGCCCGACATGGTGACACTGTATTCACAAGAGGAACTGCCGCTCACCCGGGCGATGCATGGGGAGGAAGCGCCTGAAGAGTTGATTTTTGTCAAGAACCTGCAACACCCCGCGGGGCTCTGGATAGAATCCCGCGGGACGCCCCTGCGGGACAGTTCGGGCACGGTTTGCGGTGCCTTTGTGGTTTTTTCTGATGTCAGCGTACCTGAAAATCTGTTGCGCAACAAAGCAGGCGTTGAGGCATTCCTGACACAAGTGCGAGACCCGCGCGATCCGGTTGAGGATCGGCACGAGCTGGTTTCTGAACGCTTCGCGCGGTTCCGGACGATGTTCGACCAGCTAGCCAGAGCGGTCGAACAGACAGCCGACAGCATTATGATCACTGACAGCCAGGGAATCATTGAATACGTGAATCCCGCTTTCGAGAAGATAACCGGGTTCTCCGCTGCCGAGGTGCTGGGGCGCAAGCCCAATGTGCTGAAATCAGGACTGCAGGACGCCGAGTTCTACCGTGACCTCTGGAGTAAGCTCATCGCCGGCGAATCGTTCCAGGGGACTATCATCAACCGCAAGAAGTCGGGTGAGCTGTTTTGGTCCGAACAGACGATCAGTCCGATCAAGGATCAGGCCGGGGTAACGACCCACTTTGTCTCCGTGCTGAAGGACTTGACCGCGCTCAGGAAGAGACAGGAACAGGAGTTCCATATGGCATTCGCGCGGGAACTCCAACAGCGGCACTACAACACGAGGGCTTCGCTGCCAGGCTTCGATATTGCTGGCGCGGCCTATCCTGCAGATGAGACGGGGGGTGACTATTTCGATTTCATTCCACAACCCGACGGCTCGCTCTACATCGTCATCGCTGATATCGCGGGTCACGGATTCGGATCCGCTTTGGTGATGGCGGAGGTGCGCGCATGTCTGCGGGCGTATGCGACAATGGCGCCAGACATCTCTTCTCTCCTCAACTGCGTCAATCGCTCCCTCACTGACGACCTCGGTAAAGATCAATTCGTCACGATGTTCCTCGGCCGCATCGACCCACAGAAACGGTCATTGGAATATGCCAGCGCGGGACATGGGCTGGGTTATCTGCTGCGCCGTTCCGGTGATATCGGAGCCGTGCTTGCCAGCACTGTGCCACCTCTGGGAATTTTTCCTGATCAGCAGTTCTATTCGGGTTGCGCCGTTCCGCTAGAGCACGGAGATATAATCCTGCTGTTGACGGACGGGATCACGGAGTCGACGGGCGTTGATGGCGTCATGTTTGGCACCGAGGGCGCGCTGGACTTCATCAGATGCCACCAGCAGCAGAGCACCGCCGGCGAGCTTGTACAGGGGCTCTACAGGGCTGCCCGCACCTTCGCCGGCGCTGCCCCCCAGTTGGACGACATCACGTCGGTCATCTGTAAGGTCGCGTAGTCGAACCTGATCCACCTCTGATCCACGAATGACTCGCGGAAGACGTGTGAGCCGCAGCGAAAGACAGATCGTCATAGACGCCGCAGGATTTATCCAAGACGCACACTTCACCAGCAGCTCCCGCAACACCGCCGGACGCTGCCGCTAGACGAACTGGATGCAAACGCAACCCAGGGATCAATGAGGCTCGCGGAACCACATTGCAGTTGCATAACTGAAATTCCAAATATCAGCGCTGGGAGCAGTTCCTATGAGGGGACGGCTACCCGCAATTTCCTGCAAATTTATTTCGAGGGCTGAAGGGGGGCGGGCATGTAGTAGCCGGCGTCTTGTAGGAGGCCTGCCCGCTCGAATTGAATCGTCGTGTGGGCGATGTGAAAGTCGGCGTCGAGACGCTCACGGATGCTCTTAAGGATCTTTTCGCTCTCATCCATGTGCATGTCAGGGATGCGGACGTGGCAGGAAAGCGCGTGAAGACTGGTACCAATCGTCCAAATATGGATGTCGTGGACTTCTTGAACGCCCTTGATGCTCAGGATTGATCGCGCCACCGATTCCAGATGCATGCCTTTTGGCAGCCCCTCCAGGAGGATGTTCCCTGCTTCGCGGAGGAGACCGTTAGTGGACCAAAGTACGAGTGCGGCGATGGCCACGCCGATGGCCGGATCAAGCCACTGTGCGCCGGTCATTCGAATGGCGATGGCTCCGCCAAGAATACCGAGATTGGAAATGGCATCGCCGAAATTATGAAGAAGCAAACTGCGGAGGTTGAGGTCGCGGCGGCTGCGGACCAGTGCAAGCGTAATCCCAGCGTTGATGGCTAGCGCGAGCAACGAGACGCCGATCATCCAACGCTCATGGACGGCGACTGGGTGGCGGAAGCGTTCGAACGCCTCCCAGAACAGGACCAGCGCGACCACGATCAGCAGAATCGCGTTGGTAAACGCGGCCAGAATGCCGGCGCGTTGGTAGCCGAAGGTGCGCTCATGATCCGCGGGACGTGCGGCCCAGCGCAGTGCAAACCAGGAAATCAACATCGTGGGAATATCGGAGAGATTATGCAGCGCGTCGCTGACCAGGGATATCGAATGCCCCAGGTAACCGCCCAATAGCTCCGCAGCAACCAGCACCACTGTGGCAATCACTGCTCCGGCGAGCACCCCGCTGGCCACTTCCGTGTGATGGTGCGAATGGCCGGCCACGTATTCGTGGCCATGCGCGTGACCCTGCATCACCTCCCATTGTACCGGGAGACGCCCTAGGATGCACCGGCGAACCCGGATTTGCGAACCATCCATAACGCATACGGTTCACGCACATGAACGAGGGAAGATAATTGACTTAGTCTCCTACCGCCCCTAGTATGAAAATTTGCCACCTATATAGGCTCCCTTGTCACCCACCAAATCCATCGCGGCCGAACCCAAGACCAAACCATCACGCAAAATTGCGCCAGAACCAGTGGTAAAACTCCGATTCTGGGGCGTGCGCGGGTCGACTCCGACCGTGGATAAAGCGACTTGGCGGTACGGCGGAAACACGCCTTGCCTGGAGCTGACCACTCCCGGAGGGACACGCTTGATTCTGGATTGCGGAACCGGCCTGCGAATGCTCGGGCGGCATTTGGAATCGGCGCCCGAATCGCGGGGGGTCGAATCCTACGTTTTCGTAACGCACTATCATTGGGACCATATCCAGGGGATCCCGTTCTTTGCGCCGTTGTATTCGGAACAGAACCGCTTCCATTTTTATAGTTTCCGTTCGGAGTATCTCGGGCGCGACAGTTTGAAGCGTGTGTTTGAGGCCCAGATGGCGCACCCATATTTCCCCGTGGATATCAGCGCGATGTCAGCGCCGCGGGAATTTATAGAGGTCAGCGGCGGAGATCAGTTTGACGTGCCGGGAGCGCGCGTGACGGCACGCTGGCTGCACCATCCGCAAGGGTGCCTCGGTTTTCGCTTTGAGACGCCCGCCGGGACGGTGGCCTATGCTACCGACAACGAACCCGGCAATCCGAAGCTCGACCAGAGTCTGCGCGAACTCGCCGCAGGCGCGGACATTTTCATCAACGACGCGCAGTTTACCCCAGAACAACTGGCCACCACACGAAAGGGGTGGGGACACTCATCGTGGCTCGCAGGCGCGAAAACCGCCGAGGAAGCAGGGGTCAAGAATCTGGTCCTGTTTCATCATGATCCGGATTCGACCGACAAGATGATGGACAGCATCCTGCGCGAGGCTCGCGGGAAATTTGCGCACGTTTGGGCCGCAGCCGAAGGCATGGTGATGACTTTGGGCCAAGGAAATCTTGATGTCGTGATTCCCCCCGTGCGCGAATGGCTGCGGCGGGAGACGCACTTCCGGGCGCGAGTAAGTGGCTTCACCGATGCGGGCCAGGCGTTCGAAGAAGAGACGGTCATCCGCGATATGAGCTTGCACGGGGCGCTCATTTACCTGGACCACAGCCCGAAGCTGCAGTCCGAATTACAAGTCCAGCTCGATAATCCCGGAATCGAGGAGGGGTCGAACAGCCCGCTGCGCCTGCGAGGCTATGTCGTCCGCATCGATCCCGAAGTCGAGAAAGACCGCACGGCTGTCGGCATTGTTTTCACCGAATAGCCGCCATCTTTCGCTTTCTTTTTCGTATGGTCCGCGAGTCCAAAGAAAGCCCCATCCCTTGAAACCTCGCAAGGGCACCTGGCACTGAGTTCCCGGAAATCCAGGAAGAGTTGCATGATGTCGCACCCGCAGAACCATTCTGTAATCCACACGGGAGACCAAAAGAGGAACCTCGACCTGTCCAATACACGGTTATTTCGCCCGTGATGGTGCGGATCACAGCGGTTTGCGGCCGTTCAGATGGAACCCCGTTCAAACTGGTCGTCACGAGGGCGCAGCAGGTGTATAACAGCCACAGTGGCCGAGATCAAAAAGGAAATTCCGGTCCAGTCAGTTCCTCCTCCCGGTTCCTCCATTATCCCCGCGTCCTCAGTATCACCATTCGTCCCAACAGGCCACCGTTGGATCGTTGCCATAGCGGTTATGTCTAGCGCCGTGATGGAGGTGCTGGACACCTCCGTCGTCAACGTTAGCATGCCCCATATCGCGGGCTCTCTTTCATCTACTGTAGAAGAGGCCACATGGGTGCTTACGTCCTATATCGTTGCCAACGCCATCATCCTTCCGATCACTGGCTGGCTAGCCAACTATATGGGACGCAGGCGACTGTTAATGACCGTGGTGACCGGATTCACGCTGTCCAGTGTTATGTGTGGGCTTGCCCCTAACCTGCCCGCGCTGATCTTCTTTCGGGTACTCCAAGGGACCACGGGGGGAGGGCTCCAGCCACTGTCGCAGGCGATTCTGCTGGAAGAGTTCCCGGGGGCGGAGCGTGGGAAAGCAATGGCCTTCTGGGGAATGGGGATTGTGGCTGCGCCGATCCTTGGCCCCACGCTCGGCGGCTGGATAACCGATTCGTACTCCTGGCGCTGGATCTTCTACATCAATTTGCCGGTCGGCATTCTCAGCTTGATCATGATTTACCTGTTCGTTCACGACCCCTCCTACATCCGGCGCGGGTCGCTGCGCGCCGATCTCTGGGGACTGGGCATGCTGGCGCTAGGCATGGGTGCCTTGCAGATCATGTTCGACAAGGGGCAGGAAAAAGACTGGTTTGGCTCCGATTTGATCAGAGTACTGGCCGCAATAGCTTTGGTCTTTCTCACTGCTTTCGTCATTCGTGAGCTTACCGTCGAAGACCCGATCGTCCGCTTCCGCATCTTACAATCTCGGACCTTCGCGACCGGCATCGCCTTGGTGACAGTACTCGGCTTCGGGCTCTATGGAAGTCTGGTATTGTTACCGTTGTTCATGCAGACTTTACTGGGCTGGACGGCGGTTACGGCGGGAATCTGGACTAGCCCGCGGGGGATTGGAATGGCTCTGAGCATGCCCCTGGTTGGTTACTTGCTCGGCAAAGGGTGGGACGGGCGCTGGATGTTGGCATTCGGATTTGGCACGGCCGGCGTGGCGTTTTTCGGCTACTCACATATGGCGTTGCAGTCCGGCACGTGGGATATCTTCTGGTACCAGATCAATCAGGGGGTTGGGATGTCATTCCTGTTTGTGCCCCTGACCACGTTGACTATGGGCCCTATTTCCCAAGAGGAGACAGGCTATGCCACGAGCCTCTTCAGCGTGATGCGCAACATTGGGGCCAGCATGGGGATCTCGTTTGTGACCACTGCGGTCACACGGCGCTCCCAGTTTCATCAATCCATTCTGTCGTCCCACGTCACTTCTTTGAATCTGATTACTCGGCAAAGGCTCGAGCACCTTGCTAACTTGATGCAACTAAGCGGTGTCGACCGCGTAACAGCTGGGCAAAAGGCCGATGGTGTACTCTATCGGATCCTCCAACAGCAAGCCTCCCTGTTGAGTTATTTGGACGTGTTTCACATCATGGGCATTTTATTTCTGGTCGTTGTTCCGCTGATTCTCCTCATGCAGCAACGGCAGCGCCAAGGTGCAGCGCGTTAGCAGGCTGTTGAAGATTCGGGGTTATGTCTAAAACCCGCGACCGATTTAACACACGCCGTTTTTCATCGATGTTAGAGCCTGCCGAGCGGCTCGGGTGGTTGGCTGATTAGATGACGTTGTCGGCTCCAACTTCCGAGTAGACTTGGTAGCTGTTAGAACGACCAAGTCTCGGAAAAAGGAGCCGAGCAATGTTGATTATGTTTTTACCGAATAGCCGCCACCTGTCGCCTTCCTTTTCGATGGTCCGCGAGTCCCCCAAAAGCCCACCTCCTCAAAACCTCGCAAGCACACCTGGCACTGAGTTCCTGGAAATCCAGGAAGACTTGCATTAATTAAATTAAAGGATGCCGCACCCGGCAGTCGTCACGAACAACTTGAGAAATCGATCTCCTTTACGGTGACGGTAGTGCCAGCGATCGCCTTGAGCGAATTGTTGCTCGCATCCTGGCTGGTGGTCACCGACGAAGGCACGCAGTCGGAAGTGCCGCCGTTCAGCGGCACTGCAGCGCTTGCGCGTATCTTGTACAGTACGTCGGTGATAGGTGGAATCGAGTACGAAGTGATTGTTCCGCCGGAAAAGATTCCGACACGGGGGTTGCTGGCTGGTTCAATCAAAGTGTACTCGGCACAATTGGAGTTTAAAGGCGCGCCTGACGGGCACCCCGTATTTGATGAGACGGAAAAATTGGCAATCGAGGCGCCCTCAGCCGGAATGGTCACGTCGCGGGTCACATTATTGCCGATAGAGATGGTCTGTAGGGCGGAAACCGAGGCATCGATGCTGGCTGCCATCGATCCTGACGTTGCGGTTACGAATCCCTGGAAGGTCGTCGGCCCTGTGCTTCCCGTCTCAGGAGTCAACGGTATCATTCCCAGGTTCGTGCCGCCGGGGACACCAACGGCGACGCTTGCGTTGTACGCCACCCCCGCTCCATTGATCGCCACCGCTACAACGTCGAATGTTGCGGCGGACGGCAGCGGGCAGAAATTGAAGTTGCCGTTGGAATCGGCCACCGTCTGTTCAAAGATGACGTCGGTCCCCGTGTTGTCTTGCTGCTCTAATGCAACCAGAACCGTACCACTTGTCAGGAGGGAAATCGGCTGCAGCGTCATTGCATCCACCACCTGCCCACTGATGCCGGTGTTGTTCGTGCTCACCTGTCCGGCCGTCAACACCGGCTTCAGCCGGAATTGCCCGTTGCCCTGCTGAATAATCGAGGCGCAAGCGTTGAAATCAATGTTGAGATCAATGTTCATTCCTGCCGTGACTGTGATCGGTCCTCCAACGATCTGTCCCGGAGGAATTTTCAGCCCCGTATTTGCCTGGCTGGAAAGCTGGAGCTCAGCCGGCGTACTTACTCCGTGGAGAAACACGCAGTTGAATCCTTGGCCGGCGCATGCGTTGGTAGCGGGAAGTGGCCCGCCACCGCCGTCATTCGGCACGAGGAGGAGCCGGATCTGCTGATAAGTGCCTACCGGAAGCGCCGTGTTTGAGCCGAGCGCCGTCAGCAGGCAGGTGTTTGACGCCGCGGCGAAAAGGTCAATCTGCTTTGGCTGGGCGTTGAGCTGTGGCGCTAGTTCCTGCCAGCCACCAGAGTTGTCGTCAGCCGTGGCGCTCATGTTTGCCTGGACCGAGCGAATCGTGACATACACGTGGTCGAATGCGCCGTTCGGGAATTTGCAACTTGGCGGGTCGGTCAGACTCACGTTGATTGTCCCGGTCCCACCGCCGGACATCGTATTCATACCACCTCCACAACTCACCAAGGCTGTCGCCAAACAGACTAGCCCCATGAGGCCACCAACCCAGTACAACAGCACTCGATCCTTTACGCGGCTTCTAGGTGCAATTCGCATAGACGTGCCTCCTGTGAGCGGAGAAAGGCTGGGGAAACGCTAGGCGGGGAGGGTCGCAGCGAACACAAAGTTTAGTATGCTAGCGCATGTGCAGTCAATACCACTGTACTCGTCGGGCCTGCGCTACAATGAACAGCAGCATTTTTAGAACATGGCGGATTCCATTCCAGCGGCGGCCGGTGTCCAACCAACAACAAGCCCAGCGCCCGATCCGTTCGGGCAAGGCCGGATACTCGCGGCATTCCGGTCGCTGAAACACCGCAACTTCCGGCTCTTCTTCGGGGGCCAGATTATTTCCTTAGTTGGCACCTGGATGCAGACCATTGCGCAAGCGTGGCTGATTTACCGTTTGACAGGCTCTTCGGTACTGCTGGGGGTACTTGGTTTTGTGAGCCAGATACCCATCTTCTTGCTGTCACCGATCGGTGGATTGGCGGCCGACCGGTGGTCCCGCCGGCGCGTGGTGATAATGACTCAAGCGGCTTCAATGCTCTTGGCATTCATTCTGGCGGCGCTGACTCTCACCGGACGCATACGCATCTGGGAAATCATGTGTCTGGCAACTTTGCTGGGCATGGTGAACGCATTTGACGTGCCAGCGCGGCAATCGTTTTTGATCGAGATGGTGGGACGCGAGAACCTATTGAATGCGATTGCGCTCAACTCCTCGATGTTCAACGGTGCGCGGCTGGTTGGTCCGGCGATCGCCGGCTTCCTGGTCGCGTGGATTGGCGAGGGCTGGTGCTTCTTCGCGAATGGAGTGAGCTATTTCGCCGTGATCGCCGGGCTGCTGATGATGCACATCAAGAAATCCCACGCCGCGCACGACGGCAGCTCGCCGCTCGAGAAGCTGCGGGAAGGATTCCGCTTCGCACGCCACACGGTTCCCATTCGCGCGCTGTTACTGTTGGTGGCACCGGTGAGCTTCATGACGCTGCCGTTCAGTGTGCTGATGCCGATCTTCGCGGACCGAATCCTGCACGGTGGCGCTTCAGCCTATGGCACACTGATGGGCGCGGTGGGGGTGGGTGCGCTGTTCGGCGCGCTGGCGCTTGCGATGCGTCAGGAATTGCGCGGCCTCGGGAATATTGTGGCCTACTCGGCAATCGGATTAGGCGCATCACTCATACTATTCAGCGCGTCTCGATTGTACTGGCTATCGCTGGTGGCCTTGGCGCTGTCCGGGTTCGCCATGATGATGCAGTTTGCGGCGATCAACACGCTGATTCAGGCCATGGTGCCGGATCGGCTGCGCGGACGTGTGATGTCGATTTACTCGATGATGTTTCTGGGGATGACCCCTCTGGGTTCTCTTCTCGCCGGAGCGATCGCCGATCGCATCGGCGCCCCAGTGACGGTAGCCATGGGAGGCTTGGCAAGCCTGGTCGGCGGCGCGGTTTTCGCGCGCAAGTGGCCTTCCATGCGCGCGCCCGCGCGCGAATTGGTAGCAGCACAAGGAATGACACGACCAATACCCCCACCCGATGCCTCTGCCCCGCCTTCATAAAGCAGTTAGGAAAAGGCTGGAGATCGATGACCAGGGCCTAACCAGGAAATTCAGCTTTAATGAAGCGATGGGTGAAAACGCGTGCGTCAGGTTGCTGCCACGGCTCCAGCTTCGCCGCAGTGAACTTCGAGCGTTGGATGGGGAGGCAGCCAGGGAATCCGTCTCGCTTGTTGTCCCTGCTGAGAGACATGTCCTAACCTGTCGAAGGAAGGCTTGGATAGTGTTCCTTGCCTGACTGATAGGGCTGTACACCTAAGAAGATGGTTTCGACACACTCACCTTCCTTAGTTCTGAACCGCAAAGTCGTATGATTTCAGCCTACTTCTTATCGAGAAACTTCAGCGAAGTCCAAGGCACATTCCTGGTGACGTGGCCTTGTCCGTCGGTTGACTTGAGGTTTGCGGTCTGCATGAGCGAGTTGATCTCAACAACTTCAAACACACCTTCTTGCTCGGCAATGCCCAGGCGATCGCCTCTCTTCGGGATGGTCCCCTTGTATTCTGCAATCATTTATTTGATCCTCCTTGCCGCCGGCTCTTACCCGCACCGCTTGCCATAGGACGGGTTACTCTATTAGCCATTCATACGCCTCTTTGTCGTAAATAGCCAGAGTTATCGTTCTGGTCAAACGCCACCTCTTCAAAATGACAGTGGGGCGAATCTCGGCGACGGAGCGTCCACTCATTGCTGGCATCACCACATCTGTTAGCGGCAGGTGGATGGATCCACTATGCTGTCGAGCGGTCTAAACCTTGGTATTCTGGCCCGGGTTGGCTGATACGCGGTTGTGCCTTTACTTCGTGCGTGACGCATGTTAACTTGTTTTCCCGTAACCGCCATCGTAGCGCCAGGCGGCTGGGCCACTGCTAAACGACCCTTCAGCGATTTTGTCGCAGATCATATCCTCCCGAGGAATCGGAACCTGTCTCTGCCGAAATTCTAGTTATTTGGAACGACCCAGCGTACGCGCGGCGGAGACCATAAAGGGGAAATCTTGCTGAAACTGCGCAAAGTCGAGTTGGTTGGCTTCAAATCGTTCTGCGAAAAGACGCAGATCACCTTCAGCGGCAGCGGGCTGACGTGCATTATCGGGCCCAATGGCTGCGGCAAGTCCAACATCGTGGACGCCATCTCCTGGGTTCTGGGCGAGCAGAGCCACAAATCGCTCCGCGCCGAGCGGATGTCGGACTGCATCTTCAACGGCACAGCCAAGCGGCCCCCCATGGGCCTCTCGGAGGTCACGCTCACGCTCGTCGATCCCGAACTGGCTGAGGCCGCGGAGTTTGTGCTCGGAGGTGGCTCGAACGGAGCGTCCGCAGCGGGACCGGTCGCCGTGCCAGATAGCGCATACGGTGCGACGCAAGAGGGTCTCACCACTGAGAATACCGAGGATACAAACAGGACAGAAGAGATTCTGAAAGATGCGGGCAACGAGAGCGAGGAAACTGCGCCAGTCGAGTGCGAAGCTTCGAGCGAGCCTCAGTTCCTGAAGAAAAAGCGCGCAGCCGAAAAGCCCGCGATGAATCTGAAACCCGGCGAAGTCGTCGTTGGCCGGCGCCTGTATCGCTCCGGGCAGAGCGAGTATCTCATCAATGGCCGCGTGGCGCGGCTGCGCGACATCCAAGATCTGTTCATGGGCATTGGCCTCGGACCAGATTCCTACGCCATCATCGAACAGGGCCGCATCGGGCAGATTCTCAGCTCGAAGCCAACCGACCGGCGCGCCATCATCGAAGAAGCGGCCGGAATCACGAAGTTCAAGACCAAGCGGCGTCTTTCCGAAGCCAAACTCGAATCATCGAAGATTAATCTTTCCCGCATCAACGATATTTATGTCGAAGTCGAAAAGCAGCTCGCGTCGCTCAAGCGGCAAGCCTCGAAGGCGCGCCGCTACGCGGAGATCCGCGAGCAGATGCGCGGACTGCTGCGCCAGGTGCTGGCCAGCAAGGCGAAGGAACTCGACCTCGAAGCGGAACGCCTGGCGGGATTGCTGGGCGAAATTTCTCAGCACGAATCGCAGCAAGCGCAGTCGGTCAGCCAGATGGAAACCGAGCAGGAGCGCCTCGGCGCTCGCACGTATGAGCTTGAAGGCGAGCTGCGGCAGCACCAGAACGTGCTCGGGCAGACGGCGCTCGAACTGGACCGCAGCGAGAACCGCATTCTCTTCAACCGGCAGCGCACCGAGGAACTGAAGGGCCGCCGCCGGCAACTGAATCTCGAAATCGAGCAAGCATCCGCGCAGGCCGCTCAGGTGGAAGCCCGCGCCGCCGCTCACGGGGAATCGGTCGCGGCGCTTCAGGGCGATGTGGCGCGCATCGAAGCCACCTTGACGGCACTTGCCGCGGTGTCCGCGGAGATTTCCGGCGCGCACGAATCCACCGAAGCCCGCATAGCCGCGCTACGGCGCTCCGCAGCCGAACTCGGAGACGAATTGACGCGCCTGCACGGCGACCAAGCACAGGCCGAGCAGGCCCTGGCACATCACGTCGAAGGCGTGGCGCGGTACGAACTGCAGGAGCTTCAACTGCTCGAGGAGTCGCTGCACCACCGCGACCGCGCGCAAGCTGCGGATCTGCACTGGCAATCCGTGATCGAGCGCTCGCGCAGCCTGGAAGAGATCGTGAGAAATTTGCAGGGACGAATTACCGGGCTGCGCCGCGAGCAACAGGAAACTACGGCGTGGGCGGAAAGCGCGCGGGATGCGCTTGCCGGGGGCCGCGCGCGCCGCGCTTCGGTCGAACAGATCCTGAACGATCGCTCCTACACGGCGGATGCGGTGCAGAAATTGTTCGCTTCCAACCAGGGAGATCGTGGGTCGGACGGTTTCCGCGCCGTCGGCGTGCTGGCCGATTACGCCGAAGTCGAGCAACAGTACGAGAACGCAGTCGAGCAATTCCTGCGCGACGAACTGGAATATGTCGTCGTGGAAACCTTTGACGTGGCCCGCGCGGGCATCGCGCTGCTGCGCGACGAAGTCGGCGGACGCGCGACGTTCTTCGTGAACTCGCTCCGCAAGCTGAATCTGCAGCCGAACGAGCCGATCGTGCCCTCCGAGATCGAAAAGGAAACGCTCTCCCGGCTCGATCGCCTGGTGGAATTCCGCGATCCGTTGGGGCCGGCGGCGAAGCAATTCCTGCCACGGCTGCAATCGGCGTTCCTGGTGGAAGCGGCTGTGGTGGCGGAGCGGCTCGCACGCGAGAATCCGGCGTACTCCTTCGTCACACTCGATGGCACTACATATCAGGGCCGCGTGGTGAGCGGCGGCCGCCCATCCGAAGCGGGACCTCTGGGCATGAAGCGTGAGTTGCGCTCGCTTGATGCCGAGGTGCTGCAGCTCGAACGCGCGGCTTCGGAAACACAGGCGGCGCTGCAGCACATCGAAGAAGCGCTTCGCGCCAGCGAACTGGCGCTCGAGCAGACCATGGCGCAGCACGTGGAATCGGAGAAACTGGCGGTCGCGGCAACATTGCAGCGCGACCAGGCGCGCGGCGACATGGTGCGGCTTGGAATGGAACTGAGCGCCTGCCAGACCGAACTTGCGCGACTGCGGAGTGATGCCGCAGCGGCGCAGCGACGGGCTGAAATCGCGCAGCAGCGGCGTGGCGAAGTCTCGAACGCCCGCGTGGCGGCGGAACAGGAAATCGCGCAGGCCATGGAACAGCAAGCTGCACTCCGGCAGAACGCACAGGCGAAACAGGAAGACCAGGCGGCGCGGCGCGCCGAGATGGCTACGCTGGCGGAGCGGCTGGCGAGCGCCGAATCGCTCGCGGCGCGCATGGCGCAAGAGCTTCAGGAGCTCGTCGCGCGGCGCGCGGCCCTGGTCCTGCAGCAAGACTTACTCCTTCAGGAACAGGAACAACTTTCGGCGCAAACCGCGGAGCACCAAAGGAAAGTGGAATCGCTGCGCGCCGAGAAGCAGCGTCTTGAGGCGCGCGGGGTCGAGATGGAACGGGATTTCGACCAGACACGCGTCCGCTCGACCGAAGTGGACGACGCCCTCCGCATGGCGCGGCAGAAGCTCGGCGATTCCCGGGAAGAACGCAGCAAGCACGAGGTCGAGCGCGCCCGGAATGATTCCGAGCGCGAGCACCTGCGGCAATCATGCATCGAAGAGCTGAATGCCCAGCCGGAAGATCTGATCGCAGAATACCCCGCGCTGCTTTCGGGCGAGGAATTGCGCGCGGCAGACTCGCAATACCACGAAATGAAGGCGCGAATCGAATCCATGGGCCCGGTCAACATGATGGCGCTCGAAGAGTACAACGAGTGCGAGCAGCGATTCGGATTCCTCGGTCGCGAACGCGGCGATCTCCTGCAATCCATCACCGATACACAGCAGGCCATCACGGAGCTCGATCAGGTCTGCAAACAAAAATTCGAGGAAGCCTTCGCCATCATCAATCAGAACTTCGCGACGGCATTTCACACACTATTTGGCGGCGGCACCGGTGAGATGCGGCTTTCCGAGCCGGATAGCTCCGGCGAACCGGGCATTGACGTGGTGGCGCAGCCTCCGGGCAAGCGCTTGCAGAACGTGCTGCTGCTTTCGGGCGGCGAGAAAGCGATGACGGCTCTGGCGCTGCTGATCGCAATCTTCCGTTATCAGCCCAGCCCATTCTGCATCCTCGACGAGGTCGATGCGCCGCTCGATGAAGCAAACGTCGGGCGGTTCACGAAACTCGTCTCGGAAATGAGCGGGGGCACACAGTTCATCGTCGTGACGCACAACCGGAAAACGATGGAGATGGCTTCGGTGCTGTACGGAGTCACCATGCAGGAGCTGGGCGTTTCAAAACTCGTGTCGGTCCGCTGGGATGAACCCGCGGCCGCCCAGGCCGCGACGAACGCCGCATAATCCTTTGCTGACGCGGGAAACGTCCCCGCATCATCAATCACGCGCAATTTGTAAATGAGACGTGCGGCACTTCGGCCAGTGACGCGCAAACATTTTCACACTCCCCTCGCTGCAAGGATGATGAGCCCGCCTCGCCGAGTTTTCCACCTTTCGTTTTTCTTCTCCGTTGACTTCGGCGGACCGTGCGCTAGAATACCCACCTCTCAAAAGGAACCTGTCGCCAGTGGCTTCTCCACAAATGAACGCGGTCGTATGGGAGACAAGTCTCCCCGGAATCCACTTTCTGAACCGCGGGAAGGTCCGCGACATCTACGACGTAGGCAACCGCCTGCTGATCGTTGCTACGGACCGTCTATCTGCGTTTGACGTAGTGCTGCCCACACCGATCCCCGACAAGGGGCGTGTGCTAACACAACTCTCGCTGTTCTGGTTCAACTTGTTGCGCGACGTCATTCCGAATCACGTGCTGACCGCGACGGACTTCCCGCCGGAACTTGCGGCGTACCGCGCGCAACTCGACGGCCGGGCGATGCTCTGTCAACGGACAAAACCTCTGCCGATTGAATGCGTGGTGCGCGGGTATCTGTCAGGCTCGGGATGGAAAGATTATCGCGCGGCCGGGAAAGTGTGCGGCATTGCGTTGCCGGCCGGACTACGTGAATCCGAGCGGCTGCCGGAAGCCATTTTCACACCTGCCACGAAGGCCGCGGCCGGGCATGACGAGAACATTTCGTTTGACGAAGCGGCCTCGCGCATCGGCGGCGAACTGGCCGAGCGTGTTCGCACCATCAGCCTGGAGATTTACCGGCGCGCGGCAGCTTATGCCGAGCCCCGCGGGATCATCGTGGCGGACACGAAATTCGAATTCGGACTCGACGGCGATCAACTGATTTGGATCGATGAGGCCCTGACACCGGATTCTTCACGGTTCTGGCCGGCGGACGGCTACCAGCCCGGCCGCGCGCAGCCCTCGTTCGACAAGCAGTACGTCCGTGACTACCTGGAACGTATCGGGTGGAACAAACAGCCACCCGGGCCGAAACTTCCTCCCGATGTGGTCGCGGCGACACGCGCAAAGTATCGGGAAGCCCACCGGAAGTTAACAGGCCACGAACTCAGGTGAGTCATTCAGGCCGGAGCTTCCGGCCGTAAACAATTTTCGTGGGGAGTGTGCGACCGTGAAAGATCAACTGGAAGCCCTGGTCGGGCAAATGGTGGAGCGCGGGATTCATTTTGACGAAGCCATCAACGAATTCGAAAAGAAGTTCATCAAACGCGTGTTGGACAGGTCCCACGGCAACCAGTCGCACGCCGCACGCCTGCTCGGAATTCACCGGAATACGCTCAGCCGCAAGATCGGGTTCTACAAGCTCGACTCCCGGCCCCACCGGCACTCTTAGCGGCCAGGGTCATGCACATAGCGTCCGGTTGCTGAAGCCTGATTCGCCGCGCGCTCGAATGGCATGTATTTGGCTTTTCGCTAAATCCGCAAAAGAAAAGCGGCTCCGAAAGGATCTCGGAGCCGCGTCATTCCTTCACAAAAGCAAAGGACGGATTCGAAGACTCAGTCGCCGGGGGCCTTCTTTGCCGGGGCCTTCCTGGCAGGTCCCTTCCTGGCTGGCCCAGTTTTCTCTTCCGGCAAGTCCTCGGGGTTGATCTTCGCCTTATCCCACGTTAGGAGGAAAGGGTTCTGTGAGTAGCCGACGAGCGTGCCGGTGAAGCGGAACTGATCGTCTTTCTTGATTCGGCTTGCCTCGGGCTGCCCCGCAACTTTTATTTCCATATTAGGACTGGTAGCCGCATCTAATTCCTTCTGCGCCGCATCGGGGTCCTGGGTCGTCGGACGGTACACCTTGATGGTAATGGTGTCGCCTTCCGCAACCGCATCGCTCATTGCCCACACACCCACATCCGGATACTCGAGGCCGCAGCTGGCGAGCCACATGACCTTGCCCGCATCCCCGCCAGCCTTGAGCGCGGGGATAAAGTTCGCGGTGTCGTCGCGCGCCTTCTGCAGGTCGGCGGCGCTGGGAATCGTCAAGGTGGCAGGCCGGTCCGCCGAACTTCCCGCCAGCGTAATGAGCTCATTCACTTGATCGTCTACGAGCTTGTCACAGGCGGCCTGCTGATACCGAATGAATTGGTTCCTGATATAAGTTCGCACCTGTTGCTCGTTCGGGCCGTTCGGGCTCTTGAGGCCGATGGACCGCGCCAGTTCCCAGAACCCGTCATTTCCCTGTGGTGGAGTCATCTGCAGATACACGACACCTAGACGGAAGTGGGAAATCGCATCGTTCGGATCAAGCGACAAAATCGTTTTGTAATATCCGGCAGCTGCGGAGTAATCTTTCAACGACGTCGAAGTCATCCCAGCGATCGTATTGAACAGGGCCTTGAAACCCTTCTTCTGCTGCTCATATTGATCCGCAGCCATCTGGTCGGGCTTCTTCCAATCATCAAGCGTTTTCAGGGCCTGCACCGAAGCGTCCCGCGCCTTTCCCTGCGCATCGGGTGTCTGGAGCGATTTATCGCTCGAGTTGCCTACGTAGAAGGCCTGCGCGCGGGCGACAGAAGCCTCCAAGCGCCCTTGCGTGTCCACCTTATCGCCCAAGGCGAGCTGGCGGTCGCAGTACTCGATGGCCCCTGCAAAATTCTTCAACGCATAATTGGTCAGGTAAAAGTCGCGATAGACATAAGGCAGCAAGGTTGAGTTGGAGTACTGTTTGACGAAAGCATCGAGCTTCGCCACCTTTTGCTGAGGATTCTGCTCAGCATCCGCGGCCTTATACGCATTGTACTCGGCCAGCGTATAGGCAGGCTTCTGTTGCTGCTCCTGTGGGGCGGCCCACAGCTTCCCCGCGTTGGTCCCCGTTCCCAGCGCGACGCATAACAAACCGGCGCCCATCACCATCCACTTTCGCATCATGGCCTTCCAGCCTCCTCAGCAAATTTCCATAAATCCGATTGCAGAAAGGACTTCCAAAGGTAACTGCCGGTTCAAAACTCCCGGATTATAAGAAATCCTGCCCCACGGCGCAAGCGCGATTCTCTTCGGTATGCCCACCAGAATAATCAGTGACCGGTTGGATTCTACACTCCATCCGCTAATGATAAGATGAGCCTCTCCGGGAAACGCAGTCCTGCTTCAGGATAGCACTTTTTCGGGCCGCAAGGAGAGTACGATGAATCGCGCACATACCCTTCTGGATCAAGTTGCACTAGTCACTGGAGCCAGCCGCGGGATCGGCTTGGCGATTGCGCGGAGACTAGGCCAGATGGGCGCGCGCGTGTCGCTCTGCGCAAGGAACGCGGCGAACCTTGAACGGGCAGCTTCCGCTTTGCGAGGCGAGGGCGTCCAGGTGCTGGCCCTGCGAACCGACGTTACTCGCGGAGACGAGATTACTGCCCTGGTAAGTGAGACGCAGCACGAACTTGGACCTATCGACATCCTCGTGAATAATGCCGGAATCGGAATCTTCGGCCCATTCCACCAGCAGAGCGAGGCGGGCTGGGATGCCGTGATGGACACGAATCTGAAATCTGTGTTTCTAACGAGCCGCGCCGTCGCGCCGGAAATGATCCGGCGGAAAACCGGGCATATCATCAACATCAGTTCGCTGGCGGGAAAAAATACATTCGCGAACGGTGCGATTTACTGCGCGTCAAAATGGGGGCTCCTCGGCCTGTCCGGCTGCATGGCGGAAGATCTGCGCGCGCATGGCATCCGCGTGAGCGCAATCTGCCCCGGTTCGGTGGCAACCGAGTTTTCCCCGCATGCAGGCAAGGACCCGTCGAAAATGCTCCAGGCCGATGACGTGGCGCATGCCGTGGCGGCTCTGGTGACGCAAGCGCCCGGAAGCTTCATCAGCGAAGTGCAGATGCGTCCGACGCAAAAGCCATAACCCCGCCGCATCCCCTGTAATGCTAAGCGGAAACGCTGCGTTCCGCCGAGTGATTGTTTTGGGCGTAATTGTTGTCGTGGCGATATTCGCCGTACAGCTTATTTGACGTAAGGAGGAACGACCAGGAACGCAGCAGTGACCGGAACGTTCTGGAGCGGCAGCGTCTCGGCGCGTCCGAGAGATGGAAACCGGCACCCGTGATTGCGCTCGGCTACCCGGATGAGGCAAAATCCTTGCCAGAGCCGCTACGCGAACGCGAGATGGTACAATGAGGGCACAAATCTCTCGATGAATTTGTTTTTTCTAGGAAATGGGGTCGGCCGATTTGAATCGTTGCTCCCGCTGGGAATGAATGAACGAGATGCTCGAATTCGTGGTCCGGCATGGCTACTTGCTGGTGTTCGCCTGGGTCTTCGCCGAACAAGCCGGCCTGCCGATCCCGTCGGCGCCGTTGCTGCTGGCCGCCGGGGCGCTTTCAGGATCCCATCAGATGAATTTGGGGTTGGCGATCACGTTTGCCGTGTTCGGCGCCGTGGCGAGCGACACGTTGTGGTACGAATTGGGGCGGCGAAAAGGTCCCCGGGTGCTGCGGTTCATTTGCCGGATATCACTAGCGCCTGATTCATGCGTTCGGCAAACGCAGGTGAGTTTCGAACGAAACGGCTCGCATGTGCTCCTTGTTGCGAAATTCATTCCAGGGCTGAATGCGATGGCGGCGCCGCTCGCGGGGATCATCCGCATGGGGCGGCGGCGGTTTGTCTCGTCCGATGCGCTTGGGGCATTGCTCTGGGCCGGCGCATTCATGGTGACAGGCTACGCATTCAGCGGCGAACTGGAACGTATCGCGGCCCAGGCAGCATACCTGGGAGAAGGGCTGCTGGTCCTGCTCCTGGCGGCGTTCGCGGGCTACATCGGGTGGAAATTATATAATCGTCAGAAGTTTTTGCGCGGGCTGCATATCGGCCGCATCACGCCTGAAGAGCTCAAGGGGAAAATCGACGCCGGCGAGGACGTCATCATCCTGGATCTGCGCCACGCGCTGGATTTCGAAGCGCAGCCGGAAACAATTCCCGGCGCGCTGCACATGGACGCCGCGGAACTCGAAGAAGCGCATGAAGTAATTCCCCACAATCGCGAAATCGTTCTCTTCTGTTCCTGCCCGCATGAGGCAACGGCTGCCCGCTTGGCGCTTCTGCTGCGCAGCAAAGGAATCACAAGGATCCGGCCGCTCGCTGAAGGCTATGAAGGATGGCGCAGCCGTGGTTTTCCGATGAGTCTTCCAAAAGACCAGCCGCACGACGCACAGCCGGTTAAAGTGTAGTCGTGTAGTCGCCCTCGGAACAAGACGCCGGCCTGGTTCTTCAACAGCGCGTTAGAGCCGTGGCAGAACGATTCCTTGCTGGGCCTGGTACTTCCCCTTCTTGTCCTTGTAGGAAATCTCGCAATTCTCGTCGGATTCGAAGAAGAGGACCTGGCAGAGGCCTTCGTTGGCATAAATCTTCGCAGGGAGCGGCGTGGTATTGCTAATTTCGAGTGTGACGAACCCTTCCCATTCCGGCTCAAACGGCGTCACGTTCACGATGATCCCGCACCGCGCATAAGTGGACTTGCCAAGGCAGATCGTCAGAACGTTGCGGGGAATTCGAAAGTATTCCACCGAGCGTCCCAGCGCAAAAGAGTTGGGCGGAATAATACACACAGGGCCTCTGAATTCGACAAGCGAGCGCGAGTCAAAATGCTTCGGGTCGACAATCGTCGAGTTCACGTTCGTGAAGATGCGGAAATCGTCGGCGACGCGGATATCGTAGCCGTAGCTGGAGACGCCGTAGCTGATGACGCCTTCGCGGACCTGGCGGTCTTCAAACGGCTCGATCATCTTGTGTTCGAGCGCCATCTTACGAATCCAACGATCGGGCTTAACCGACATCCGGCCTCCAAAGGAATCTGGCTTGTCCTGAATGGCTTCCGTGAAGGGCGCGCCCTTCACGAAGAACGTTCAGGGTAAACACGGCAAAGACGCGCATCTTAACCGAGCGCGTGCGGCTTGACAACCCGCAACTGCATGTCTAGCATAGTTTGCCGTTGCGCAAGCGGGAGGCTGGTGTGATCAAGCTCGATATCGTGAATGCTGTGGTGAAGAAAACCAACGTGAGCCGAGTCAAGGCGGAGCAAGCCGTCGAGACTGTCTTCGCAGCCATGAAGAACGCTCTCGGTAAGGGAGAGCGCATTGAATTGCGCCGCTTCGGTGTATTTAACGTCCGCCCGCGCAAGACCGGCATCGGCCGTAATCCGCGCACCGGACAGGAAGTCAGCATCCCACCCGGCAAGGCCGTGCGGTTCAAGCCCGGCAAGGAATTGCAATCGCTCTGAGCCCGCACCCGCGCAGCGCGTTCCCTTCCTGCCATTCTGATGCGGCCTACCCCCGTTGTGCGTGGTGTTCCTGGATGGCAATCCGTGCATCGAATCTGTCATGAACGATCGCAGCGGCTTCGAACGCGCCTCCATCGAAACGTTCACACCCTTAGTTGAATCAACGGATCTGCTTCGGGAGACCCGCTGGGAAGACCGGGAGAATCGTTGGCGGCGGAGATCGCTCGCGATCGCTGGATTGTTGTTCGTGTTGACGCTGATTTCAACACTGGCGGTCGGAGCCCAGTTTACCATCTCCTACGCCGCCGGACAGTCGCCCGATTTCCTCGATTTCTTCTCAACCTACGGGAACTTGCTCGCGCACCCGCAACTTCTACTTGCCGGGGTGCCATTCGCCTTCACGCTGCTCGGCATTCTTCTGGCGCATGAATTAGGGCACTACTTTGCGTGCCGCTATTACGGTATTTCAGCCAGCTACCCCTATTTCATTCCAGCGCCGACGCTGATCGGAACCCTCGGCGCATTCATCCGCATCCGTTCACCCATCCGCAATCGCAAAGCGCTATTTGACGTGGGGCTCGCGGGACCAGTTGTGGGATTTCTCTTCGCGATTCCGGCGCTTGGCATCGCCATCGCGTACTCCCGCGTGATTCCCTTGTCGGAGGCGCATTCTTCCGTTGTCTTCGGCAATCCGCTCGCGCTGCGTATCTTGCTGGCCGTGCTGCGGCCCGGGGTGTCGATGGGCGATCTGCTGCTGCATCCTGTGGGCCGCGCTGCGTGGGTGGGGCTGTTCGCTACGGCTCTCAATCTGCTTCCCGGCGGGCAGCTTGATGGCGGACACATCCTGTACGCGGCGGCGAGCAAGTATCATCGCCGGGTGACTCTCGGCGTCGCGCTGCTGTTGATCCCTCTCGGATACATGTTCTGGCCCGGATGGTATCTGTGGGCTGGTCTGCTTCTGGGACTCGGGTTCCGTCACCCACCGCTGCTCTACCAATGGGAACGGCTCGACCGGACGCGACTCCTCTGGACCGCCGTTGCTGTCCTCATCTTCGTCCTGAGCTTCATGCCGATGCCGGTTCTAATTCGGACGAATTAGCCATTCCCGATCGCACTAGAAAAGGCTCAACGGGTCCACATCGACGAGCACAGCCTTCTCAGGAATTTCCTTTTCTGCGCTGAATGCGAGCAGTTCCGGCAATACCCGCGTGAGATGCGCGCGTTTCGAGGCCTTCAGCAGGAACTGGAAGCGATACTCGCGCTTGAGCCGCGCAAGCGGCGCTGCAGCGGGGCCCAGCACTTTTATGCCGCGTGATTCCTGGGGTGCAAGAAACGCGGAGATCTGGCGCGACCACCGAATCGCGTTTTCGATTTTCGTGTCGCGCACCAGCACGCTGGCCAGCGCCGTGAATGGCGGATAGTGCAGCAACCGCCGAAACTGCAATTCCCTCTCGAAGAACGCGAGGTAGTCCTGACGCGCGGCCAATTGGATCGCGTAGTGCTCCGGATAATACGTCTCGACAAGCACTTCCCCGGGGAGCGCGCCGCGCCCGGCGCGTCCGGCAACCTGCGTCAGCAACTGAAATGTGCGCTCGGCGGCGCGGAAATCCGGCAGGCTAAGCTGTGAATCCGCGGAAACGACCCCGACCAGCGTGACGCGCTGGAAATCGTGTCCTTTCGCAACCATCTGCGTGCCAACCAGGATGTCGAGCTTCCCGGAAGCAAAGTCGCCAAGCACCTGTTGATAGGCGCGCTTGGTGCGAACCGCGTCGCGATCCAGACGCGCGATCCTCGCTCCGGAGAATTTCTCGCGCAGTTTTTCTTCGAGCTGCTCCGCGCCGGCCCCGAAAAAATAAACGTGCTCAGAACGGCACTTCGGACAGGTCTTCGGCACGCGCCGTGAAAATCCGCAGTAATGGCATTCCAGGCGGTCGCGCTGTTTGTGGTACGTCAGGGAGATGCTGCAGTTCTCGCACTGAATTCCCGCACCGCAGGAACGGCAAATCACGAACCACGAATACCCGCGGCGATTGATGAGAATCAGCGACTGCGTGCCCTGTTCCAGACACGCCGCGATGGCCTCGCCGAGCTTCGAGGAAAGCGGCCCTACCCGGTGTGTGGTCCGGAAATCTTCGCGCAGGTCCACGATTTCCACCGGCGCGAGAGGGCGGTTTTCCACACGCGATTCGAGCTGGAGGAGATGGTATTTGCCCGAGCGCGCGTTGTGGAAGCTCTCGAGCGACGGCGTCGCCGAACCCAGCAGCGCAACCGCACCCTCGAGCTTCGCACGGACAATGGCGACGTCCCGCCCGTGATAGCGCGGCGTCTCCTCCTGCTTGTAGCTCGCTTCCTGTTCTTCGTCCACGACAACCAGACCCAGGTTTTCGACGGGAGCGAACACAGCCGAGCGCGTCCCCACAACGACGCGCGCCTCGCCGCGCCGGACGCGCCACCACTCGCGCGCGCGCTCCACTTCGGCCAGCGCGCTGTGGAGCACCGCAACGCCCGCGCCTAACCGCGCGCGGCAAAGCCGCCCGACCCACAGAGTCAGAGCAATTTCCGGCACCAGGATCAACGCTGTCTTGTTGCGCGCGAGCGCCGCTTCGACGGCGCCCAGATACACTTCGGTCTTACCGCTGCCCGTGACTCCATAGAGCAGGCCGACTGTGAAAGCGCCCGCATCGAGCCAGCCACGGATTTCGCCGAGCGCTCGCTCCTGGTCCGCATTCAGGATGTTCGAAGGCGGCGTGTAATCCACTTCGAACAGATCGTCTTCGGCTGCGAGAGGTTCCTCCCAGCTTTTCAGTTTCTCCTGGCGGATCAGCCGCTCGATCAGCGGCCGCGAGACCTTCGAGAGTTTCGCGAGTACGGGCAACGGCAGCGGCCCGCGCTCCTCGGCGAGCACATGATAAATGCGGGCTTCTTTTTCTCCGAGCGAGCCGGCGTCCACATTGGAGTTCCACGCGACAATGTTCTGCACGCGCGCGCGCCGGTGCAGCGTGACCTCGCGCGCTTCGATCTGGCGCCGGCGCAACAGACGCTCCGCGGCGGCCTCCCCGCCCGGCAGCTTGCGCAACCGATCCGCGCGGACCGGCCGGTCTTCAATGTGCATGAGTGATAGCAGCGCGAGTTCCGCGACCTCAGCCTCGCTGCGATTTCCCGCTGCATCGAGTTCGCAGCGGCGCGCGCGCCCAGCGCCGGTCAACAGGAATTCGCGTTCATGCCGCAAGTCAATCTGCGGCGGCAGCATCGCGCGGAAAACTTCTCCCGGCGGCGCCACGTAATACCCGCCAACCCAGCGCCCCAACTCGATGAGTTTCGGCGTCAGCGCCGGAATCGGATCGAGGACTTCGACGATTTCCTTGATGTTCTTGACGCGCTCCGGGTCCGGGCGGCGGCTGGAAGCCTCCACGACCACCCCAGTCATGGCGCGATTGCGGAACGGAACCAGGACGCGGCTGCCCGCGAAGATCAAACCGGCAAGACGATCGGGAATCGCGTAGCTAAACAACGAACGCAGTGGGACCGGCAGCGCGACTTCGCAGTAGGTGGCAGGCATGTGCGAGACGTAGTGTAGCAGCAGTAACGGGTGGCACAGACTTTAGTCTGTGCGCGGTGTGGCGAGCGAAGGAAAAGGCAAAGGCACACAGACTGAAGTCTGTGCTACCTGACGCGGACATTACTTCGGTGCGTGCGAATTGGCGGGCCGGTACTGGGCGCGCTATACGAACAAGTGCATTACTTCCGAGTGCGCCGTCATCCGCCCGCAATCGGCAGCAATCGCCAAACAAGCTTCTATCCAGCTGGCGCAACCTTGCTCTTCATCCAGCGCGGGCAGGCCGCAGGCGTGTATAATGCGCTCGATCTGCTAACTTCTTGATGGGGTCCTTCGGTGAGCATTCGTCTCTCAGCCAATCGTTTTGTTCTTTCTCGTCGTTCTCTACTCAGCCTTCTTGGCACCGCTGGAGGGACTCTGGCGCTCGGTGCCGTCGCGCATCGCTCGGAGGCTGCCCAAGAATCCTCTGCGATGCCTTCATTCACCGGCCCCGGGGCAAATCCCTACTGGAATTCCGTGGGACCCTATGTCTCCGAGCCGCAGAAGGCGCCTCTGCTTCTGCTCACAGACCGTGGGGTTCAGCTGGAAACGCCGCGGTCCTATTTCCAAACGGCCTTCACTCCCAATCACGCGTTTTACGTTCGCTGGCATCTGGACGGTATTCCGAGCGCCGTGGATTTGAAGGAATGGCGCCTGCACATCGAGGGAAACGTCGCCAAGCCGATTTCGTTCAGCTTGGCCGAGCTGATCCGCAAATTCCCGGCTGAAAGCATCGCCGCCGTCAATCAATGCTCCGGCAACAGCCGGAGCCGTCTGGAGCCGCGCGTTGCCGGAGGCCAGTGGGGCAATGGCGCCATGGGCAACGCCCGGTGGACTGGCGTTCGGTTGCGCGAGCTTCTTCGTGCCGCCGCCCCAAAGACCGGTTCCCTGCAGATCCAGTTTCAGGGACTTGACAGCGGCGCGGGGCCCGAAGGTTACGGCTCCCACTTCTTCCTGAAATCGTTCGACTTGGCCAACCCTGTCCTCGATGAGTGCGTTGTCGCGTACGCGATGAACGGCGAGCCGCTTTCGATGCTCAACGGATTCCCCGTCCGCCTGGTCGTGCCCGGCTATTTCGCCACCTACTGGATGAAATCCCTCACCTGGATCCGCGTCTTGGACAAAACCGACGACAACTTCTGGATGAAGACCGCGTATCGCATCCCGGACACGCCGCGAGGGAATACAACTCCGGACGACGTGAAGGCCGGAACCGTCAAGATGATTCCCATTAGTCGCATGCCCGTGCGCTCGTTTCTCATCTCACCCGACGGTGATGCAAAGATTCCTGCGGGAATGCCCGTTCAGGTGCGCGGCATCGCCTTCAGCGGCTATGGTGGTGTGACGAAGGTGGACGTCTCGGTCGACGGACTGAAAACGTGGCAACCCGCGCGGCTCGGCGAGGACCTCGGGCGCTATTCCTTCCGGACGTGGGAATTCACCTGGAAACCGAAAGCTCCTGGCCGCTACACGCTCGCCGCCCGGGCCTCCGACAGCGCGGGAAACGCACAACCCGACGAGGTCGTCTGGAATCCTGGCGGCTATCTCTGGAACCGGATCGAGCGGCAGGACTACTTCGTCGGCGCTGCTGAGTGAGAGGAGGAACTCCCGTGCGATTGGTGAAACGCTACTTCGCATTGCTTCTCGGAGGCTCGCTCGCGATCGTCCTGGCCGCAGGACTGCTTTTCGCCCAGGTCGAACAGAGGAGTTATGCGCCTGCCACGCTTGGTCAGCTCCAGCAGCCCCCTCCTGCCGCACTCACTGAGGATTCCGTCTACCAGGTCTCTGCTTATCCGCTATATCCTCCTGAGCTGGCGGAAGGAGAAGGCCGAACCGAAACCGAGAGCTTCTGCAGCATGTGCCACAGCACCCGCTTCATCACCATGCAGCCGCCGCTGCCCGCGGCCACCTGGGAAGCCGAAGTTACCAAGATGCGCAAGACGCTCGGCGCTCCGATCCCCGATGCGTCCGCCGCGGTGATCATCAAGTATTTGCAGGCTCACTACACGCCGGACACGCGCAAACAATAACGTTGTCTAGATCGGCAGACCAGCGCGATGCTGCACGAACGCGCCCGCGCAGATTTAGGACGCGGATTCCTCGCCAGGTTTCAACTTCCCGTTAAAGTGAAAGACGAGGTTCTGCGCGAGTCGTCGCCAATCCGGAAGGTAACCGGTCGCTTCCGAGTACGCCGCCATCCCATAGTTCGGAGACGGCTGGAAGCCTCAACGACCACCCCAGTCATGGCGCGATTGCGGAACGGAACCAGGACGCGGGTTCCTGTAACGATCAAACCGGCAAGTCGATCGGGAATCGCGTATGTAAACAACGAATGCAGTGGGACCGGCAGCGCGACTTCGCAGTAGGTGGCAGGCATGTGCGAGACGTAGTGTAGCAGCAGTAACGGGTGGCACAGACTTTAGTCTGTGCGCGGTGTGGCGAG
>JAIQES010000038.1 GCA_020073705.1 Terriglobia bacterium
GCCTGACTGGGCGCCACCGTGCAATCGGCCCAGCGGATGGAGCGGCGGGCCAAAAAGCCCCTGGCCCGGGTGTCCAGCCCCATTGCATATTCGTGCCGGTCACGAAGGTCACGGAAAAAATCCGCGGACGTGTACAGCGAGTTTCCGGATGGGTGGAAAATCTCCGGTTCCAATCCTGGTTGGGCTTTGGCCCCTGAGCAGCTACAAGCAGGCGCTCCGGTTGCATAATGAAGTGCCCGGCATTGTGATTCCCGAGGCGTTATTGAAGCAACTCGAATCCGCAGGAGCCTCCGCGCGCGACCACGGCTTTGCATTGGCGCGGCGTCTGCTGGACTGGGCCAGGGGCGCGCGAAATCTTGGGATTGCCGGCGCGTACCTGATTCCTCCTTTCAAACGGTACGACGAAATCCTGGACCTGTTCACCTGATTGTCGAGAGTCGAAATTGACCTCCGGGGAAACCGCGCTCAGCGGTAAACTACAAGAGCAATATTGGCAGCACGATGTTTTGCGTATGGCCTGGCATCCAGCCAACCGGCTGGGTCCCGTGTCCGGCTTGTAAGAGGGAGGCTATCGTTGGATAGAAGAGAGGCCCGTATTGCTGCGTTGAAGAATCTCCTGAAGGAGAGGATCGTCATTTTGGATGGCGCCATGGGCACCATGCTCCAGGCGCAGCAGCTTGACGAGGCGGCCTTTCGCGGATCCCAGTTCACGAAGCATCCGAAAGATCTGCGTGGGCACTATGATGTGCTCAACATCACGCAGCCGCAGATTGTGCAATCCATTCAGCGGGGATACCTCGAAGCCGACGCTGACATCATTAAGACCAATACATTCAACTCGAATGCGATTTCCACGTTGGATTATGGCCTCGAGAATCACGTGCACGCTCTTAACGTGGCGGGCGCACAGATCGCTCGCCAAGTCGTGGAGGAATTCGAAGCCGCCAATCCCGGTCGTGGATGTCTTGTGGCTGGCTCAATGGGGCCGACGAATCGCACGGCCTCGATGTCGCAGGATGTGAACAGCCCTGCTTCGCGGGGCGTCACTTTCGACCAACTGCGCGAGGCCTATTACGAACAAGCCCGCGGGCTGGTGGAAGGCGGCGCCGACCTGCTCCTGGTCGAGACCGTCTTCGACACACTGAATGCGAAAGCGGCTCTATTTGCCATTGATGAATACTTCGAAGCGTCCGGACAGCGGGTCCCGGTCATGGTGTCCGTCACTATCGTGGACAAGAGCGGCCGTACCTTGTCCGGCCAGACGGTCGAGGCGTTCTGGATTTCCATTTCGCATATGAATTTGCTGAGTGTCGGCATCAATTGCGCACTCGGGGCGAAGCAGATGCGGCCTTATATCGAGGAACTTTCGCACATCGCGCCAGTACACATCAGTTGCCACCCCAATGCCGGTCTTCCCAATGCCTTCGGCGGGTTCGATGAAACGCCGGAATCGATGTCGGCCGATTTGCATGAATTCGCTTCGAACGGATGGCTGAACATTGTTGGCGGTTGCTGCGGCACCACGCCCGCTCACATCCGGGCAATTGCCGGAGCTGTGCGAGGCCTTAAACCGCATCGCCTGTCCAAACCGGAGCGTTACACACGGTTCAGCGGCCTCGAGCCGCTGGTCCTTCGCCCAGACTCGCGCTTTGTCAACATCGGCGAACGCACCAACGTCACCGGCTCGCCAAAGTTTTCCAAACTGATTCTCGCCGGCCAATACGAAGCAGCGCTGGCGGTGGCGCGGCAGCAGGTCGAAAACGGCGCGCAGATCATCGATGTCAACATGGACGAAGCCATGCTCGATTCCGAGCTGGCGATGACGACTTTTCTGCACCACATCGCGGCGGAACCGGACATTGCTCGCGTGCCGATCATGATCGACAGCTCGAATTGGAAAGTGATCGAAGCCGGCCTCAAGTGCCTCCAGGGCCGAGGCATCGTCAATTCCATCAGCCTGAAAGAAGGGGAAGGGGTCTTCCGCCAGCGCGCGCGTCTGATCCGCCGCTACGGCGCAGCCATGATCGTCATGGCCTTCGACGAAAAGGGCCAGGCGGATACCCTCGCGCGCAAAGTCGAAGTCTGCCAGCGATCCTATCGGATTCTCACCGAAGAAGCCGGCGTCGCGCCGGAAGAAATCATTTTAGATCCGAACATTCTGACGGTGGCGACCGGCATCGAAGAGCATAACAACTACGCGGTGGATTTCATCGAAGCCACGCGCCAAGTCAAGGCCACTCTACCCTACGTGAAGGTGAGCGGAGGCGTAAGCAATATTTCATTTTCGTTCCGCGGCCACAACGTCGTGCGCGAAGCGATGCACTCCGCGTTTCTCTACCGCGCGATTCAGGCGGGCCTGGATATGGGCATCGTCAATGCGGGGCAGCTCGCGATCTATGCGGAAATTCCGAAGGACCTTCTCCATTTGGTCGAGGATGTTCTGCTGAACCGCCGCCCGGACTCAACCGAACGCCTGCTCGCTTTTACCGAGACGGTGAAGGCGAAGGAAAAAGGGCAAGTGGAAGAGGATTCCTGGCGGAAGGGAACTCTGGAAGAACGCCTGACACATGCCCTCGTCAAGGGCATCGCGGACTACATTGAGGAAGATACCGAAGAGGCCCGAAAGAAGTACGGGAAGCCGCTTACGGTCATCGAAGGGCCTCTGATGAACGCGATGAACGTAGTCGGCGACCTGTTCGGATCGGGGAGGATGTTCCTGCCGCAGGTGGTCAAAAGCGCGCGTGTGATGAAAAAGGCCGTGGCCCATCTGCAGCCGTACCTGGAAGCCGAAAAACAGGCGAGCGGCGGCACGTTCGTCAAAGGACGCATTGTCATGGCCACCGTGAAGGGTGACGTCCACGATATCGGCAAGAACATTGTCGGCGTGGTGCTCGGCTGCAACAATTACGAAGTGATTGACCTCGGAGTGATGGTGCCGAGCGACAAGATTCTGAAGACCGCCCGCGAGAACAATGCCGATGTGATCGGCCTGAGCGGCCTCATCACGCCTTCGCTCGAAGAGATGGTTCACGTTGCGAAAGAAATGGAGCGCGAAGGTCTCACCGTTCCCCTGCTCATCGGCGGAGCCACCACGAGCCGCACGCACACGGCCGTGAAAATTGCGCTGGCGTACGGGCACCCCGTGGTGCACGTACAGGATGCTTCCCGAGCTGTCGGTGTGATGGGAAATTTGATGAGCGAGGATCTGAGAGAACATTTCTCGGAAGACAACCGTCAGGAACAGGAACGGGCGCGGGAGAAACATCAGTCCCGAAAAGCGCAACCCCTTTTATCCTTGGCGGACGCGCGGCGCAAGAAGCCCGTTTACGATTGGTCGGCCTACACCCCTCCGCGCCCGTCGTTCCTGGGCACGCGCGTTTACAATCCCGTGCCTCTCGAGGAAATCGTTCCGTACATCGATTGGACGCCGTTTTTCCATGTCTGGGAATTGCGCGGAATTTATCCGCGAATTTTCGAGGCGGAAGGTATCGGCCCCAAGGCGAAGGAGCTCTTCGACGACGGGCAGAAACTCCTCGATCAAATCGTGCGCGAGAAATTGCTCGAAGCTCGCGCCGTGATCGGATTCTTTCCGGCAAACAGCGTTCTCGAAGATATCGAAGTCTATTCCGATGAATCGCGCGGCCTGCTCATGACGCTCCATACCTTGCGGCAACAACAAGTAAAGTCGAACCAAGAGCCCAATTATGCGATGGCCGACTTCGTTGCTCCCAGGGAGTGCGGTAAGTTGGATTATCTGGGTGCGTTCGCAGCAACAGCGGGCCTCCACATCGAACCTTTAGTCGAAAGGTTCGAAAAGGATCATGACGATTACAGTGCCCTGATGGCGAAGGCTCTGGCGGACCGCCTGGCGGAAGGACTCGCCGAATTAATGCACAAACGAGCGCGCATCGCGTGGGGTTTCGGCCAGGATGAGAATTTGAGCCCTGCCGATCTGCTCCGCGAGCGGTATCGCGGCATTCGCCCGGCGCCGGGCTATCCCGCATTGCCCGATCACACGGAAAAGCGCCTCCTATTCGATCTGTTGAGCGCCGAGGCGAATGCAGGCATAAATCTTACGGAGAATTTCGCCATGTACCCGGCGGCGTCAGTGAGCGGTTTCTACTTTTCCCATCCGGAGGCAATATATTTTGCCGTCGGAAAGATCGATCGCGGCCAAATCGAAGATTACAGCCGCCGCAAAGGCATGGACGTGCGTCTGGTCGAACGATGGCTGAGCCCGAACCTAAATTACGATCCGGATGCCTCCTAATGCGCGGAGTTCGGATTTTTTGCAGGCGGATTTGCATGGTTGGTGAGAATGCCGGCTCCCATCAAGAGATGGGAGCCGGCATTCGTTTGAGCGGAGGAGGAAATGCTTCGTCAAGCGGCAATGAAGAGGGTCGAACCTTGCCGATTCACGAGCAGAAGAGGATTCTTGCCAGCCTTATGTAGCGCCGCGTTCAGCTCGGAGACATTCTTAACCGGCTGACGATTCACTTCTTGGATAACGTCTCCACGGCGCAATCCTGAATCTGCTTCCGGACTAGAGGGACTGATGTCCGTGACAACAACTCCCTTGGTGGTCGAGGGGAGACCCAACTGGCTGGCCGAGTCGGAGTCGAGGTTCTCCAAGGTCACTCCTTGGAGAGCATTCTCCGGCGATGTACCTTCTTCGGCTTTCGCCTGCTCTTGCGAACCCGGCAATTCCCCGAGCTTCACTGTCATTTCGCTCTGGTTGCCATTCCGTAGGATCTTCAGCTTTACGTCCGTATCCGGCTTCATCATCGAAATGTTCATCCGCAAGTCGTTGCTATCGGCAATCGGTTTGCCGTTGAGATCCAGAATGATGTCACCTCTCTGCATGCCGGCCTTCCCGGCTGGACTGGAAGATTTGACATCTCCCACCAGGGCGCCACGAAGTTCACTCTGCCCCATCGCCTTAGCAATTGCTGGAGTGACATCCTGGATAACGATTCCGAGATACGCCCGAGTGACTTTGCCGTGATCGAGAATTTGATCCATGACTTGCCGGGCGAGATTGACCGGAACGGCAAACCCTACCCCCTGGTTCCCGCCGGATCCGTGCGAGATGATTGCTGTATTGATGCCAATCAATTCCCCACGATCGTTTACGAGCGCTCCTCCGGAATTGCCCGGGTTAATGGGCGCATCGGTCTGGATGAAATCCTCATAGTCTTCAATGCCAAGGTTCCCGCGATTCATAGCGCTGACGATGCCCATTGTGACGGTTTGCCCGACACCGAAAGGATCTCCAACCGCCAGAGCATAGTCGCCCACTTGTACTTTGGATGAATCTCCGATGGTGATCGCGGGATAACCGGTTCCCTCGACTTTCAACACCGCAATATCCGTTTTGGGATCGGCGCCAACAACCTTCGCTTGCAACTGGCGCTTATTCGAAAAAGTGACCCGGACGTCCGTGGCGCCATCCACAACATGATTGTTTGTCAGGATGTAACCATTCGGACTAACAATTACTCCGGAGCCGAGACTTTCTTCGCGTTGTGCGCTCGGACTTGGGAAACGGTTGTCAGAGCCGGGTCCAAAGAATTGCCGGAAAAACGGGTCCATGGGCATGCCTTCCGGGAGTTGGGCCTGCGCGCGAACGACTTTGGACGTAGATATATTTACGACGTCAGGCAAAACCGACTTCACAATTGGTGCAAAGCCCGTTTTGCTCGGTCCCTCATTTGCATCGGCTAACTTCAACGAAGCATGTGTATTGGCGGGGAAGAATGCCTGGCTGGCACGAGCCACCGCAAATCCCGCGGCACCGACCAGAAGAATCATTGCCAGGGCCATTGTCTTGGGCCTTCCCCACAATCTTGACGGTTTCATGTTCTCTCCTTCTCGAATATATCCTTGCGATTTCCCAAGCCTCTGGCTTGGCTTTGCCAGTTCTCTGTTTCTAGTTCATTAGACGCATCAGAAAAAATGTGGTGAGCGTTCCTCTCGACATGTTCCTCCCACTTTTCCGAACGCCGAAATCGTGTTGCCGGATCCCACCTGGAGCCGATAGCGCGTCCAGGCATCACGTTCAGGCATGAGTTTTTCCGCGAGCGAACTAACGATGGCTCCGTTCATCTGTGCTAGAATTTGGGCTACGTTACAGGCCCGTAGCTCAGTTGGTTAGAGCGCTACCTTGACACGGTAGAGGTCTGCGGTTCGAGTCCGCACGGGCCTACCATTCTTTTCAATACTTTAGAGAGTTTTCTTCGGAATCGGACAGAAACTTCACCTGTAATTCTTCACGTGTAAGGTGGCCGCTTCGGTCTACATAATGGCGGCGGTCTCTCTCCCGTCACCTCGTTAACACGCGCAAGCAGATCCTCTGTATTCAGCGGAACCATACAAACTCGTATGGCATTGGCTTCGGCTAGTAACGGATTGCGTACCTCTCTATGCGCTGTAAATAGACGCGTTAGCGCCACATGATAACCTAACAGTATGATTGTGATCAAAACGTGCTTTCTAGATTCGTATGATTAACACTCGGAATCATTCGAAGACAGCGAACCGACTCTCGAATAGGCCTGAGGGATTCAAAGGCGGACGGTTCTCCGAGGCTGCGCAATTCGATTTTGCAGCACAAAACTGGCAGGGCTTGCACTTTTCTTTGGCCCTCACATTGAACAGATAAGCTTTGGGGCAGTGTGTCCAAATGCAAAATTCGAAGGGGTGCGGCGGCAAATTCCGGCCTGTCGCCGCATTGCCTTGCCGCTCGGATTACTTATGGGGATTCTCCTGGCGACCCGCGCGGCCTCGGGACAACAGCAGCAGCCTCCAGAGTGGGAGATGCAGGTCCGGAAGTACGTTGAGGCTCACGATTGGACGTCCGCACTGAAGATTGTGGATTCCGAAGTCGCCCTTGCTCCGCGGGACATGGACATCCGGGCGTGGCGCGCACGAGTTCTGGCGTGGTCTGGGGATCTTTCTGGCGCCGAAAAAGAGTACCTCGCGATCGTCACGGTTGTCCCCAATGACCCGGATGACTGGATGGGCTTGGGCAATGTCTATCTCCGGCAAAGCAGGACCGACGAAGCGCTGCGGGCACTGGACCGCGCTGTCGAGCTTGACCCCAAGCGCGCCGACCTCCGTGAGGCCCACGCTCGAACGTTGCGTGCCGCGGGAGAACGCGCGGAAGCACGCCTCGAGTTTCAGCGGGCGCTCAGTCTGGATCCGTCCAGTCCAGATGCCCGCGTCGGACTGGCGTCCCTGAGCATTGAGCGCAAACACGAACTGCGGTTCGGCGAGGGAAACGACACGTTCAATTTCGCAAACGCCAATCATGACGGATGGATAAGCCTGATCTCGAATTGGACTCCGCATTGGACGACCAGCGTTTCAGGAGATTTTTTTGAGATATTCGGTGTCAACGCCGGAAAGTTCGTGGGCAGTGTGACGGGCCGCTTGTCCGGCTGGGGAGCTCTGACCATCGGCTGCGCGGCCGCTCACGACAATGCCGTTATTCCCAGGACCGAAGCTTTTTTCAACCTCGATCGCGGGTGGAAGATCGGGGAAACGAGGCCCATACGAGGGATTGAATTTGCGTATGGACAGCACTGGTATTGGTATGCGGCGTCGCGGATTTTAACTGTGAATGGCTCCAGCATTTTATATTTGCCGAACGACTGGACATTGTCCCTGGGAATCACCGACGCGAGAAGCGCCTTTTCCGGCACCGGGACGCAATGGCGGCTATCCGGGAGCAGTCGCTTGGGATTTCCGCTAGCGCGTTGGGAGGGCAGTTCGCTGTCGGGCAATATTCTATTCGCGGTGGGCACGGAAAATTTTGCGCACGTAGACCAGATCGGGAGTTTCTCTTCCCATACGTATGGCGGTGGATTGCGTTTCCAATTCGCCCGGTATCAGGACGTGACTGGCTACTTCGCCTATCAAAAGCGTACGCAAGACAGAACAGACACGACGTTTGGGTTCAGCTATGGCATCCATTTTTGAAAAACTCTGGAGGCTCGGCCCAGCAACTTTCGTGCTGAAGGCCATTTTTGCGGCCATCGTGGCGAACGGGATGCTGCTTACGTTCATTCTGCTTCGACGGACATACCGAAAGTGGTATTTCGCGAAGCGTGATGCGCGCGTCTACGAATTGCGACAAAGTTGGGAAGCATTGATTTCCGGAGAAATTCCATTCGAGACATGGCGAAGGAAAGCTTTTGACAGACGGATCGTCGAAACGATCGTGCTGGACGCGTTCGAAGCAGCCGGGGCAGAAGAATCGGCGCGATTGCTGAAATTTCTCCGAACTAGCGGCTTGATCGAAAAGCGCATCTTTGAAGCCCGGCAACTCACGGGCTGGCGACGGATGCGGGCGTTGGTGGCCCTTGGGCGTACCCGCGCGCCGGAAGGTATTCCCGCGTTGGCCGAAGGTTTGCGGGACTCCGCTCTAGAAACTCGGTTGGCATCGGTGCGAGGATTGGGGCGAATGGCCTGTCCCCAAGCCGGTGAGGAGATACTGGCTTGGCTGGCAGAGCAGGGACTCACCGTGCCAGCGCTGCCGCTACAAAGTGCACTCATGCAATGCTGCGCTGAATGCCCCCAATTGCTGCTTCCCCACGTCCGGAACGCTCAAGGTCAACTGCGCGAAGTGCTTGGGCGGGTGCTTGGCGAAGTGGCGACTCCATCGCTCGCTTTGGACCTGCTGCAATTCGTAGGCGATGACCTCGATGAATTGCGAGCCGCAGCGGCACGGGCAATGTCGCAGTCGCCTTCGGGCCTTGCGCCCGACGTCCTTAATGAGCTGGCGGGCGACCCCGTCTGGTTCGTGCGCCTACGCGCAATCGTAAGTTTGGGCAAACTATCTCATCGCCGCGCAATTCCTCCGCTGCTGCGTGGGCTGGCGGATTCGAACCGTCTGGTGCGATTGCGCGCGGCGGAAGCGCTGGTGGGACTCAAGACGGAGATGCTTCCGATATTTGAACAGGTGGTGGCGGCGCAAGATCGCTACGGCATGTACGCCTACCTAGCCGCGCTCGAGAATGCAGACTTGCGAGGGAAGCTTGAGGCTGAACTGCAAGCCAGCATACCAGTCAACGAAGAGGAGAAGAAGCGTCTCCTGAATGTGCTGCAGGCGGGTAGACTGCCTGCGGAAGATGCTGCAAAAGCGGAGAGAGTCGTCCAGAGCGCAGTGGAACTTCGATGATTCGATTTCTGGATATTTCGAACCACACCCTTTTCTGGTACTACTTAGCCAACAATCTGGCCTATTTGATGATGTTGATTGTGGCGCTGAGGACGAGTGCGGCCCATCAACGAAGGCTGGAAAGCTATCGCTTGCGGTGGATCGGAGAAACACCGTTGGCGCCGCCAATTACAATCATTGTCCCTGCGCATAATGAAGAAGGTTCCATCCGCGTTGCAGTGCGAAACCTTCTAGAAAATCATTACCCGCAACTCGAGGTGATCGTGGTCAACGATGGATCAGAAGATCGGACACTCGAAGCGATGCGGGACGAGTTCCGCTTGCAACCGACCCGAACGGTGTATGTCCCGAAAATGGCCAGCGCGCCAATAAGCGGATTGTATCGAAGCGAGGTGGACGCAAGACTGGTGGTTGTTGATAAAAAACCTGGAGGAAGCAAAGCAGACGCGGTGAACGCGGGTTTGAATGCGGCGACTTCGCCTTATGTCTGCGTCGTCGACGCCGACTCGATTCTCGAACACGATGCGCTGCTTCGAATCATGGTGCCCGTCCTGGACGACCCTGAGCACGTCGTAGCGGTGGGCGGAATCATCCGCGTATTGAACGGATCGGAGATCGTGATGGGACGCTTGCGGCGCGTGCGTCTTCCGCGCAAGAGCATTGAAGTGATCCAGGTGATTGAGTACCTCCGCGCGTTCTTGATTGGCAGAGAGGCGTGGGCGCAAGGAAACATGCTAATGATAATTTCCGGAGCGTTCGGTTTGTTTCGAACGGACCTCGTGCGCGCGATAGGCGGCTATCGACCGCACTCGATTGGCGAAGATTTCGATCTTGTGGCACGTTTGCACCGTCACCTGTTGGAACAAAGTGCTGAGTATCGAATTCTTTTCGTTCCGGACCCGATGTGCTGGACTGAAGCGCCTTCCGACGCGAAATCGCTGGGAAGGCAGCGAGCGCGTTGGCAGAAGGGACTGTTGGACGTGTTGTGGTCCAACCGGGACATGCTCTTCAAATGGCGATACGGTCGGATCGGTTTTCTTGCGCTTCCTTACTTGTGGGTGTTTGAGTTATTAGCCCCCGTCATCGAAATCGGAGGGATCGTAACCATCGTTCTTGCGGCCTGCCTGGGCGCGCTGAGCCGCGAATTCTTTTTTCAGTTCCTGCTTTTCGGCTATGCTTTTGCGACGGTGATTTCAATCGGCTCAGTCTTGCAAGAGGAAATCACTTACAAACGGTACAATGACTGGCAGGATGTAGCTCGGCTGGTGAGTTACTGTTTTCTGGAGCATTTCCCCTACCGCCAACTGCACATGATCTGGCGGCTGCAGGGTCTCTGGCAGTACCTGTGGGGGGACAACGATTGGAGACCACTAAAGCGTAAAGGGATGGAGTCCGCGACTATTCCTTTGGTACACCGCGGTGTGCCTCACGAGGATAGCTGAATATTTTAGTTTCACATTTTTCCAAATCACGGCCCTTTGACACGGTAGAGGTCTGGAGTTCGAGTCTCCACGGGCCTACCACTTCATTGCGATGGACCTAACCACTTATAGTTTTCCGTGTACCCTTGCGCATACCATATTATGTTCCGCTGGGCCAGCCGGCGACCCATGACTAGACGCACCGTTGTTCCAATGTTGGCCGACTGAGATGTTCGATCCGAAACATCCTGGATGACAGTCTATGACAGTGAGGTGGAGATGTTGCAGAAGTTGTCTGGCGGATCGCGGCCCCCGACGTTCTATATGCATGTGACCGGGCCATTAATGGACGCGGCGGATGCGGGCGCCGATCGAGGAGAGTTTCTCTTCGATGCGTTCGTAGCCGCGATCAATGTGGTAGACGCGGTCAACGATGGTTTCGCCGCGCGCGACCAATGCAGCCAGAACCAGCGAAGCGCTCGCCCGAAGGTCCGATGCGATCACGCTTGTGCCGGAGAGCGTGGAAGGGCCGTGGACGATGGCGCGGCGGCCTTCGATCGAAATATTCGCACCCATGCGGATCATTTCGCTGGCGTGAAGGAAACGGTTTTCGAAGATCGTTTCGGTGATCACCGACGTGCCTTCGGCCTGTGTAGCCAGCGCCATGAATTGCGCCTGCATGTCCGTGGCGAAGCCGGGATATTCCTCGGTCCTGACGTCGGCAGCGGCCAGCGTTTTCGCGCCGCGGACGGCTAGTGTGCCAGGAGCAGTTTCATGGATCTCGACGCCAGTTTCGCGCAGCTTGGCGATAACCGAGGCCAGATGTTCGGGAGCGCAACCGGTGAGTTCGAGTGCGCCGTTCGTGATGGCCCCGGCCACGAGAAATGTGCCGGCTTCGATGCGGTCGGGAATGACGGTATGCTGGGTTGCGTGGAGTTTCTGCTTTCCGCGGACGCGAATCGTCGGCGTTCCCGCACCCTCGATTTCCGCCCCCATCTTGATGAGTAGATCCGCCAGGTCGGTAATCTCCGGCTCGCGCGCTGCATTCTCAATTTTAGTTTCACCTTCCGCAAGCGCCGCTGCCATCAGCACGTTTTCTGTTCCGGTGACGGTGATCTTGTCGAAGATCACGTGCCCGCCGCGCAGGCGGCCGCTGCCCGGAACGCGGGCTTCCACGTAACCATGGGAAGTACTGATTTCCGCGCCCATTTGTTCGAGCGCCTTCAGATGAAGGTCCACTGGACGCGCGCCGATGGCGCAGCCCCCGGGGAGCGAGACGCGCGCAGACCCAGTGCGGCCGATGAGCGGGCCAAGCGTGAGGATTGAGGCGCGCATCGTACGAACAAGTTCGTATGGTGCTTCCGCACCATTAATTTTCTCGGCCCGGATGATCATGGTGGTGGGGGGTAGTTCGGGCGTTTCGACCACCGCGCCCATGTGCGCGAGCAAACGGCCCATTGTGATGATGTCTCGGACTTGCGGAATGTTGTCCAGTTCGACGCGCTCGCAGGTCAGCAGCGCCGCGGCCATCGCGGGCAGGGCGGCATTCTTTGCGCCGCCGATGCGTACGGATCCTTCGAGCGGCCTTCCACCTTCAATCAGGAATCTATCCATGTGGTCTCTGTGCGGATCTGTTCGCAGTTTGTGTTTGTCGAGCGAGAGCGGCGCGGACGCTGCCGTTTGCCGCGCGCAGCCGGCGTTGTGCTTCACGCGCGTTGACGCCGGTTTTTAGCATCAGGAGTGCGACCTGCAAATTGTATCCCGACTGACGCAGGGCGCGCGTCGCTTCGTCCACGGTCGTTCCCGAAGCCTCCGCCAGCATCCGCAGTCCTCTTGCCCGCAACTTCTGATTCGTCAGCGCCACGTCGATCATCCAGTTGTCATAGATTCGCCCCATGCGAATCATCGATGCAGTAGACAGCATGTTGAGGACCATTTTTTGGGCCGTTCCTGCCTTCATTCTCGTTGAGCCAGTGATGGCTTCAGGTCCCGTGGGGGTAATGATACTGATCCGAGCAAGACGCACGATGGGTGTCCGCGGGTTAGATGTGATACCCACTGTTACGGCGCCGCAGCGACGCGCGAACTCAAGCGCCCCGAGGACGTAGGGTGTTGACCCGCTAGCGGTGATTCCGACGACCACATCGTTACGGATCAGACGGCGTGCCGCCAGGTCGCGTCCCCCCTGTGCGCGGTTGTCTTCGGCGCCTTCGACCGCGCGCGTGAGAGCGCGACGGCCTCCTGCAATAACGGCTTGGACCAAGCGCGCCGGTGTGCCAAACGTCGGCGGAAGTTCTGCGGCGTCGAGCGTTGCGAGACGTCCGCTGGTTCCCGCGCCGACGTAGAACAGGCGGCCGCCGCGCTGTAGGCTCTGTGCGATGGCATCCACGGCTCGCGCGATTGCGGGAATCGCACCGGCTACCGCCTTCGCCACGATTGCGTCTTCGCGATGAATTGCCCGAAGAATTTCCGAGGTGGATTTCGCGTCGAGTCCGTGCGTGTGCGGATTTTGCTGCTCGGTCGCTCCCGGCGTTTTCTTGGTCATCGCTCGCTCACCGATGCGCCGCTTGGATTTCTGTTGATACGCCGCTCCGAGAGAGAATCATTCACAGGCTGCAAGTATATTTTCGCACGCATGCGCCCTATTTCGATGCATCGAATCCGCAAACAATGGCCCATCAGGCAAGGGCGAAGGACTGTTCATGTGCGGCTACCGCGCAGTGGAAACCAGACCAAGCGCCTCGATAACGGCATCATGCACGGCGGGGCGCACGGCCGTGATCTTGTTGTTTGCGCGCGTGGGATAAACGCGGTTGGTGAGAAGGATGATGAAGAGCTCCCGGTCGGGGTCGATCCAGATCGAAGTGCCGGTAAAGCCCAAATGGCCGAAGCTGCGCGCGGAAAAGTAGTGGCCGCTTGAGGAATCCGTCGTGGGCGCCATCCAGCCCAATGCGCGTGTGTTGGCGGCAAGTGTCTGGGGGGCGGTGAATTGCGCGATCGTCGCGCGGGTGAGCAATCGTTTGTGCGCGTAGATCCCGCCGTTGAGGAGCATCTGGCAGAATACAGCGAGGTCTGGCGCGGTCGCAAACATCCCGGCGTGCGCGGCAACCCCGCCCATGGCAAATGCGTTTTCGTCGTCGACTTCGCCCCGCAACAGACGTTTGCGATAGGTCGCGTCGTTTTCCGTGGGCGCGATCCGGCTGGCGAGCGCCTCTTGAGGTTTGAAGATTGTGTTTGTCATGCCGAGGGGCGCGAAGATCCGTTCCCGCGCGAGTTGATCCACGGTCATTCCGGTGGCTCGTTCGAGAATTTCACCGAGCAGCATGAAATCCAGATCGGAGTAGACCGTTTTTGTGCCCGGCGGATACTCGAGGGGTTCCTTGCATATATTGGCGATGGCTTCACGGTCGGAATGGATTGTAAGGAAATAGTCCTTGTGCGCGGGAAGTCCCGAAGAATGGGTCAATAGATGGCGCAGCGTAACGCTTCTTCGCCATTCCGGATTCGGGCCGTCATTCCATCCGGGAATGTAGCGCGCAACAGGCAAGTCAAGCCCCAGGCGGCCTGCCTCCACCTGCATGGCCACAAGCGTGGTGGTAACCACGGCTTTCGTGAGCGAAGCGGTGTCGTAGATCGTGTCCGGCGTAACCGCTGCCGAGGTTGCGTCATAGGTCTGCCGGCCAAACGGGTGGACGAGAAGCTCACCCCGATAGCCAACTGCCAGCACGCCACCGGGGAATGCATGATCCGCGACCGCGCGGTCGAGCACGCCGTATGCGGATTTCAGGTTTGCATCGTTTAACTTTGAGCCGGGGGCGGCATTGCTCGCGCGTAGCTTCATCGAACTTGCTGCGAGGTCGAGCCCTGCTCCAAGCAGCGCAGCACCTGGTATGTTTACAGGCAGGCGTCCGCCGATCGGCACTTGGCCGAATAAAGCGCGACCGACGGCGCGTTGGGCTACATCGACGGTGCTGAAGGCAGCGACCCAAGTCTTCGCGGCCGGGAATCGCTCGACTAGATACGGGCTGCCAAAGCAGGCGACGATGACCGGTTTACCGGAGGCAAGCAGGCGATCCACCACAGCAGCTTCGTCGTCCGGGAGGCCCACGCTACCCTTGCGGTCAGCAACACGCACAAAAACGGCGGCAATCGCTAGATCGTAGCTATCGGGCGAGGGGAGCTTGACAGTATCTGCGCGTACGAAACGCGTATCCATCCGCACGGTTGCGAGGGAATCAACCCGCCAGCGAATCTCTTTCTCGAGATCTTCGGCTGGGTAGGCGTCATTGTCGCCGGAAACCGCGACGAGCAGGGCCCGCATCGGTTTCGTCGCATCGAGTGGAAGAATATGCTGGTCATCACGCAGGAGCGTGACGCCGCGGCCCGCGATATCCAGCGCGGCGCGTTCAAATTCAGGCCTATCGAAGTTGCGCGCTAGTGCATCCAGGTCCACGAGCTTTGACTTGTTCAATCCGAGCTTTGCCTTGGCGCGCAGCACACGCATTACCGCCTCGTTGATGCGTGACATCGGAATACGTCCTGAGGCCACCGCATCGCGCACGGCTTCCAGCGCCGCGTCGAGCACTGGCGGGACCAGGAGAACGTCGGCGCCGGCGAGGATCGACCGCACGGCGACCTCGCCCGGCGAGTAGCGAACCGTTACGCCTCCCATATCGAGCGCATCAGTCACGACCAGACCGTCGAAGCCCATTTCGCCCCGGAGCAGATCGGTCGTGATCTTGGACGACATCGTTGCCGGCACGTCGGGATCGGGTTCGAGGGCGGGAACCGAGAGATGGCCAGTCATGATGGTGCTCGCACCGGCGGCGATGGCTGCACGGAACGGGGCGAGCTCGACTCGGTCCAGATGTGCACGGTCGCTTGTTACGGTCGGCAGATCCAGATGCGAATCGGTGCTGGTATCGCCGTGGCCGGGGAAGTGCTTTGCCGTGGCGAGCCCGCCGTTTTCTTCGACACCGCGCACGAATGCGGCGACAAACTCGGACACGCGCGCGGGATCTTCGCCGAAGGATCGTGTGTTGACGATGGGATTGTCGGGGTTGCTGTTGACGTCGGCGTCAGGCCCGAAAACCCAAGGAACGCCCGCTGCCCTTGCTTCGAGCGCCGTGATCTTGCCCATGGTGTAGGCATCTTCCGGGCGGCCGGTCGCGGCAACCGCCATGGCATGAGGGAATGACGTGCCTTCCTCGAGGCGCATCGCGGTGCCGCGTTCGAAATCTGCAGCAATCAGCAAAGGAATCTTGGCATGGCTCTGGAGCATATTGACTAGGACAGCCGTTGGATACACTTGACCGCGCTCGATTCCGAGCGGCGAGCCTTGCGTCTGGATGGCGAACGAGCCGATGTGTTTCTCCTGGACGTCGCGGAGGAGCTCCTGATATTCGGCGCTCTCGACGGAGAGGAACCCGCCGTAGCACCACACGGCAAACACTTGTCCAATCTTTTCCTCGAGCGTCATCTTCTTGAGGGTTTGCGCGACCCAACGATCGGCCTCGGGAGAAAGTTTCGTCCGGTTAGGCGCGGGCGGTGTGCGCGGAGTCTTCTGTGTGCGGCCTGTGGTAGCCATCAAGAGGAAAGCGAGCAGCAGGAGCCAACGGCTCAATTTCACCACCGTGCAGATTCCAGAATTGACGCCTGCATGTCGCCGATATATATAGCACTCGGCTGGTTTCGAGACAAATGCGAATGCAACCATGGATGAATACAGATAAACACGGATGGAAGGAAGATGGAAGATGTTCGTGCATGAGGAATGTGGTTCACGATGAAGTGTAAGACCAAGCCTGCGGCAGAGCGCGCCAGGTCGCCGGTTGTGGCGTTTGTGCTGTCCCTTTTGTTTCTATCTGCGTTCATCAGTGTTCATCAGTGGTTACCGATTCCTGCGCAAGCGGCCTCACAGTTCGCGCGCCGCGATGCCCACACGATGACGGGCATTGACGTGCTTGAGGCGGAGAACTTCGCGACGCTGGCTGGGAAACGCATCGGACTCATTACAAACCAGACGGGGATTGATCGCAGCCGCCGGAGCACGATTGATTTGCTTGCACATGCGCCGGGTGTGCAACTCGTGGCCTTGTTCAGCCCTGAGCACGGGATTCGCGGCACCCTGGACGAACGCATCGCATCGACGGTAGATTTAGCCACGGGCCTGCCAGATTATAGCCTTTACGGAGATGACGTGCGGCCCACCGATGCGATGCTTGCAGGTCTGGACGCGCTGGTCTTCGATATCCAGGACGCCGGAGTGCGCTTCTACACGTACATCACGACGATGGGCTATACGATGGAAGCTGCGGCAAAACATCACCTCGCTTATTACGTTCTCGACCGGCCAGATCCCCTTGGGGGCGAGCGCATCGAGGGGCCCATGTTGGATCAAGAGCGCACGAATTTCGCCGGCTATTTCCCCATGCCTGTGCGGATGGCGATGACGCTCGGCGAGATGGCGCGAATGTTCAACGCGGAAAACAAGATCGGTTGCGACCTCCACGTCATCTCCATGCAGAATTGGCGGCGCCGGGACTGGTTTGACGGCACTGGTTTGCCTTGGGTGAATCCCTCGCCCAACCTCCGTTCGGCTGGCGCCGGGATCCTGTATCCCGGTTTGGAGATCCTGCAACCCGGCGGCGTATCCGTCGGACGGGGCACTGGCCGGCCATTCGAACGCGTCGGCGCTCCTTGGATCCGTGAAGCCGAATTTGTCAACTATTTGAACCAGCGTTCCGTGCCGGGTGTAAGGTTTGAGCCGGAGCGATTCACGCCGGATTCTGGCTTGTACAAGGGCGAAATGTGCGCGGGAGCAAGAGTGGTGGTGACGGATCGCGCATCGCTGGAGTCCATGCGGATGGGAATTGAGATTGCCTCCGCGCTGGCGAAACTTTATCCCCGTAAATTCGAAGTGCGCAAGATGATCGCTTTGGTGGGAAACGCATCCACGATCAAACGACTTGAGAATGGCGACGCGCCTGCCGCCATCGTTTCGAGCTGGAAGGCGGAACTCGATGCCTTTCGAAAGATGAGGGCAAAATACCTGCTGTATCGCTAAGCAGGAAGCAGGATTGTTGGTCGCCCGTACCGTTGCCGCAGGAACGTAACGGCCTATCCTGTAGAGGTGGAGAGCTTCTTCCGCCAGTTGCGGTAAAAAACCAAGCCCGACAAGATTAGCGCGAGGCCGATGGATGACCGTACGGGCCGCGCGAGCCAAAGCGTAATCGTCAGCGCGACCGCCCCCATCACAAACACCACCGGCACCCACGGATAGCCCCAACATCGGTATGGACGTGGCAGATCGGCTTCCGTGTGCCGCAGGCGCATCATGGCAACGACCGCAAGGCCGTAGAAAATCCAAGCCGCAAAAATAAACAAAGAAGTGAGGTCTTCGAACGTTCCGGTCAGCGCAAACACGCTGGCGAGAACGCATTCGAACACGAGCGCGCCAGCGGGCGTTCGGAATCTTGGATGGATCTCCGCGGTTTTGCGGAAGAAGATGCCATCGCGCGCCATAGCGTATGGCACGCGCGCCCCGGAGAGCGTGGATGCATTGAGCGTGCCGAGCGCGGAGACAGCCATCGCGAGCGTGACCCAGAGCGCGGCGTTGCGCCCGGATATGCTGGCAACGACATCCGAGGCGACATGCTCCGATCGTGCAAGCGTTGCAAACGGCAGAACCCAATGGGAGGCCGCGCTGAACAACATGAAGATCGCGCTGCAAAAAAGCACACCTAGGATCAAGGCGCGCGGAATGTTGCGCTGCGGGTCTTCGATTTCCGATCCCACCAGATTCAGGTCTTCCCAGCCGTCGTAGGCCCATAGCGAAGCCGCCAGCGCGCCAAAGAATCCCGTGAGCGTTGCCGCGCTGTAGCTCGAAGGCAAGAAGGGATGAAACCCCGCGCCGCCGGGCCGCGCCAGCGCGAAGGCAAGGATGATAATCGCAGCGACTGACGTGACCTTGATAATGGTGAGAATGACCTGCACGCGGCCCCCGATGCGCACACCGAGATAGTTGATGAATGTCAGGGCTACGAGTGCCGCGACAGCTAATGGTTGTGCCCATGTAACGATGAATGCATAAGGCGCGTGTGAGAGCGGCATGGAAATCTGCCGCGTATAGATAGGTGCGGCGACAGCAGGGACCAGGAATGCGCAAAATCGCAGAAGTCCCGCGGCAATCGAAGCCATCGAGGCGGGACGCCCGACAATCGAGTGCATCCACCCGAACAGAAAGCCCCACATAGGTCCGAGGCCACGGCGCAAATAGGCGTATTCGCCGCCGGCTTCGGGGATCGCGGCTCCTAGTTCCGCGAAGGCCAGCGCGCCGAACAGCGAAAGGCCCCCGCCGACAATCCATGCAGCGAAGACAATGACCACCGAACCGGCGTCGGCGGCCATTTCGGCGGGCTTGAGGAAAATGCCCGTCCCGATCATCGTGCCGACAACGATCGCGGCCGAGGTCCACGCTCCCAAACCACGAACGAGTTCGAGATGTTTGCCGATGGTCATTTTGTTTCGTGAGGAGCAGGGTCAGGGCCACTCGCTGAACTGGCTAGTGTACCGGCCAAGAACGTGATTCCCGCGCCGGCCAGAACGTACCACGTCCACAACAGCGGCGTGTAGAAGTGAATATAGAGCATCGCGGCAAGCCCCATAAACATGCCGATAAGCACTCCGGAAGGTGTTGCGCGCCGCAACAGGAACGTGAGAAGGAAAAGCCCGAGCAAGCTGCCGAAAGTGATTGAAGCGATGGTCAATCCTGCCTCAAGCATCGGTCCCCACCGGAGCGTGCCGAGTACGACGAGAACGATGCCCCAAAACAGCGTCATCCAGCGCGAGAGTCGAAGAAGGCGTTCGGGATTGCCGCCGTCCGAAATCGAGACGCCGCGCAACTCCCGGAAATCAACTACACTCGACGCGGCGAGGGAATTGAGCGAGCCGCTGGCGTTGGACATGGCAACGGCGAAGATAGCGGCGATGACCATACCGCGTACGCCTGAAGGCATCGCGGTGACAATAAAGTCGGGGAAAACCCAATCGTAGCTTTGGCCGGGATGAATGGCAGGCGCGCCGTGCCACGCGTAAAGCATTACGCCCAGCACCAGAAACAAAGCGAACTGGACGAAGATGATAACGCCGCTTGCGAGGAGCGCGATCTTGCTCTCGCGTTCGGACTTCGCGGCAAGGAGACGCTGGACGATGGTCTGGTCGGTGCCGTGGCTCGCCATGGTAAGGAATCCCCCTCCGATTACCCCGGACCAAAACGTGTAGGTCTTCGCGGGGTTCACCAGACTAAAGGAGAAATCGAATGTGCGAAATTTATTCGTCGCGGCTGCGGCGTGCACCACGGTCTCCCATCCTCCAGGAATCTTATGGAGCAACAAACAAAACGCGGCGAGTGAACCGGACAGGTAGAGCATGAACTGCGCCACGTCGGTCCAGATCACGGCTTTCATGCCGCCTTCAAACGTGTAAACGAGCACGAGTGCCATGATCAGGACAACCGAAGTTCGCTGCTCGGCGCCAACGGCCGCTTTGACGACGAACGCGATGGCAGCGATGCGCACGCCTTCCGCTAGAGCACGAGTCAGCAGAAATGTGGATGCCGCAAGCGCCTTTACTTTTGCGCCAAACCTCCTTTCCATCATCTGGTAGGCCGTATAATATTCTCCACGGAAGAAGTGAGGCAGGAACAGCAGTACGATTACGACGCGGCCCACTAGGTACCCAAGCACGAGTTGCAAAAATGTGAGATTTCCGGCGAAAGCCAGCGCCGGAGTGCCGATGATGGTGAGCGTCGAGGTTTCAGTTGCGGCTATCGAGATCGCCAATGCCCACCAGGACGCCGTGCGGCCACCCAGAAAATAATCCCGGACAGTACGCTGGCCCCGGCGGAACGCGATGCCAACCAAAGTTACGCCGGTGAGGTATGCGGCAACAATGGCGAGGTCCAGAGGAGTCAGGCGCATGGGGAGAGCCGGGCGATGATATGGGCGTGTCCGGGCGGCGTCAAGAGCGCCTCGATGTGGCGATTTTAGCATCGGCGAAGACGTCGCGAGATCTCTCTGGCAAGTGGCGGCGGCACAAACAAACGAGGAACGATGGGTTATTCACTGGGATTTGATGGCGGTGGCACAAAGACGGAGTGCGTTGTGCTCGATGCCAAGGGGACGGTCGTTGGCCAAGGGCGCGGCGGCCCATCCAACCCGTTGCGCACCGGATACGAGACGTCATTCCATTCGCTCAGCGAGGCAGCTGCCGAAGCGCTCAAGAACGCGAGCCTGCATACGGACAACATTACTGGCGTTTGCGCGGGCCTTGCCGGAGCGGGCCGGCGCAATGTCGTCCGCCGAATGCTGGTTTTTCTGGCGCAGGAATTTCCCGGCGCGGTCGCACAGGTTGTCACCGACTACGAAATTGCTTTGGAAGCCGCAGCCGGTACGGCTCCGGGCGTGGTGCTGATCGCCGGCACGGGCTCCACAGCCTACGGCCGCAATGCGAGAGGCGAGACGGCACATGCAGGCGGGTATGGACCCTGGGTGGGTGACGAAGGCAGCGCGTTCGAAATTGGACGTCGAGCGGTGGGTGCGGTGGCGCGGACCCGGGACTATGCCGCACCGGTAACATTGCTGACAGAGATGATTCCCGCGGCGCTCGATTGCCCGGACTGGGACGAGCTTATGCAACGGATTATGAAGAATCCCGACGAAATCTTTCCGGCGCTGTTTCCTGTGGTCGCTCGGGCGGCAGACGCCGAAGACAGTGCCGCGAAGGAAATTCTGTTCACGGCTGCGATCGGCCTGGGAAATCTCGCCATGATCGTCGTGCGCCGTTTGGGAATGAAAGACGAGGAATTTTCGCTGGTAAAATGTGGCGGCGTGTTCGGTCACAGCCGAATGCTGGACGCGCTTCTGAATTCCGTCCTGATCAGCGGCGCGCTGCGCGCGAAAGTTTCGCGCCTTGAGATTTCTCCGGCCGTTGGAGCCGCGCGGATTGCCGCTCGCCTCGCCGAACCTCCAGCCCAATCTAACATACATGGCGCTTGACGAAAATCCCGGCACTGAGGCCGCCCGCACGGCGGCTCCCGAATCCATCGCCGTGCTAATCTCGTCGACGAGCGAGGCCGTTCTCCGCGCCTTGATCGAAAATCCTTCACTCGACGAGACGCATGTTTGCCTGCTGCTGGAGCGGAAGGATCTGTCCGGGGCGTTGCTGGAGGAGATTGCAAAGCGAAAGAGGTGGCGGACGACTTATCGCGTTCGCCGCGCCTTGGCCGGGCACCCACACACACCACGTCTGATCGCCATGCGAATCCTGCGGGACCTGCACTTGATCGACCTGGTGCGGATCAGCCTTATGCCCGCTTCGCGGGGGGAACTGCGGCGTCTTGCGGAGGAGCGCGTCCTTGCACAATTGCCTCAATTGCCGCTGGGCCAGCGGCTGATGCTGGCGCGGCGAGGGTCGGCACGCATCACGGGCGGACTCATAGCGCAAGGACCTGAACAAGTGGCGCGGATAGCGCTCGACAACACGTTTCTGACGGAATCACAACTTCTGAAGACGCTAGCGAAAGAAGCACTGGCGGCGCAAATTGTCGCCATTATCGCAAAGCATGAGAAATGGTCAAAGCTTGTGAATGTGCGTGCCGCGCTGTTGCGCCATCCGCATTCGCCGATCGAAACTGTCCTCGCATACGTGCCGGACCTGCCGCGGCGCGATATCGAAGATCTGCTTGGGCTCTCGCGGCTTCCGGCAGGCGTGCGCGTCCATCTGCGCGACGAACTCAACCGGCGAGAAAAGCAATAATCCAGGAATTCTGCGGACTTTTCTCCCGTGTGGGGCCGAAGCTTATTTCGAAGACTTGGCGCGTGCGCGCACGCGAGAATCCCCTTGTTTGCGGAAGAATTCTTTGAGGTTCATACAGGACATCTTGGCGCGGGCGGGTAGTGCGAATACAAACGCGCACACACGAATCGAGCCTTGACACTCTGCCACATGACACTTAGCATCCCCTGCGGGGAGCCAAACGAATGACATCCATTCCGCCGACGGATATCTACGCCGGTATAGAACGCCGTGAGTTTCATCGCCGAAAGTTGCAAGAAGTCCTAGAAATTGAATGGGGTTCATCCACATTGACTGGTATCGTCCGGGACATCTCCCCACAGGGCTTGTTTGTTGAATTGATGCCGCCGCTTTGGCTGGGCGCGACGTTTTCCGCACGCCTCATGCTGAATCCCATCCTCCCGCTGAATTGCACGGTACGCAGGGTCGAGCCGGGAAAGGGAAATGCCGTTACGTTCGATCTGCCAGAGGAGAGCGGCATGGAGCAGTTGAAGATGCTGCTGGCCACCCTGCCAAAGCCATGACCAGGTGTCTCGATTGCGGGGCCAACCGGACGGCCGATCAATGTCCCGCGTGCGGGCTGACTTCCGCCGCTGCCGAGCTCGTTGTGCGGCGGCGTCTGATGCAGCGCACGGCTTTGTTTCTGGTCGGCGTCATCGTATTCGTGGCTGCTAGCCAGGTTTTTCCCGCAGTCGAGCTGGATTCCATTCTTATTTTTGCGGGACTCGCTTTCTTCTGTTCTCTCGCGCTTGGTTACTGGGTCGACCATCGCGCTCGTAATCGGCAGGAAGTCGAAACCATCAAGCGCATTTACTTCGGAATGATTCCTGTGCCGTGGATTTTTGCGGCCATGCTTTTTCTGAATGGCCAGCTGGACACTTCACGCCCGATTCGAGTTCCGGCAACCGTGGTCGGGAAATTGTCGGTGGGGAGGTTGCCACATAGCCGCCGTCTGGTGGTTACATCGTGGCGTGGCGGACGACGGATCGAACGTATCCCGGTGGATCAAAATGACTACGATCGGTTCCAGAAGGGAGACGACATCGTCATTCAAGCACAGAAAGGGGCATTCGGGGTTCCCTGGGTCTACGGTGTGTACCGCCCATAACTAATTCCTCCGACATTAGCCGTGCGGCTGACCGACAGTGCATGTTGTTGTCGAGGGTGCCGGCATAGTCTGAAGCGAATCGCTGCCAACACCGGGACCGGGCTGCCTTCGTAACCGTTTCGCGCGTTGCCCTGTGCTAAATTGATCAAGCCATGAAACGCGTCGTGGTGGTGGGTGCAGGGTTTGGCGGACTACAGGCGATCGCCGATCTCGATCGCATATTGCGTGGCGACCGCGGCATCGAGATCCTTCTCATCAGCGATCAGAATTATCTACTGTTTACACCTCTTCTTCCGCAGATTGCCTCAAGTTATACGGACCCCCGCCATATCGTACAGGCGGTTCGTGAAATTCGCGGAAGGCGTAGGTTTCGATTCCGCCGTGACGTCGTCTGCTTCGTGGATGCGCCGAACCGGCGCCTGGTCCTCGAGTCCGGGTGGATCGAGTATGATTCGCTCATCCTTGCCCCAGGCTCACGCACGGATTACTTCCATACTCCCGGGGCACGCGAGAACACCTGGGATTACAAGTCTCTCCAGAACGCGGTCGAACTGCGCGAACGCATCATTGACCTGTGCGAGCACGCCGATCATACCGAGGATCCGAGCGAACGCCGATCGATGCTCACTTTCGTCGTCGTTGGCGGCGGCTACACAGGCATAGAACTGATCACGGAAATGCGCGATTTCCTGTTCCGTTACGCGGCGCGCACGTATCGCGGAATCCAGGCTTCTGAGATTCGCCTGCTTGTGCTGGAAGCAACGCAGGACCTTCTTCGGGGAGTCGGACCGAAGCTTGCCGCGCACGCGCGCAAGCGGCTGGATGTGGAAGGAATCGAGATCCGCACCTCCTCGCGAGTCACGCGCGTATTTGAGGGCGCAGTCGAAATCAACGGCAGTGAGACTATCGCTACGGACACGGTCATCTGGACGGCCGGCGTGCGCGCTTCCGAATTGATCGAGTCGTTACCGGGGCCGCATGACCGCATCGGCCGCGCCCTCGTGAACGCGCACCTCGAACTGGAGGGTTACCCGGAGATATTCGTAGTAGGCGATTCCGCTGCAGCGGTCACGGCCCCCGAAGCACCGCGCGTTGCGCCAGTCGCAATCGAGCAAGGACGCGTTGCCGCGCGCAACGTCCGGCATCTGTGGCGCGGCGAGCCGCTCGAGAGTTTCGCGTACGAAGCGCAAGGCATGCTCGTTTCACTCGGGATGAACTATGCCGTGGTGAACATTGCCGGCATCAAGGTCAGCGGATACTTTGCCTGGTTGTTCTGGAACGCCGTACACCTCTACAAATTGGTCGGATTGAAGAAACAGTTGCAGGTGGCGGGGGACTGGGCGCTTGGTCTGATTTTCCCCCGCGACGCTGCCATCGTGCGAAGCCCGCGCCGGTGCAAACTCTGCGGCACTGCAGGCAAGGTTTAACGCGACTCAGCGTCGCGCGGGCTGCGCATGATTGCCCAATACAGAAAAAAGCTCACCGCGAATCCTACGAACCAGGCGTAGTCGTAAAGAACGCGCAACGACGGAACCAGTAGTCCGATGAACGCCAGTCCCACTCCTGCCGTCAGCGCTGCCATGGCACGCCAGTTGATCCCGTCCGAAAATTCATAAAATCCATGGCGCTGGTATAGGTCTTCGACGAGAAGGATTTTCCTCCTCACGATGAAGTAGTCGCAGATCATCACGCCCGCGATCGGCCCGAGAAATCCGGAGTAGCCCACCAGCCACCCGACAATATAGTTGCTGTAACTGGCGAGCAGCTTCCAGGGCTGAAACACCGCGACGCCCAGCACGCAGGCAATCAGGCCGCCGGTGCGGAAGCTGATCAGCCGAGGCGAGAGATTCGAGAAGTCGTTCGCCGGCGATACCAGGTTCGCCGCGACGTTTACGTTCAGTGTGGCCAGCAACAACGCCAGCATGGCGATCACGATGGCAACGGGGCTACCCATACGCGCGAGCACCTGCACGGGATCCCAGATCGCCTGCCCGAAAATGATCACGGTCGCCGAGGTGACCGCAACGCCGATGAATGAATAGAACGTCATGGTTGCCGGCAACCCCAGCGCCTGGCCAAGCATCTGCGAACGCTGGCTGCGCGCATAGCGCGTGAAGTCCGGGATATTCAAGGCCACGGTGGCCCAGAAGCCCACGACGCCGGTTAGCGATGGAATAAAGAAATGAAAGAATTCGCCGAACGTCTGGAATTTCGACGGGGTAGCCAGCATCGGTCCGAATCCGCGGACCTTCCACACGGCCCAGGCGAGCAGCGCCACGCCAATCAACAGCAGAAACGGCGCGGTAACGCCCTGTAGGAAGCGTATCGCTCGGATGCCCGACAGGATCACGATGACGTGCAGGAACCAGAACCCAGTGAAGCAGATCCACACGCCGGCAGGATAATCGCGCCACGAGGGAACCAACGCGACAACCATCGCATGGATCGCTTCGCCGCCGATCCAGGTCTGAATACCGAACCAGCCGCAGGCCACCAGCGCGCGCAAAAGTGCCGGGACGTTCGCTCCCAGCACTCCGAACGATGCCCGCGCGAAGACCGGGAAGGGAACTCCGTATTTTGCGCCCGCGTGAGCATTGAGAAGCATCGGCGCGAGCACCAGGACGTTTCCCAAGAACACGGTGAAGATGGCCTGGCGCCAGTTCATCCCGCCGGCGATCATGCCGCTCGCCAGCATATAGGTTGGAATGTTGACGCTCATCGCAATCCACAGCGCGGCGTAGTTGTAGGTGCTCCATGTCCGGCGCGAGGCCGGGGTCGGCGCGAGGTCTTCGTTATAAAGTGAGCTGGAGCGTATGGTTTCGGCGTCGCGGATGTCGGTGTGGATGCCGTTTGGGTCGGGATTTTCGCCAGCGGCCATGAGGGTGGGAATGGCTTCTCGTATGTAAATATAAGTTCCGCGCCATCATCCGTTGTGCGCGGGAAATCGTCAAGGTGGAATCACCTTTGGGTGTCTGTTGTTCCGATTGAATCAAGAGTCGCCGGGCAGGCCCGTGGGGATCGTAGAAACGCGCGTCAGTATATGCCGCGGCGCAAATCGGGTATTTGTGGAATCTGAATATCGACCACGCGGCCTTCACTGGCCAGTTTCATCCGGATGCGCAACGCGGAGCCGATATCGCGCGTGCTCCATTCGGAGGTCGCCAGCGGCTTCTCCGGTTTTTCCGTTTCGCGCCACAGCAGGTCCTTGCCTTTGTGCTCGAGCTGTGTTGGCGAGATCTCGTATGCGGCCTGATTGCGCACGTAGAACACCAACGCCCGCGAGCCGAGCAGCAGCAGCAGCGGATCGGACCTCTTCCCGGCGCGGTAGAGGTTCCATTGTTTTGGCGCGCGATCATCGATGCGCAAGATGGCATCCGAAATTGGTATCCAGGTGACCTTCTCGGCGGCGTGCGCGCACATCCCGAGGACGAGGAACAACCCTATGAATCCCGCTAATGTTCTTGGACGCGTCAAGTTCAGTCCCGAGTGTTTATCCTCAAGTCCAGTCCACCGGCAACCGGCGCGAGTTCACGACCACGTACTTCTTCTGCCTGGCAAACGCCATCAGGTCTACGAGCAATTGTACGTCGTTCTCACAATACTTACAGACTTCTTCTGTGCGGCCCTCGCGCCACCACTGGACGATTTCCAGCCCGTTTCCGGTTTTCTGGTGTCCCAGCGTTTCCCGTGCGAGGTCATCCAGTTTGATGCGAAATCCAAGCCTGCGTCGCAGGTCGGTCAAGAGATCGAATGATTTCGGATACAGTTTGTCCACCGGGTGGTATCCGCGAAGCACTTCGAAATCGAACCGGTCCCCGTTGAATGAAATGATGCGCTCAAACCGGCCTAATTCTGAAATGAGTGCTTTGCTGTCCGGCTCGAACCACCGGCGGAAGCGATTCCGCGCATCCCACGTCACTGCGACCGCAAGGCCGAATTGCGCGATGTTCAACCAGCCCCCTTCAACTTCATGTGATAGGCGAAGCGTTTCGATGTCGAAGAAGACTTCCTTGTCGGTTTCCGGAAAAAGGCTGGGTGTGGTTGTCATCGGGGTTTAACAGACTTCTAGTGTTTCTGCGCGTTGCAGTCGATATGCACCGGGTTGATTTCCGTGTAGAAGTCGATTGCGGCGCTTCGCATCTCCTGCAGGCCTGGGCCGGCGCCTTTCGTATCGCATCTCTTTGAGACTAAACCCGGACTTCTGCCAGCGACTTATCGAGTAAACGAACCGCCTCGTTTACGTCGGATTTGGCGATGTTCAACATCGGGGAGAGCCGGATGACGTTGCTATAGAGACCGCCCTTGCCGATGAGCAGCCCGTTGTCGCGCGTGCGTTCGAGCAGTTGCGCGGTGGCTTCCGGAGCGGGCTCTTTGGTGGCGCGGTCTTTTACCAGTTCGAGCGCCAGCATTAATCCCTTGCCGCGAACGTCGCCAATCACGGGGTATTTCTGCTGGAGTTCGTCGAGCTTGCCGCGGAAATAGTTGCCAACGGTGTCGGCATTTTCGAGAAGTCTTTCCTCTTCGATGAATTCGATCGTCGCCCGCGCCGCCACGGACGTCACTGGATTCCCGCCGAAGGTGGAAATCGTCAGTCCCTGAAACGAGGCCGCAAGCTCCTTCGTGGTGATCGTTGCGCCGACGGGCGCGCCATTGGCCATACCCTTTGCGCACGTCATAATGTCGGGCGTGACCTCCCAGTGTTCGATGCCAAACCATTTATTTCCCGTACGCCCAAAACCCGTCTGCACTTCATCCGAGATGAAGAGGCCGCCGTACTTTTTCACGGCCTTGAAGACGATCTTGAAATATTCAGGAGGCGGCGTGATGAAGCCGCCCACACCCTGGATCGGCTCAGCGATGAACGCGGCAATCTGGCCGCTTGTGCCTGTTTGAATCAGATTTTCGACGTCTTTCGCGCACACCACTTCGCAATCTGGGTATTTTAACCCCAAGGGGCAGCGGTAGCAGTATGGATTGATCGCGTGCGCGATCCCGACGCTGATGACGCCGGATTTCCGCCAGGGCGCTTGGGCCGTTATGCTCTTGGCCAATGACGATCCGCCCGCATAGGCGTGCCGCAGCGCGATGACGTCATAACAGCCAGTCGCCATCCGAGCCAGTAGGATGGCTGCCTCGTTGGCCTCGGTGCCAGAGTTGGTGAAAAAACTGGAGTGCAGCGCGCCCGGGGTAATCTGCGCGACTTTTTCCGCCAGCGCCACGATCGCCTCGTTTGGGTAGAGCGTGGAAAGATGCTGTAGCCGGTCGATCTGCGCCTTGACGGGACCTGTGACTTTGGGATTTGCGTGTCCCACCGAGATGGTCAGAATGCCGCCGAAAAAGTCGAGGTATTTGCGCCCCTCGACGTCCCAGACGTATTGCATCGAACCGCGATCGGCCACCAGCGGATGCTGGTAAAAATTCGTCACGGCGGGCCATAGATATTCTTTGTGTTTCCGAACCACTTCTTCGCTGCGGCTCGCCGTTTGCTTCATTTGTGTCGTCACAAGACTCCTCTTGAAAGCATCGATGAACACCGGTCAACAGAGATTTCGAGCCATCGCTCAGGTCCGCGTGTCCTGCCAGCCGAGTGTACTCCGTGGCAACGTTCTGCGACAAGACTATCGCGCAACACCCTCGTCTCTCCTGTATAATCGCGCCGCCTAGCGATGAAACCGTTCCTCCATCGGTTCTACCGCGCAGTGCTGCGCGTCATTCCTAACTGCGTCACGCAGACGCAGGCCATTGCGTTCAACATGTTCCTCGCCTTTTTCCCCATGCTGCTTCTGATCGTGGGCGCCGTCGTGGGTTCCGAGCCTTTCCGACAGGCCCTTCGCGGCATGATCGTACGTTTGAGGCTTGTCTTTCCACCTGGGAGCCTCACCGTACTCAATAGTTTCGTGTCGCGGCACAGTGTGCATCCCTGGCGATGGATCCTGCTCGGTCTGGGCGGCACGCTGCTGGCCGGCACGCAAATGATGAAACTAATAATGGAAGGATTTCGAATGGTGCATGGTGATGGGCAGCGGCAGGATTTTCTCAGCCGCCATCTGCGTGCCCTGCTGCTGTTGAGCGCCACCCTTGTACCGTCGCTGCTCACAGTGAGCTTGATTGTGTTCGGAAGAGAGGTGCGCGGTTGGATGTTGCATGGTTCTTCGATGCCCGTGCTCATACGTTTGATTTGGAGCGTGGGGTATGTGGCTGGTTCACTCTTGATTGCGATGGTCGTGCTTTCCATTATTTATCGCGTAGGCCGGCCGGGTACGCAACATTGGGCCTCGGTCGTGCCCGGCGCGGCGGTCGCTACGGTGCTGTGGTGGGTGGTCAGCATCGCATTGGGTTTTTATCTGCGCTATGTGCCCTACAGCATTGTGTATGGGGGCCTGGCTGTGACCATTGGTCTCATGATTTGGATGCAACTCACGGCGACGATCCTCCTGATCGGCGCGGCTTACAACGCCGAGCTGCAGAAATTCCCGAACTGACTTCGTTCCCAAATAGGAGTAGACTGGATTTAATAAATTTCGGCTACGGGAGGCAGCGATGAGCGAAATGCACGTCGAGTGCTATGCCGGGTATCGAGCCGACCAGCGCCCCATTCGATTCACTCTGCGCGGGCGCGTATTCGAAATCACAGAAGTCGAAGATCAGTGGTATTCGCCAGGAGCGATTTACTTTCGTGTTCGCACCCAGGACGGCGATTACTTTGTGCTGCGGCATGACGAAGCGCAGGACGTCTGGAGCCTGGACGCTTTCCGTTCGGCTCGCGAGCGCGGGTCGTTGCCGGAGGCCCCGGAAGTTGGGCTGACCTGAAACGAATAGAACGCGCATCGGTCCTTGCGCATGCGGCGTGGCATCTCAACACCGACGGCCGTGACCTCACGCTGACCACCGATTTCCTCTCCGTGCTTGGCGAAGTTCTCAGCATTCAGCTAGGCAGCAAGAATCTCCAGATTGTTTTCCCGAGGTTCGACAATATCCGGGCGAAGTTCCCGCGCCTTCTGAAGGCGTAATCAGGATTTCACGAGGGCTACCCGGAGGCGCGGGGGCTTATCATCAAGGGCAAGTGCCCAGGCGGCAGCCCCGCTTGCGTTCGTCTGGAATATCTTCAAACCGCTGAGGAATGAATCCGTTGTGATTGGGCATTTGAACTTTCGGTAACGTCTTGGCGTCCACGACGTCGCCTTCTTGGATGATACCGCACTTGGAGAGGATGAACGCGGTGAGAGCGTAGACCTCGTTCGCGTTGAGCGATCCGCCTTGATTACGGGGCATCGCGCGATTGATATAGTCCCAGATCGTCGTAGCAAATGGCCAGTAACTCCCGATGGTAATGAGAGGTTGAACTGTGGTCAGCGTCCACATGTCAGCCTTGCTTCCTACCAGACGACGCCCAAGCGGAGTGCCTTCCCCAGCCGGGCCGTGACATGAGGCGCACTTTGTGGCATAGATTGGTGCGCCTTCCTTTGCGGTTCCGTGTCCGGGCGGCAGTCCCTTCCCGTCAGGCCCGGCAGCGATATCCCAGGCCTGAATTTCCTCTTTCGTTGGTGTTCTGCCAACATTTGTGTAGGACGGCGTTTGTGCCAGCGACGCACTCGCGGTAAGCAAGACAATCCCAGCAGCGAGAAGGTTAGAAAATCGCATTTTGCACGCTCCCATCCCGGTTTACCTTCCAGGGTTGAATGGCATTGAAGCCGGCCAAGATCTGCGACGTTTTTCGAAAATAGTCCACGTCGGTGCCATAGAGTTTGGCCAGTTCGGCCATCGTCGGTTGGACCATACCCTGATCATCCGTGCAGCGAGATTGGAGGACAGCCTCCTCTCCGTTCCAATTCCATGGAATCGAAAATCGAGTGTGCGCCTTCTGAGTCACCGGGTCGTGAAGCTGGGCGTCCTTCCATGTGCGCCCGTCATCGGTGGATACTTCGACCCGGCGGATGGCGCCGCCTCCCGACCACGCCAGGCCTGTGATCTCATAGAAGCCACGGACAGGCAGGTGATGTGCACCGGAAGGCTGGGTAATTACGGATTTTGGTCCCATTTCGAATTTGAACCAACGCGATTTTCCATCTAATCTCAAACTGGGGTATCTGGTCGTTTCCATCATGGCCATGTAAGGCTCATCCACGAGATCGATTCGCCTGAGCCATTTGACGTTGTTGATCCCCTCCCAGCCCGGAACTACCAGCCTCAAGGGAAAACCCTGTTCTGGACGCACAGGCTCACCATTTTGACCGTAAGCCACCAGCGCGTCGTCCATGGCCTTCGCCAGCGGAAAACTCTTGGTGTGTTTACTCGCATCGGCGCCTTCCGCCAGAATCCAGCTCGCGCTTTTTTGCACGCCAGCTTCTTTGAGCAACAGGGACAGCGGGACTCCGGTCCATTGGCTGCAACTGGTGAATCCGTGCGTATCCTGAGCGGTCGCATTCGGCGAAATCCGGGCAGCCCCACCGAGACCTCCCGTAGTGCTGTTCCCGTGGCACTCGATGAAATAAAACCGGGATACGAAAGGCAGGCGTTTCAGATCGTCCAGGGAGAAAATCAACGGGCAGTCGACCATGCCGTGAATCAACAAACGATGCTCCAGGGGGTTGATGTCGGGCGGCTCGTAACCGTGGGAAACGACGAAGTGAAGTGACGCCGGCGTGATCATTCCCACCGAGTCCTGAAGGGGTGTACTAAGTCCGAACGCGTTCGGTTCATCTTTTAGCCGACGCTCTGGATTGTTGATGCTGCCGTTGCGTACGGAGTTCACGAAATGGGACCGCTCGCCGTAGAGGTGCAAGTCGTCAATGCGTTCCGGAGCCGGCTCGGCCGCAAGTGGACCCGCGCTCGCGGACGCCCCAACGGCTAAGCCAGCCAGGGCTGCACCGCTCTTCAGAAAGCGCCTGCGATCAGATTGTTTTGGATTCATAAGTGTCCCCAATGTAGGGTGATTGTTAGCAGAGGCAGGAGTTGATGTCAATTACGATACGGTGTTAAAAATTCGCCTTTGTTTATACAGACATTCAAAAAAAACGGGGCGGACCAAATGGCCCGCCCCGTTTGCCATTTCTGCGGAGGCGAAGTCTAGCGCTCGGTCTGGCGAATGCGCATGCAATAGAACGACCGGTACACGAATACGTACGACACGGCGAAGAATGCAGCGGAAAGCAAGTGCGTCAGCATGCCGCCGGTTTCCAAGGTCAGCTTCACGGCCAGCGACACCGCCAGCAGGCCGAACAGCGTGGTGAACTTGATAACCGGGTTCAACGCCACCGAAGAGGTGTCCTTGAACGGATCCCCGACGGTGTCCCCGATAACCGTTGCGTCATGGAGGGGAGTACCTTTTTGTTTCAGTTCGACTTCAACGATCTTCTTGGCGTTATCCCAGGCGGCGCCGGCGTTGGCCATGAAGATGGCCTGGTAGAGGCCGGAAATCGCGATGGAGATCAGGTAACCGATGAAGAAGAACGGCTCAAGAAAAGCGAATGCGAGCGTGGCGAAGAACACCGCGATGAAGATGTTCAGCATGCCCTTCTGAGCATATTTGGTACAGATCTCGACGACCTTCTTGCTGTCCTCGACAGATGCCTTCTCCACGCCCTCCAGCTTTATGTTCGCCTTGATGAACTCCACGGCCCGGTATGCGCCGGTGGTCACGGCCTGTGTGGAAGCGCCGGTAAACCAGTAGATCATCGCCCCGCCTGTAATCAGTCCGAGCACGAACGGCGCATGCAGAAGCGAAAGCTTGGCGACGTTTTGCGTAAGGCCATTGGTCAGCGCCATGATGATTGAAAAAATCATCGTCGTCGCGCCCACCACGGCCGTGCCGATCAGCACGGGCTTGGCCGTCGCCTTGAACGTATTGCCCGCGCCATCGTTGGCTTCGAGCAAATCCTTGGCGCGTTCGAAGTTCGCATCGATGTTGAAATCTTTCTTGATTTCCTGCTTGATATTCGGGATCTGCTCGATGAGGGAAAGCTCGTACACCGACTGCGCGTTGTCCGTGACCGGGCCGTAGGAATCGACGGCGATCGTAACCGGCCCCATGCCCAGGAAGCCGAAGGCCACCAGGCCGAAGGCGAACACGGGTGCGGCGATCATTAATCCTGCGAGCCCCAGTTGAGAAAAGAGAAAGCCGACGGACATCAGAAAGACCATCGCCAGACCAAGGTAGTATCCGGAGAAATTGCCTGCCACGAAGCCGGACAAGATGCCGAGTGATGCGCCGCCTTCCTCCGCTGAAGTCAGGACCTCTCTCACATGCCGCGACTCGATAGAAGTGAAGACTTTTACCAGTTCCGGAATAATGGCGCCGGCGAGAGTTCCGCAGGAGATGATCGAAGCCAGCTTCCACCATTGCGTGGGGTCGCCGCCCAAGCTCGGAATGATGACGGCGGAAATCGCGAAGGTCAGCACGATCGAGACAATCGAAGTGATCCAGACCAGTGAGGTCAGCGGCGCCTCAAAGTTCATTTCGTCTGCGTGGGTATAGCGCGCCTTGGAAATAGCGCTGTTGATGAAGTAGGCCGTTGGGCTCGCGACCAACATCGCGACGCGCATCACGAAGATCCAGACGAGCAACTGCACCTGCACGGTTGGATCCGGGACCCCCAGCAGGATGAAGGTGATCAGCGCGACGCCCGTAACGCCGTAGGTCTCAAACCCGTCCGCAGTCGGTCCGACTGAATCTCCGGCGTTGTCTCCGGTGCAGTCCGCGATCACGCCCGGGTTGCGCGCGTCGTCTTCCTTGATCTTGAACACGATCTTCATCAGATCGGAACCGATATCGGCAATTTTGGTGAAAATGCCACCGGCAATTCGCAACGCGGCCGCGCCGAGGGATTCGCCGATGGCGAAACCAATGAAGCATTGGCCGGCGTAATCTCTCGGAATGAATAGCAGGATAATGAGCATCATCAGCAGTTCGACGCTGATCAGCATCATGCCGATGCTCATACCGGCTTCGAGCGGAATCCGGGATATGGGATAAGGTTTGCCGCGCAGCCCAGCGAACGCCGTCCGTGAGTTGGCGAATGTATTTACGCGGATGCCGAACCAAGCGACTCCGTAGCTCCCGGCAATTCCGATCACGCTGAACAGCAGAATGACGCACACTCGCACGGCTTCATAATGAAGCAACACGCCGAAGTACAGCACGATGATGACGGCGATGAAGGCTTCCAGCAGTAGGAGAAACTTGCCCTGCGTGATGAGATACGTCTTACAGGTCTCGTAGATCAGGTTAGAAACTTCGAGCATCGAGCGATGTACCGGCAGATTCTTCAGGCGGCTGTAAATGGTCAGGCCGAACAGCAATCCGAAGACACAAAACAGAATTCCGACCAATAGCAGAGTGTGGCCGTCGATACCGAGGAAGCGAACCTGGGAAAGATCAGGAAGTCGCAGGTTGGCCTCTCCGCCGGCGGTTTCCGCAGGCGATTGGGCCAGTGCGGCAGTTGCGCTCAACAATGTCAGGGCGGCGATTACTCCGCCTACCTTCACAAATCGGCTTCGTAGCGAGCCATCGCCCGCGAGCCAGGTACGCATCAGTGATCCTCCATCAAGAATTCTCATTCAGGGTAACTGCTTTTCCATATGCCGGCTTCCGGCACACCTCTCCGCCCTGGAGGTCTTCCCTCAGGGCGACGAGAGTATGGCTTACCGGAATTTCCTGCAGGCCGCCACTCCAAGACTGCATAGGAGCGCTTCCCTCAATTGCCGCCAATGAACTCTGCCTCGGCATTAGCGCGGGCAAGGACACCCATGATCCAAATACAGGCTACCAAAAAGCATATTTTTATAACATGCCGGGCGCGGATGGTCAAACCGTTCCGCTCCGAAATGAGACCTTAGCCAGGATTTTCACCTCTAAACCTAGATGACCAAAGCCCTGGGCCACTTGCCTGGGCGCGCCATTTGCCTGAGGCAAAACGGTCGAATACTACTGTGCGGGCGATGCTGGGACGCAGACCTTGTCTGCATGTACGAAATCGACAGAGTGAATCTCGCTTGAGATTTCTACTGGCTCTGCTCCGGCTTTCTTCTGGGGCTCGGCCAGAAATGTCAGCAGGAACTGATTCTTGAGCTGGTGGCTCATCTTGTCGAGATATGGCGCGAACGCCACAGGAGGCTGCGGTCCCATGAAATAGTAGGCCTCGCCACCGGTCTCTTCAGAAAGGTCAGAAAGATAATTCTGGCCCCAGTAGATTCGCCAGTAGCTGTGCCCAAAATGCCCCTCACCGGGCGTATAGATTGAGTACACAACGACGCCTGCGCACTGAGCGTCATGGATGGCGGCATCCGCATAGGGGTTCGGATATCCGCCCCAGTAAACCGTATCGATCCCGGGGGTGATCATGAGGACTTCGCGCCGAGGTATGGCGGGATCGGAAGACCATCGCTTTATGAAGTCGGATAGGGAGAGATACGGGCTCCCTCCGGCGCCGTAATAACCTAGCGCTGGCCGCAAGGACTTGGCCGCAGCCGTGTGATCCTTCGTGAAATTCTGCGCCAAGGAGACCGTGCCGTTCCGCATATAGCCAACCGCAACGAGCGTGGTTGGCGCCTGCTCCCCGATGAAGGCCCGGATATCGTTCAGTTGGGATGACAAGCTAAACGCGGAACCTTCGTCAATGAGAATTGCCAAGGCCAGCCCTGCGCGGTTTCCTGTTGCAGGGACCCAGCCGGTAACCGGCCGGAGATCGTGTCCCTGGTAAACGAGGATGCTCTGCTGCGTGATCATGGGTATCTGTTTGCCATCCTTCGGTTCTACGCTGACGACAATTTGAACGGGAACGCCCTTGGCTGCTCCCGTTTGCTGAGCAGCCGTAAACCGAGAGATGGACAACATCGCTATCGCGAGAGAAATTCCTGTAAGGAAATGTCTAGTTTTCATGAGTTGCCTCTCTAACGGGGACTTCCGATTTAGACCTCCCCTATTTAAATCGTATGCTTCTCCTGTCCTGGGCACAACCAATTTGACACTAGAGCAGGTCCCAGCGAGATCAAGGGGGGCCGACGGCTCCTGCCTACATCTGTAAGATGTGTTAGTTTGCAGGCACAATGCTCAGGTCAATTTCAAAAAAGAAAAGCGCCCTGTGGTCTGTCATGAAGGAGAGATCGGGGATGTAGACGCGGGAGTGCCGGATCGCATCAAACTGGTGGTTCATATCAAAGAAGAGAAAACCATGAGTGGTTGCGTGGGGCGGCAGAACGTCGGTTGCGAGCACAACGGAGCCAAGCGAGGCGGCCATTTCGTCCCAGGCCTTACCCTTGCCGGACTTTGACCCGTATCCAGGGAAGGACAATGGCCGCCGCGGGATCGATGGATTGGCGTTGGCTTTAAGGAGTGCGCGGTCGGCAACTTCCTCGGGAGAAAGCGCCGCCAATCGCTGGCCCTCCTCACCCGGCGGAGAAATCACCAGGCGGATCGTTTCGAGGTTGAGGCGGATTGGTGAATCGTTGTCATTTCGGAAGTAAACGGCGATGGCGACAATTCCAGCCTCGTACGGCGACTTCTTTCCGAACGGTCCTTTGTAACGATCAGCGGAAAGATAAGGGTCGGCTACAATGAGTAAATTCTGGTGTAGGTCGCGCGTGCGCAGCGTCAGGGGGTCTACCTGCGCGCTTTGCGCGAATGCACCCGGAGGGCAGAGCATAATCAGCGCGAGAAGTCGGTATAGCATCGCCGTATTTTTCTATGATGCGGGTTCCTGGTGGCAGGTTCCCCGACAATAGGTATCCTCGGAATCCCACTGCCACTATAATATCCGGTTTGCCGGTATGAATGCGATGTTTCCGTGTTCTTGCCCGGCAGGAGACAGCCCACTAGGGCCCTTTGGCATGTATGTACTCTACAGTTTGCTGACGGTAGCGGGCATGGCCCTGCTCTCACCCTATTTTCTCGTCCGAGGTCTTATCAGCGATAGATATCGCCGGCACGTTCTGCAACGCCTTGGATGGCGCTTTCCGCCGGAACTGGGTGGCAGCCATTCGGGTGTCCCGCGCGGGCAAACGATATGGATTCATGCTGTTTCTGTTGGCGAAGTGCTTGCTGCCGTGCCGCTGGCGCGGCAGCTAAAACAGCGGTACCCGCAACGCCGCCTGGTTGTTTCCACCACCACGGCGACGGGACAGCAGCTTGCGCGCGAGCGGATGCAATTCGCCGACGCGATCTTTTACTTTCCTTTGGACTGGAAGGGGCCGGTGAGACGCACTCTGAAAACTGTGCAGCCGGCAGCAGTGATCATTGTGGAGACGGAGATCTGGCCCAATTTCCTGCGTGAATGCCGTCGCGCGGGTGTGTCCGCGATATTCGTCAACGGCAGGCTATCGGAGCGGTCCTTCCGTGGCTTTCGCCGGGCGATTTCCAATTCGGGCGGCGTGCTGCGGGGTTTTCTGAAGCGCATCTTGAACGATGCCACGCTCTTTCTGATGCAGAGTGAGCTCGATGCAGCGCGCCTGCTCGAACTCGGCGCAGATGCAAAGCGGGTTGTTGTAGTAGGCAATCTGAAATACGATCTCGATGACCCGCAGGCAAGTCCACTGTCGGCCTGGCTCGCGGAAGAACTTGCCCGAAACCATCGTCGTCCAGTCCTTGTCGCCGGAAGCGTAATGGCGAATGAAGAAATCCTGATCCTGCGCGCATTCGCCGATGTCAGGCGGCAATTCCCGCGTGCCATGTTGATTCTCGCGCCGCGCAAGCCGGACCGGTTCGAGGCAGCAGCACAGATTGTCCAGGATTCGCAGCAAAGACTCGTGCGCCGCAGCAATCTCACGCTCAATGGAGCAGGCAACATGGCTCTGGCTGAACCCGGCAGCATATTGTTGCTCGATAGCTTGGGTGAACTCGCCGGCATCTATCGCCTTGCGGACGCAGTTTTTGTGGGCGGCTCGCTCGTTCCCAACGGCGGGCATAATATCCTTGAGCCGGCGGCCTTCAGCAAGGTCCCGATTTACGGTCCTTCGATGGACAATTTCCGAGAAATGGCTGCGAAGTTTCTTGAGGTTGATGCCGCCATTCAGGTGAACAGTTCGGAAGGTTTGGGAACTGCGTGGATCGGTTTGCTTAAAGACGAGAATCGTGCTGCGCGGATGGGAGCCGCCGCGCGTGATTTGGTGGAGCGAAATCGCGGCGCGACGGCGCGTGTTTTGGCCGGCATCGAGCAGATTTTCGACGCATCTAGGGGGCGGGCGTGAAGCCGGCATCCCGGCTGGACAGGCTGCTTTGGCCGCTTTCTCTGCTGTACTCCGCAGCCGTTCGGGCTCGGGTCTGGTGCTATAGATGCGCTATTTTCCGGACAAGAAAGCTGCCGGGAACGGTAATCAGTGTGGGAAATCTCACTGTCGGCGGCACTGGCAAGACTCCGATGGTGTTGTGGATCGCAGCGCGTCTGGCCGGGGAAGGGAAGCACACGGCGATTTTGACTCGCGGATATCGCGGAACGACGGACGCGGGTGCGCAGGGTGAACCGCAGAGCGACGAAATCGCGCTCTTGCGTGCGCGCCTGACAGGGAAGGTAAAAATCGGCGTCGGCGCGGATCGGCACAAGATTGGCGAGGTCCTCGCGCGGCATGGAACCGATTGGTTCGTGCTCGACGATGGTTTCCAGCATCTGAATCTGGCGCGCGACGCCGACATTGTGCTTGTGGACGCCACCGATCCGTTCGGCGGGGGAGCGACATTGCCCGCCGGCCGCCTGCGAGAACCGATTTCCGCACTCCGGCGCGCCAGCATCGTGGTGATCACGCGAAGCGTGCAGGCGCCGGCGCCCGCGATCGAGGCTATGGTCCGGCGGTACACGAGAAGCCCCATCTTCTACGCCACGACGAAACTTAAAAACGTGCTTCGCGTTCCGCAGCTTGTGGTCGCGATGCCGCAGCAGGACTGGCCGCGCGCCCGCTTTGCGGCCTTCTGTGGGATCGGAAATCCACCCGCATTTTTTGAAGACCTGCGCCGCTGGGGATTTCAAGTGCTGGGTGAGCGCAGCTTTGCCGATCATCATGTTTATAGCGCACCGGAAATGGTTGAGCTGGAACGTATGGCGCACAATTGCGGGGCTGATGCTCTGCTTTGCACGGAGAAAGATGTGTGGAATCTCCGGCATGTCGTGTTCACATCGGTGCCGGTGTACTGCTGCCGCATATCTCTAGAATTGCCAGTCGAAGAGTTCAGCGATGCAATCACCAAGGCCATAAGCCGCAGGCGCGAGGGGACTGCGCGATGAAAATTCTAGTGCGCGCGCCAAATTGGGTGGGAGACGCTGTAATGACGATACCGGCGCTCGAAGCAATCCGGCGTTCACGCGCAGACGCCGAAATTGCAATTTTGGCGCGTCCGGCTGTCACGCAGCTTTTTCGCGAGCAACCGTTCGCCGACAGGACATTGGAATATGAGAATCGCGGCCGCCACCGGGGCTGGTGGGGTCGCGAAAGACTTATTGCAGAATTGCGTCGCGAAAGATTCGATCAGGCCGTGCTCTTTCAGAATGCATTCGAAGGCGCGTGGCTTGCGTGGCGCGCGGGAATACCCGAGCGTATCGGTTATGCGCGCGACGGGCGCGGCCCGCTGCTCACCACGGCGGCTCGTGTGCCGGAAGAGGGAGAAATCCCGCGCCACGAGTCGCATTACTATTTGGAATTGCTTTGCCGCGCGGGTTGGATCGAGTCCCGCGGTGAACTCGCGCCGATTCGATTGCGGCTAGCGGGATCCGCACGCGAGGCGGCGGAATCCGCGTTACTCCGGGCCGGCGCAAGGCGCGGCTCGTGGCGTTGCGCGATCGCTCCGGGAGCATCCTATGGCGCGGCAAAGTGCTGGCCGTTGGAGCGGTTCGCATCCCTTGCGGATCGCCTGATTTCGGAATGCGGTGCCGATGTGATACTTTTCGGCACGCTCGATGAGAAGGAAATTGCCGCGCGAATCTGCTCGGCCATGGAATTTCGGCCGATTTCACTTGTCGGGCACACGTCCATGGGCGATCTCGCGGCGCTTTTTTCGGCGTGTTCGGTTTTCATCGGCAATGATTCCGGCGCCATGCATGTGGCCGCGGCGGCAGGACTGCCGGTAGTCGGCATCTTCGGTTCGACCGATCCGGAGGGCACGGCTCCTGTGACGCGGCAATTCACCCTGATTCGCAGGCCGGTTTCCTGTAGCCCATGTTTTCTGCGGAGATGCCCGGTGGATCATCGCTGCATGACACGGATCGATGTGAATTCGGTCTTCGCAGCCGCGCAACGCATTCAGCATGACGCGAGACACTCTCATCCCTGGAGCAGCCAGAATGCCTGAAGCACATCCGCTTCGCGGGGCCATTTTCCTGGACCGCGACGGCACCATCTGTGAGGAAATGGGCTACGTCAACCACGTCGACCGCCTGCGCATTTTCCCGTTCGCGGCCGAGGCAATCCGCCGATTGAACGAAGCCCGGATCCCCGTTATCGTGCTGACGAATCAATCCGGGGTGGCGCGGAACATTTTCCCGGAGTCGCTCGTGCATGAGGTACACAAGAAGATGGTTTCGGAGCTCGCTGCCGGAGGCGCTCACGTAGACGGCATCTATTTCTGCCCGCACAAGATGGAAGACGATTGCGAATGCCGCAAACCGAATCCTGGTTTGCTCGACCGTGCGGCTCGCGAGCATGGACTCGACCTCGCTGCTTCATGGGTTGTCGGAGACCGCTACGCGGATCTCGAGATGGCGCACACGGCGGGGGGCCGCGGAATCCTGGTCATGACTGGATACGGGCGCGGGGAATACGAATTGCATCACGCAAGATGGCCCAGGCAACCTGATGCACTAGCGGCTGATCTAACGGAGGCGGTGCGCCGCATTCTCAATGACTGAAAGCGAGGAACGGTTTCTGGTTGTGCGGCTGACTGCTCTGGGCGACATCTTGCATACGGTTCCCGCAGTCGCGGCGCTGAGGGCTGCGCGGCGGACAGCGCGGATCGATTGGGTGGTCGAACGCAAATGGGCGCCCGTACTGGAAGGCAGCCCCGCCATCAGCGAGGTCATCCCATTCGATCGCGGTTCGGCCTTGGGTGCGGTTGCGTGCGCGCAGCGGTTGCGGCGGAAGCACTATACGTGCGCCATTGATTTTCAGGGACTCTACAAATCGTCGGTCCTCGCCATGCTCTCCGGTGCACCGCGCCGAATCGGATTTGAGGGCGGTTGGGCGCGCGAAGAAGGAGCTGCTCTGCTGTACACCGAACGCGTCACTCCCGCAGGCCGGCACGTTGCGGAATTGAACTACTCGCTGGCCGAGAGAGCGGGAGCATTGCGCCCCCTGAAGCCCGAGTATCCGCTCCGCATCCCGGCCGGGGGTGTGGCATCGGTCCGCGCACGGCTGGCCGAGCGCGGAATTGGAGATTACATTGTCGTCGGCCCCGGGGGAAGTTGGCGCGCAAAATGCTGGCCGGCGGAACGCTACGGTGAATTTTGCCGTGAATTCGAGAAGCGCAATGGCTTACCTGCGGTTGTGATTCATGGTCCCGGCGAAGAAACGCTTGCCGAAGAGGTCTGCCGTGCGGCGATTCCGGCAACGCCGATCGTGATCGCCACTACGATTGAAGAGTTAATGGGATTGCTGGCTCACGCGCGCTGCGTCATCGCTGCGGATTCCGGGCCGTTGCACCTGGCTGCGGCTCTGGGTACGCAGGTTGTGGGGCTGTATGGCCCCACTGATCCTGCGCGCAACGGTCCGTTTGCGCCAGGAGCCGTGATTATAAGTGAGGCGCGGCCTGAGGAGATCAGCTACAAGCGGCGGGCGTCCTACTCGGCGTCGATGCTTCGGATCACAGTGGAGCAAGTAGTTGAGGCGGCAGATTCCTGCGTGAAAGCTGCTGCATGAGTGGTGCTACCGATTTCTGGATTCGATGGCGAGTCCGAGTGGGATACCCGGTTGGAATTGCAGCGTTCTGCTTTGCAAGGCCACAGCCGAAGTGGCTCCTTTGCGGGGTGGGAATTGCCGCGCTGGGGTTACTGCTGCGCGGTTACGCCGCGGGGCATCTCCGCAAGCATAAACAATTGGCGACGTCTGGACCCTATGCCTGCACGCGAAACCCGCTGTATGTGGGGAGTGTGCTTCTGGGAGCGGGCTTTGCGGTGGCGAGCCATTCCTGGACCTCCGCGGCGTTGCTGGCTGCCTACCTGTTGGTGTTTTACCCGGCCGTGATTCGTCGCGAGGAGAAGGAACTCAAGGCGCTCTATGGTGCGGCATTTGTCGAATACGCTGCGCTGGTGCCTGCATTTTGGCCGCGTCTGTCTGGTGCGAAGTTGTCCGGAGAGCGGTTTTCATGGCTGCTCTATCGGCGGAACCGCGAATACGAAGCGGCAATCGGCCTCGCTCTAGCGATGGCCGTGCTCGGCTTCCTGATGGTGTGGTGGAAGTAAATGCAATGCGGTGCTGCGGGCTTGCGTGAAGGAATGTACTTACGATCAGCGCCCGGCCATCGGTGGTTGCGGTGATTGCCCCATCGCGGTCGGTGCGATAGACGCGCACTCCGGCTGCTTCCAAGCGTTCCAACACATCCTGAGAGGGATGGCCGAAACTGTTGTTTCTTCCCACGGAAATCGCCGCGATTGCCGGATGCGAACTGGATAGGAACGGCTCGATCGTGGAACTTTTGCTGCCGTGGTGGGCGACTTTAAGGAAATCGGCCTCTACGGCTTGACCCTCCGAAAGGATTCTCTGTTCCGAAGGCCGCTCAATGTCGCCGGTCAGCAGCATGGATCGGAAACTATCCGACAAGCGCACGACGAGCGAGTCGTCGTTCTTCGCTGTCTGACCTTCGGTGACGTCTTCCGGCCACAGAATATTTCCGGAAACATTGCCCCGAACGAAAGTGTCTCCTTGCTTCAAGTGTACGAGGCGAACCCCGCGCTCCCGGGCGAGCGCGAGAATCCGCTCATAGGCGGCGATCTTGATGTCACGGCCGACCCAGAGTTCCTGCACTCGAAAATTCTCAAGAATCGCCGGGAGCCCTCCAAGATGGTCCTGGTGCGCATGGGTGAGCGCTACCACATCGATCCGCTTCAGCCCTCGCGACCACAAATACGGCGAGACTACGTCTTCTCCGATATCGATTCCGGAGCGCATCCCGCCCGAGGAGAAGTTTCCGAGCGCGCCGCCCCCGTCGATCAGCATCGTGCGCCCGCCCGGAAATGCGACGAACAGGCTGTCACCCTGGCCAACGTCCAAGACGGTCACCTCGAGGTTCTTGCCGTTGAGATGCGGTGCAAACGGATAGGTTGCGATTAATGCAGCCGTCGCCAGCAGCACAATTGTTCCGCCCCATTGCCAGCCACGGTGGCGCCGCCGGATCGCAGCAGAAAGGACGATGGTCGCTGCAACAAAAATGACGATAAGCAGGAGAGGCGGCCCCGGGATGCGATAACTTGCCCCCCGCCATCGGGCGAACCATTGCACGGATGCTTCAAGCATCGCGAGGACAAATCCCAGAATCTTTGCAAGATATTGTGCGAGCGCGTGCGATGCCAGCGATGTCGCGAGCGTAAAGAACCCAAGGGGGACGATCAAGGCCGTCAGCAAGACTGCGGGAATATT
>JAIQES010000039.1 GCA_020073705.1 Terriglobia bacterium
TATCCCTTGAGCGCCTTTTGAACCGCCTTGCCGATCTCGACGATCGTCTCGGCGACGATGACACCGGCGCTGCGCAAAGCGTCTTTCTTGGCGTCGGCGGTTTCCTTGCCGCTGGAGACGATGGCCCCGGCATGGCCCATGCGCCGTCCCGGCGGCGCCGCGGCGCCGGCGATAAAGGCCGCGACCGGCTTTTTATTCGTCTTCCACGATTTGATGAACTCCGCGCCCTCGATCTCGGCGGTGCCGCCGATTTCGCCGATCATCACGATCCCATCGGTTCCGGGGTCGTCGAGGAACAGCTTCAGCGCGTCGACGAAGTTGGTGCCGTTCACCGGATCGCCGCCGATACCGATGATGGTGGATTGGCCGAGTCCGGCCGCGCCGGTCTGCACCGCGGTCTCATAACTTAGGGTTCCCGAGCGCGATACGACGCCGATCCGTCCCGGCGCATGGATATAACCCGGCATGATGCCGATCTTGCCGATGCCGGGCGAAATCACGCCCGGGCAGTTGGGTCCGACAAGCCGAGTCTTGCTGCCGATAAGCTCGCGCTTCACCCGCTGCATGTCGCGCACGGGGATGCCGTCGGTGATGCACACGACCAGCTCCAGACCTGCGTCCACGGCCTCGAGGATGGCGTCGGCCGCGAACGGCGGCGGGACGTAAATGCCCGACGCATTGGCGCCGGTCTTGGCGACGGCCTCGGCAACGGTGTTGAACACCGGCAGGCCAAGATGCGTGGTGCCGCCCTTATCGGGAGTAACACCGCCGACCATGTTGGTGTTGTACTTGATCGCCTGTTCGGAATGGAACGTGCCCTGGGCTCCGGTGAAGCCCTGGCAAATGATCTTCGTTTCGCGCGTGATGAGGACAGCCATTGCTAAAGCCCCTTCACGGCGTCGACGATTTTCTTGGCCGCTTCGCCCATGGTGTTCACGGGCTGGATCGGCAGACCGGACTTCTCGAGAATTTCACGCCCGAGCTCGACATTCGTGCCTTCGAGGCGAACGACCAGCGGCTTGTTGAGGCCGACCTCGCGCGCGGCATTGACTAAGCCTTCGGCGATGGAATTGCATCGCATCATGCCGCCGAAGATATTCAGCAGAATGCCTTTCACGCCGGGATCGGAGTAGATCAGCTTGAAGGCCGCAGCCACGCGCTCGGGCGTTGCCGCGCCGGCGACGTCGAGGAAATTCGCGGCGGAGCCGCCGTAATACTTCAAGATGTCCATGGTCGCCATCGAGAGCCCGGCGCCGTTCACCATCAACCCGATGCTGCCCGGAAGCTTGACGTAATTGAGGTCATGCCGCGCGGCTTCGAGCTCGAGCGGATCGATCTCTTCGTCGTCGCGCAACTCTTCGATATCGCGATGCCGCCACAGCGCGTTGTCGTCGAAACTCATCTTGCAATCGAGCGCCATCACGTCGCCGGCCTTGGTGGTAACCAGCGGATTGATTTCGAGCAGCGTCGCGTCGAGATCAAGGAAGGCGCGGAACACGTTCATGAACAATTTCTGCGCCGAACGGCCCGTCTTGCCCTTGAGGCCGAGATCGTAAGAGAGGCTGCGCGCGTGATGCGGCTGCAGCTCCGCGGCCGGGCCGAGCCGGACCTTGATGATCTTGTCCGGGGTTTTTTCCGCGACCTCTTCGATGTCCATGCCGCCTTCGGTGGAGGCGATGAGGGTGATGCCGGCCGTTTCACGATCGTTCAGGATCGAGAAATAGAGCTCTTTGTCGTAAGCGACGCCGGATTCGATATAGACGCGATGGACGCTGCGTCCCTCGGGCCCCGTCTGATGGGTGACGAGACGCATGTTGAACATCTTGTCGGCGGCCTCGATCGCCTCTTCGACGGAGCGCACGATCTTGACGCCGCCGGCCTTGCCGCGGCCGCCGGCATGGATCTGCGCCTTGACCACCATGATCGGCTCGTCGAGCCATTTGGCGACGTTCTCCGCCTCATGGGCCTTGTAGGCGATGTCGCCCACCGGCACCGCGACGCCGTATTTGGCGAGGAGCTGTTTCGCTTGATATTCGTGGATATCCATTGCTGACCGCCTAAATCAAACGAGAGCGCCGCGAACGGCGCTCCGGCTTGTCCCCCCTGAAAACAAAGCCCGCATTAATAGCCATGCGTCCTACCTCGTGCAACCGTTCCAATCCAGATTCGCCATGCTGCGCCACCCTGCCGCAGGCCACGGTTTATTTGCCCGGTTTCGCGGCCTTCGCCGGCCCCTTGGGGAGCAAGCGGGCGGTGACGTCGATGAGCGCCCGCACGGCGTCGCACGACTTGTTGAACATGGCCCGCTCCTTCGCGTTGAGCGAAATCTCGACAATTCGCTCCACTCCGTTGGCGCCGATCACCGCCGGGACACCGACGTAAAGGTCTTTGACCCCATACTGTCCGCTCAGCCATACCGCGCACGGCAGCACGCGTTTTTTATCGCGCAGATAGGATTCGGCCATTTCGATTGCCGCCGTCGCCGGCGCATAGAAGGCCGAGCCGGTCTTGAGCAACGCGACGATCTCGCCGCCGCCGGAGCGGGTTCGCTCGACGATGGCGTCAATCCGCTCGGCGCTGCTCCAACCCGTCTTGATGATGTCGGGCAACGGGATGCCCGCAATGGTCGAATAGCGCACCAACGGCACCATGGTGTCGCCGTGGCCGCCAAGCACGAATGCCGTGACATCTTCGACCGAGACCTTGAACTCATCAGCCAGGAAATAACGGAAGCGCGCGGTGTCGAGGACGCCCGCCATGCCGACGACCTTGTTGTGGGGCAGGCCGCTCACTTCGCGCAGCGCCCAGACCATGGCGTCGAGCGGATTGGTGACCGCGATGACAAAGGCGTTGGGGCAGTATTTCTTGATCCCCTGGCCGACCGCAGACATGACCTTGGCGTTGATCTCGATGAGGTCGTCGCGGCTCATTCCCGGCTTGCGTGGGACGCCGGCGGTAACGATGACGACGTCGGCGCCCTTCAGATCCTTGTAATCGTTGGTGCCGGTGAACCGCGCGTCGAAGCCGACGATGGGCGAGGATTGCGCGAGATCGAGGCTCTTGCCCTGGGGCACGCCCTCGACGATGTCGAAGAGGACGACGTCGCCCAGTTCCTTAAGCCCGGCCAGGTGAGCAAGGGTTCCCCCAATGTTCCCCGCGCCCACCAGCGCGATTTTGCTGCGAGACATACATCCTCCCTACTGCACCGTTGCGAGCCCGGCCGGTCTGCCTTCGCAAATCCGACCGAGTTGCCGGGTCTTTGCCCGGGTGCGGTGCTTCAAGCTAAGTAACGTGATTCCCCGGACAGGGCAAGAAAAGAGGGAGTAACCCTACGCAGTTGGAGCGTAATCGAGGCCGATATCGACCGCCGGGGCCGATTGGGTAATGCGTCCGACCGAAATGTAGTCGACGCCGGTCTCGGCAATGGCGCGCACGGTTTCGAGCGACACCCCGCCTGAGGCCTCGGTGGTCGCGCGGCCCTTGGCCAGCATCACCGCTTGATGCAGTGCAGCATGATCCATGTTGTCCAACAGCAAGTGCGATACGCCGAGCTCAAGGGCTTGGGTTACCTGATCGAGATCGTCGCATTCGACCTCGATGTCGTTCAGGCCGCGCGCCTTGGCCGCTTCGACCGCCGCCCGGATGCCGCCGCAGACGGCGATGTGATTGTCCTTGATCAACACGCCGTCATAGAGCCCGAAGCGGTGATTCTGTGCCCCGCCCAAGGCGGTCGCGTATTTCGCCAGAAGGCGCAAACCGGGCACAGTCTTTCGCGTATCGAGTATGACGGCGCCGGTCCCGGCAACGCGCTCGACAAAGCTTCGCGTCAGCGTCGCGATGCCGGAGAGATGTTGAAGGATGTTGAGCGCGGTGCGCTCGGCCGTAAGCAAGCCGCGCGCCGGGCCTTCGATCCGCGCCAATGCGGCGCCCTTCGCCGCGCGGTCGCCGTCGCGCACCAGAGCGTCGGTGCGGCATTCGGGTTCGAGCCTGCGGAAGACGCCGAGCGCAATGTCGAGGCCCGCCACCACCAGCGCTTCGCGACTGCGCATCTCGGCGCGAAGCCGGGCGCTTTGCGGGATCACCGCGGTGCTGGTGATGTCGCCGGCGCCGATGTCCTCGGCAAGCGCCCGGTCGATGAATTGTTCGATCTCGCTGCCGCTTAAAGCCATGGCCGCCCGCGCTGCGACGCAACGGCCGTCAAGCGGTTGCGCCGGATGTGAACTCAGATGCCGGAAGCGAGGATAGCGCGGCGGGGATTTGGCGTCACGCGGCGCCGGCGATCTTCGATGCCGGGCGTGGCGACATCTCCAACATGCGTTGGAGCGGCTTCAGCGCCGCGCGGCGAAGCTCTTCGGGCATCGTGATTTGCGGCATCGTGTCCCGCAAACAGAGATAAAGCTTCTCCATCGTATTCAGCGCCATGAACGGACAGTTGCTGCAGGAGCAGCTTTCGTCCATTCCAGGGGCCGCAATGAAGCGCTTATGCGGCACGCGCTTTTGCATCTGATGGATGATATGGGGCTCGGTCGCGATGATGAATTCTTCATCCGGCGCCTTGGTCACATATTCGATCAGCGACGAGGTCGAGCCGATATGATCGGCCATGGCCAATATCGGCTCGGGACATTCGGGATGAGCCGCGAGCTTCGCGCCCGGATGCTGGGCGCGAAGCCGGACCAGCTCGCGCTCCGAGAATTGCTCGTGGACGATGCAGGTGCCCGGCCACAGCACGAGGTCGCGCCCGGTCTTGCGCGCCAGATAGGCGCCCAAATGACGGTCGGGGGCGAAAAGAATTTTTTGGTCTGCGGGGATCTGGCGGATGATCGCTTCGGCGTTCGACGACGTCACGATGATGTCGGAAAGGGCTTTCACCTCGGCCGAGCAATTGATGTAGGTAAGCGAGATATGGCCCGGGTGACGCTCGCGCCAGGCGCGGAAGGCTTCGGGCGGGCACGACGTTTCCAACGAACACCCGGCATCCATGTCGGGCAAGAGGACGGTGCGGTCGGGGCTGAGGATCTTCGCCACTTCCGCCATGAATTTCACGCCGCAAAAGACAATGACGTCGGCCTTCGTTTCGGCGGCGCGGCGCGACAGATCGAGAGAATCGCCGACGAAGTCGGCCAAGTCCTGAATCTCGCCGTCCTGATAATAATGCGCCAAAATGACCGCATTGCGCGTGCGCCTCAGGCGCGCGATCTCGGTCTCGAGATCGATCATGGGATCGAGCGCCCGGACCCTCGCCGTCACCGAATTCTCTTTCACCAGCATTTCGGCCATCTATCGACTCTCTGGAACCGCTCCGCCGGACAGCATCGGCTGCACCCGCGCTGCTGTTCCGTTACCTTGAATCAAGGGAGGGCGCCAGGGGATTTCAATGGCCGAACAGGGCTTTGCCGGGCTTTTTAGCGGCTGTCGACGGCGCCAATTGGGGCTTTGGCCGGACGAAGTCAGAGCCTACATGTCACTCAGGCCAGTGCACTCGGGCGCGCAATTCCGCCCGCATTCAGGCGAAAGGGGAACGGCGATGAAAGACGATGTCTTCAATATGGAGATGAGAAAATTTCTCAAGACGGTCGGCGTGACCTCCCAGCGCGAGATCGAAAGCGCCGTACAGCAGGCGATCCGGTCGGGCCGCATCAAGGGCCGGGAAAAACTGGCGGCGCGCATGACCCTGACGATCGAAGCCATCGGCCTTACCCACAAGATCGAGGGCGAAATCGCGCTCGAGTAGACGCCGGAGCGCTAGGGAAGGCGCCAGAGAACGGGAAGAATCCCGATGCCGTGAAAATAGGCGATGAGATCGAGCAGCGGGAAGGCCAAGAAGAAAAGCGCGCTGTCGCGGAAGGTGAAGAAGATGAATCGTGGCTTGACCACAATCTCTTCGGTGTCACTCCAGAGCGAAAAATCGGGAATCCAGCGGGGCACGCGGGCCGTGTAATTGGCAAAATCGTCGCCGAACGTCGCCGCCAGGAATTTTTCTTCGCGCCACACCACCACGGCGTAATAGCCGGCGAACAGAAGCGTGAGAATTGCGAGATACGTGACGGTTCCGGTGCAAAGCCCGATCCCAACGACACCGATGAAGCTGAACACATAGAGCGGATTTCGCACGACCGAGTAGGGGCCGATCGCGGTGAGCTCGTAATTCTTGCGCCCGCCGATATAGGCCGAGCACCAGGCCCGGCCCATGACGCACAGCACCAGCGCAAAATATCCCGCCCATTGGTAGACCTCGTTGATGAGCGGCCAAGACCGCCAGCTGCTGTCGGTGACGAGCAGGGCCAGAACGAACGGCACCGCCGCATAGCGCGTGTGCCGCGTGCGTGCCTTTAAAAGCATCGAGCGTGATGCGGGGGCGGCTGTGTTCATGACGGGTTACCGAAACTTACGCCCGGATACAGCGCCCGCCGGGCGGCGCGGTTCATTCGCGGCTCGCGATCAATTTCTTGATCTCGCCGATGGCCTGCGCAGGGTTCAGCCCCTTGGGGCAGGTTTTGGTGCAATTCATGATGGTGTGGCAGCGATAGAGCTTGAACGTGTCGTCCAGATCAGACAACCGCTCGTCGCTCGCTTCGTCGCGGCTGTCGGCGATCCAGCGATAGGCCTGAAGCAGAACCGCCGGGCCCAAATATCGGTCGCCGTTCCACCAATAGCTCGGGCAAGCGGTGGAGCAGCAGGCGCAGAGGATGCAGTCGGATGGCCCGTCGAGCTTGGCGCGATCCTCCGGCGATTGGCGGCGCTCGCGATCGGCCTCAGCCGGCGGCGCCGCCTTCATCCACGGTTCGATCGACGCATATTGGCGATAGACCTGCGAGAGATCGGGAACGAGATCCTTGACCACCGGCATGTGCGGCAGCGGATAAACGCGCACCTTGCCGCTGACCTCGCCGATCGGCTTCAAACAGGCGAGCGTGTTGGTGCCGTCGATATTCATCGCGCAGGAACCGCAGATGCCTTCGCGGCAGGAGCGGCGCAGAGTCAGCGTGCTGTCCACCTCGTTCTTGATCTTCAACAGCGCATCCAGAACCATCGGACCGCAACTGCCGAGATCGACTTCGTAGCTGTCGAGCCGCGGGTTCTCGCCCGAATTGGGATCGTAGCGATAGACCTCGAAGGTTTTCGTGGAGGTCGCAGTCTCGGGCGCCGGATGTTTCTTTCCGGGCGTCACGCGAGAATTCTTGGGCAGGGCGAATTCGACCATCTCTGTCCTCGTGATCTCCGGTTCCGGCGCGCCTAATAGACTCGCGGCTTGGGTGCCACCGGCGCCACGTCGTTCGACAGCGGCTTCAGGCAAACGGGCCGGTAGCCGATGGACGACTTTCCATCCTCGCCGACGGTCGCCAGCGTGTGTTTGAGCCAATTGGCGTCGTCGCGCTCCGGGTAGTCTTCGCGCGCGTGGGCGCCGCGGCTTTCGGTCCGGTTGGCGGCCGAATGCAGGCTCGCCACGGCTTGATAAAGCAGATTGTCGAGCTCCAGCGTCTCGACCAGATCGCTGTTCCAAATCATCGAGCGGTCCGAGACGTTGATGTCGGCGCGCTTGGCCCAGGTCTCGGCGAGACGGCGCTTGCCCTGTTCCAGCACTTCGCCGGTGCGGAACACCGCGCAGTCTTCCTGCATGATCCGCTGCATTTCGAGGCGCAGCGCCGCCGTCGGCGTGGCGCCCTTGGCGTGACGGAAGCGGTCGAGACGCGACAACGCGAGATCGGCGGCGTCCTTGGGAAGCGGGCGCGGGCGCGAGCCCTTTTCAATGATCTGCGCGCAGCGCAGCGCTGCGGCGCGGCCGAAAACGACAAGATCGAGCAGCGAATTCGAGCCGAGCCGGTTGGCGCCGTGAACGGAAACGCAGGCCGCCTCTCCGACCGCCATCAGGCCCGGCACGGTCTTGGCTTCGCCGTCCCTCATCACCACCACCTCGGCGTTCCGGTTGGTGGGGATGCCGCCCATGTTGTAGTGGACCGTAGGGATGACCGGGATCGGTTCGCGTGTCACGTCGACGCCGGAAAAAATACGCGACGATTCGGCGATGCCGGGCAGACGCTCGTGGATGGTCTTGGCATCGAGATGGCTGAGGTGCAGAAGGGCGTGGTCCTTGAGCGGGCCGACGCCGCGGCCCTCGCGGACCTCGATGGTGATCGAGCGGCTGACCACGTCGCGCGATGCCAGGTCCTTGGCGTGGGGCGCATAGCGCGGCATGAAGCGCTCGCCCGTCGAGTTGGTCAGGAACCCGCCTTCGCCGCGGGCCCCTTCGGTGATGAGAATGCCGACGCCGTAGATGCCGGTCGGGTGGAATTGGATGAACTCCATGTCCTGAAGCGGCAGCCCGGCGCGCAGCACCATGGCATTGCCGTCGCCGGTGCAGGTGTGGGCCGAGGTGCAAGAGAAATAAGTGCGCCCGTAGCCGCCGGTCGCCAGCACCGTCATCTGCGCATTGAAACGATGCAGCGTCCCGTCGTCGAGATTCCACGCCATCACGCCGCGGCAAGCGCCGGTGCTGTCCATCATCAGGTCGATCGCGAAGTATTCGATGAAGAAAGCGACTTGGTGCTTGAGCGATTGCTGATAGAGCGTGTGCAGGATGGCGTGGCCGGTGCGGTCGGAGGCGGCGCAGGTACGTTGCGCGGTTCCTTCGCCGTAGTGCGTCGTCATGCCGCCGAAGGGGCGCTGGTAAATCTTTCCGTCGGGTGTGCGCGAAAACGGCACGCCGTAATGCTCGAGCTCGATCACCGCCGGTACTGCCTCGCGGCACATGTATTCGATGGCGTCCTGATCGCCGAGCCAGTCCGACCCCTTAATCGTGTCGTACATGTGCCAGCGCCAATCGTCCTCGCCCATGTTGCCGAGGGCGGCCGAAATGCCGCCCTGCGCGGCGACCGTGTGGCTGCGGGTGGGAAAAACTTTCGAAATGCAGCACGTGCGCAAGCCCGCCGCGGCCATGCCGAAAGCGGCGCGAAGGCCGGCGCCGCCGGCGCCCACCACCACCACGTCGCAATCGTGGTCGATAATTTCGTAGCTCTTGGTCATAGCGTTATCCGGTGAAGGCGAGCCGCAGAACGGCGAAGATTCCGGCCACCGCGAGTGCTGCGCCGAACAGCCTGATGAAAATGAGGGCGGCGATCCGCGCGGCAGCGCAGTGAACGTAATCGACGATCACTTCGCCGAGTCCGAGCACCCCGTGATAGAGCGTGGCACCCAGGGTCAAGATCATGAGCACGGAGGACAGCGGCGACGAGAGCCAAGCGGCGAGAGCCGCGCGGTCGGCACCCGCGTGCATGATGACGCTGGCGGCAAACCAAAGCGAAAGCGGAATGAGCGCGATAGCGGTCAGCCGCTGCGCCCACCAATGGTGGAATCCCTTGGCGCCCTTGGTCCGATGCGACATGTTCGCGCCCGTGCTCATAGCCCGTGAATCGCCCAAACCCATGCGAATGCCGTCAGCGCGGCGGCGGCGACAACCACGGTCCAGCCCGTCGCATAGGTCGTCTTGAGGTCAAAACCGACGCCCGCGTCCCAAACCAAGTGCCGGATGCCATTGGCCAAGTGATAGAACAGCGCGAAACTCCATCCGATAAGGAACAGCCGGCCAGCCCACGAGGCGATGGCGCATTGGACCACGGCAAAGGCCGCGTCTCCGCTCGCCGCGGCGAACAGCCACCAAACCAGGGCGACGGCGCCGAGGCTCAAGAACACGCCCGTCAAGCGGTGCAGGATCGACAGCACCGACGTGAGCTGCCAGCGATACACCTGCAAATGCGGAGACAATGGGCGGTTGACGGCGGACATGGATTCCTCGGTCGGAGTAGCTCTGGCACGCGCCGGCGCGTTTCTCGACCCGGACGAACCGCTAGCCCCACTGTTTAGCGGCGTGAAAATTTCGAGTCAACGATAGCCCGGTAGACGGGGCGCCGCGGCAAGACTTCGGGAACCGCTTAGCTCTGCCGCAAGATGTGCGGCGCACGACGCCAACGAACATAGTCGCGCGTCGCGCCGTCAACGCGGAAGCGAGAGTCGCGTCGCAATAGACGCGGCGGCGGGGAGCGGGAGTTTGCGTGGACAATACTGTGGATAACTTGTGGGAAAACTGTGAATTCATACAGTATTTCCACACAAGAAATATGCCGAATACTGTCCTTTACTCTTTTGCTGTTGCGTGACCAATCGAATCGCGCCACGATCTTCTTGGTGCTTGAGAGCGGCTGTCGATCGGTCGGTCTCAAAAGCCGGGGGTGAAAATCTTCGGCTGGCGCGGACGGCGGTCCGGGGAGAAATCCTGCGGGCAACCGGCGACGCGCCCTGTGCCGGCGCTTGGCCAGACCTTCGGGCGAGACCGGGTGTCGTGGATGTAGCCGCGGCGGAAAGCCCGCCTCGGCCTGCGTCTGCCTCTAGCGGCTGCTTGGGTACTCCGGCGCGGCCAAGGGGCACGATGGCGGCGGTCCTTCCCGGGACTGTCGCAACGCCGCGGAGCCCCCCTTGTTCGGAAGGGGTGGCGACGGGACGGGCGGGTCGGGCTGGGGTGACTGCGTCGGCTCCGCGGGGCGGCGATCCGGGCGGATCGCGTCCATCCCTTAGCGGGCGGTGTCCTCTGGGGCGCACGGCCCACGTCGGAGATGGTCGGGTTGCCCGTCTGCTTCAGGTGCCAGGAGCTGGGCCAGCTCCCGGAGGCGTCAGGCGGTTTCGGGTTCCCCGAATGCCCCTGACGCCTCTTTCATTATCAGATCGCGACGCCAGCAACAACAATATTTTGTGTCACTTTAGTGAAAACACGCAAAATCCGGGAGCGCATTGACGCGCCCGAGTTCAGCGGCCACGGCTGGATTTCTTGCCCGCCCCTGTCTTGGCCGCCGTCTTCGTTTCATTCTTGAGCGTCTTCTGGGCCGAAGATTTTGCCGGCTTCTTGGCCACGCGCTTCTCGATCCGCCGCGGCATCAGCACCGTGTAATCGAGATCGAGGACCACCGCGGGGTCATAGTCGCGCTTCCCGTCGGCGCTTTCGCGCTGATACGGGAAATCGGCGCAGGGACGGTCCTTGGTCGCGATCGTACGCAACCGCAACGCGCCGACGTCGTCGCGGCCCGGAATCTCGGATTTCTCGATGACGGCACTCCAGGCGTAGATCGTATCGCCCGCAAATGACGGCGCGGTATGGCGGCCGCCGTTGATGGCGGCGATGCGAAAGGCATTGGCGAGTCCGTTAAAGCTATGGGCACGGGCAAGCGAGATGATGTGCCCGCCGTAAACGATGCGCTTGCCGAAACGGCCCTGCTTTTCGACGTGCTGATTGAAATGAACGCGTGCCGTGTTCTGATAGAGGCGCGTCGCCATCATGTGCTCGGCCTCTTCGAACGTCATGCCGTCCATATGATCGATCCTTTCGCCGGGCTGGTAATCGTCCCACAGCGCCGGCGACCCGGCCAAAGCGGTGTCGTAAGCCGATAAATCCAGCCCTTTTGGCACAATGAGTTCGGAGATCGGCACGCGGGGCGGAAGATCCGGCACGACGGCCGCCGGCGCCGGGCGCGAGAGATCGCGCTTGCGCACCATGACCCAGCGGAAATAGTCGAGCACGATTTCGTCGCGCTGATTGAATCCGGTCGAACGCACATAAACAATGCCGGTCTTGCCGTCGGAATTCTCCTTGAGACCGATGACCGTCGAGCGCGAGCGCAACGTGTCGCCGGCATAGACGGGCACGCCGAATCGGCAGCCGGCGTAACCCAGGTTGGCGATGGCGTTGAGCGAGATATCGGGCACCGTCTTGCCGAGCACGAAATGAAAGGTGAGAAGGTCGTCGATGGGCGCCTCGCGATAACCTACCGCGCGCGCGAACGCGTCCGAGGAATGCAGCACGTAGCGAGACCCGGTGAGGGCGATGAAGAGCGCCGCGTCGCCCCGCGTCGCCGTGCGCGGCGTTGCATGGACGATCTCCTGGCCCACGGAGAAATCCTCGAAGAAATTGCCAATGACCGATTTCGAAGCGGTGGGGCTCATGATGCGTCTTTCCGGATTCGCTGTTGCGTTGCTGGCGCGGGCCCGTCCAATGGGCCCGGCAAGGCGGCGAGAGAGTAGGGAAAAACCGCGGCGCCTTGCAAGCCGCGGATCAAGCCTGGCCTTGTGCCTCTCGTCATGCTGCGATACAGAACCGAATGGTTGCAGCCCGGCGAGCCCGGCGACGCGGGTTGCGGGCCACGCCGACGCCGCAGGGGAGCTTACCGCGCATGTATCTCGAGGTGTTCCTCAAGGGGATCGCGGCCGGGCTTTTGATCGCCGCACCCGTCGGTCCCGTGGGCGTTCTCTGCGTGCACCGCACGCTCACATGGGGCCGCGTCCATGGCCTTGTTTCCGGATTGGGAGCCGCCGTCGCCGACGCTTTATACGCCACGGTGGTCGCCTTCGGTCTCGGCTTCGTTTCGGATTTCCTGCTGGCCGAGCAGCATTGGCTGCGGCTCGGCGGCGGACTCCTGCTTCTCGTCCTCGGTATCGCAAACCTTCTCTCGAAACCGGGGACGGCAGAATCCGAGCCGAGGCGGAGTCTCGCCGGCGATTGCGCTTCCGCCTTCGTGCTGACCGCAACCAACCCGGTCACCATCATCTCGTTTATCGGCGTGTTCGCGGCGCTCGGCGCGGCCAACGCCGGCACCTTGATCGAGGGCGAGACCTTGGTGCTTGGCGTCTTCGCCGGATCGGCGATTTGGTGGCTCGTGCTCTCGGGCTGCGTCGGCCTGGTACGCAAGACCATCGAGGCGATTTATCTGCACCGCGCCCATATCGTTAGCGGCGTATTGCTCTTGGCTTTCGGCGTCGGCGTGCTGGCGACCTTGCGATGGTGACGAGAGCGAAACTACTGGGCGCGCTCTTTCTCCAGTTCGGAAATGGCTCTGGCCAGAAGCAACGTCCGCCGCGCGCCTTCGACATGCAAATTTTCGATCAGCTTGCCGCCGACGACGACCAGGCCCTCGCCGCGCTCGCGCGCCTCCTTGTAGGCGTCGATGATGCGATGCGACCAAGCGAGGTCCTCGTCGGACGGCGAAAAGGCCGCGTTGGCGGCCGCGATCGTTTTGGGATGGATGAGCGTCTTGCCGTCGAAACCGAGTTCGGCGCCTTGACGGCAGGCGTGGACGAAGCCTTCTTCGTCCTCAAGATTGAGATGAACACCGTCGATGATGGCGACGTCGCAGGCGCGCGCCGCCAACAGACACATGCCGAGGCTGGTCAAAAACGGCAGGCGCTCGCGCGTGTGCATCGCGCCCAAATCCTTGGCGAGGTCGGACGTGCCCATGACGAGGCAGCGGATGCGCGGGCTTGCACCGGCGATTTCCTCGGCATGGAGGATGCCTCGCGGCGTTTCGACCATGCACCAAATGGCGGTCGGAGTCGCGGCGCCGCTCGCCGCAATAATGGCCTCGGCCTGGCGCACCATGTCGCCGGATTCGACTTTGGGAAGCAGAATCGCGTCGGCCCGCGATTTGGCCGCCGCAATCAAGTCGTCGTAACCCCAATGGGAATTGAGCCCATTGACCCGGATCACCGCTTGACGCCGGCCGAATCCGCCGGCGTCCACCGCGGCGCAAACCCTTGCGCGAGCCTGTTCCTTGGCACTCGGCGCGACGGCGTCCTCGAGATCAAAAATAAAAGCGTCCGCGGAGAGCGTCCGCGCCTTATCAATCGCTCTCTCGTTGGATCCCGGAACGTACAGAACACTGCGAAGGGCGAGGAACGTGCGCGGCATGCCGTCCTCCATCGCTCCTGGGGAACGCCGGCGGGAACAACCGCCGGATGAAACGCGGCGTCAACGAGGAGCGGATTTACTGTGCGGCGGGGGACGGAATTATGCAATCCGTAATCGGGACAAATCGCAATCCGGACAGCACGAATGGCAGGGACATGAAATCGTTCGTGCTTGCGGCCATCCTCTTGGCGCTATCGGCACAAGCGGCCGCGGCCGAACCGCCGGCGGGAGCCCCCGTCTACGAAAAGAAGAACGGCGCCGTGCAGTCCGCATGTCAGAAAGACAAAAAATCGAACAATCTCGTGTGCGTCGTCGTCTACGCGAAGCAGCCTTACCTCGGCGTCCAATTGGGGTCCGAAGATGATTCCGATTCGGTGGCGATTACCGCGGGGGCGCGGCGTGCCCCGAACTCGAAAATCGAAATCCAGGTCGACGGCAACGTCCCGCATTTCATCTACGGCGACGGCTTCATCGGCTACGAGGCCGAAGTCCTGCTGCAGGAGATCGAAAAGGGAAAGCGGGCCTCGGTAAGGACCACATCGCAGGATGCGGGGGTAAAGACCGAGGACGACTTCGACCTCGGTGATTTCAACGCCGCGCTGCACGAGGTCGAGGCGTTGCGCGCTCTCAAAGGTGAAAAATAAGACCCCGCAGCTCGCTGGTTAAGCGGATCGGCTAAAGCGGTAAGATAGGAACCGTGAAAACGCGCAATTTCGTAGGTATCTCACGACATTGTTAAAGAAATAAGACAAATTCGTTTCCATTTTATTGTGAGCGAAACAAAAAGTTAAAGACACAAATCATCGTATTTCTATAATGCGGCCAGCGAAACTTTTGCAGATGACCGCATGCTTCCTTTTCCGAACCGCAATCGTTACCGCGCCATTTGGATTTCCGACGTTCATTTGGGGACGCGGGGCTGCAAGGCGGAGCTTCTGTTGAAGTTCCTGCGCAGCCATGAATGCGACAGGCTCTATCTGGTCGGCGACATCATCGACTTCTGGCGTCTCAAAAAAGCGTGGTTCTGGTTGCAGAGCCATAACGACGTCGTGCTGGAAGTCATGCGCAAGGCCAAACACGGCACCGAGGTCGTATACATCCCGGGCAATCACGACGAAGGCGCCCGGGACTATTGCGCGCTGCAGTTCGCCAACATCAAGATCGTGCGCGAGGACGTGCATGAGACGGCGGATGGGCGTCGCCTTCTCGTCATCCACGGCGACGAATTCGATTGCGTCGTGAAATACGCCAAATGGCTGGCCATGCTCGGCGACGGCGCCTATCAGCTGGCGCTGGGGCTCAACCATTGGTTCAACGAGGCGCGCCGGCATCTTGGCCTGCAGTACTGGTCGCTTTCCGCCTATCTCAAATCGATGGTCAAGGACGCCGTTAAATACATCGACAGTTTCGAGTGCGCGCTGGCCGACGAAGCCCGCCGCCGCGGTCTCGACGGAGTCATCTGCGGCCACATCCACCGCGCCGAGATCCGGCCCATCGGCGACGTGCTTTATTGCAATTCCGGCGACTGGGTCGAAAGCTGCACGGCGCTGGCCGAAGATGAGCGCGGGCGGTTCCGCATCATTCACTGGACGAAGGAGCTGCAAGAGCCCGCTCCCGTCTACGCCGTTGCGAGTTGAGGAGCACGATGCGCATTCAAATCATTTCCGACGCCTGGCACCCGCAGATCAACGGCGTCGTGCGTACGCTTACGCAGACGACGACGCAACTCGAACGGTTCGGCCACCGCGTCAGCCTGGTGACGCCCGACATGTTCCCGACATTCCCCTGCCCCGGATATGCCGAGATCAGGCTTGCCGTGGCGACCCCCGCTTCGGTCGGCGCGATCATCGAGCGATTCGGACCGGAGGCGGTCCATATCGCGACCGAAGGCCCGCTCGGTGTGGCGGCGCGGCGTTACCTGCTGCGCCAGCGCATCCCCTTTACCACGTCGTTCCATACCAAATTTCCCGAATACATGCGGATGCGCTGGGGCTTTCCCGCCAATTGGGGCTACGCGGCGCTGCGCCGTTTTCATGCCGCGGCAAAACGCACCCTGGTTCCGACCGAGGGCTTGCGCCAGGAGCTGATGGAGCTCGGTTTCGACAATCTCGCGCTATGGGGACACGGCGTCGACACGCATCTCTTCCGGCCGCGCCCCAAAGAGACGCTGCCCGATGCGCGGCCGATCTGGCTCTACGTCGGCCGCATCGCGACCGAAAAGAACATCGCCGCCTTTCTCGAACTCGATCTTCCCGGCACGAAATACGTCGTCGGCGACGGGCCGATGCTGGGCGAATTGCGCCGCCGCTTTCCGGATGCGCGCTACTTCGGCTCGAAGACGGGCGAGGAATTGGCGCGGATCTATGCCGCTTCGGACGTTCTGGTGTTCCCCAGCGTCACCGATACCTTCGGCAACGTGATTCTCGAAGCGCTGCAGGATTGCGAATAACCGTGAGGTGCGCTACCGTTTTTGAGGCTCCCGAGGAGGTCTCAAAAATGACTGGTAAATCTCTAGCGGTTGCGGTGGCGTTCAGCCTGATACTGGCGGGGACGGGGCTGGCGCAACTCCGCCCGGCTCTGTTCCCCGATATGGAAGCCTCTGACGCACAGATGCAAATGGAAATGACGGGGCCTGTCGACCAAGGCATTCCTTCGTATCATGCCTATGCCCTGAAGCCACCGATTCCAGCTACGCTTGACCCGAAACAGTTTCCGGACGCGCTCAACCGCAATGTCTACGGAATGGCGGCAAAAATCAAATCCGTCCTGTACCAGCAGCCGTGCTACTGCTACTGCGACCGGAACGTCGGTCACAAGAGCCTGCTCGATTGTTACGCCAGCATGCATGGCACGGAATGCGACATCTGCCAGAAAGAAGCGATTCTTGCCTACCAGCAGACTCGAAAGGGAAAGACGCCGGCGCAGATTCGCGCCGCGATTATTGACGGCGATTGGAAATCGGTGGACCTGAAACCCTACATGACCAGCGCCCCGATAGCCCGCTGAATAATTCCTCGCAGTTTCATCGAATGACGCGGGACCGTGTCTTCATCAACTTAACTCGGCGTGGCTCGTTCTAGCAGGGGCGCTAATCGGCATTGCCGCGCAATTCGTCCAGGGAGCCTAAGAGGTCCTATCGGCGAGCAGGGTGTACACTGGACTGCGGGCTTTGATCTGTCACCCATCTATGTTCGTGGATTACACGATGGTTTGCGGCGGGCGTGGTAGCTGCCCGGGCAGCTTTGCCTGGATTCGGACTATAGTACAAATTTCGCAGCGGATGGTGCAGAATAGAACGGGTGTATGGAGACCCAGGCGCGAGCCTTGCATGTGCGCGAGAGGCTGACGATTTCCTCCCACGTAGGGGCGCAGGGCCGACTGAGCCGCTAAAGAGTTGTCCGTGGCATTAGCGGAAGGGAGCGATCCACATGGGAACGAACACGATTCTTGATATGCGCGGGTACCGTCGGCCCGAACCAGGAACACAGCCGGCTTACCTCTTTCCTCCTTACAAGTCCACGCTGCGGCGGGCCCCCACGAAGCCTCTGGTATTGCTGCCTCACACGCTTTCGGAGGTGACGGGGCCTGTCTTCGGACACGACGCGATTTCCCCGGGAGATGATGACCTGACCCATGCCAATGGAGGCGAGGCCATCGGACCACGAATTATCGTGAGCGGCCGCGTGCTGGAAGAAGACGGACGCCCGGTTCCCAATGCGCTGGTGGAAGTTTGGCAGGCTAACGCTGGAGGACGGTACCGGCATAGGAATTGCCAGCCTCACTCACCGCTCGATCCGAATTTCAATGGTTATGGACGCGTGATGACGAATTCCGAAGGACGCTACCGATTCCAATCGATTAAACCGGGCCCTTATCCTTGGGGGAACCACTCCAATGCCTGGCGGCCCTCGCATATCCACTTTTCTCTGTTCGGTCCCGCCTTCGTGTCGCGACTGGTCACGCAGATGTATTTTGAGGGCGATCCCTTGCTGCCTTTCGATCCTATCTACAATAGTATCCCGGATGAAAATGCACGGAAGCTTCTGATTTCGAGTTTCGATTGGGAAACCACGGTCCCCGATCACGCCAACGGCTACCATTTCGATATCGTGCTGCGCGGGCGCAACGAGACGCCCATGGAGAACAAGAGATGAAGCTCACCGCGACAGGGAACCAGACCGTCGGACCGTATTTCCATATCGGTCTCAGCAGGATGCTCATACCCGTTGTTGCGGGGCCTGACGCTGAAGGCAAGCGGATCACGATTCACGGGCGCGTTTTGGACGCGGACCAGAAGCCGATTCCCGATGCCCTCATTGAGACCTGGCAGGCCAATGCGTTCGGGAAGTACGCCCATCCGGAAGACATGCAGGACAAGCCTTTGCAGAAGGGCTTTCTTGGATTCGGTAGGGTGGCGACCGACGACGGCGGGGCATTTTCGCTGACAACGATCAAGCCCGGACGCGTTCCGGGGCCGGGCGGAATCCTGCAGGCGCCCCACGTGGAAGTTTCCGTATTCATGCGTGGTTTGCTGCGGCACCTGGTGACACGGATCTACTTTCCGGACGAAGCGGGTAATGCGGAAGACCCTGTTTTGCGGCTGGTCGAACCGGATCGTCGCGCGACCATGATTGCCAAAAAGGTTCCCGGGAGCGAGGGCGTGCTGGAGTGGAACGTCAACATGGCTGGCGAAAACGAGACCGTCTTTTTCGACTTCTAATCCAATCGGGCGCGTAGCTTCGGAAACAGGACGTACCTGAGATGAATCTAGAACGTTCGCCACGCCTGCTCGATCCCTTATTTGCCGACGACAGGATGCGCGCGATTTTTTCGGATCGAAACCGGCTCGAAGGGATGCTCCGTTTCGAGGCGGCGCTGGCGCGCGCTGAGGCCCGCGTGGGAGTGATCCCGAGTTCCGTCGTGCCAACGATTGAATCCCAGTGCCGCGCCGAGTTGTTTGACATCGAGAAACTCGGCTGCGCCACCGCCCTGGCTGGAAATCCTGCCATTCCCCTTGTAAAGGAGTTGACAGCGTTGGTCGCCCAGCGTGGCCGCGAGGCTGGGGATTTCGTTCACTTTGGGGCGACAAGCCAGGATGCAATGGACACCGGTCTTGTTCTGCAATTGCGTGACGCCCTCGACTTGATCGAATCGGATTTATCGGCCCTGTCCGGCATACTTGCCGGGCTTGCGGTGGCGCAGAAAAAAACGCCCCTCGCCGGTCGGACTTGGCTGCAGCAAGCCGTGCCGGTGACATTCGGATTGAAAGCGGCGGGCTGGTTCAGTGCCGTCGAGCGGCATCGTGCGCGATTCCGCGCGATGCGGCCGCGGATTTTAGTGTTGCAATTCGGTGGAGCTGCGGGGACTCTGGCGTCCCTTGAGAAGAACGGCTTGCAGGTGGCCGAGGCGCTGGCGGTAGAATTGGGCCTCGTGGTGCCCGACGTTCCCTGGCACGCCCACCGTGACCGTGTCGCAGAGGTGGCAACCACACTCGGGTTGCTCGTGGGGACGCTAGGAAAGATCGCTCGCGATATTTCCTTGCTGATGCAGACCGAGATCGGTGAAGCATTCGAGCCGGCGGCGGAAGGCCGGGGCCGTTCTTCAGCAATGCCTCAGAAACGCAACCCCGTCGGGTCGGCTGTTGCATTGTCCGCAGCCATTCGCGTTCCTGCGCTCGTATCGGTGATGCTAACCGCGATGGTGCAGGAAAACGAGCGCGGCATGGGAAACTGGCATGCCGAATGGGAGACGTTGCCGGAGATTTGCACTCTTACGGCGGGCGCGCTACAGCACATGACACAGGTGCTTCAAGGATTGGAACTCGACGTCACACAGATGGCAAAAAATCTCGACGCTACGGGCGGTCAGATTCTAGCCGAATCCATTGCCATGGTACTCTCGGCAAACCTGGGCCGGCCTCGAGCGAAGAGCCTAGTTGAGCAGGCCTGCCGTCAGGCAAGCCAGCAGGGGCGGCACCTGCGAGATGTTCTGATGGAAAATCCACAGGTGCGCGAACAACTTTCTTCGAGCGACCTGGATGGGTTGTTTAACCCTAGCAACTATCTCGGATTGGCGGAGGCGCTGGTCGACCGTGCTCTTGGATCTCAGTCTAAGAAGTCCCATTCTGACTCAGAATAGTAAGGATAATAATGCCATTTGCGCCTGTCGAAGACGGCCGGCTTCACTATCGTTTGGACGGCAAGCAGGATTTGCCGGTGCTTGTATTGTCGAATTCTCTGGGCACGGATCTTTCCATGTGGGACGCGCAAGTGCCTGCGTTTACTCAGCATTTCCGTGTGCTGCGTTATGACAGTTATGGACACGGCGCTTCCACGTTTAGCGTCAGGGAATCTAAGATCGATGTGCTCGGTAAAGATGTCGTCGGATTACTCGACCATCTGGGGATCGCAACCGTTTCCTTTTGCGGACTGTCGGTTGGTGGAATGGTTGGCCAGTGGCTGGCCCTGCACGCTGGCGAGCGTCTCGCAAAGTTAGTGTTGTGCAACACGTCGGCGCACATCGGAACCGTTGAAAGCTGGAATGCGCGCATCGAAGCTGTTCGACAAGGCGGCATTTCGTCGATTTCGGAGGCCATTCTCGAGCGATGGTTCACCGCGCCCTTCCACCAGCGTGAGCCGGGCACGGTGGATCGCTTTCGGAAGATGCTCGAAGCAACGCCGCGTGAAAGCTACCTCGCAACGTGCGTGGCCATCCGCGATGCGGACTTCCGCGGTGAGATTTCCCGCGTCCGTACAAAGACGCTCGTAATCGCGGGCACGCAGGACAAGGCGACACCTCCGGAGGGGGGACGCTATCTGGCGGAACAAATTCATGGTTCACGATATGTGGAGCTCGACACGGCACACCTGTCGAATGTGGAATTGGTGCAGCGCTTTTCGGAAGAAGTCCTGAAATTTCTTGTTTCTTAGGAGGAGATCCCATGGACGAGTCTGAGCGGTACACAAAAGGAATAGAAGTTCGGCGCGCCGTCCTTGGCGACAAGCACGTGAACCGCGCGCTTGAGAACAAGAATTCGTTCAATGAAGAATTCCAGGATTTGATCACCCGGTATGCATGGGGTGAAATCTGGACCCGGCCGGGCTTGCCTAGACACACGCGGAGCCTGATCACGATTGCCATGCTGGTGGCCTTGAACCGTGGAGAGGAATTTCGGATTCATGTGCGTGCGGCGGCGAATAACGGTGTCACGCGCGACGAGATCAAGGAAGTACTCTTGCAAGCGGCGATTTATTGCGGTGTCCCGGCGGCAAATTCGGCGTTTCATGCTGCCGAAGAGGTGTGGGCCGAGCAGGAACGGCGCGTTTGACCGGAGCGTTTTTGCGTTAATAATGAATGTTTGCGAAACCGTGGATTCTGAGGCCGGAACTTGTTATTGATGGAGTTTCCTTAGCATAGCCTTTCCTTCCTCTTCGGCCAGGACACCTTTCCGCATGAGCGCAATCACAAGCTCACTCAGCACATAACTGTGCTCTTCCTTTAACTCGCCGTCGGCACCTTCCGGACGGTGTTTCTCAGGCATATCTGATCTGAGTGGCAACTTGCCACTAAGCTCAAGTACCCACCTTTGAATAAGCTGGACTTGGCTTGGCTGGGCAGAGACGAACGCAAGACCCATACCCATTCCAATTTGGGAAGAGACGACCCTTGCATCAGCTTCGAAGGACTCTCTTCCTCTTATGATGCGGACCTTCGCATTTGCGCCCACAGGAAAGGGATTGAGGCTATCAACGTAGCAGCCTCCCAGACTCAAATCGCTTGCGCGACCTGTAATCCGCGCCCCGGACTTAGATTCAACGGCCTGGATCGAGCCTGTGAATGGGAAGCGCAGGCTGCGTCGTCGCTCAGGAATGGGCGGGTCAACAGAACTGGCAATCTCTTTGTTGCTGGTAGGCGACACGTCTGACCACCTTTGAGAGCGTGATGGTCCCTCTGCGATTTCGATTCCGCCAAAAAGTTTGATCTACAAGCCATCCGAACGCAAGGGCTTGCTGTCTGCAAGTGCCGGACTCATCACGATGCTTCTGCGGAGACGCCTGTCTTCGCCATCCGCCTGGTTACAAAATCTGTCTATGCTTGGGTAAGGGAAATTGGCTGCCTACACTTTCTGAAGCGCTTCCAAGGCTTCCCCGGTCGATTTCTCGATGTCGGCATGAAGGCTGTTGCCATGGGCATCCATCGTTACGATCGCAACGAAGTCTTTCACGCGAAGGTGCCACATCGCTTCAGGGATTCCGAATTCAATCAAGTCGACACCCAGCACTTTCTCAACCGTGCGAGCGTAATACTGCGCGGCCCCGCCAATCGCGTTCAAATACACCGCCCCAAAATCCTTCAGAGCAGTTAGGGTTTTCGCGCCCATCCCGCCCTTGCCGATCACGGCTCGGACACCATACTTCTGGATTACGTTGGCTTGATAGGGCTCTTCGCGAATGCTTGTGGTCGGGCCGGCGGCCTTAACTGTCCAGTGGTCGCCCTGCTTCAGCATCACCGGGCCGCAGTGGTAGAGCACGGAGCCATTGAGGTCTGCAGGTGGAGGGTTCTTCATGAGGTAGGCGTGAACATTGTCGCGGCCGGTGAATATCTCGCCGTTAATCAGCACCAGATCGCCGACCTTCAGCGCGCGCATCTGCGTTTCCGTCAATGGAGGAGTCAGCACAACTTCGCGGCCGGTCAGCGTGAAACCTGCGCCGCGCGCCATACGTTCTACCGGCCGCGAGGGGTCGCGGTAGAGCCACTTCGTAATCGCACCGGTTGTCGCGTCGAGGCGCACGCCCAGGCGGCGGAACGCCCAGCATCCGTATGCCACTGAGACGAAAAAGCACGCAGGGAGCCGATTCGCAGCAGTAATCTTGCACCCGATCAGAGTCGCTTTGCCGCCGAAGCCCATCGCCCCCACGCCGAGCTTATTCGCTTCCGTCATGATCTCGGCTTCGAGCTTTGCCAGCGTAGGATTGGGGTTTACATCGTCGAGCGTTCGGAAGAATTGTTCCTTGGCCAGTTCGTAGCCGTGCGCCCGGTCGCTGCCGATGCAGACTCCAAGGACGCCGGGCGAGCAGCCCTGTCCCTGAGCCTGCCATACGGCGTGGAGGATGCACTTGCGCACACCTTCCAGGTTGCGGTCGACGCGGCCCAAGTGGTCCAGGTTGCATGGCACGGAATACTGAATGTTCTTGTTCTCGCAACCACCGCCCTTGAGAATCAGTTTGACTTCAATTTCGTCCTTTTCCCACTGCTCGAAGTGCACTACGGGGGTCTCTTCCCCCAGGTTGTTGCCGCTGTTCTTACCAGTGAGGGAATCCACAGAATTCGGACGCAGCTTGCCGAGCCGCGTAGCTTCGGCCACGGCATCCAAAATCGCCTTCTTGATGCGGATCTGGTTCACGCCGACAGGTGTGTGAACCACGAAGGTCGGCATGCCGGTATCCTGGCAAATGGGGGCCTCGACGTCACTGGCCATGTCGACGTTGGACAAGACAATGTCGAGCGCCTGGGAGGACTGGGTTCCCGGCGTTTCGATGTTGGCCGCATTCGACATCGCTGCGCGGACGTCTGGCGGAAGATTGGTGGACGTCTGGGTGATAAGCTCGAGCAAACTGCCGGCAAGAAATTCCATCATGCTGTCTCCAAGACTCTAAGTTTCAGTTCTCAAACTGCAATGAAACCAGAATTTCATCAACCAGACTACTACGATTTTGTCTCGGAATGGTATGGCTCTTTTGGGAGCGGCTTCAGCGCGCCCCATCAGGGATTGGATCCGGAAGCTGCAGGGCGGCACGGATTTGGCGGATAGTACGACGAAACCTCTATCCCACGCAGTTGCACTAGATGCCGATATTCAGTACTAACGATACCCCCCGAACGTACTATTGATCCCCTCACAACTTGGTTGCCAAATTGTTTCTGTGGCTCGCTATTCAGGTTTGTTGGGACGCCGGATTGAGGTGACCTACCGCGCAGGAGATATTCTCCTGCGCGCGACGGGTAACCTGGCTGCCGACTCGGGAAACTCTGTATTTCTCGAAGAGGGCTACCAACATCAGGGTGATGTGAAAACGTTCCGCTGGGAAATTTCCTACCCGTGCATCGTTCAAATTAACGAATGCGCGGAAGGGCCGAGGCCGTCTGCTTCGGCAAATGCGCCGCGCGAAACATCCACTGAGACCGCACCCGAGCACGGTACCCTGCAATTGAAAAACCGCCCGGCATTGCCATTCGTATAACCCACCGATTTCTGTCCCGATTTTGAACGAACTCCTGTAGACTTTTTCGTCTGCAGTGCAGCAGGAGGGTATCCCCATGAAACCGTCTGTCGGATTTATTGGCTTGGGATTGATGGGCCGCCCCATGGCGGCGAACCTGTTGAAAGCCGGTTACGATCTCACCCTATGGAATCGCACGGTTTCGCGCGCCGACGCCCTGGTGGCGCAAGGGGCGAAGCGCGCCGCCACACCGCGCGATGTCGCGGCGGCATCCGAAGTTGTCTTCACGATTGTCAGCGATCCCCCGGCGCTTGAGTCCGTCCTGTGGGGAGAGACCGGCGTATTTGCTGGATTGCGCCGTGGTAGTGTGCTGGTTGATTCGAGCACGGTTTCTCCGGCACTGGCGCGGCGCGCCGCGTCGGTTGCGGCTTTGCAGGGCGCCGAATTCCTGGACGCGCCGGTGACGGGCGGAACTTGGGGCGCGGAAAAAGGCGAGCTTGTGTTCATGGTCGGCGGCGAGGCGGAAACACTCAAGCGCGTCGAGCTGGTGTTGGGCGCAATGGGCAAGCGGTGGTTTCACCTGGGCCCGTATGGAGCGGGCCAGACGGTGAAGCTCGCCATGAATCTGATCCTCGGGCTTCAGGTGGAGGCCTTCGCCGAGGCTCTAGCGCTGGTACTGCGCGGGGGAATTGCCGGAGAGCAACTCGTAGAAGTGCTACAGTCGAGCATGGGGCGCTCCGGGCTGATCGACATCAAGGCGCCGATGATGCTGAAGGGCAATTACACGCCAAGCTTTCCCCTTCGCCTGATGCACAAGGACCTGGGCCTCGCGCTTGATCTCGCCAACCAGTTGGGCGTGCCGCTGCCGGCCACGGCGGCCACGCGCGAAACCTACAGTGCTGTCAAGGGCGCTGGAAAAGAAGACGCGGATTTCTCCGTCATCGCCAGCTTCTGGCGAAAACCCTGAGCGTCTGAACTGCCTATGGTCTTGCGCCGGGCGGGAAGAAGCACATCGGAAGGTCGCGTGAAATGCGCAGTCCCGCCGGGGCGACGGGCTTTCAGGACCCGGAAAATGGCGGCAGGGAGCCGGAGGGACCATCCGGGAGAAAATATTGTGCTCGGAGGGTCCGACTGGAGGCAAACGGATATATATTCCCAATCGCCGGGAGGCCAAAGAACTAATGCGGAAGAGGCAACGGCAGGACCGGGTTCGCCCCTGCGCCTCCGCTCCGCTTCGCAGGGCTTCGCTCCGGCTCTGGCGGCTCCGTGCCAGTCCGGTCCCACCCAAGCCAAACAACAACCTCGGAATAGACAAAACATCATAGGAGGGAATCATGATTTCGAAGGTGAATCGGAGAGGCTTAATCAAATGGGGGTTAATCTCAGCGGGGGTTCCTGTATTTTCGCGAGTATTGAGTTCGCCTCTTCTCGCCCAGGTTGGGGGAAGGGCGCAAGAAAAGCTCGGCTACCCCGCAACAAGAGAGGACATGCCCGGGGGAGGACAGTTAGAAATCCGGATGACAACGTCTCCTTTCACCAGCGACCCGGATGAATTTGAAGCCTACCAACGAATCAGGCCATATAACCCGGAGTCTGTGTATGTCGAATGGGCGCGACTAGCGGAGAAGAATGAACAGATGGCGGAGAAGTTCGAGGGAGAAAAACGGATGGTCACGGCCTCGGAGTTCTATCTGCGGGCCGCGGAATTCTACCGCCGCGCGTGTGTGCGCCAAAACGAGGGTGAGCCGCGCATGGTTCCCACCTACAAAAAGTATGTGGGGCTGTTCAACAAGGCGTGGCAATTGGTGCCGCCCCCCTTTGAGCGTCTGCAAGTTTCCTATGAGGGGAAGATCTTGGACGGGTACTTCAGGAAACCTGCTGGCCCAGCAGGGCGACGCTTCCCCGTGGTAATTGAACAACAAGGAGCGGATACGAGTGCTGAAAGCAGCATTATGGTGGGTGCTAGTCCCTACGTGGCTCGCGGTATGGCCTATTTGGTGGTAGATACCCCTGGCACGGTGGGAGCCATGCGCCTGAAAGATCTTCACGCCCCGCCGGACTCGGAAAGAATCGCCAAGATCCTGGTTGACTACGCGGTGTCGCGTCCCGATGTCGACCCCAGTCGAATCGGTATGAATGGAATCAGCTTGGGTGGCTATGGGGGGCCGCGGTCCGCCAGCGGCGAGAAGAGAATCAAAGCCCTGTGGATGATGAGCGGTGCCTACAGTTTGCTAGAAGATATTTTTGATTACTATCCTCCGATCCGGGATCGGCTACGCTGGATCGTTGGAGCGAGGGATTTTGCAGATGCCAGGAAGAAGCTCGCTGACTTTACCCTAGAGGGGAGAGCGAGCAAGATCGAGTGCCCCATGTTGATCGGCTACAGCAACGATGACCGGATCATGGACCCACGAGGAGCTTCCAGGCTGTACCAAGCGGCGGTTAACTCGAAGCGGGAAATGCTGGAAGGCCTAGGCCACAACGTAGACGCTAATGTTGGGGGTCCACGGACTTTGCCATCAGCCGTGGTGATCCAGGCGGACTGGGCTGCCAAGCATCTGGTGGCGGGGGCGTAGCCGTTCGATTCCGTCCGAACTGAGTTCGAGGCTACCAACTTCTGACTCAGAACATTAGGAAGATTCTTATGTGGTTTGGAAGACGTAACTCAAAACGGCGGCACTACGTATAAACAAATTTCGCAGATAGACCCCTACGCTTATGGTCTTGCGCCGGGCGGGAGGAAGCACATCGGAAGGTCGCGTGAAGTGCGCAGTCCCGCCGGGGCGTCTAGGATCGCCGGGATACAATTTACGACGACGGCGGCGGTGGCCATGTCACCGTGCGTGCCGCCCGGGATAGTGAGCGTCAGGGTGGGATTGCCGGTGATTTCGGCGGTATCGCCGGGTTCTGTGGCTCCGGCATACATCTGCAATTCCATGTAGATTTTTTCTTCGCCGCCAGCCAATCCGCGTGCGATCTGGAAGACACCGGCAACCTGTCCCGCCTCTACCTCAAGGAACGGGGTCGTGAGGCGCTCCCGCGCGACGACAGGCTCGATTGATTCTGTAATCACATCGACGTCCAGGCCCAGCGCGTCCGAAACCATCGCCACAGACTCGGGCAGGCCGTGATGCTTGATGCCCCCGGCCGCGACCTGCGCGCGAAACTCTTCGACGGTCATCCCAGCACCCACTTTCTTCTGCAGCGGCAGGCGGCGCTTTGATGCGTCCACGATGCGAATCGCACGGGCCGATTCGATCTGCTGCGAAGCGGCACTGAGCGTGATCAGAAGTTTGTCCATCACGAAACCGGGATTGACGCCTGTTCCGATCAGCGCGACGCCCCATGTTTTGGCCTCGGCATCGAGTTGCGTCACCAACTTGGGATATTTCCGGAACGGATACGCCAGCTCTTCGCAAGTCGAGACGACGCAGGATTCCGCAGCCAGGCACGCCATCAACTGGTCCATCACACTGGGTAACAGAGTGGAGGTCGAATGGATCACCACATCTGCCGATTCGGCCAGCATGGCCGCCGCATCATCAGTTACCTTCACGCCCCACGGCGCATCCGCTGCGCCGGCCACTTCTCCCAGGTCGCGCCCCGCTTTGGCCGGATCGGTATCAATGGCTCCGATGATTTCGATGGATTTCTTTTCCCGCATCAGCCGCACGATGGCGGCTCCGATGGGACCGACGCCGTACTGCACCGCACGAATCTTTTTTTTCATGATGGGCTCCGTTGCGCTCGCCGCGCGCTTACTTGAACAATTGATTCTCGCCAGCATCCCGGGCGGCGATTTCTTCGCACGTTGAATTCGAGCGAATACCATAAAGCAATCTCGCGGCACGTTCAACCGGATTCGTCTGCAGATTTGTTTCATATGGATGAGCGGTCGCGGCGCTGGTTTACTTGCCCGGTCCGCGCCGGGGACGGATAATGCGTTGAACTGCCAAACGGAGCGGCTTAATGCGCCGCAGAAGGGAGGCTTTTATGGCGACAGCAAAGCTGTCGGAACAGGAGATCGCAGCGAAACTACGGAAGCTTGGCGGCTGGAGCGTGGTGGACGGAAACTTGCACCGAGTGTTCGAATTCCAGGATTTCACGCAGGCATTTGGATTCATGACGCGGGTCGCGCTCGTAGCCGAGAAAATGGATCATCATCCGGATTGGTCGAACTCGTGGAACAAAGTTACCGTGGATTTGTCCACACACAGCGCCGGCGGCCTGACGAAGAAAGATGTCGACCTGGCAGGGAAGATCCAGCAAATCTACGGAGGTTAACAGATCCATCAGATGAACTCGCATGTTCGATATGTCCATGCCTACGGTCTCGGAGATGGCCGACAAGGCTGGGGTTGAGCTAAATATCCCGAGAGAGGATAAACTGAAGGGCACCGGAGAGACCTAGGGACGCTCAGGATCTGTCACCACGTATCTAACGAGGAATCTTCACTGTGGCGGTCGTGTGCTGGTCACTGGGAGAAACTTCCTTTATTGGACCTGTTCGGTCACGCTGAACGGTTATCGCTACTCTTGTTGAGTCTCCTCCCGGCCCGCTACACTGGGGCATCAACAAAGAGGAACCCGCTAACCACAAACGTTGGCGCACGCTCTTACCTCAGAATCCAATCGCGTGGTTTTTCGGCAAACTGAAAGCCATACTGTTGCCCAGGAGTGTTGGGCCATTTGACATGGGCCACCCGAGCGCAACCCACCCTTCGTTCGATCCCACTGCCCTTTAGAAATACGTCTACTATGGCATCCTTCGCCAACGAGAAGCGACAGCCGCACAGGAATCCGACCGTGCTCACGTTTTCGGTTACAGTCAGCACGTCAAACGCTTTTCCGGTGCTATCAGTCCCTGTGAGCTTCAGGATTACCCTGAGCTTAGGACGTGTCTCGGCCCGCCGGTCCACATTTTTGACATTTCGTTCTTTAACCGCCTCTTAAACAGCAAGTTCGCAGGCTCATTGTTTCCTAGGAAATTCAAATCGTCTAGTTAGCCGTCAATTGCTTCGATGAATTCAGTACCTCATGCAGCTTAAGAAGCAACGTATCCCGCGAGATTGGCTTAGCCAAAAAGATCGCTCCGGAATTGAGCTCCTGACGAGTAGTGAAGCTTGTGTAACCTGACATGTAGATGACCCTCATCTCCGGGTGTAGCGGCATCAAATTCTCGGCCACCGCAAGTCCGTTCATTCCTGGCATCACCATGTCCGTCAACAGCAGATGGATAGGTCCGCGATGCAGCCGGGCAATTTCAATCGCTTGGCTACCACCGTTGGCCTCCAATACGATATAGCCGCCTTGCTCAAGCATCATACGGGTCAAGGTGCGGAGCGGCTCTTCGTCTTCTACTAGTAGGACCGTCTCCGATCCCTTGAGAGAGCCGGCAGCGACATCGCTAGGGCGACTCCGCGTGACTGCCTCGTCAACCTGTGGCAGATAAACTTTGAACGTTGAGCCGAGTCCGGGTTCGCTTTCAACCCAGATATAGCCGCCGCTCTGTTTGACGATTCCGTAAACCGTCGAAAGTCCAAGGCCGGTACCTTTGCCTAACTCTTTGGTCGTGAAGAAAGGCTCAAAGATATGCGACCGTGTTTGCTCGTCCATACCGATGCCCGTGTCGGTCATTACGAGCATCACGTAATTGCCTGGAACTGTTGGTGGATGGCGAAGGGCGTATTCCTCATCTAAATTGGCATTCCTGGTCTCGATGAATAGCTTCCCGCCTTCTGGCATCGCATCCCGGGCGTTGACGGCCAAGTTCATGATGACCTGTTCGATCTGTCCCTGATCCGCTCTGACCTGCCCGAGTTCCGAAGCCAGCACTGTGGTCAGCTCAATATCCTCACTGATCAGACGGCGAAGCATCTTTTCGGTATCAGTCACGACAGCGTTAAGGTCCAGAACCCTTGGTGCGAGCACCTGCTGACGACTAAACGCCAGCAACTGGCGGATCAGCGAGACGGCACGCCGCCCAGCTTTCTTGATCTCTTCGACGCTCTTGCGAAGCTTGCTATCCCGTTCCAGACGCTCCTCGAGAATCTCACTGTAGCCGATGATCACCCCCAGCAGGTTATTGAAGTCGTGGGCGATCCCACCTGTCAGCAGCCCAACGGCTTCCATCTTCTGTGTTTGGCGTAACTGTTGCTCCATCTGCTTCCTCTCGGTGATGTCCTGCGTGATGGCAACGAAATGAGTGATCTCTTCCCGAACGTTGCGCACCGGGATGATAGTCATGTCCTCCGTGTACTGCCGCCCATCCTTGCGACAGTTGATAATCTCCCCATGCCAGACCTGGCCGGCAAGAATGGTCTTCCACATACTCTCGTAAAACGATCGAGGGTGCTGGTGGGAGGAAAGAATGCGCGGATTTTGACCCTGCACCTCATTGAGGGAATAGCCGGTGATCGTCGTAAAAGCGGGATTCGTCCAAACGATGTTGCCCGAACGGTCGGCGATGACCACCCCGTTGAGAGTGAATTCTAGAACGGCGAGTTGCAGTTGGAGCCGGGCATCGGTCTTCCTGTAGAGGATGGCGTCGAGAGCATAGAGCAGCGGCGCGCAAATACCTACCAGCAACAGAGATTTAACCAGGATCCTTACGGCGCCTGTCAGACCAAACATCGGGAGAACGAACATTACCAGGATCTCGACCACTGCTACGATGGTCAAAGTCGGCAGGAATACCGCAAGCCTCTTCATGAGTCCCCCCACCTCAATTGAAGTACCAGTATAATTTGCTATGAAAATACTTAAAGAAGAACTTACTGGGCGTTGTTCAATGCACAATTACGCATCTTCGAATCGCATATCTCTGGACGGCGATGTGTCCGTGCGATGCGACAAGTCAGGAATGAGAATTCCCGATTTCAACTTTATCTTTGCACAGGACCATAGGGCAGCCGCCCCTCTCCTGCTAATCTCAGATCGCCTTGGCTGTGGTTGAGTGGCATCGCGGCTCGTTGGGCAGTTCCGCTGGCTTGGTCTGGTCCTCGCTTGCAACCTACCTCCCCACTAACACTTCTCTTCACTGGATAACTTCTGAACGCGCGATTCGCTGTCTCTCCTGGTTCGCCACCCGTTCGGCAGCGGCAGCGCCGCGATCCTACTGATTGGTCGTGGCGCGCCAATTTGGCGCGTGGGAGCCGTACCTGCCGCAGGTTTGATAGAATGTTTCTTTCGTCCCGGCAGAGTTTATTTTCGTCCACAGGGGATAGGGGAAACCACGGTGCAACGAAGCGCCGAGCACGAGCGTGTATTTGAGGCCTATCGACGTTGGGGCTATCTTGCGGCGAATCTCGATCCACTTGGTTTCCTGAAGCCGGTCGAACATCGCGAACTCATCCAGGATGGCGCGGACGCCGCTGCGGGACGAAAATTCTATTGTGGCACTATCGGCGCCGAGTTCGTGCACATCGGTGATCCCGAACGCCGCCAGTGGATTGCCGAGCGGCTGGAATCGGACCGGCCCCAGCCCGACCGCGCCTATATCCTGGAGCGGCTGATCCGCGCCGAGCTATTCGAACGAGTTCTGCAGGCGCGCTACCTTGGCAACAAGAGATTCTCGCTCGAAGGCGTCACGGCGCTTATCCCGCTGCTCGACCACGTTCTCGAGGCGGCCGCGAAAGCAGGCGGCGAACAGGTTGTACTGGGAATGAGCCATCGCGGCCGCCTGAACGTAATGGCGCACATCGCGGGACAGCGCGCGGCGGATATTTTTGCGGGTTTCGAGGACGTGGACCCGCGCAGTGTGCTGGGAAGCGGCGACGTCAAGTATCACCTCGGCGCGACTGGGACCTACCGCACTCGGGATGGCCGCACGCTGAACGTTCATCTCGCTTCGAACCCGAGCCACCTCGAAGCAGTCGATCCGGTCGCCATCGGCCGCACGCGCGCAAAGCAGGCGCGCATTGGCAAGGGCAGCCACGCCAAAGTGGTCCCGATCGTGTTGCACGGAGATGCCGCGTTTGCAGGACAAGGCATCTGGGCCGAAACGCTGAACTTCGCCGAACTGGCCGCCTATTCGGTCGGCGGCACGATCCATGTCATCGTTAACAATTTGCTCGGCTTCACGACAGCGCCCGCGCAACTACATTCCTCGCGTTTTGCGTCTTCGCTGACGAAGCGACAGGGGATTCCCATATTCCACGTCAATGGGGAAGACCCGGACGCGGTTGTGCGCGTCGGGCAGATGGCGCAGGAGTACCGCCACGCGTTCGAGAGCGACGTGGTCGTGGACTTGATAGGTTACCGGCGCCACGGCCACAGTGAGGTAGATGACCCGACTATCACGCAGCCGCGACTCTACGCCAAGATCAAGGACCATCCACCGCTGTGGCAGATTTACGCAAAGCAGACCGGCGTGGACCCAACCGCGATGATCGAAGCGGTGCGCACTGAATTGGAAAGCGCACACAAAGCGGCGGGCGCCATGAAGAAAAAACCGCGACTGGGCAAGCTGCCCTCATACTGGTCGCCATACAAGCGCGGCTGCTACGACAGCGCCTATGAAGTGGACACCGGAGTCCCGGCGGAAAGGCTCGGCGAAGTCACGGACATGCTGACGCGCTATCCGGCGGATTTCGCAATTCATCCGAAAGTGAAGAAGCTGCTCGAGCAACGCTCCGAAATGGGACATGGCAAGCGCCCGGTGGACTATGGTATGGCAGAAGCGCTCGCGTTCGGGACGCTGCTGCTGTCTGGCACGCCGGTGCGCTTTACGGGTCAGGACACGCGCCGCGGCACGTTCAACCAACGCCATGCGGCGTTTGTCGAAACGCAAACGGAAGCCGAATATGTTCCGCTCGAACACCTCGCTCCAGGCCAGGCGCGCTGCGAAATCTACAACTCCCCGCTTTCCGAAGGCGGCGTGCTCGGCTTCGAGTACGGCTATAGCCGTGATTACCCCGAGGCACTTGTGCTCTGGGAGGCCCAATTCGGTGATTTTGCGAACGGCGCGCAGGTGATCATCGACCAGTTCATCAGCTCGGGTGAGGACAAATGGAATCTCCCGTCCGGAATCGTGCTGCTGCTGCCGCACGGGTATGAGGGCCAGGGCCCGGAACATTCGAGCGCCCGCATCGAGCGCTACCTTCAACTCGCCGCCGAGGACAACATTCAAGTTTGCCAGCCCTCCAATGCGGCACAGTATTTTCACTTGCTACGCCGGCAAGCGCTGCGCCGCTGGCGCAAGCCGCTGGTGGTGTTCACACCCAAAAGCATGCTGCGCCATCCCGATGCGTCTTCACCGCTTGAGGATTTGTCCCGCCCGCGGTTCGAGTGTGTTATTCCTGACCGCGAAATCACTTCTGCCCAGCGCATTTTGATTTGCAGTGGAAAAATCGGGCATGAGCTGCGCAATGAGCGCAAACAGCGCGGCGATAACGAAACGGCAATTCTATTTCTCGATCAGCTTTATCCGTTCCCGAAGAACGAACTGCGCGTGGAAATTGCGCGCCATCCGGATGCGCGCGAAATTGTGTGGGTGCAGGAAGAGCCGGCCAACATGGGTGCGCTCTCCTACGTCCTGCCGCGCATCCAGCACTACATTCAAGGTATTCCCGCGCGTTCGGTGAAGCGCTCGGCGAGCGCCAGCCCGGCTACCGGATCGGCCAAGGCGCACGAACTCGAGCAGAAAATATTGATCACTCTGGCCTTCACTACCGGCCCGAGCTGATCGCCGCGGAAACGCGGAGGTTTTCCAGGAGGAAGTAAAGATGCGAACGATGGGTTTGAAAGCAATCCTGTTGATGGCCGTAATGTTTTGCACCGCGGCGTTCGTTTCCGCGCAGCAGAATGCACCGCTGACCGCAGTCCCGCCTAAAGAAGGGGATTTCGTGGTGCATGACTTCAAGTTCTCCGATGGCCAGTCACTACCCGAGGTGCGGCTGCACTACACGACGATTGGCACACCGCAGCGTGACACAAACGGCCGGGTCACCAACGCCGTGCTGATTCTCCACGGCACGAACCGCGCTGGCAGAGTTTTTCTGGTCCCGTCATTTGCCGGAGTGCTCTTTGGCCCCGGCCAGTTACTCGATGCTTCGAAGTACTACCTCATTCTTCCCGATCAACTCGGCGCCGGCCTGGGAAAATCCACCAAGCCGAGTGACGGCCTGCGGGCGAAATTTCCGCACTACGACTATTCGGACATGGTTCGCGCGTCACAATTGATGCTGACCCAAGGATTGCAGGTGAATCATCTGCATCTGCTCGTCGGCACGTCGATGGGCTGCATGGAAGGTTTCCTATGGGGCGAATCGAACTCCGAAGATATGGACGCCATGCTTCTGCTCTCCTGCCTGCCCGTGGAGGTTGGCGGACGCAACCGCATGGTGCGCAAAATAATGATCGATGATGTGAAGAACGATCCAGGCTGGAACAACGGCAACTACACACAACAGCCTTATGGGTTGCGCGCCGCGCTCGGCCATCTGCTTGTTGTAGGAAGCGCCCCAACGCTTTGGCAGAGGGAATATCCCACCGCCACTCTGGCCGACAAGTTCGTGGATCAATACATCGAAGAGAACATGAAGACGACCGACGCCAACGATTTCATATACCAGTACGATGCGTCCCGAAACTACAATCCAGCAAAGGATCTCGGTAAGATCCGCGCGAAAGTGTTGCTCATCAATTTCCAGGAAGACTTTTGGAATCCCGCCGAACTCGGTGTCGCGGAGCAAGAAATGAAGAAAGTGAAAAACGGAAAGTTTGTCCTCCTGCCGTTTTCCGACCAATCGCGAGGCCACTATACGTTTTTCCAGGCCGCGTTCTGGCAGAAGTATCTGGCCGACTTCCTCAAGGACTTAAAATAGCGAGAAGCAGGCGCATCCTATTGCGGCACTAGAAGCCCATTGTCGTGTGCAGAAAGAGCGTTTCAGTCAAAAGTGATCTTACTCGAACTGCTTTTGGAAAGCCGCGAGCTGCTGTTTCAAGTCCGCGAACTCCTTCTGGATGCCCGCGACTTCATGCTCCAGGCGCGCGATCCGCTCGCTGTCGGCTGAGATTCTGGTGACCGCCGCGCCTGAATCCGGTTCAGGCGCCCACGATTCCATATCACCGGATAGCAAGTGCGCATAGCGCGCCTCTTTGGTGCCCTGCTGCCGGGGGAGCAATTTGGCCAGAGGCGGTTCGCGCTTCATCAAGCGCTGCAGCGTGGATTGCACGATGCCTAAATCTTCAAACGCGTGCATGCGATCCGCGCGGCTGCGAAGCTCGCCGGGCGTCTGCGGGCCTCGCAATAACAATTCGCACAGGATCGCGAGCTCGTGACGAGTAAAGTTAAAAGCTTCCTGCAGGCGATGCTCGAACTTGCTCACGCGGCTGTCCATATTATCGGCCGGTCCCGCCAACTCTTTTTGATTGAGACTGCGCAATGCCTGCCGTACGGCATCTTCGTCCAGATTCATGAGTGGATGGCGATTCGATTTCTGGTTGCACGCGTGGACGAGCGCATTGAGCGAAAGTGGATAATACTCCGGCGTGGTGAGGTCCTTTTCTATCAAGGAGCCCAGTACTCTGGTTTCCACTTCACTTAGAATGATGTTCATCGTGCAAAATGATACAGCAAGGCTAACCGGTTCCCAAGTGTGCGGCACCGCCCCCGGTATTCGGGTGGACAACGGCGGGCGCTCGCGCTAACGTATCGGACTTCGAATATGCCACAACAAATCGTCAAGCGCCGATCGCGCGGCTTCATCTGTGTAAACGCACATCCGGAAGGATGCCGCCGCAACGTCGAGCGGTGGGTTGAAGGTGTGCGCGGGAAGATTCCTCCGGGCCAGATCGGGCCGAAGAACGTGCTGGTCATCGGCGCGTCGACCGGCTATGGCCTCGCGTCGCGCATCGCGGCGGCATGGGGATACGGTGCGAAGACACTGGGCGTATTTTTCGAGCGGCCACCCGAAGGCGACAAGACCGCGACGGCGGGCCATTACAACACGGTCGCGTTTCATTCGCTCGCGCAGAACGATGGCCTGTTCGCCGTAAGCATCAATGGCGACGCGTTTTCGGACGAAGTGAAACGGGACGTCGTGGACGTTCTCCGCAAACAGATGGCCCCGGTGGACCTGGTGATCTATTCGCTTGCGTCGCCGAAGCGCAGAGACCCGCGCACAGGACAGGTGCACAATTCAGTTCTCAAGCCCATCGGCCAGGCGTTTACCAACCGCACGATCGACCTCGATTTGGAAAAGGTCGTGAACGTCACGCTTCAGCCGGCGAGTGAAAAAGAAATCGCAGACACCGTCGCCGTGATGGGCGGCGATGACTGGAAGCGCTGGATGGGTGTGCTGCTCGAAGAAAAGCTGCTCGCCGAAGGGGCCCGCACGCTTGCGTATTCCTACATCGGGCCCAAGACCACGTGGCCGATTTACCACGGTGGCACGATCGGGCAAGCGAAAAAAGACCTCGAATGTGCGGCAGGCTACCTCGATGCGGCGCTCGCGAGCAAACTCGGCGGCAATGCATGGGTTTCGGTGAACAAAGCTGTGGTTACGCAGGCCTCCGCGGCGATTCCCATCGTGCCCCTCTATCTGAGTCTGCTGCCGCTGGTCATGAAGAAGAAAAACCTGGACGAGGGACCGCTCGAACAAATGCGGCGTCTCTTCACTGATTTTCTTTGTGCGGGCAGGCCCCCCAAACTCGATGAAGCGCGGCGTCTGCGCCTGGACGACCGCGAGCTGCGTGAGGATGTGCAGGCCGAAGTGGCCGCTCTGTGGCCGCAGATCACGACTGAAAATCTCCGCACGATGACCGATTTCGCAGGTTTCCAGCGCGGGTTCTGCGGCTTGTTCGGTTTCGAAGTAGAAGGTGTGGACTACGAACAACCCACGGAAACGAACTTACATTGGTAGCCGGGGAGATCTGGACGAACCAAAGTTAACGGTGGTGCGGGCGGGAGCACGGTCATAAACTGACTCGTGTTCTACGGGTTCATGCGAGTGGACTGGCGCGTATTTTGTTTGCGGAGTAGCAATGCCGGTGGCTGGCCAAAGTGCCGCGGCGTCCGCAACAGCATCAGGAGTGTCTTGCGCCTCGCATCTACCGCGCGACTCACGCGGATCTCGCTGCGGTGGCGGACCACAGCGAGAGTCGGCTTCGCGCGAACTTAAATTAGAGAGCTACTGCGCCGCGTTCCCGGTTCCGGATGCGGATGGATTCTTCCACCTTGGAGAGGAAGATTTTTCCGTCGCCGATATTGCCAGTCGAGGCGGTTTTGAGAATCGCTTCAACTGCGGAATCGACCAAATTGTCGGGCAGCACAATCTCCAATTTTATTTTGGGAAGGAGATCTACGGTGTACTCCCGGCCGCGGTAGGTTTCGGTGTGGCCCTTTTGCCGTCCATGCCCGCGCACGTCGGTGATGGTCATGCCCCCGATGCCGAGTTCGGTCAGGACTTCCTTGACGGCTTCAAACTTGGACGGCTGGATGATCGCTTCGAGTTTAGTCATCATGTTCTTATCCTTGAACTGCGATGGCGGATTCAAATCTCCTCTTGCCTTGCAGTACGACACCCTTAGTTTCTATATATTTCCTGGACCGGTCATGAATTCGTTACGTCTTCCAAAATGTTGTCGATGTCGGCGCCGACTGCGACCGCTTCCGCCAAAGCATCCTTGGGGAAAGCAAACCGCAGCAATCCCGGCGTGATCAACGTGGAGACGAGCACGATCACCACCACTTGTACGTAGATATCCCGCGTGACGATGCCAGCTGCCCACCCGATAGTCGCGGTGATCAAGCCCACTTCTCCGCGCGGGATCATTCCGACGCCAACGATTAACGACTCCCGCGTGTCGAATCCATTGAAGAATGCCCCAGCGCCGCACCCGGCAAGTTTCCCGACAATCGCAATCACCAACAACAAAGAGAAAAATCCGAGATGGCCGCTAAGCTGCCAGGCATTGATCTCCAAACCTATCGATACAAAGAAAAGAGGACCGAAAAACGCACTGACCATCGGCTGAAGGTCATGGGTCACCTTTTGGTGAGCCGGTGTCGCTGCAACAAACAGTCCAGCGAGATAGGAACCCGTGATTGCCGCCATACCACCCGTCCACTCTGCATGAAACGCCAACAGGAACGCCACAACGAGCGCGGCTGCCACTTCCGTATGGCCATCATGGCTGCCATGGAGACGCCCAGCATACTTGAAGATCCAACGCGTCACCGGAGGGCCCAGCCAGAAGATGGTTATCAGGCAGACCACCATTCGGCCCAGTGTGATGGACAAGCCGTGCCACGACACCGAACCGCCACTGGCCAACTGCGGTCCCAAAGCAATCACCAGCGATAGGACGACTAAGCCGAGCACGTCATCAATGACCGCCGCCCCCAGGATCGTGGAGCCTGCCTTAGAGCGAATTTGCTTCAGATTCATCAGCGTTTGGGCGGTGATCGTTACGCTGGTGGCAGTCAGGATCGTGCCCACGAAAATCGATTCTTGCCAGCCTAACCCGATGGCCCGCGACAGCATGGCACCCCCAACCATCGGGAGAATTACTCCGCCGGTCGCTGCCCAGAACGCGGGCGCAACGGCGCGGCGCATCATCTGGACGTCGGTCTCCAGGCCGGCGACAAACATCAGCAGGACAACGCCGATCTCAGCCAACACTTTGAATACGGATTCAGCAGAGACGGAGTTCGTCGCCGCAGTCAACCAGGATAGTCCCCAGAAATTCAGAAACGTCGGTCCTAATGCGACGCCGGCAATGAGCTCGCCCAAAACGACTGGCAAGCCCATTCGTCCGGCCAGCGCCCCCGAGAGCTTCGCCGCTACGATGAGGATGGCGATGCACAACAGAATTTGTAATGAGGTGCTCATCGTCCTCCCCGCAAGGTATTTCGCACCTTCGTCCTGGACCGGTTCCGCAGAACTGCGATCCAGACCGCTAGGATGCATCCGACCAGCACTGGAATGATGGGCGCATGCACGAACACCACAAGAACCACTGCCACCATGAACGCGGCCGAGAGCGGCAAGCGGTACTTCTTCATTGCTTCGACAATCGCTAGGGGCATCAATGTATCCACCATTTCGGGTTGTTCCCTGGTAAGCCCCGTAGCCATGATTCACCGAACATGCGAAAGCATCAAGTGCCCGATCAACGCGACCACCGCTGCGGCAAGCCCGCCCCCAAGGACGACAAGTGACTTGAAACTGAACGGTTTGTTGAACCACGGTCTCGCAATGCCGTTGTGTTCCCTTGCGCGTTCTTCCTTCAGCAATTGCGCCAGCATCCGCCGCTCCTGCGGTGCACGGGCGCACTTCAGTGCGCGTTCGGCTGCCGCGTAGCCTTTCTGAGGGATCCTAAGCTTGAAGTTTAGTTGCGCCACCATGAAATGCGCCATGAAGCTGCCCGGCTCTAGTTCCGTTGCCCGCTCCAAATGGTCCATGGCGGGATAGACGCTGGAGGTCATGGCATGCGCAACCCCTAAGCACATGTGCGCCTCGGTGAAATCCGGCGCGCTCTGAATACAGCGGGAAAGCACAACGATTGCGTCTTTCGCTTCCCCGGCCTGGATTAGTGCCAGCCCTTCCTGAAAACTCTCCCTTGCCTGTATGGAAAGATCGCCTCGAACCGGAAACAGCAGGGGCGCCGAAGATTTGGATAACTCACTCCGTGCTGGCAAATCACTGGTCAACATGTCTGTTCCTCCTCTTCTGTCTTACCTATAATAATGCCCCTACAGCGGTCACAGCTGCTAATCCGCTGCGACTCCTCTGGCACCCTGGTCCGGCTTCAAGACAAAATCTGGATAGCATAGAGCCCCCATTTCCGGGATGTCCAAGCCCGCCAGTTCGTCTTCCGGCCGTACACGCTGACCGATAAAGAAATCAATCACGAAATTGGCCACATAGGAGATCGTAAAAATGATTCCCACCAAAGTGACTACACCGATCAATTGCGCGACCAGTTGGCCTCCCCCTCCTCCGTAAAACAGCCCCTGGACGGACCCGTTGACACCATTCCAACTGCCGCCATAGTTCGATTTGCCATCAGCGAATAGCCCGACCGAAATCACGCCCCAAATGCCGTTCGTTCCGTGCACGGAGATTGCCCCGACTGGATCATCGATCCTCGCGACACGGTCGAAGAATTCCACGCTGAGGCAGACGAGAACTCCGGCGATCAGGCCGATAATCGCGGCTCCGACGGTGTTGACGAACCCGCTGGGGGCGGTAATAGCCACCAGACCGGCCAGCAGCCCGTTGCCAGTCATCGAAGCATCCGGTTTCCCGTAGCGCATCCACATGTAGAGGATGGCGCCAAAGGAACCCGTGCAACCGGCGAGCATCGTATTTACGGCGATGGAACCGATTCGCAACGCTCCATTCCCCGAGGCGGCCAGCGTGCTGCCAGGGTTGAAACCAAACCAGCCAAAGGCAAGAATGAAGCACCCCGTCAGAACAATCATGATGTCATGCCCAGGGATGGCATTCGGGGATCCGTCACGATTATATTTTCCCAACCGCGGACCCAAAATCATCGAGAGTGCCAAAGCGGTGATCCCACCCACGGCGTGCACGACACCGGATCCGGCGAAGTCGGCGTATCCATGACCGAGGCCGTAGTTCGAACCCAACGTCGCAAGCCAGCCGCCCCCCCAGGCCCAGTTGCCGAACAACGGGTAGGTGAGTGCACCCATGAAAATGGATGAAGTTGCGAACGCCACGTATTTCCAACGCTCGGCGGCAGCCCCCGTCACGATCGTAAGCGCCGTATCCATGAACACCATCTGGAACAGGAATAGCACCATCACCGCAACGTCATAGGTGCCGCCCTGCGTCAGGAAAAAGCCATGTGTGCCGAACAGGCCCCAACTTTTTCCAAATACGGTGATCGAGGTTTCAGCATTCAAAGGCGCGGCACCGCCCAGAGTGCTTACCCCACCGACGCCACCCATCTGAATGGCGAAGCCGCAGACCCAGTAGGCGAATAATCCGAAACCGTACACCATGAAGTTCATCATCATGGTGTGGTTTGCGTTCTTGGCGCGGCACAGGCCCGTTTCCACGATCGCAAACCCTGCCTGCATGAACATGACCAGGAAGCCCGTGACCAACGTCCAGACGAAGTTGATGGCGATGCGGTTTTGCCCCACTTGATTCACCGTGTCCGCCAGCGTCAACCCCTTCTTGGAATCGGAGACAACTACATCGCTGACGGTTCCCGTCATGGTCCCGCCGGGGTCTCCTTTGACCAAGTCATCACTCGAAGGGGGTGCCGCCGCCTTTGTATCGAGTGGCTGAGCCATGGCTGGCGCAACCGGTGCCGGCGCAACTGCGGCTGGCGCACTGGGCGCAGGAGTTTGCGCCCTGGCCGCCAGTCCAAAACACGACAATAGAGCGAGTACAATCCACGAACCTGCCTTCATTCGTCTATAAAGTTTCATTTCCTCTCCTTGCGCCCAGTACGGGCGCCGTATTGAATCGACTTGTCCGAAACTATTCGAAGAAAAGAGCTATGCCTTCCAGACTGCGTTCTTCATATGGGCTTTGTTGAGAACGCCCAGGATTCCCACCAAGCAGATCACAAACCCCAAGATGGCCAAAAGCAAACGAGCGCCGGTTGACTGTGTGATTCCCAGTCCAACCACGGCGACCAACCATCCTGCAAGCACCACCAGAATACCTACGAGTTTCATTCGATCCTCCTTCGTCCTTCTTCGTTTTCAGGTTTTCGACCAATCCAGCGATCAGCACAGAACTACGCTGACTTGACTTTACGGAATTCGTAGCCTGCGTACAGCAGAAACGCCAACCCCGCGAAGGCCACAACCATTCCCGAACCGCCATGAATGACCAGGCCGGCCACAAAAGCAGTGAACCCAACCAACAGTGATCCAAGCGCCGTTCCTTGTTGTGATACTGCTGCCATTCCATTCCTCCTTTTACAATTATTCAGATTCCCGTGTGGCACCCTCGAAAAGCACTATCCGTCGTGTGAGCGGAGCACGTATCGCAAACTATCCAAGCCAGAAGGAATCGCGAGTGTCACGCAGCCTCTCAGAAGCTCATAACGGCTGCGCTGCTCGTGTACCGTTCCCGGCTCGCATGCCGGCTCATCTTAAAGCAATCCCTCGTCTCGACCTGGAGCACGAAGGCAGATCAACGGCATCAAATTCTCCTTACAAATTCTGGACGCAGTCTGCGGTCGTGGCGGGAAAAAGGCAAACTCAAAGAACAAATGGCAAGAATTGAAATACGTTATCCCATCTGGGGTATGAAGAGAGAACACATAACCGACGAAGGACGTATGCATATGGGTAATGGGTCCGGCTGAACGTGAATGTCTCAAGTCTCATATAGTGACGTTGTCAGATTACTGTTCCAGGGGACGCGTTTGTGGAATTTACACACAGGTTCGTGCGGGGCATGTCAACTCAATGGGCGACCTTGTATACTTGAATCTTCGTTGTAGCAGCGTCGGTCCGGGAGTGTGTAATCGGCCATGAAGATCGAAGAGTTTGAACAGAGACTGCGCGATTCGGTGCTGATTGCAGATGGGGCGATGGGATCGTTGCTCCACGAAACCCTGGGGCCGCAGCGTTGTATGGACGAATTGAACGATACCCGCGCGGAGGCGGTCTTTCGCATTCACATGTCCTACCTCGAAGCCGGCGCGCATATCATCGAGACCAACACGTTTGGAGCGAACCGGAACAAACTTGGCGCATTCGGCTTGGAGGACCGAACCGCCGAGCTCAACCAGCGCGGCGTCAAGATCGCGCGCGAGGCGCGGGAAGCTGCCAAGCACGAGGTCCTGATTGCGGGCTCGATCGGTCCCCTGGGCGTCATCCGGCAAGTGCGCGAGCCACCGGCCGAACAAGTCCGGGCAATCTTTCGAGAACAGGCGGAGGCGCTCGAAGAGCGCGGGGTGGACTTTTTCATCCTGGAAACATTCAGCGATATCGAGGAGCTCCAGGCGGCAGTCGAAGCGATCCGCTCGTTCTCGCAGCTTCCCATTGTTGCCCAGCTTACCTACTCGGAAGAGGGAACTACCTTCAGCGGGACGCGGCCGCGGGATGCCTGGGCCGCACTGCATGAGCGGGGAATTCAGGCTATCGGCGCGAACTGCTCCGTCGGCCCTCAAGATCATCTGCGCATTCTCCAGGAATTGGCCGGGGTTGCGGGATCGTTTCCCATGAGTTCGATGCCGAACGTGGGATTTCCCCAGCGCACCGGCGATCGCGTCATCTATCCAAAATCTTCACCGGAATATTTCGACCTTTTTGCCCGTGAAGCAGTCGCAGTGGGCGCGCGGATTCTGGGCGGCTGTTGCGGGACTAGGCCCGAACACATTCGGGCGATGGTTCGCGCAGTGGAAGGCAGTCACCCGGCCAAAGGTCCTCGTGCGGTCACCGCCGTCGAGGCACCTCCCGAGGCGCAGCAGGTGGCGGCACGGGAACCGGAAAGTGCGCTGTGGCGGAAAATTCAGTTGCAGCAATTCGTTGTCTCCGTAGAAATTGACCCGCCGAAGGGCACGTCCATCGAACGGA
>JAIQES010000067.1 GCA_020073705.1 Terriglobia bacterium
CCCGTTCTATAAAAGGGGATGTCAAGAGAAATACCCCTCCCGCGACTGGATAGCGTGTTGTCATCCAGCCCGTGTGGGAATGAGACGGCGTGGTTTTGCTTTTCCGCAGATTCATCATGCTGTCGTAACGACGCCCATCAGTTCCCGACGCAGACAAGCAGACTGGTTGTGCAGTGCCAACCATGGTTCTATCCGAGACTTTTCGCCTATCGCTTTTTCTGGTTGTCCGAGGGGGCATAGGGTTTCTCGAAAGACTTAGTGCTTGAAGCACATGCGCAGCCTAACGGTCTTATGGATACTCACCCTCGAACCAGAGCGTCTGCAGAACCAACGACTATCGCCGAGATGAATCTAGGGATGGACTCTCCACAGACGCTCAAGCTGCTTGCTGTTTCAGATGTTCGACGTCGAAACGGACTCCTTTCTTCCAAACGATCAACGTGATGGCCGCGATCTCCATGGAGGCAGTGAGCTTATTATAGAAGAACTTTTTGTTTTAAATCCTGCACGGCTTGCCTCAAATTGTCCAGCCTGCCGAGGTCATGCCAATAATATTCATCGGCTCGAAAAGCGAAGATTTTGTTTCCGCCGGCAGCGAGCTGCAGATAGGAGTTGATGATGGAGAAAGCGCCTTCTTCCACCATCATCGCAAAAAGGCGAGGAGAAATAATGTGGATGCCGGAAAAAGCTAGCGCCTGCACTGGCTGTGAACATCGAACAAATTCATTCTTCTGATCGTGTCCAGATCGACGGCCGCAAAGCTGGAGCTGCTCGTCGAAGAGCAGGTATCGAGATGTCTCCCGGTCTTGCACTGCCAGAGTGGCGAGAGCCTGATTTTCAGTATGAAATTGCACCATGCGTCGGAGATCAATTGTGCTAATGACGTCGACATTGTGCAAAATGAATGGCCTTTCGAAATCGTTGGAATCCTTGAGGAAAAAGGAGGCGGCCTTTTTCAGGCCGCCTCCGGTGTCGAGCAGGACCCTCTCGTGAGACACTTCAATACGCATGCCGAAGTTATCGTTCGTTTTCAAATACTCGAGAATCATGTCAGCAAAGTGATGAACATTGATAATCACCTCGCGAATATCAAGAGCGCGCAAGCGCGAGAGTGTGATCTCCAACATTGTGCGGCCAGCGACTTCCACCAGTGCCTTGGGGCGATTGTCGGTGAGTGGCCGCAAGCGCGTACCGAGGCCAGCGGCCAAAATCATCGCTTTCATCTGTTCATAATCTCCAACTCAAGATGACGCACCACCACCTCCACTCCGTTCCTGCCGCTCAAACGTTTCGTCAATTGCTCCGCGAAATAAACTGAGCGATGCTGGCCGCCCGTGCAGCCGAATGACACCGTCAAGCTTGTAAAGCCGCGACGCTGATAAGTGCGCAAGCTGGCATCCACCAGCGACATTACGCTGGCGAGAAACTGATGCACGCTTTCTTGCTGATTGAGATAATCGATCACCGGGGCATCCTTGCCCGTAAGAGCCTTGAATCTCTCTTCGCGTCCCGGATTCGGTATGCTGCGGGTATCGAAAACGAATCCACCGCCATGCCCGGTCTCGTCCCTTGGTATACCCCGGTGAAATGAAAAACTGAGAATTCGTACGATCAGATGTTCTTCGTTGGAAGTCAGGCTCTGCAATTTCTCTGAGGCCACCATGCTCGTGAACGCGGCCGTTAGCGTTGGCAGCGCGATAGGCAGCTCGACGTGCTGAAGCAGCCAGCGCAAGTTTTTCAGCGCGTACGGCACGCTTTGCAGAAAATGAGCTTTGCGCTCATAAAAGCCGCGGAACCCGTAAGCACCCAACGCCTGCATGATGCGGACGTAAACATAGGCATAGTAGTGGTGCATGAACACTTCGCGCTCAAGCTCGATGAAATCAGCCAGCCGGTCGATATAACGATCGAGCAATTGCTGGCGCAATTCTGGCGGCAGATCGGCCTTGGCATCGTACAAAAGAGCAGCGATGTCATATTGAAGCGCACCTTTGCGGCCGCCTTGATAATCCAAGAAAAATGGATGGCCGTCGCGCAACATGATGTTGCGCGATTGAAAATCTCGATAGAGAAAGTAGTCGAGGTCCACGCTCAACAAAAACTTCGTCAACCGACCGAAGTCGTCTTCCAGCAATTGCTCGTTGAAGGGGATGCCAGCAAGCTTAAGAAAGTAATACTTGAAATAATTCAAATCCCAGGCGATGGACTGCCCATCGAAGACGGCACGCGGATGGCAAACTTTATAATTCAAATCGCGGCCCGCTTCGATCTGAAAGCGTGGCAACACGGCCACAACTTCGCGATATGCTTCAACCGCCTGGGGAGCAAGGTTTGCACCGGCACGATTGTTCGAGAGAAACTCAAAGAGCGTTGTGTCCCCGAGATCTTCTTCGAGATAAGCGCCTTGGCTCAAATCCTCAGCATAAATTTCTGGTACCGGCAAACCGTGCGCGCGAAAATGCCGGGAAAATTCGAGGAAGGCGACGTTTTCTTCGCGTACGTCATACAAAACACCAATCGCGCTGGCTTTTTCGCTGGCTAGCCGGATAATCTCACGCCCCGAACCGCCAAGTTGGCCCTTCAGCGGCTGCACCCGCCCGACCGAGGAGTGGAAATGCTGCTCGAAAAGGTTTTTGAGAACGTCCATGAATATGATTTACAACGATTCAGTTTTGATGAATCGCCGAAGCTCACTCTTTTCTAACATCGCTGACTCTCCCTGAAGAGATTTGGTTGATGGTGAGCTTCAGCGGAATCATCGCGCAGTCAAAGACCGTGTCGGCTCTTAGGTTAAACCAGGTCGACGGGATACTTGAAACGGCAATTACGCACGTTGAAAAGTTCATGTACGACGCTGGCCTTGTTGTCGCCAGCCACGACAAAGATAACATCGAAAGCGTGATCCAAGAACGGCAAGGTCATCGTATGTGTCGACCGTACTATCTCGATACTCGGCATACTGGACTCAAGTCGGTTGCGGTCCGGAAACAGCGTTTTGGGAAGTGGACTCGGGCACCCTCCCGGTCGCAGTTTCCCGGAACGGCCGAGACCACGTGTCAACCGCGGGCATGACTGTGGGCGTATCGTCGTCCACTCGGAAGCTATTCTCGGACCAGCCCTCCCCATCGCAATTCGAATAGGGCCTGATAAGACTGTTCTATAAAAGGGGATGTCAAGAGAAATACCCCTCCCGCGACTGGATAGCGTGTTGTCATCCAGCCCGTGTGGGAATGAGACGGCGTTTCTCAGGACCTATCCGTTCGGTGACATCTTCCAGGGATGGTATTATGCGGCATCAGAAGGAATTAGGAGAATCCAACGCCAAGTCTTGCAGAGCAAGTCAAGCAAGCCATTCAGCCATTGATTGGCCTGCCACGAGCGAAGGAGCGAAGCGAATGAGTCGAGTTGTGCGGAAGAGAGGATTTGAACCTCCGCGACCATGCGGCCACGAGCTCCTGAGACGTGAGGATTGAGCGGATCCATGCGAGCAGAACCGCGCGGGACGGGACTGGATCCGATCAGGAGTGGACCGAAGTGAATCCGTCGAACAGCAGATCTCGCACAGTGTCGCACACGGCGGAGTCCGGAGCGATGTTCAGTCGGCTCAATTCGTCGGGCTCCGGCCGCTCGGGCTCGATGAGCGGAGAAACCAGTGGATGGCCCCCCATTCTCCAGCCAATTCCGGCCCCCAGATGACCGGCCACTTTCTGGCGACGGGCGACTGCGCGTGAGGCCGCGCAGTCACCCCGCCCACCAGATCGGATCAAGCCCAGTTCCCCCGATCGTCTAGGAGGCTCGAACCGTCACTTATTGATCCTCTCCTTCAGCCAGTCGGCCATTTGTGGGATCACGACTGGCCAGTACTCCACCGCGCAATGCTCGCCGAGGCCGAGCAGCCACAGATCGCCCTCCTTCGCCGCCTGGTAGGTCGACATCAGGTCCGCGACCGGGTTGCCGGAATCGCGCGTGCCGTTGACCACGAGCATAGGCCCGTTGATCAGCTTGTCTCCGGGTTTTGCATCAGGCGCCAATGAGTTCTTCCCGCCCAAGTGCAGCGCCCCACACATGTCTACGATCGCTTTGACGCGCGGATCGTTTCGCAGGGCCATACGCAACGTGGCGCCCGCGCCATAGCTTTGCCCGAACAAGCTGATGCGCTTGGTATCGAGATCCCCTCGCTTCAGATAGGTCTCCAGGACAGCGACATTGGCCTCCGCATTGGTTTCTCTGTCCCATTGCCTGCTCTCGCCGAAGCCGGGCAGGTCGAGGGTGGCGACGGCAAATCCTTTGGCGAGCATGTCCTGGATGGCGCGCCAGTGGTTCGCCTTGTACTGGTCGACGCCGCCGCACCAGATGACGAGTGGCGGCTTCTCGACGCCGACCGGCTTGTGCAGATAGGTGGTGATCTGGCCGCCCTTGTACGGCACCTTCACCACTTCCAGCGGCACGTCGAACAGTTTGCCGCCCTTCTGGTACACCCGCAGCTGCGCGTCATAGGCCTTGGCCTCCTCTTCCGAGTTGACGGCCGGGAACCAGGCGAGCGCGTAGTAGACGCTCGAGGTCATGTAGGCGTCCAGTGCCGCACGCCGCGGTCCGGTCTTGATGAGCGCGTCGCCGCGGTCCTCGTAGTACTTGCCGAGGACGCTCCACTCGTAGACCCACCCTCCGGCGGCGTCGCCTTCCTGCCTCACGATCCGCTGGACCGCTTGCCGGATGATGTGTTCATCGCCCCCAAGGTACGCATACGCCCGGATGCGGCGCTCCTCGAGTACCACCTTCCCGTCTTTGAAGTTCGGGCTCTTGGCTGTCGCCTGGACCGCGGGCAGGGCCGGGGCCTGGGCGAAGCTGGCCGAGACAGCTAGGAGTGAGAACAATGGCACGGCCAGACCGATCGCCACTGATCCGCAGCGTGCCCGCGTAAGGGTCTTCCTGAGACGAGGCATAAGCATAAGATTGATCCTTTATATCGCCAGATGAGACGATCGGCGAAGTATAGCGCTCGGTGCACCGCGAGGCAAGACGGATTCATCGAAGCGGCTCACGCCTCAGACTGCCCGAGGTTTCTGTTACCTGGGCGATCCCCTGTAACCGTGCCACTTCGCCCCATAGTAACTCTGTCGCCTGCAGCAGAGCTACCAGCATCGGCCCCAAGTCCTGATAAGTCGGGCGGTCTCAATGGGTCATTGCAACACTGGCTTGGAGTCTACTCGCGGGAGTTTCAAAACCCAACGTTTTTCTCGGGCGTTGATTTAAACGCAGCGCGACCTTGTCGAGATCGGATTGAGAATAGCCGGACAAGTCGGTTCTTTTAGGGAAGTATTGTCGCAGCAGCCCGTTCGTGTTTTCGTTCGTGCCGCGCTGCCAAGGGCTCTGCGGATCACAGAAGTAGACTTTCACATTCGTGGCCACCGTGAACGTCTTGTGTTTGGCCATCTCCAGCCCCCGGTCCCAGGTCAACGAGCGCCGCAGGGACGTTGGGAGTTTCCGAACATGCCGGCTCAGCGCGGCCACGACCGCCGCTGTGTCTTTGCTGGGCACTTTGATGAGAGCGGTATAGCGCGAATGACGCTCCACCAGGGTCGCGATGTGACTGTTCCTGGCGCCGCCGAGCAGATCGCCCTCCCAATGACCGGGAATGGCGCGGTCTTCGATCTCCGCAGGTCTTTTGCGGATGGAGATGGCATCGACGATTTGACCGCGGGACTGTCCGCCGATGCGAGAGTGCCGCGAGCGGCGTATACGCCGCGGGGACCGAAGGTGCTGAATCAGCTCTTTTTTCAACACTCCTCGCGCTTGAATGAACAGGCTGCGGTAAATGGTTTCGTGGGACACGCGCATGGTCTCGTCCTCGGGATACTGCCTCTTCAGCCATCCGGAAATCTGTTCCGGCGACCAGTCCAGAATCAGTTTACTCGCAACGATCTCCCGCAGCTTCCCGTGGAGGGCCAGAAGGCAACGCTTGGGCCGCAAGGCCGACTCCCAGGCTTGGTGATCGGCTTCACTGGCTCGATACTGAGGACGGCCGCCATGCCGAGCGACCTCGCGACTCACCGTCGACGCAGCCCGCTCGAGACCTTTGGCTATATCACGAATCGACGAACCGCAAGCGATCCCTCGAGAGATATCCTCTCGCTCCGCCAGTGTGAGGGCTCGCCGCGAGCGGCGACGGACGGCCGGAGCAATGCCGCCATGACGCGCCAACAGAAAGTAAATGACGGCATGTTCCTTGCCGAAGGCGCGCCCAATCTGATGCAACGAGTGTCCCGCCTTCCAACGGCACCACATGTCAGTCCTCTGCGCCGCAGAGAGCCTCACTCGTTTCCCTTGCGTCATAAACACCACCTTTGGAGAGAAAATTTACATTAGATGGTGTTGCATCGACCAATTGAGCTCGCCCGGCTTATCGGAATGTGGCCCGGAACCCCAAAAGCCAGTTTCCGATAATCCCGTTTCTCGGGACTTGGCCTTTCCTCTTGGTATCAATGGGGCCTTCTCTGGCGGCAAATTCGTTGTGTCGAGCGCAGGTGAAGCGTACGATGCACATGCTAAGGGTCTAAATCGGAAATTCCAGAGGCTAGAGGAACTTCCATGCCAACATCGATGATCACGGTCCAGCGGCACATCCTCGAGCAGGAGCGTGCCAACCCGCATGCGACCGGCGAACTGACGGGCCTGCTCTGGGACCTAACGATCGCCGCCAAGGTGATCTCCCACCAGGTAAATCGCGGAGGGCTGGCGGATATCTTCGGAGGGACCGGCGAGGCCAATGTCACGGGAGACTTGGTAAGGCGCTTGGATCGGATTGCGCAGGACACGATCTACAGGGCCATGGATCATGGCGGCCACCTCTGCGCAATGGTCTCCGAGGAAAGCCCTGACATGATTCCCATTCCCGCAAAGTTTCCCAAGGGACCGTACGTCCTACTCTACGACCCGCTGGACGGCTCTTCGAATATCGAAGCGAATGTCAGCATCGGCACGATCTTCTCCGTCCATCGCCGAATTTCTACTTCAGGGGACGGCACGCAAGGAGATTGTCTTCAGAAAGGATCGAAGCAGATCGCGGCTGGCTATTTTCTCTACGGGTCGAGCACTATGATCGTTTACACCACTGGGCAGGGCGTCTACGGGTTTACTCTGGAGCCGAGCATCGGCGAGTTCTTTCTCTCGCACGAGAGAATCCTCACCCCGCCCAAAGGCAAGTATTACAGCATCAATGAAGGCAACGTCGGCGCCTGGGACGAACCGACGCGGAGATACATCGAGTATCTGAAGCAAAAGGATGCCGCGAGCGACCGGCCCTACTCGCTGCGCTACATTGGCTCCCTGGTGGCTGACTTCCATCGCACTCTGCTTTATGGGGGCGTCTTCCTTTATCCCGCCGATTGCAGCAATCCGCAAAAGCCAAAACCGAAACTGCGCCTCCTCTACGAAGTGGCCCCCATGGCTTTCATCATGAACCAGGCCGGAGGCGCTGCCACGACTGGGACGCAAAACGTGCTGGATGTCCAGCCCAGCTCTCTCCACGACCGGGTTCCCATTGTCATGGGAAGCAAACAGGACGTGGCGGTCTACGAAAAGTTTTGCGTCGATTCCAAGCGGGCCCCCGCGAATTTTGCAAGTGACGCTCACTGAATCGTAGGATCACGCTTCCGGAACGGGACGAAGCATCTCCTGCTTTGTGTCGCAATAGCTGTATAGCTCGCGTGCTAACACATAAAATTTTCACAGTGATGCCGTCCGACTGGTAGCACTGGCTTCGGGCCACATTCCGATAACCCCGTTCTATAAAAGGGGATGTCAAGAGAAATACCCCTCCCGCGACTGGATAGCGTGTTGTCATCCAGCCCGTGTGGGAATGAGACGGCGTGGTTTTGCTTTTCCGCAGATTCATCATGCTGTCGTAACGACGCCCATCAGTTCCCGACGCAGACAAGCAGACTGGTTGTGCAGTGCCAACCATGGTTCTATCCGAGACTTTTCGCCTATCGCTTTTTCTGGTTGTCCG
>JAIQES010000040.1 GCA_020073705.1 Terriglobia bacterium
CGTTCACCATCGGCTCGATGGCGAGCACCATCCCGGCCCGGAGCTTCGGCCCCTGACCCGGCGGCCCGTAGTTCGGGATCTGCGGCTCCTCGTGGAGCTCCCGCCCGATCCCGTGTCCGACGAGCGCGCGGACCACACCGTACCCCGCGCGCTTCACCTCCCGCTCGATCGCGTGGGAGATGTCCGTCAGGTACTTCCCCGCGCGCGCCTGCTCGATCCCGCACTGGAGCGCCCGCTCGGTCGTCTCGAGCAGCCGCGCCGTCTGCGGCGTGATCTCCCCGACCGGGAACGTCCGCGCCGCATCGCCGTAGTACCCCTGCCGGCGGACACCGATGTCGAGGGAGATCACGTCCCCCTCGCGCAACACGCGCTTCGGGCTCGGGATCCCGTGCACCACTTCCTCGTTGATCGAGGCGCAGATGCTCGCCGGGAACCCCCGGTACCCCTTGAACGCCGGCTCGCCGCCCTCGGCGCGGATGAACTCCTCCGCCAGCCGGTCCAGCGCGAGCGTCGAGACGCCCGGGCGCACCTCGCGCCCCAGCATCAGGAGGCAGCGTCCGACGATCTGGGCGCTCTCCCGGATCCGCCCCACCGCCTCGGCGTCGTGGATCCGGATCATCGCCCCCGCCTCACCTGGCGAGGCCCACCAGCCGTTCGATCGCAACGTACACCTCGGGCGCCGAAGCCGCGGCATCCACGTTGCGGAGCAGGCCCGCGCGCTCGTAGAACGCCACGAGCGGCGCCGTGTCCCTCTCGTACACGACGAGCCGGTTCCGCACCGTCTCCGGCCGGTCGTCCGTGCGCTGCTGAAGCGCCTGGCCGCACCGGTCGCAGATCCCCGCCCGCTTCGGCGGGAGCGTCTCCAGATTGAAGATCGCGCCGCAGGACCCGCACATCCAGCGGTCCTTGAGCCGATTCACCACCACCTCCGCAGACGCCACCAGGTTCACGACCCGGTCCAGCCGCCGACTGTCGAGGATCCTCCAGGAAGTTGATGTTCAGGTTGGTCGTGACGGCGAGCTCGACCTTCCCGATCTGGCTGAGCACCACGACATACATGACGAAATCCGCAAGCCCCATGAGCGCCGGGCCGGCGACGGTGCCGCCGGGCCGGATAAGATCGCGCTTGAACGGCATGCGCGCGACGGCGCGCCCGTGTTCGATCATCTCCACACGCAAACCCAGCAGCGCCGCAAGCGGCAGGCTGTCGCGGACGATCTCGTCGATCTCGGAGAGCGAAATACGGCTCGGAACGGGGGCTGGTTTCACGCTTGAATCCTCTCCGGACATGACCGCAAATACACTGCAGAGGATCGGCGCCGGCCGCAAGTCGCGCCGAAATCCCGGGAGACGCGACATGTCCTCGCCGACCGAGCCCTTGCTTTTGCGCCACGATCGTGACGGCGTGGCGACGCTCACGCTCAACCGGCCCGCGCAGCGCAACGCGCTGTCGGTCGCGCTGATGAGCGCGCTGCAAGCCGAGCTTGACCGCCTCAAAGACGACCGCAGCGTCAAGGTCGTGGTCATTGCCGGCGCCGGACCCGGCTTCTGCGGCGGACACGATCTCAAGGAGATGCGGGCCAATCCCGGACGCCAGGCATACGAAGCGCTGTTCAGCCAATGCTCGCGGCTGATGATGTCGATCGTGCGGCTGCCGAAGCCGGTGATCGCACGCGTGCACGCGGTCGCGGCGGCGGCGGGGTGCCAGCTCGTCGCGACGTGCGACCTGGCGGTGGCGGCGGAAAGCGCGCGGTTCGCCGTCAACGGCGTCAATATCGGCCTGTTCTGTTCGACGCCGATGGTGGCGCTCACCCGGGTGCGAGACCAGGTATTTGAGGAAGAACTGCGCCCAGGTCCGGCAATCAAACTGGCTGGCCCAGTCGGGCAGTTTCTGATTCTGCACGGCCTGGAAGAGCCGGCCGCGGCCGAAGGGGAGGTCGATCATGACGCCGATGCCGCGGTCGGCGGCGAGCGGAAGGACGCGGTCAGCCGCGGCGCGGCTGTCGAGCGCGTAATTCACCATAATGAAGTCGAGCTTCTGGGCTTTCATGACGCCGTCCAGCTCGGCGTGCTGGTCATCGGACGAGACGGAAACACCGAGATAGCGGATGCGTCCCTTCTCCTTCAAATCGCGCAGGGTGGCTAGTTGCGTGGTGGTGTCCAAGAGGTTGTGGACTTCGAGCAGGTCGATTCGGTCGGTGCGGAGCTTCTGGAAGGACTGGTCAATCTGGCGGAGGCCCTCTTCCTTTCCGCGGGCGCCGACCTTGGTGGCGAAGAAGTAGGATTTACGGTTGCCAAGGTCGGCCACGAGATCGCCGACGACGGTCTCCGCCTGGCCATATGAAGAAGATACTATGTCCGTTGATGGAGCGGTGTCGATGACTCTGCCGCCCAGTTGTGCGAACAGGCGGAGGACTTCTTTGAGTTCGACGCGCTCCGGCGCGTTGGGCCCCACGTCGTAGCGGCGGGCGGTGCCGATGCCGATGGCGGGAATGGATTCACCCGACGACGGAATCTTTTTCATGACGAGCGAGGCGTCTTGGGCGTCGAGGAGGCCGGGCCCGAGCGCGGCGCACGCCCCCAGGGCAAGGCCGGCCTTGGCGAAGTCCCGGCGGGACAACTGCTTCGATACAGACATGTGATGCGCACCTCCGCTCACCATTCTAAACTAACATCGGCGCCGGAAATTGTCCCTGGTTTAGTTGGAGGTGGCGGCCCTGGACTTCGCGCACCTTACGCTACCTGCTCCTGCTGAGTCAAGGATTGGCACGCGGATTATCTGCGGGCGTAGCTATCCGAACCTGTATTATCTGGCCTTTGTATTTTCCGCGAAACACCAGTGTACGAAGTCGTGGCCATAGCGGGAGATCACCGACGCGGGAACATCCGTCTCCGCGAGCTTCTCAAACTCGAAACTAATTTCGCCGCCGGGCTGCACGGTCCCCAGTAGCGAGCCGTAGACGTTCGTCAACGCCACGTGCGCATCGGAAGAGTGCGGCGGCAGCGCGTATCGCTCTGCTCCCGCAGTCCCAACAATCCATCCCGGCAGCACGCCGCCATGCTGCTTCCAGTAGCCGGTGTTGAAGATTCCGTCCATGTAATAATGCGAATGGCTCGCAAGAACGTATACGCGCTTGTGCGCAACGTTCTTCGCGCGCAGCAGATCGGCATAGACGCGACGTCCGCTATCGGTTCCCGCCGGCGATTCGTTCATGCCGTATCCGCCGGAAATGCTCTCGGGCAAGGGTTTGTGCATTCCTGCTACGATCGTCGTGACCGTTGCATCAGCCAAATCCTTCTCCAGCACACGCTCGAACCAACCCACTTGGGCGGCGTCAAATTGCTCGGCAGTAGCGCTGTCGAGGCTGTAGAAGGCCACTCCGCGATCGATCCAGTGAAAATAGGTTTTCAATCGATGATCCCGCGGATCGTCCCGCAAGCGCTGCGCGCGCAGCATGGGCGTATTCAGCCAATCCGCAAACTGCACGAGAAAATCTTCGCGGGTCTTTACGGGTGGAATCGTCTCGTGATTTCCGATTCCCACCAGGAACGGGATCGAGCCAAACGGACCGATCTGGCTGTCAATGAAGTCCGGCCAGGCGATGCTTTCGTAATCCGCGATCGACAACGGCTTTGCGATGTGCTCGGGCTGATGCTGGATGTCTTCGTCGAACTTGTCGATGGCGCGCAGATCGCCCAGATGCCAATAGAATGCGGCCTGATTCTTCTTCGCCGTTTCCGCTATCCCCGGCATCACCACATCCCCGCAATTCCGAGAATCACCGGACACAACGAAGTGCCATGCATCACTCGATCGCTGCTGCGCGGCTGCGGGCTGCGTTCCCGCCGCCGAGAGTGCGGCGGCCGCGATGACAACTAAGACTCGTCCAATCATCACTTCTCCCGGTCTTCCAGAATACTGTACGAATGCTACCAGAACGCTCTCAAGCCGCACAGCCGAAGGATTAATGTATGCTGCGGGGAGCAGCGTCTTCTTTGACGCTGCCATCCGGCAATTTCCGGACGCGATAAACCTCGAGCGCGCCGTAGGAATAAATCCGCTCGCCGATGCCCGCGAGCGCCGCGGAAAATCTCGGGACCCCATACGCCCAGACGTAGTCGTAATCGCTCTGCACCTGTGTCCAGTCCGGGGGCTCGTCGTACGCGAGGTTCCAAAACCCATCTGGCGTGTACGAATCGTAGACGATGCGCATGGGCATCTGGCCGGGCTCATCGAACAGGTAGGGGGAAAACCACCCCCGCCGGATCACTCCATAGGCCCAGAAATGCGTGAACGGCCGCTCGATGGGGTCCTGGTCTCCTTCGACGATGGGCAACACCAGCGCACCTCGCGGGACGACATCGAACGAACGCGCAAGGCCAACGAGTTTTGGTTGCGCGCCGGCAAAATGTTGCGTCAGGCTCGCTGTTTGCGCCGCAAATAGCAGAAGCGGAATCGCGGCGAGCCATTTCGCGCGCCGCCCCACGCGTGCGGTGGCGAGAATCACGACAAACAATACAGGCAGGACGCGGATATCGAGATCCGAGTCTTCGCCCCACATCCAGGGGGTCGCCCAGAACAAGGCAAGAAGAAACCCTGCCATAGCGAGCCAGCGGCCATTCCAGCAAAATTCCGGGTTGCGCCACCACGCTGCCAAGAACCACACGCCTAATGCGGCAAGCGAAATCCAGTCCAGCACCGGCCAATACCCGTGCAGGGTCATCCCGAGCGATTCGAGTTTTTCGACAAATCCACGAAAAATGACTGTATGCACACCGAGGCCGACGCGCGACGAGTGCAGATAGAACACCACGCCCGGCAGCGCCAGCGCGCCGCTCCAGATCCAGTCGCGGAGAGGCCGCCGGTCAAAAACGAGATACGCCGCTACAACCAATCCCGCGATGCCGAACCCCAGCAGGTGCGTGAAATACAGCGCTGTGAAGATTACGAGCACCGCAACCCACCGTGCACCCCCTGGTTTCGCGAGCCAGCGCAGCCAGAGTCTGAGCGCCAGGAATCCCACAGCGAGACTCAGGTCAAAATTCAAGAATCCCGCTAGAAAAAATGAATTGCAAGAGATCAGCAGAGCCCACAAAGCCGTCGCGTCATCACCAGGATTCACTTGTTGAAGAAAAAACCACGCCGCGGCAGGTAGTGCAAGGACACAGAGGCTCAGGAATATGCGTCCCGCCGTCTCGATGGGAAACAGCCGGCCAAGCACCGCGAGCGAGGCATCCATTCCCAGATACGGATAAAAACCCCAGTCAGCATGAAAGAACCGGCTGAAGGTGAATGCTGGATCGTGCAGATGGGCGAGAGCAAAGGACCGCGCCAGATGATTTGGATAATCAAGCAGCGGTGGAAACGCTACGCTCCAGATGGGAACCAACAGCAGAACGGCCAAAATCAGAACGGCAGCCAGCCGCCAAATCCTATTTGTGGGAGCCGAACGATCCAATGCGGTTCCCGGCGTATCCACGTCGCGCACCTACCGCGCGATCCAGAGTAGTGGCAACAGGCCCAGCGCAGTCAGACCAAGCAACAGGATTAGACTCTGCCTGCCTGTCTTTGCGCCGGCAAGAACAATTGCGATCACCGCTTTTGCAAGATTATTGCTTGCCGCCGCGATCACGACGCTTGCTGCGGCAAGACCTATCGAAGTCAGCTTGCCAGCCGTTTGCGTCAGTCCCATGATGAATGGATCCACCGGCGCGAGGCCAGAGAGCACAGCCAGCCCGTAGATTCCGCCGCGGCCCAGATAAATGAGCGCGAAATGCGTCGCCACCAGCATCACGACAAACCCGGCAGCCAGCACAAATGCGGACGCAAGCTCAAGTGGATTTTTCGTCAGATACCCGGCTCCCGCTCCTCCCTCGGCCCCTTCCGGCAAGCTGGACCACATCCAGCCGCCCGCCATGCCAATGGCGCCCAGGATCAGAAACACAGGGAGAAGACGATGCATCAGTTCGCGATTGAAAAGGCCGATCAGGACGAGAAAGCGGAAATACATTACGCCCGATGCGATCAGAATTCCGCCGGAGTAAGTGTGTGGCGTTTGTGCCGGTCGCGCGCGGTTTGCCATTACAATCGTCGTGAATGTGGAGGAATACGCGCCACCTAGCAGGCCCGCCAGCCTGACGCCGCCTTTCCCCTTCAATATTTTCTCCAGCAGGTAGCTGCCATAGGACACGCCGCTAATCGCGACAACGATTAGCCATGCCTTGAATGGATTCAAAGCGAAGGGGCCGTAGTCTTTGTCCGGCACAACGGGAAGAATGACGAACGTCAGCAGAAGAAATTTCGTGAAAGTGAGAATTTCTTCGCCGGGAATCCTCGTCGTGAGGTTCTCGAGGAATTCTTTCAGTTCTAGCAGCAGGATGCTGAGAACGGCCAGCGTCGTCGCAATCCAGAATTGATCGCGCGACACCAGCGCGCCGACCACGTAAGTGGCCAGTCCCGACATTTCCGTTGTCACGCCGGCTTCGTTGTAGACTTCCAGCTTGTGCCGGTACGATAACCAAAGGAATGAACCGATAACCGCGAAGCCCACCGTTAAAGGCAGCAGCTGTCCTCCAGAGAGGAGCGCCATCGCGTAACCGATCAAGCCGATCAGCGGAAATGTGCGCACCCCGCCGAAACTGTACCGCTGCCCTGCCGCGCGATGTTCCTCGCGTTCAAGTCCGATCAGGAAGCACAAGAACAGCGTCAGGAGGATCTTGACGCCTTCCGGCGGCAACATCTGCAGAAGCTTATCGGTCACGGGTTTTTCTCAGCGGCAGCGCTGCGGTTCCCTTTCCGCTTTGTCTTCGTGCCTGCAGCACCTTGCCGCCACCGTGAGACTATCCACATTTGCTGGCAAACTCAACCCCGGGGTGGAATAGGAAAGGTTCATCGTATCCCCCTAGCAACGTTGAAGTGTTTGTCACTGTGAGTTGTGAGGGAAATCACAAGGCGATAATTTTGCTCGATTGTGAATTCCAGGAAGGGGAAATGCGAAATCTAATTGCCTCCAACCAGCCTTTCCATACCCGGCTTGTCCTTGATCGTAAGAATCGAACCTTTAATTTGCAGAAGTTTCTCTTTCCTAAAGTGTGCAAAAAGGCGCGTCACGGTCTCTCTGGATGCGCCGATCATTTGCGCGATCTCTTCATGTGTCAGAGTGAGCTTGGCCTTGATGGCCCCTTTTTCCGAATTGTGATCCGCGGTCCAATCCAGGATAAACCGCGCCAGCTTTTCTCCGGCCGAATGCGAGAGTCCGATCGTGCGCATTTCGGCGAACGCCGAGTGGTAGGTTTCACTCAGCTCCTGGGCCACGCGCAGCGCCGCCTCGCCATGCTCGCGGAGGAAGGCGAGAAAATCCGTGCGGCTAATGAAATTGACCTGCGTCGGCTCGATGACGTCCGCAGTGACTTCGTAGGGCCTGTCGGCAATCGTGGCCGACAATCCCAGCAGATCACCCGGCTCGGCAATCCGGAGAATCAGAGTTTTGCCATCAGCGGAAGACGTCGAGAGCTTCACGTGACCAGCGCAAAGAATGAAAACCCCTCGCGCGGATTGACGTTCCAGAAATAGCATCGCGCCCTTCGGGTAGGTGGCCGGCCCGGTGATCTTCGAAAGATGTTGAAGGGCTGCCGGCGCAAGATTGCAGAACAGCCGGTCTTGCTTATAAGGACAAGTGACACAACTCTCGATGATCTGCAATCCGTAAGGGGAACCCATAAGGTTGTTCTCGGTCATTGTATGCCCCCTTCCGCGGCTTACAAAGTGAAAGTGGCGCTTCGAAGGTGGTTGAACTTCAGACATTTAACCCCTTTTGGTAAGGGAATACCGGAAACCGGCTTCGCGCGCGGTGACCGGCATCACGTAGCGCCGTGATGCCCGTCACCGCCCTCGTTGCAGCGCCTCTCGACAATGGCGGTGTAGCTGGAGGTGGGTTATGCCACGAGATCAGCGAGATATCCTGGATGTCCTGAAATTCGAACTCGATTTCCTGAAGAAGGGCGGGTATGGCCGCTCACCGCGCGAGCCCTGGAGGGCACAGTTGATTTTTGAAGATTCACCAACCTGCATGAATTACGACCGCAAACAGGTTCCAAGACCGTGCAGCGAATGCGTTTTGATGCAGTTCGTGCCGCCCGAGCGCCGCGCCGAGAAAGTCCCCTGCCGCCATATCCCTCTGACGCAGGCCGGAGAGACACTAACCGACCTGTACCTGGGAGGGACACAGCAGGAAATTGAAGATGCGATGGCCGATTGGCTGCGCAATACAATCGCGCAGTTAGAAACTCAACGGGCGAAAGAAACAGAGGCAAAGACTGCCGCCGGACCGCAAGAAAAGATCAAGGCACTAGGAGCGCATTAAGCCGGAGTTGCATCTGAATAAGAGAGAGGGAGGTCAGTCATGTTCCAGAATTTCCATCCGAAGTGCGCGAATCCTGCTTGTGTGACGGCTTTTGACTGGCTGGGAGGCGGAAAACTTTTCCGGTTCCATCGCAACCCTGATCAACTCTCGGGAGCCGACGGGAGCGTGGATCATTCGGACAACTCCCATCACGTCGAGCATTTCTGGCTGTGTGAGCGCTGCTCGCAAATATTCACGCTCAGCTACGAGCCCGGCCGAGGAGTTTCGATCCGCCTGCTGCGGCCAGAACTTCCGGAGACAGAAAAGAAAATGGAACTGCCCGTCTCTAAAGCCATCAATCGCTAGAGATAAGCAAGGGTCACATCGGGGGGTCGCACCGAATCACGCGAATGGTGCACCTGCTGGCATTTCTTCCTCGTGCTTCTCCTATTTTGGAAATCCCTTCCGGATCAATCCTATGTAATCTGTGTGGGCCCAAACACATCCCGCCCGGATGGACTCATTTCACCCACCTGGCCGGGTAATACCGGCGCCGATTCGATTGCGATTTGGTTCGGCCCGCGAAAAACCAAGGCTTTCATAGTACGAGAAAAAATCTGCCTAAAGTTCGATGATGGCCCGCACTACGCCCATGTCGGTGTCCTTCTGTATCTTGAAGCCATGCCGGGAAGCCAGGGCGCGCATGGCCAGATTCTCCATTAGGATCGTTGCGGTGATGCGCTCCAGTTTTTCGTCACGGGCAACCCGGATCAAACGATCCAATAGCTCGGATCCCAGCCCGGTGTGCTGAAACTTGTCCGTAACAAGCACGGCCACTTCAGCATTCTTGGTGCCCTGCAATCTGGTGAGCCTGCCAATCGCGATAATTTCGTGCTCCCCACCGGCCGGATTGACCCAGTCCGCCACCAGCGCCATTTCCCGGTCGTAGTCGATGAAGCACTTACTGATCAGCCGTTCGTGTGCTACCCGCGAGTTCAGCTTCTCCATGTGGAAGTAACGCAGATAGACGCTGCGGTCGGATAGCGTCTCATGGAATCTTGCCATTGCAGGTTCGTCCTCTGGGCCGATGGGCCGCAGCAGAACCTGCATTCCATTCTTCGCCGTCCACGGCAAAACATACTGGACGGGATAAGGCCGGATGGCGGGACGCGGCAGAAGTTCCTCCGGCATCCCCGGATTCTGGAGCACGATGCGGGCGTCGAGTGCGATGACACGCTCCGGCGAGACCAGAAGGGGGTTGATATCCATCTCTTTGATCCACGGCTGCTCGACAACAAGCCTGCTGAAATGAACAAGGACGTTTTCAAGCGCGGCCATGTCCACTGCCGCGCGCCCACGCACGCCCTGGAAGGCTCGAAAAATTCGCGTCTGCTCCATGAGTCTCGCGGCCAGTGTCGTATTGAGCGGCGGGAGCGCCAGGGCGCGGTCGCGATAAACCTCGACAAGTTGTCCGCCGGAACCGAATAGAATGACAGGTCCGAATTGGGCGTCCACGCTGCTCCCGACGATGAGTTCGTATCCGTCGAGTTTCAGCATGGGCTGCACAGTGACGCCGAGGAAACCCTCTTGTCCGGCTTTTTCTCGAACAGCAGCTTCAATTGCACGATAGGCCCGGCGTACGGCTCCCTCGTTCTGGAGATCCAATTTCACGCCACCCACGTCGGACTTGTGCGTAATCGTTTCGGAATTGAGCTTCAACACGACGGGAAAGCCAATTGCCTGCGCACACGACGCTGCGTCGGATTCGCTATTCGCCAGACGTGTTTCGACCGTCGGAATTCTATAGAGCGCCATGACCTGCTTGGATTCTGCCTCTGTCAAAATGGTCCGGCCGGCGGCGCGTACTTTCCCCAGCAGGGCTCTTGCTTGGGATTGTGCTTTGCCGAGAAATTCCAAATTTTCCGTCGAATAGGGGGTTTCATAAATCCCGCGGAGGTTGTAGCTGAATCTCCACATGTAGGTGAACACATGGGCCGCGGTGTCCGGATAAGAAAAAGTGGGAATCCCCGCCGCGTTCAACGTTGCGACGCCCATCGCAACCGCCTTGCCGCCCATCCAGCTTGCCAGCACCGGCTTCCGGTGAATTTTCGCGTGCGCCTTCAATCGCTCGGCCACCTGTTTCGGGTCCGTCATTCCTTGGGGCGCTAGGATGACCAGCAATCCGTCGCTATTCGGATCTTTCGCGGCGATTTCGAGAGCCTTCGAGTACCGCTCCGGATCGGCGTCGCCCAGAATATCGATTGGATTGGCGTGGCTCCAGTAAGGAGGCAGGAGTTCGTCGAGCGCTTTCAAAGACGCGTCGGAGAGGGAAGCCAGTTCTCCGCCCGTGGCGAGAAGCGTATCGGTCGCCAGCACGCCGGGGCCGCCCGCGTTGGTGACGATCATCAGTTTCGGCCCGCGTGGCCGCGGCTGTTTGCCCAGGACTTCGGCCATGTGGAACAGATCGGAGATGCTCGAAACACGCAGGACGCCGCACCGGCGCAGAGCTGCATCGAATACTTCGTCGCTCCCCGTCAGCGCCCCGGTATGCGAGCTCGCCGCCTTCGATGCCTCCGCAGTCCGGCCCGCTTTGATCACAATGATGGGTTTGCGCAGCGCGACCTCGCGAGCCGCGGACAGAAAGGAGCGGGCATCGCCGACCGATTCCATATACAGGACAATGCTCTCGGTGGCCGGATCGTCGCCAAAGAAATCGATCAGGTCGCCCCAGCCGACGTCAAGCATAGATCCTGTGGAGACGATGGCGCTGAACCCGACCTGTTCCTCAAAACTCCAATCCAAAATTGCCGTCAATAACGCGCCGCTCTGGCTGAGGAACGCGACGTTGCCGGGCCGGGCAATGTCCTGTGCGAACGTTGCATTCATGCCCAGGCTCGGATTCATCACGCCCAGGCAGTTCGGGCCGATCAGACGCATTGTGCCGCGGCGAAGCTGTTCCTGAACGCGGAGTTCCAGCGCCGCGCCTTCCTCGCCTCGTTCCTTGAAGCCAGCCGAAATCACAACGGCTGCGTGGACGCCTGCGTCCACGCACTCACCCACGACGCCTGGCACGGTCGGCGCCGGTGTCACCACCACGGCGAGATCTACTTTTTCCGGGACATCGCTGATCTTCGCGTACGCGCGAAAACCGAGCACTTCAGTCCGTTTGGGGTTGACGGCATAGACCTTTCCACGAAATGTGCCGTGGCAAAGGTTTTCGAACACCGTGCGTCCTACGGTTCCTTCGCGGCCGGTTGCGCCGATGACGGCAACGGACTTCGGTGAGAATAAACCATCAAGCGCGGAACGGTTTTCTGTGACGGTGGCATCCGAGCCGTTCATAGTGGGCCTCTGTCTCCCGTACCAGAATGGCGCCCGGGGCCCGGGGGCCCGGAAGGAATGATACGAGAGGCGCGTGAAGCATGCACGCTTAGAAATCCGTCATGTGATCGAACGGAAATGCGACACGAAGCGCATTGAGAACGGCCGCCAGATCGATGACTTCCTGGGCGATGGCGCCTTCGATCGGCAAGAGCAGACCAAATGCGGCGGCAATCATCCCGATCACACTCAGCGCCATCCCTCCCACAGCACTGAGGAGCGCGATGGCGCGCATGCGTTGGCCGATATGCATCAACTCATCCACCTTACCGAGCGATGCTTCCAGAATCACCGCGTCAGCGGCTTCCGCGGTGATATCGCTGCTCACACCGAATGCAACGCCTACGGTAGCCGCCTGCATTGCCGGAGCATCGTTGATGCCGTCGCCAACAAACAACGTCTTTGCAGATCTAGTCTCTCGCTGGACAATCGAAACCTTCTCTTCCGGACTCTGGGAAGCATGTATTTCCTTGATGCCCACCAGATCGGCCAGGTATCGGACCTCCGAGTCGCGGTCGCCCGAAACGAGAAGGACGCGGTTCACATGGTGGCGGGGGCGGAGATGATCCATAAAACTCCGCCCCTCGATTCGGGGAATATCGTGAAAGCGAAGCGTGGCCGCATATTCGCCATCGACGAAGACGAGGCATTCCAATCCGGCCGCAATGATTGGCAACGCGATCTCCCGATTGGCGACCTTGCCGCGACCGGTAATCCAGACCTTTCGCCCGCCGACCGTCCCTCGCAAACCCTCTCCCTGCTTCTCGCTGACTTCCGTGACTGCATCGAGCGTGATATTTGCGCGCGATGCGGCTTCGAGGATCGCACTCGCCAGCGGGTGCTTCGAATATCGTTCTAAACTCGCCGTGATCCGAAGGATGTCTTGTTCGGATCTGCCCGAAGCACACAGAATTTCCGTGACCGCGGGACGGCCATACGTCAATGTCCCCGTCTTATCGAAGATCAAGGTCGCGCACTGACCAATCTGTTCCAGCACCGCCGGATTCTTGATGATGATGCTGTGCCGGGCCGAAAGCGAAATGGCCCCAATCACCGCAACGGGGATGGCCAGCAAGAGCGGACAAGGTGTCGCGATCACCAGCACGGCGAGAAATCGATGCGACTCGCCGCTGACTATCCACGCTACCAGTGCGAGCGTGATGGCCAATGGGGTGTACCAGGCGCCAAGCATGTCCCCCAGACGCCTCAGACGCGGCCTGCGTTGTTGAGTTACCTGCATGACTTGCATGATTTTTGCGTATCGCGAATCCGTTGCGAGTTTTCCGGCACGGATGGTTAGCGCGGTTTCTCCATTGACAGCTCCGGAAAGCACTTCCGACCCCGGCGTCTTGGACATCTCGAATGGCTCACCGGTCAGGTAGGCTTCATTCATTCTTCCCTGGCCTTCGAGTACCATTCCGTCGACCGGACAGATTTCGTGAGGAAAAACAACGAGGGCATCTCCGACAGCGATCTCCGCGACTTCGATATCGGTGATTCCGCTTACCGTCTTGCGGTGCGCTGTCTGCGGCATCCGGCTGGCCAGTGCCTCGAGGACCGAAGACGCGCGCCTCGCCGCAAAATTCTCAAGAGCCGTTCCACCCGATAGCATCAACACGACAATCGTTCCAACCAGGTATTGCCCCATCAACACAGCTACCACAATCGACAGACCCGCCAGCAGATCCGAACCAAATTCGCGTAACAGGATTTTTCGAATCAAACGGAACACAAGAGGAACGCCGCCCAGAATCAAAGAAATATAAAGGGGAATAAACTGTGCCAGGGCAGGAACTTTGAAGACAAATCGCAGAAACAGATGCGTGGCGATTCCGGCGATTGCCAACACGGCAATTGCCGAATCGTTGCGGGACTTCAAGTCCACGGCTGACCCGGCGGTTACCCGGGGTTGAGGGCTATGCATCGCGTATAAGATCCTAGTTTACCTCTCACCCCCTGGGAACCACTAGGTGTCACAGGCGCAACTTCTCGGCCGACTTGCGCGCGAAGTCACTTCGGTCCTCCGGATTCGGGCTGAACACCCGCACACGGCGAATCGGGCGGACCGCGCGCATGCCCTGCAGTTGCGGCCACGATGCGCCTTCACCCGCGCACGGTGAGGACCGGACACTGGGCTTGTGTAACGACTCGATGTGCGATCGGACGGAATAGATGCGTCGTCGCGCCCATCGGGCCTTCCACGCGGCGGACGCCCAGAACGATCAGGTCGGCCCCACGCGCGTTGGCGACTTCCATGATCTTGTCTGCCGCAGCGCCACGCTCCACCATGAACTTCGGCTCACACCACAGTTCTATCTCGGACGGCACCAGCTTTCGGAGTTGGCGCAGTGTGGAGTCCACATATTGCTCCGGATGAACCAGTTCTCCCACTTCCGCCTCCCCGATGACGTGAAGCATCGCCAACCGCGCCTGGTTTTCCTGCGCCAGTGAGGTGGCATATGGGAGCGCCGCCAGCGATTCAGGAGAGAAATCGGTTGCGTAGAGAATCTCCTTCATTTCCAGCCGGCCCTTCGCATCCTTGGAAACATGCGGGCCAACGGTCAGCACCGGGCATGAAGCTCTCCGGAAAATCTCCTCCGCCACCGAGCCGAGCAAGACCCTCCCGATACCGGTCCTTCCCCGTGTGCCAATCACGATCAAGTCAATCTTTTGCTGCTGCACGGTATCGTTGATCGTGGTCCAGATGTCGCCCTCACAGATGAAGACTTCATGCGGCAGGCCGGCCAACAATTCGTGCAATTGCTTGGATTCCTGTTTGGCCTGTTCCTCCGCAGCCTCCATAACCTGCGGCATCCCCTCCGGCCCCACGACCGGGTAGGTCGCTGGAAATCTGACATGCACTGCATATACTGTTGAGCCGAACCGTTTTGCCAATCCCAAAACATACGGCAATGCAGATTCCGCTGTGGGTGAAAAATCAGTGGCGTACAGAATTTTCTTGAGAGAAACCCGCGTTTTCGTGTCTATTGTGCTCATGTCTCGCCTCCTCCAAATCCATGAATACGCTGAATCATGTCCCGGAGATGTGATGCATGACACATTCAAACGTGATCTGTATCACTTGACCGGGTTGGCTCGCCTGCCAGCGTAACTGCGCAAGTTCAGCCGGCTCGTATCAAGAGAGGGGAGACGATGGGAAAGGGCGGGAGATCGCAGTCAGAGGGTCGTTCAATCCAATTCCTAGGACCGCCATTTAGTCCGCAATCACGCCGAATTGTGATGGAAATCACATCTACTTGTAACATGATTATGTTACCTTAAATTTTCTGGGAGGTAGTTTCGAAACCGCAATCACCATCCGGATCAAGGCCCCCCCTGAGAGGCCAGCTAAGGAGAACGAAAGGAGTCACTTCGATGCCTGAGAAACCCGCAGCTGCAGTTCAAACAGCGCCTTCCCGGCCGCCCGTGAAGGCTGCCATACCCAAAAGTATTTTTGAACGCATGAACCACCTCTACGACACCATTTCGCGCCGAGCTTTCGAATTGTTTGAGAAGGATGGCCGGGTCGACGGTCATGATCTGAACCATTGGCTGGAAGCCGAGCGCGAATTCCTGCACCCTGTGCATATTCGAATGGAAGAAACCGATGCAGAATTCGTGGTGCACGCCGAACTCCCTGGCTTCACCGCGAGCGACGTCGAGGTCAACGTCGAACCCCGGCGCGTGACCATCACCGGAAAACGTGAATCGAAACAGGAAAGCAAGAAGGCTGGAGTCGTCTACACGGAGCAATGTTCGGACGAGATTTTCCGGACAATGGAGCTGCCCACGGAAGTGAATACAACGAAGGTCACTGCGGCGCTCAAGGACGGCGTCCTTGACGTCCAGCTTCCTAAGGCCGCAGCAACGAAGCCTGCCCGCGTTGCGCCCAAGGCCGCGTGAGTCATTGCTTCACAAGGAACTGGATCGCGAGACAGGCCGGTCATCAGCGAGCCAGGAATTACCCCCGATCGGCCTGTTCTCCCAAGAAGTGATGTGATCTGTTCTCGATGGCGGCACTCGAAACGATAACGAAGCGCGGAGATCCCCACCTGTTCAACGGCATCTTGCACGCAATGAGCGATGATTACACTTTCGTCTGCTGCACCGCAGCCGCCGCTGTCATCCGTCTTATGCTTATGACCATCGCCGGCAGCGGAAAGAAGAGGGCAAGATAAGCGTTACCCCAAATTGGCCGGCGTAACGCGCCGATCTCGCCCACCACATGCAGGGGCAGAAAGCAGGAAATCCGGCAGTGGTTTGAGTGCGGGAGGAACCAGAATCTATGCCAGACTCGAACTTCCCATGAGGTATTTGTCGATGGAGACGGCGGCTTTGCGGCCTTCCGAGATTGCCCACACAACCAGCGACTGGCCGCGGCGCATATCTCCGGCCGCAAAAATACTGGGAACAGAAGTCATGTAATCCGTCCCGGTGGCGATATTGCTGCGCGCATCCAGGTTCACGCCGAACTGTTCGATCATGCCCTGCTTCACGGGGCCAGTGAAGCCCAGGGCCAGCAGAACGAAATCGGCGTCGAGCGTCAACTCCGTCCCGGGTAAGGGCTCGAATTGGGGCGGCGGGCCTACGCGGATGGCATGCAGCTGCTTTACGTTGCCGTTCTCGTCGCCCGTGAATTTCGTCGTGGCAATAGCCCAATCCCTCAAGCCGCCTTCTTCATGCGCACTCTCGGTGCGGAGCTGCAGCGGCCACAAAGGCCAGGGAGTGCTGGGGGCGCGGTTCTGCGGCGGCATGGGCATGATTTCGAACTGGTGCACGGACTTCGCTTGTTGCCGGTGGCAGGTGCCCAGGCAGTCCGCGCCCGTGTCGCCACCGCCGATGATCACCACGCGCTTGCCCGTAGCCAAGATCTGATCCGGCACTGCGTCCCCGGCATTGCGTTTATTCTGCTGAGGCAGAAACTGCATGGCGAAGTAAATTCCCTTGAGGTCGCGCCCGGGGACATTGAGGTCGCGCGGATTTTCAGCGCCGCCGGACAACAAAATGGCGTCGAATTCTTTGCGAAGGTCCTGCGCGGGAACGCTCCCGCCCACATGGGCTCGCGTCTGGAATTGAACGCCCTCCGCCATCATCTGCTCCAGGCGCCGGTCAAGAACATGCTTTTCCAGCTTGAAGTCAGGAATCCCATAACGCAAGAGACCGCCTACCCTGTCCGCCTTTTCAAATACGGTGACCGCATGTCCGGCGCGATTCAATTGCTGCGCGGCCGCCAGACCGGATGGCCCTGATCCCACAACGGCGATTCGCTTGCCCGTGCGCGTCTCGGGAAGTTCAGGCTTGATCCATCCCTCTTCCCAGGCCCGCTCCACAATCGTCTTTTCGATCAATTTGATCGTGACCGGCGGTTCGCTGATTCCCAGCACGCATGCCGCTTCACAGGGCGCCGGGCAGATGCGCCCGGTGAACTCCGGGAAATTGTTCGTCGAATGCAGAACCCGGATCGCTTCCTTCCAGTGATCGCGATAAACCAGGTCATTCCAATCCGGAATAATGTTGGTCACAGGGCAGCCGGTGTGGCAAAACGGAATGCCGCAATCCATGCATCGCGCGGCCTGCACGCGCACCTTCTCTTCGGGGAACGGCTGATACACCTCGAAATAGTCATGGACGCGCTCTTCAACCGGGCGGCGTACCGGCATCTCGCGGGTATATTCTTTGAACCCTGTCACTTTACCCACGGACCACCTGCCCCTGCACTTGCTCCCCGGCTCGCGCGGCCAGCACGCTCGCGGGAATCCGCGGAATGCCCAGAACACGCTTGAACTCATGCGGGAATACCTTGATGAATTTTGACAGCGTTGCTTCCCAATTTTGCAGGATCCACTTCGCCTGCGGACTGCCAGTGAGCTCGGCTTGACGCGCGATCAGCCGATGCAGGATCTCGGCATCCTTCGGGTCGGTCACCGGCTCCAGGTCCACGTCCGTGCGGTTGCAGCAGACCTCGACGAATTCGCCAGTCTGGTCCAGCACGTAAGCAATGCCGCCGGTCATGCCCGCCGCGAAGTTGCGCCCCGTTCGCCCTAGCACCACGACCATGCCCCTGGTCATGTATTCGCAGCCGTGGTCGCCGACACCTTCCACAACAGCCGTGCCGCCGGAGTTGCGCACGGCAAATCGTTCGCCCGCCATGCCATTGAAATACACTTCTCCGCTGGTCGCGCCGTATAGACAAACGTTGCCGACCAGGATGTTCTCTTCCGGCACGAACTGGGAATTGCGCGGCGGATATATAATCAGCCTGCCGCCGGAGAGCCCCTTACCCACATAGTCATTGGCCTCGCCTTCGAGTATCAGCGTCACGCCCTTCGCCAGGAATGCGCCAAAGCTCTGCCCGGCGCAACCGTGAAACTGAATGCGAATCGTGTCGTCCGGCAAACCAGCGGAGCCATAGCGGCGCGCGATCTGTCCGCTGAGCATTGCCCCCACCGTTCGGTGCACGTTGCGGATAGGCAGGCTGAACGCGACGGGAGTGCGATTTTCGATGGCCGCACCCGCCTGTTCAATCAGTTTGCCATCGAGAGCATCGTCCAGACCGTGGTCCTGGGCCTGCGTGCAACGTCGTCCCACGTGCCTCGGCATCGGCGGGTTGTACAGCACCGAGGACAGGTCGATACTCTTGGCTTTCCAGTGGTCGATGTCTTTGCGCTGCACCAGGCAGTCCACGCGGCCAATCATCTCATCGAGTTTTCGGAAGCCAAGTTCCGCCATGATTCTCCGCAGGTCCTCGGCAACGTAGAACAGGAAATTGATCACATGCTCGGGCTGGCCCTGGAACTTCTTGCGAAGTTCCGGGTCCTGCGTTGCCACGCCCACCGGACAGGTGTTCAAGTGGCATTTCCGCATCATGATGCAGCCCATCGCAATCAGTGGAGTGGTGGCAAACCCAAACTCCTCCGCACCGAGCAGGGCTGCGACCGCAACGTCCCGGCCGGTCTGAAGTTTTCCGTCCACCTGCAAGCGCACGCGGCTGCGCAGGTCGTTCATCACCAGGACCTGCTGAGTTTCCGAGAGTCCCAGCTCCCAGGGGATACCGGCGTGCCGGATAGAACTGATGGGTGAAGCGCCGGTCCCGCCGTCGTAGCCGCTGATGAGGATGACGTCCGCATGAGCCTTCGCCACGCCGGCAGCTACCGTTCCCACTCCCACCTCGGCAACGAGTTTCACTGAAATCCGCGCCTTAGGATTGACGTTCTTCAGGTCGTAAATGAGCTGCGCCAGGTCCTCAATCGAATAGATATCGTGATGAGGAGGCGGAGAAATCAGGCCCACTCCAGGAATCGAATAGCGCACGCGGGCGATAATGTCGTCCACCTTGCGACCCGGCAACTGCCCGCCTTCTCCCGGCTTGGCGCCCTGCGCGATCTTGATCTGTAAATCATCCGCGTTCACCAGGTAATTGGCCGTAACGCCAAAGCGGGCCGAGGCCACTTGTTTGATCGCACTCCGGCGCAAATCGCCATTCGGGTCTGCGTGGAAGCGGCTCTCATCCTCTCCGCCTTCGCCGGTGTTGGACTTCCCGCCGATGCGGTTCATGGCAATCGCCAAAGTCTCATGCGCTTCCTTGCTGATCGAGCCAAAGGACATGGCGCCCGTCGCAAAGCGCTTCACGATTTCGGAGGCAGGCTCGACTTCCTCGAGCGGAACGGCGGGCGCGGCCGGCTGGAAATCGAACATGCCGCGGAGCATCTGGAAATCGCGGTTTTGCTGGTTCACGATCTCCGCAAACTCACGGAAAGTCTCGAATTTCGATTGCCGCACGGCATGCTGGAGCTTGCTGACCGTCGCCGGATTCAGGAGGTGGCGCTCGCCACGCACGCGAAACTGATATTCGCCGCCAATCCGGAGTTCCGTATCGGATTCGTGAGGCGGTTGCATCGCAAACCGATGCTTCATGAGCGCTTCGCGAGCCAAGACCTCAATGCCAATGCCTTCGATTCGCGAGGAGGTGCCCGTAAAGTATTTCTCGACGAGCGAGCGGTTCAAGCCGATCGCCTCAAAGATCTGTGCTCCCTGATAGCTCTGTAGGGTGGAGATCCCCATCTTGGAGAAGGTCTTCAGAAGACCCTTGTCGATCCCTTTCATGTAACTCTTGAAAATCTTGTCCCACGTGTACTCAGCTGGGAACGCGCCGTCCTTGTGAAGGTCCTCGAGGGTTTCGATCGCAAGATATGGGTTGATGGCGCTCGCGCCGTAGCCCAGAAGCAGCGCGTAGTGCATCACTTCGCGTGGCTCACCGGACTCGACAATCAGAGCCACCTGATTGCGCGTTTTTTCGCGGATCAAATGATTGTGAACCGCGGAGAGCGCCAGCAGGCTGGGAATCGGCGCGTATTCTTCGTCCACGCCGCGATCGGACAGAATCAATAGTGTGTATCCTGACTTGATCGCCAGAGATGCGCGGCGGCAAAGCCTATCGAGCGCTTGCTCGAGTCGCTCCTCGCCGCCATCCACCCGAAACAGTATCGGCAGACTGGTGGCGAGGAAATCGCCCCAGCTCACCCGGCGCAGCTTTTCCAGTCTCCAGTTGGAGATGACCGGATGGCGCAGCTTCAGCATGTGGCAGTTCTTTGGCGTCTCGTCGAGGATGTTTCCTTCACTTCCGATGTACGAGTTAAGCGACATCACCAGCCCTTCGCGAATCGAATCGATCGCGGGATTGGTGACCTGCGCGAAAGTCTGCTTGAAATAATGGAACAGCAGTTGCGGCTTGTCGGACAAGCAGGCCAGGGGCGTGTCCACCCCCATCGAGCCGACCGGCTCCTCGCCCGACAACACCGTGGGCGACAGAATCGTCTTGAGGTCTTCGTCGGTATAGCCGAAGGCGCGCTGCCGCATCAGGATCGTATCGTGATCGGTGGGCTGAACGTGTGGCGGGCTCGGCAGATGATTGAGGGTAATCTGATTGTCTTTCAGCCATTGCGCGTAGGGTTTCCGGGCGGCCAGTTGTTTCTTGGCTTCTTCATCCGAAATCAGGCGCTTCTGTTCGGTATCCACCAGCAGGATGCGGCCGGGCGCAAGTCTGCCCTTCATGCGCACGTCTTCGGGTTTGACCGGCAGCACGCCCGCTTCCGAGGCCATGATCACCAGGCCATCCGCGGTGACCAGGTACCGTCCTGGGCGCAGCCCGTTGCGATCCAGCTTGGCGCCAATGATTCTCCCGTCGGTGAAGGCGACCGCAGCCGGCCCGTCCCACGGCTCCATCAACGAGGCGTGATATTCATAAAACGCCTTGATGTCCTCCGGCATGGTGGCATCGTGGTCCCATGCTTCGGGAATTAGCATGGACATCACGTGCGGAAGTGTCCGGCCGGAAAGCGTCAGCAGCTCCACCACGTTGTCGAGCATAGCGGAGTCGCTGCCCCCCGCCGTGATGATAGGCAGCAGTTTCTTAATGTCGTCACCAAACAGAGAAGACGCCAGCACGGATTGCCGCGCGTACATCCAGTTCATGTTGCCGCGCAAGGTGTTGATTTCCCCGTTATGGCAGAGGTAGCGGTACGGGTGAGCTAGCTTCCAGCTTGGAAATGTGTTGGTCGAGAAGCGCTGGTGGACCAGGCACAGTCCGCTGGCTAGCTCGGGATCGAGCAGTTCCTTATAAAAATCCGTGATTTGCGGCGCCAGCAGCAAACCCTTGTACACGATGGTGCGCGAAGAAAGAGACGGAATGTAGAAGAATTCCTTCTCCTTCATATCGGTTTCGGCCACGGCTGCTTCCACTCGCTTGCGCACCACGTAGAGCTTGCGTTCGAGCGCGTCCTGGTCCATGCCCGGCGCGTTCCGGATGAAAATCTGTTCAATGTACGGCTGCGTGTTGCGGGCCAGGCGTCCGATCATATTGCCGTTGATCGGCGTGTCGCGCCACCCGAGGACGGTCAGCCCTTCCTCGCGGGCTATCTTCTCAATAATTCCTTCGCACAGAAGACGGTCGTGCGGATCGACCGGAAGGAATACCATACCCACCCCGTACTCACCGGGAGCCGGCAGGGAGAGCCCCAGACGCGCCGATTCGCGATCGAAGAAGGCATGTGGAATCTGGATCAGGATGCCCGCACCGTCGCCGGTCTGCGGATCGCAACCGCAAGCGCCGCGATGGGCGAGGTTGATCAGAATCTGCACCCCTTTGAGGACGATGTCGTGTGACTTCCGGCCTTCAATATTCGCGACGAACCCGACGCCGCAAGCATCGTGCTCGTGCTCCGGGCGATACAGGCCTTGAGCGGCAGGCAAACCTTGAAATGGGTAGATTTCCTTCATGTTAGCCGGGCCCTCCGTTCGGGCATTCGGGATAGCGCCACCTGCATTCCTTTTCGCTGCTTGGCTATCCCAAACTTCACCTTCCCAAACGTCCCAGCCTCCTTTTCGAGTGACCCTTCTTCGCTTACCAATCTATGCAGACCAAAAAAGCACCGCCTGCGAAAGCGGCACCTCCCACACTTCTTCGCCGCTTTCCGTCGGCCCTACGGAATGTGCCTATATTATCACTCCTCCGGCATAGTTGTCCTGTGGACAACGACTCTGCATTCTTATCCAATGCATCAGGATTTTGAATTCAATGCAATCCTCTTTACCGCATCTGCTATAATCCCGCGACACTATGGATTTCGACCAACTTACAACTTTTATAGAGATCGCAAAACTAGGGAGTTTCTCGCGGGCGGGTCAAAAACTGTTCCGCTCCCAGCCAGCCGTCAGCGCCCAAGTCCGCCAATTGGAGCAGGAATACGGAGAAAAACTCTTCGATCGCGGGCGGAGGTCCGTGCGGCTGACTTCCGCAGGCGAAACGCTGTACGAATACGCGGTGCGCCTGGTGAACATGCGGGCCGAATCCTTGCGCGCCGTGGCCGATAAAGCCACGACTCCCCGCGGGGTGCTCGCTCTCGGAGCCAATGAGGCAACCTGCCTGTACGTGCTCCCCGATCTGTTTGCCGAATACCATCGCCTGTACCCATCGGTGCAGATCAGCATCTACCGCAATTTCAGCCACAAGGTCCTGCAAAAAGTCGAGGACGGGACGATTGATGTCGGGATTGTCACGCTTCCCGCCAAGTCGCCGAGTCTGAAAATCCATCCGATTTTCCGGGATCGCGTGATGCTCATGGTGAATCCGCGCAATCCCCTGGCGAAGCTCAAGAGCGTTCGCATGAAGGATATCGCCGAGCAGCCGCTGATTTTTCCTCGAACAGGATTCACCCGGCAGTTGCTGGACAAGCATTTCCGGCCCTACCGCGCGCAACTTCAGATCACGATGGAACTGACCAGCGTGGGCATGATCAAGTGCTTTGTCGCGGCAGGTCTCGGTGTATCGCTGATCAGCGCAAGTTTTGCACGTAACGAAGTCCGGGCCGGAGAGGTGAAGTTGATTCCCATCGCGGATGTAGACCTCTGGCGCGAGCTAGGGCTCGTCTATCGCCGCGACCGCACACTGCCCCGCTCGGCCACAGCCTTCATCACACTTCTCAAGCAGCGTGCTGCTGAAAATCCCGATCTGGAAGTTGCGCGCAGCCGCTAAGTACAGCCAAGAGTGATGGGGGTTTTTCCCCGCTCATCAGCGGAAGCCAATCGACGCCACCTTTGAGCCTGTGCCGCCTTTGATTTTCAGGGTCTCCATCATAAGAGCCGGCTCAAAACACAAAAGGGGGGCGTACCGGGACCCGCTACGCAGTGCGGTCGCGAAGCAGGCGCAGCAGGTCCGAATCCGAATCGGCGGGCAAAGTGGTGTCTGTTTCCGAAGTCTCGGTCATCTCGCCTTCACTTGACGGCAAGAACAGATTGCTCTCCAAACCGTACTGCTTGTCGTAGAGTTCCCGGTAACGCCCATCTGCCGCATAGAGCGACGCGTGAGTTCCGCGCTCGACAATTTCCCCGGCCTCGACGACGAGGATCTGGTCGGCGCGGCGAATCGTCGAGAGGCGGTGCGCGATCACGAATGTCGTGCGTCCGCGCATCAATTGAGCGAGGCCCTCCTGAATCAGCATTTCAGATTCGGAGTCGAGACTGGATGTCGCCTCATCGAGAATCAGGATTCGCGGGTTGGCGAGTACGGCGCGAGCAATCGAAACACGCTGGCGCTGCCCGCCGCTTAATTTGACGCCGCGCTCGCCGATGAGCGTGTCGTATTTTTCCGGAAAACGCTCTGCGAATTCGTCCACGCGCGCAATCCGGCAGGCGGCCAAAATTTCTTCCTCGCTCGCGCGTGGCCGCGAAAACGCGACGTTTTCGCGGATCGTGCCGTCAAACAAAAACGACTCCTGCAGCACGACGCCCAGGCGCGTGCGGTACGAATCCAGCCGCACCGTGGCCAGGTCCACGCCGTCCACCCGCACGCGGCCATCGAGCGGCACATGAAATGCCGCTACCAGTCCGATGATCGTGGATTTCCCCGACCCGGACGAACCAACCAGCGCCGTGACCGTGTCCGGCTTTGCAAGGAAGCTAACCTGCCGAAGCACCGGCTTGCCGGGATCGTAAGCAAAGCTGACGTTTTCGAACTCTACTTCTCCCTCGATGTCGGGCAACGTAACCGTGCGGCGCGGGTCCTCATCCTCGGGACGCTCATTGAGGATTTCGCGCGTGCGCTCGAGTCCCGCGATCGCTTCGGTCAGTTGCGTGCCAATGCCCACGACTTGGAAGACCGGCGCCACCAGGAACGCCAGAAACGCCATATAGCTGACGTAGCCGCCGACGGTGAGCGTACCGGCCTGGATTTCGTGCGCGCCGATCAGCATGACCAGCCCGCCGGCCACTCCCAGCAGCGCCGTCGTCGAGAAGTTCATCATCGACATCGCGGTCAGCGAGCGGAGAACGTTGTCGAGCAGGCGCTGGACCCCGTGGGTAAATACCTCGTGTTCGCGCGCCTCCGCGTGGTAGCCCTTCACCACGCGGACCCCGGAGAGCGATTCGGTAAGTCGCCCGCTGACCTCGGCGTTGATTTTCGACCTCTCACGGAAAATCGGTCGAATGAGGCCGAAGGCCTTCCGCAGCGAAAGCATGCTCATCAGGAGCAGCCCGAACGCCACGCCGGTCATCAATGGACTAATGCGCAGCAGCAGCACCAGCGCAATCGTGGCCGTCAGCAGCCCGCCCAGAAATTCCACCAAACCCGTGCCGATCAGGTTCCGCACGCCCTCGACGTCGTTCATGATGCGTGAGACAAGAGCGCCAGTCTTGTTCGCATCGTAGTAGGCCACCGGGAGCCTCCCCACATGCTCCTGCACCTTGCGGCGCAGCTCCGTAATCATACGCTGCGCCGCCTTCGAGAGCAGTTGCGTCAGCGCATAGGAGGTCACACCCTGGACCAGCGTGGCCAGCAACACGGCCCCCACCAATGGCAACAGCAAGTTCGTCTGATGTTTGCCGAACACGTTGTCGAACAGATACTTCTGCGACGCGGGGAGCGCCAGGCCCGATACGCGGTTGATGGCCATGAGCAAGAGGCCCACGGCGAGCAGGCTCCGCCGCGGGCGAAGAAGCGCCCACACTTCGGGCACTTGCTCCAGCAAACGTGACGGTTTTGCCTTGCCGGCCGCGTCTCCGGCCAGTTCACGGCCTGCCTTCGCGCCCGGACTCCGCTCCGCCATGCCGCGTTGCGTCCCAATCACTCCGAAACGACCAGACATTCTCATTTCGTATCTATCTTAGAATATTAACGTGAGAGTCGCTACTGTTGCCTGTGCCCGGCGAACACACCTTTTGAATTAGATGCAACGCATGCCGTTTCAGCGCAAGAAATATCGGCGCGCAGCAGGAGCAGCTCGAAGCGGACGTGCGCGTGTATGGGACCAGCTTCCTGCCATAGAGGTCCTCTTCAGCGGCAACAGTGTCATCAACTAGCCACAGAAATGGCAGAGGTGGGCGAAAGCTGACTCGTGGGAATTGCTAGAATTTCCCCCATCAACGGTCCGATATCCTAAGTGGGTTCTCAGCCGGACACCTGCGAAGTGCAAAATGCACAACGACGTGCACTAATTGGGATTTCGCTCAGGCATTCCGGGCACTTGCGTGTTGTAGGGCCGGCTGGCGGCTGTTTTCGCGACCGGGCGATCAATGCATTCACCGGCACCACAACAAAGAAATACACGGCAGCGGCAATGATGAGAAACGACAGCAGAGCATTAATGAAATCTCCATATAGGAATTTGCTGCCATTGATCGTGAAAGTTAAAGAGGAGAAATCCGGCTGTCTTGCGATCGCTGCAATCAACGGTGTCAGGAGGTCCTTCACAAATCCGGTGACGACGGCACCGAACGCTGCACCAATTACGATACCCACCGCCATATCCACAACGTTGCCTCTGAGCAGAAACTGCTTAAAGCCTTTCAACATTTGTCCCTCCTATTCCTCAAATGATGTGGCCTCTACTTCTGGTGAACTACCGCCAGGACTGCCCATCCTGGGTCTTCGCAGCCCGACTCCGAGCATTTGCACTCAGAAGAACGATCGAAATCTCCTATAGACCGCCCTTTCCATACGTTAACCGGATACCTGCTGCGTCGATGAGCTGCTGAACTGGATTGTGCTGTTGTTGCTCATGCGCTATGGTGGACATTGTTGAAATTTAGAGCTGTTGAGCCAGGGTCGCTACTGCTTCTTCTTGCCGAAGAGGCCGCCGACCTGCTTGCCAAGATTCTGGATATCTTGTCCGCTCGTCGGCAAGCTACCGACGGCGCCTTTCGCAAGACTGCCAGCCATCGCGCCGACGTCGGGAAGGAACTCTGGCTTTGATGTAGTGCCCTGAATCTTAAAGGGAATCCCGGCTCCGCTGCCTTGCTGGCCGCCAATGGCCGAGGTCAGACCCGCAATCTTGCCCATCGGGCTGTTCGAAGCGCTGAGGTGCGCCACCATTTGAAAATTCAGCGCCTGATCCGCGCCGATCGTGCCGCTGCCGGTCATACTTCCGATGGCGGGCACCACTAAGTTCAGATTGTCCGCACGAATCCCCTCAGGAGCGACGCGCAGTTTGGAGCTGAATGTTTCAATCACCGTGTCCGATCCCTTCGGAATGCCCGCGAATGACGATAGCGCGCCCATCTTCGCACCCAGATCAAATCCCGCCAGCTTTCCGTTCGAGAGCTTCACCGGCCCGGTGGTCACGAGCTTGTCTATTGAGCCGTTGATCGCCAAGTCCACGTTCACCGTGCCCTCTTTGAGAGACGCACCCGAAGGCAGCGTCACTCCCACCGCCGGCAACACCGATTCCAGATCGGAAGCCGGCATGGCCGTTCCGGTTAGCTTCATGGCCACGGACGGCGTCTCGCCGGAATTATTGAACGTCCCCGTCAGGTGCGCGACGGCCTTGCCGATGTGAACATCTCCTTGCTTCAGCGAGCCGGTCTGCGGCTTGAGCACGTAGTTCGTGTCGTAGTCCATTTGTACCGGCTGACCGGCTGGCGAGCCGCCCGGAACGAGCTTCAGCTTCGTCGCGGTGATTTTTCCTTTCGAGTTCACCCGCTGGCCGTCGGACGAGAGGGTCCCAGAGAAGTTCATTACTCCGGCGATTCCCGAGGAAGGGTCCAGGAACCCAGTCGATGTCAGATCGAGGCTGCGGATTTCCAGACTGGCTTCGACGGGCGTCTGCGCCGCGTCGGTTTGGTTCAGCGGCCCGGCTTTTCCGGTCACCTTGATGCTGCCGTTCCCCGGCGTCGCCACGGCGAACTGGAAAGGGAACTGAGAAGTATACGAAAGATCGGACGCCGTGAGGTTCATCTGATCATACTCATGCCGCTTTGCATTTGAGCCCGCTTGTCCTACCGTGAGCTTCCCGTGCTTGATTTCGATCTTCTGCACGGAAACGTTTGCAGCCGAGCCAGAAGAAGACGATGAACCGGCGGGCGAAGCAGCGCCTTTCGCGCCCAGGGTCGAGAAGTTCCATTCGCCGGAAGCGGCGCGCAGCAGCGTCACTTCGGGCTGATCGATGGCGACCCCGGTGACGTGGAGCTGTCGCGAGAAGATCAGCGGCATCATCTCTACGCCGACGGCGACGGATTTCGCCTTCAAGAAAGAGCCAGAGCCAAACTTCGGGTCTTCCGAGATGGCGATGTCTTCGATCGAGACGCCTCCCGAAAATAGCGCTAGGCGAATGTTGCCTATCGCAACCTTGCGGCCGAGCGCGCTCTCCGCCGCCGACTTGACCTGCGGCTTAAATTTGTTCGCGTCAATGAAGAATGGTAGCAGGACGGCCACCACGAGGAGGAGTACAATCAGTCCGCTCACGATGTAGATAATTTTGCGTGCCATGGTCATTCTCCTTTTCTCGCTGTGCTTCTTGCATGCTCAAGCTTTCCGCCTCGCAATGTAGTGATCATGCGGAAATGTTGCAGTGACCTGCATCACGCCCAAGAAAACTCGGTCTCAAGGTACTCGCTGATCATTGCTCCGGTGCCTGATGGGTAAGTCTAGGAACAGAGAATCCTGTAGGGGCGTGCGTGTGAATGCTCAGGGAAGAAAAAAACGCAAAAAACACACGAATTGGTTTGTTCCTGAATAAAACACTAAAATTTTGGAGGCGGGGGAAGTTGGAAAAACAAGGCGTGTTGAAAATAGATAAGTTATTGAAAACAGGACACGCATGAAACGCACAGGACTCAGGAATTGCGTTTTTCACACACGCCACACACACACCTTTTGGTTCGCTGAGAACTGTTTGTTCCAAGGAAAGAATAATCCCGCTCGAGACCTCAGCAGCAGTCGCGCGCGGGGCGACGATGAACGGGCTATGTCAGACCGATTACCAAGCACCTGGGCCGGGCAAGGAGCGCGTGTGGTTGAACGTGTATTCGCCGAGCAGACGCTCACCGCCTGCTTCATCGAAGGTGACCAGACGCGCGATTATTTTGCTCGTAGGCATGGCCTTCGCGAATGTGATCGACTCCTGGTAGGCAACGTTGCTTGCCCCGGACTGAACGGGAATGTCCGGCAGCCGGAGCTGTTCAACGCCAAGCTCATCACAGATGCAGAGATCGACTCGTTTTGCCCCGCTCAAGTTTGCGGCTAGGCGCCCGATGAGAATGTCATCTTCGGCTGTCACAGTGCACTGGACGCCGCCTCCCGCCGGAGGAGCGTATTCACGGATACGCAAGCCTTCCTCTGCGGCACGTTTAAGAAATGCGTCGCTCACAACCATTCGCAAGGAGCCTTCACGCGCCAAGTTGCGGACTCCTTCGGCAAGAGCAATCACTTCGCGGAGCCGCTCCCCGCATTGGTCGCAGTTGAATAGGTGCTCTTCGATGGCTTCCTCTTCGGGTTTCGCCAGCGCGGCGGTCCAATAATCGGCGAGGACTGCCGCGTCAATGGGAGTCGAGCAGATCATTGGGTCACCGTCGTTTCTGATCCTCATACTGCAACACCCATGCACTCGCGCAGCTGGTGGATTGCCCGATGGCGAATCACCCGTATATTGGCTTCAGAAACACCCAGAAAACTCGCGACATCCGTGCCGGTCTGCTCGTCGTAAAAAGTCATAACGATTACCGTGCGTTCGCGCTCTTTCAGATTCTGCACACAGCGTGTGAGCCGGTCATGGTCGAGGCGTGGTATCGTCGGCTGCACTGGCGTCAGTAGATCTGCCCCAAACTTTTTGACCAGGTGTTCTTTTCTTTGAGCGCCACGACGCAGGTCGAGTACCGTCATCCGGCACGTTCCCAGCACGAAGGATGCCAGCTTCTCTGGTTCACGCAGCCGGCCCGCCCGGAGAGCTTCGAGCGTCGTGATCAGAACTTGCTGCGTAAGGTCCTCCGCGGCGTGTTCGTCTCTCAAGTGGCGTAAACCATAGAGCCGAATACGCGGGGCCATCCGGCGGAACAACTCAGCTTCGGCTTCGCGGTCGTTTCCGGAACCGATTTGCCGCACTAACTCAGCATCGCTCAGCTCAATGTCCATAATCACACCTCTTATGTGTAACGAAGAGGCTGCTCGTTACACATCCTGGTATCAAGAGCGGACAATTGTACACAAGGCGGTCCGCTCACGGACAAGAAGAACGAATGTTTATCAAAACAAAGGAGCATTTCATGGATCCCAAAGAAGCCAAGACTGTCGCTGAGTTCCTCGTAGCCGATTTCACGAACGAAATGCAGACGACCCTGCGCGTCATCCAGGCGGTTCCCAACAGCCATCTCGACTACCGGCCGGACTCGAAGTCCAAGACCGGTCTAGGGCTTGTCCGTCACATCACTCTTGAAGACGAATGGCTGCTGAACTGTATCGCGAACGGCGCATTCACGCCTCCGCCCGACGATTCTGACGCCTGCGGCATTATGAACCCTGCCGACGCTGTCGCCCGTTACAAAGAAAAAGTTCCAGCTGCCCTTGACCGCGTACGCGCCATGTCAGGCGAGAAACTAGCCAGTATCATTGATATGTTCGGCATGATCAAAGCGCCTGGGGTCAACTTTCTTGCGATTGCGACCAAGCATTCGGTCCACCACCGCGGCCAGCTCAGCACCTACCTGCGCCCGATGGGCGGTAAGGTTCCGGGGATTTACGGACCTTCCGCCGACACTCAGTAGCAGTGATACCGAACCGACTGAAGCGCGGATCGGCAGGGAGTAACGCAAACAGGTCGTCCAGAATTGCCATTTATCTGTAACGGGGAGGCTGCTCGTTACACATCCAAGTATCAAACGCGGACAATGGTCCACAAGGCGGCCCGCTCACAGACAAGGAGAACGCAAATGATTGCAAATAAAGAAACAGGCACACGTGTTGACGAGGTCGCGGCTGGAATCTATCGCATCTGCACGCCGCTGGACGTGATCCCTGGGGGATTCACCGTCAATTCATATCTGATTGCCGACGACGAACCCCTGTTGTTCCACACTGGATACCGGAAGATATTCCCGTTCACCCTGGAAGCCATCAGGAAGGTTGTGCCGGTCGAGAAGCTGTGCTGGATCGGTGGATCGCACTTTGAAGGCGACGAATTTGGCGCGCTGAACGACTTCTTGACAGCCGCGCCTGAAGCGACGCCGTTTGGCAGCGAAATCGGCGTACTGACATCCCTCAATGACTTTGCCTCTCGGCCCGCTCGCGGGTTGATAGATGGCGAGGAGTTTTCCATCGGTAGCCGCCGGATGAAGTGGTTCTACACGCCGCACGTTCCGCACGGCTGGGATTGCGGCATTCTGTTCGATTTGTCCACCAAGACGTTGCTCTGCGGGGATCTGTTCACGCAACCGGGCGCGAACATGCCGCCCGTGACCGAATCGGAGGTGCTCACCGCAAGTGAAGCAATGCGCGCGATGATGGACTATTACGCGCACGCGACGGGTACAGCAGCCATATTGGAGCGTTTAGCGGCTTTCCGTCCTTCGATGCTCGCCTGTCAACACGGGAGCGCTTATCGTGGTGACGGAGCCGCGCTGCTCCGCAAACTGTCCGCCACAATCGATAGGGAGAATAGCAAGGTGTCCGCAGCACCTTCTGCGATGACCGCGTAGGTAGCAGCCGAAGCAGATCGCGCACGGATCGTCGGCAAACCGAAAGTTTTCATCGAACGCCTTTGCCTTGCGTTTTTGTCCGAGGAATCTGAGCGTAGACACTTCCAAGAGGCGCTCAAAGTGAAGTCTTAAACGGAGCCAGACAGGACAGACCCTCCGTCGCAAAAACGGCTGAGGGCCTCACCGTCTGGACTGGCAGCATTATTTCCGGGCACGCCATCGCTCGGGAACAATCACCAGCTGCCGAAAAAGTCATGCAGTCAAGAAGCTGACTGCAGCGTTGTAAACTGAGGCGTTCAGGCGTATTTTACGCGTTGGCCGAAAGGTCAAAACCGAAATTCTGATTTCAACGCTTCCCCCAAAAGGAGTCTTCCATGAACGCCGACACAGCCAAGACCTTAGCCAATCCAAACAAAGCGTTGTGGGAGAAAGGCGACTTTACCGAGATTGCCGCCTTCATGCGTCAATCTGGAGAAGCGATCGTTAAGTCTCTCGGGATAACGCCGCCGCTGCGGGTTTTGGACCTCGGCTGCGGAGATGGCACTACGGCGATTCCTCTGGCCCTTTTGGGGGCTGAAGTTATTGGAATCGACATTGCCAGGAACCTCGTTGACGCTGGGAATAAAAGAGCTGCGGAGCTGGGTCTCAAGCGACTGAAATTTCAAGAGGGAGATGCGTGCAACCTGCAAGGGGTCAGCGACCATTCGTTTGATTTGACCCTCTCCGTATTCGGCGCGATGTTCGCACCCAAGCCCTTTGACGTGGCGAAGGAGATGGTCCGGGTCACAAAACCAGGTGGTCGCATTGTGATGGGCAACTGGATCCCAAACGATACAACTTCATTCGTGTCGCAACTGCTGAAAATAAGCTCGTCGTTTATGCCTCCGCCTCCAGAAGGCTTCGTCAGCCCAATGACCTGGGGCGTGGATACTCACATCATCGAACGTTTTGGTCAGGCCGGAGTGCCCAAGGAAAAGATATCCATGGTCAAGGACACCTACTCCTTTATATCGACCGACAAAAGCCCGGCACGTTTCATCGAGCTATTGGAACAATTCTATGGGCCGACAATGAACGCTTACGAAGCGGCTCAAAAGAGCGGAAAAGTGGAGGAACTCCACAGCCAGCTTTTGGAACTGGCGAAAGCACAAAACAAGAGCACGGACGGCAGCACTTCAATACCTGCTACCTTCTTGCGAGTGACTGTTTCTCTTTGAGGACGGAAGAAAGAGGAGCAACAATGAACAACCGTTCTGAAGCTCTCGCCGCCCGTCTCGAGGCCGGCGCAAAAGCACTTGCCGCATTTGCCGCCGCACTTTCCGAGACGGAATGGCAGACGCGCGTTCCCAGGGACGGACGGAAGATCGGCGTGGTGGTGCATCACGTTGCCAGCGTGTACCCGATCGAGATCTACCTCGCGCAGTTGCTGGCTTCTGGCAAGCCAGTCACCGGGGTGGATTGGGACGCCGTCCACGCGATGAACCGGGACCACGCGAAAGAGAATGACGCCGTTACAAAGGAAGCCACGCTCGCCTTGCTGGCAAACAACAGTGCTGTGGCGGCAGCGGCAATACGTGCTCTCAGCGATGTAGAACTGGATCGCGCCGCGCCCGTGTCGCTCAATAGCGATGCTCCGCTTACCTGCCAGTTCATGCTTGAGGATCATGCGGTGCGCCACAGTTACCACCACCTCGCTCGGATCCGAGCCGCGCTCGCCCATTAGCAGGTGGCACCTAACTTGCGTTCGCGCTGAAGGAGCGTGGGGTGACGGTATCGCACTCATGCTCCGGATCTGGTGCGAATAACAATCTGGTCCTCTACTGGGAACAACTGATGCTCAACTCCTGTGTTGTCGCCCATCCGGAAACTATCGGGGACCAGTACAGTGAAAAGTCCAGGGCGCGCCGGAAAAGCGCACTCCTAAAATTTATGTAACATACTGATTATAAATTAGTTATATAGAGGCGGGGGAGTTGGAATTAAGGATGGGTATTGAAAACAAAAAGTCATAAAAATCATTAAAGTTACGAAATGAGGGAAAACTGGAACGTAACTGGAACACGGAATTGACCGCTTTTTGTTCGCCCCGTGATAGAATTCGCCGATGGCATTCCTTGTCCCAACAAAAGTTCCTATCCCTCCATCACCGCCTCCACCGTCGAAGGACATCCTCTGGAAGCAGTACGAGCTCCACATCGGACTATATAAGACGTACCTAGAGTTCGTCCTGAAATTCAATGTATTTTATTACGCCGCAACTGGCGCGATCATTTCGTATTACTTTGCGCACTCCGATATTCTGTGGATGAAATATTCCCTACTGTTCCCCGTTCTTATGAGCTTTGGTTTTGCGACCTTCTTTATCTACGGCGCATGCAAGATAGGGGTGGTTCGGGATGAGTTAGAGGCGATAGGCAGTAAACTCGGATTTGATACTGTGCCAGAGTACTTGGTGCTCACGATATTCCTCATCATCTCGGCAACCCTGATGGTCATCGTTGCACTTTCTCTTCTTTTTATTATGTCGCGCGTTCACCCTTCTGTTGCTTCTCCTCGACCCTAAAGCGTCTCAAAAAACTCCTCCGCTCTTTTTCCAGACACAAGACAGTCGATGAAACGGTGCCAGTAATTCAAATAATCCTTTGGCTCATCGCAAAAACATGGCTCGCCATCAGACGGGTCATTCGCATGAACTCCCCTTGCATGGGGAGAGTACTGCGTTTCTTCATTAGCCCACCCCATCGCTTTTCCGAGCGATTGCCAGAACAAATGATCGAGGAATAGACCTTCAGGCCACCGCGGTACTCCCTGATAGAATTTTGAAAAGTCCTCATAGCCGCCATCTTGTACCGCTTTTTCAATTACTCGTTCTATGGTCATATTTTTCGAGGGGATTTAGGATCCCTGAATGATGTGATTGAGTTTATGCCTTTGGGAAAACGGGAGTTTGGCTTCCGATTCCGCGCTCCTTAATAGGACCAAACTTACTCGTTAATCGGCGCGCCACTAATCACATCACACAAAGAACCTCCCCTTAATCAAACCACACCCGCAGAATTCCGCAAGTTCGCCCTGTGGATAGCGTTCTGGAGGCGGGGGATTTCCCCCGGCCTCCCGATGCGCTAGTACTGGAACACAAGTGGAACACGAAAAGGCAAACCTGCGCTAGTAAGCTGTTTACATACAGCCAGATAGAAGGTTGGTGGAGGCGGGGGGAGTTGAACCCCCGTCCGAAAAGCGCTACGGCCCGAAGCCTACATGCTTAGCTCAATTCCGTTTGTTTCGCCAGTCGCGCTCAGAATGAGCAAGAAACGCGACCGGCTAGCCCGATTGGTTCTCACCGTCTCGCCCCGGACCGAGACTTGACGGCCAGCCTACAGTGTGACGCCTCTTGCCGGGCCCGTAGGCGAAGCCCGGGGAGACGTAGCTACGCTAGTTTAAGCTAGGCAGCCAAAGCCAACGGTTGGTTGGCAGTTCTAGTTTTCCACCCGATTGCGGGCAGGTGGCGCCCGGCATGCCTTCGAGTCGCGACAGCTTCCGTCGAAACCGTGTCGCCCCCTATCAATCATTCTAACACTACGAAGGTTCAGAATCGAAAAGTTAACAGTGCAGAGGTGGCAGTTTGTGTCCCCTGGATGCGATGGTTATAATAGAAAAGAGTCAAGACGAAGACGGATTCACGACAGCACAATGATTGCACCGGCACAAACCGGGAATTTGGCGTCTCTGGCGCACCTCGATCTTGAACAAGAGATCGCGCGGTTGAAGCGCGAGATGAATGCCGTCATTCTGGCGCACTACTATCAGGACTCAGAAATTCAGGACCTGGCGGATTTTGTGGGCGACAGCCTGCAACTTTCCCAGCAGGCCGCGGCCACTTCGGCGGATGTGATCGTCTTTGCCGGAGTGCTTTTCATGGCCGAGACGGCCAAGATTCTGAATCCCGATAAGCTTGTCCTGCTCCCGGACCTGAAGGCGGGCTGCTCTCTGGCCGACGGTTGCCCGGCGCATCTGTTCCGGCCGTTCCGCGCGCGCTATCCAGATCACATCGTTGTCAGCTACATCAATTGCAGCGCAGAGGTCAAAGCGCTGAGCGACATCATCTGTACATCGAGCAACGCGGAGAAAATCATCCGCCAGATCCCGCCCGAGCAGCCCATCCTCTTCGCTCCCGACCAGCATCTCGGACGCTATCTGATGAAGAAAACAGGCCGGGAACTGCGGCTCTGGCCGGGGAGCTGCATGGTCCACGAGATGTTTTCCGAGCGAAGTCTGGTGCAGTTGAAGCAGCGCCACCCTCAGGCCATGGTCCTGGCTCATCCCGAGTGCGCCGAAGCCGTCCTGCGCCACGCGGACTACGTGGGCTCGACGACCGGGATACTGAACTATGCAAAGCAGAGTCCGGCGAATGAGTTCATTGTCGCCACCGAAAGCGGCATCCTTCACCAGATGGAGAAGGCCTGCCCGGAGAAAACTTTTATTTCCGCTCCGGGCGAGGGGGGATGCGTTTGCAGCGAATGTCCTCATATGAAGCTCAACACCATGGAGAAGCTCTATCTCTGCATGAAGAACCGGAAGCCGGAAATCACGCTGGATGAAGAATTGCGCCAGCGAGCTTTGCAACCCATCGTCCGGATGCTGGAGATGAGCTAGAAATCGTCCCCCTTCTCCCAATGTCCCCCTTACTAGACGCGTCCGCGTGCCACAACCTGTTGCGCTCATTTCTAGCCGAAGACCTTGGCGCCGGGGACATTACCACGGACACGGTAGTGTCCGCCGCCCAGCGCGCCCGCGGCGAGGTGATCGCCAAGGCGCCGCTGGTCCTTGCAGGAATTGAATTGTTCGCTGAGGTTTTTCGCCTCCTGGACTCCACAACAGACGCGGAAATCAGCCGCCACGACGGCGAAGAAATCGAGCCGGGCCAAATCCCGGCACGCCTGAGGGCATCTGCCCGCGCGCTGCTCACCGGCGAACGCGTGGCGTTGAATCTGTTGCAGCGCCTGAGCGGCGTCGCCACACTCACACGGCGGTTTGTGCGGGCGGTCGAAGGCACGGGCGCGAAAATTCTCGATACGCGAAAGACCACACCGGGCCTTCGCGCGCTCGAAAAGTATGCGGTTCGCGCCGGAGGCGGCCACAATCACCGCAAAGATCTGGGCGAAGCCGTCCTGATCAAAGAGAACCACATCCGCCTGGCCGGCGGCGTGGCGGCGGCGCTCAAAGCCGCGCAAGCAGCCAGGGGCCGAGCCGCATGGATCGAAATCGAGGTGACGAATCTGGACGAATTGCGCGCTGCGCTCGCCCACGGCCCGGATATCATCCTGCTCGACAACATGAGCCCGGCGCTCGTGCGTCAAGCCGTCGGGAATGTGAGGACGCATGATCCTGCACATAAGATTCGCACCGAAGCCTCCGGCGGTATCACTCTCGAGACCGTCCGGGAATTCGCAGAAGCAGGTGTGGATTGGATTTCCGTCGGGGCACTGACCCATTCCGCCCCAGCCGTGGACTTGAGCTTCGAGATCGAGTCACTTTATTGAGATCTTTCTGTCCACACGGCATTTGTTGTAGTCTGTGTCCCCGATTGTGCCGGGATGCCCAAACCGCGCTTCAGAGGCGTGGCCTTTGCTGATGATTCACAGAAAACCCTCGTCCCGGTCGAACCGCGACGAGCTACAACACCAGCGACGATTTCGACGGAGCAACAGGGAGCCAATGTGATGCAAGACTCGATTCAAACCGACATTCTCGTCATCGGCAGCGGTCTGGGAGGTCTGGCGGCCGCGTGGGTCGCCGCAAAGCGGGGCTGCGAGGTCACACTGCTGACGCGCGCGTCGAATCCCGAGGACAGCAACACCTACCGGGCGCAGGGCGGGATCATTTATCGCAACCTCGGGGAGTCGCCCGACCAACTCATCGCGGATATCCTCGCTGCGGGCGCTGGACTGAGTTCTCCCGAATCGGCCGCGCTACTGAGCCGTGAAGGTCCGCGCCTGGTGAAGGAAATCTTGATTGACGAGCTTCGCGTCCCGTTTGATTCCTCTCCGAAGAATCCCGCAGAGCTCGATCTGACCTCCGAGGCAGGCCATTCCCTGCCGCGCATCATCCACTACAAGGATCAGACCGGCTTAGCGATCGAGCGGGCGTTCTTTGAACGGGTCCGTTCCCACCCGAAAGTGAAGGTGGTCTCAAGTGCCACCGCGGTGGATCTGTTGACGCCATCGCACCACTCTGTCGAACCCACGGATGTTTATCGCCCGCTCACCTGCGTCGGGGCGTATGTGCTCGACCAGAAGACGGGGAAAATCTTTCCCATCTTGGCCAAGGAGACCATCCTCGCGACTGGCGGGCTCGGTAGCGTATTTCTGCACACGACAAATCCCCCAGGGGCGCGCGGCGACGGCATTGCCATGGCCTACCGCGCCGGGGCTCGCTGCACCAACATGCAGTACGTGCAATTCCACCCCACGGCGCTGTTAGCCCCGGATGGCTGCTTCCTAATCTCGGAGACGGTGCGCGGTGAAGGCGGCCGCCTCGTAGATCGCCACGGGAAGGAATTCATGCAACGGTTCCATCCAGCGGGCTCGCTTGCTACGCGTGACGTCGTGGCACGCGCTATCTATCAGACGATGCTCGAATCGGGCGAGTCCTGCGTCTATCTCGACATCACGCACAAGCCTGCCGAGCAGCTTCGCGAGCGCTTCCCCGGCATCTACGCAGTCTGCTTCGAGCGCGGGATTGACCTCACACGCGAGCCGATCCCGGTCGTACCCGCGGCACACTACAGTTGCGGCGGCATTGCTACGGACGATTGCGGACGAACGACAGTTGACCGCCTGCGAGCCGTCGGCGAGGTCGCGTGCACCGGCCTGCATGGCGCCAACCGCCTCGCCAGCACGTCTTTGCTCGAATGCCTGGTCTGGGGAACGCGCGCCGGGGCACAAGCCAGCGAACGCATCACACGAGGCGACAGCTTCTACTTTCCAGAAATCGCCGGCTGGCGCTACGAGCGTGAGTTGGCCGATCCCGCGCTCATTTCTCAGGATTGGCTCACAATCCAGCACACCATGTGGAATTACGTGGGGTTGATCCGCAGCGAGAAGAGGCTCAATCGCGCCATGCGAGTCTTGCGTGAGCTCGATCTCGAGATTGCGCGTTTCTACGAGAAGTGCGAAATTAGCGATTCCATCATCGGCCTCCGCAACGGCATCCTGACGGCGCTGTTGATCCTGGGCGCAGCCGAACAGTCTCGCGAGAGCCGCGGCTGCCACTACCGCATCGATTAACGCCCAATCGGTTTAGAGGCCATCTGGCAAGACGCTGCGTTTAGAATTGCTGCTGGCGTCTTACTAATAATATTTTCCAGATCATCTCTGAATATATTCGGATTTCTTCGAATGACGCCTACAGGATCATCCTCTCCAAACGGATAGTCGCTACCGAAGAGGATGCGTTGCGCTCCAACACGCCGGACTAGGGCCTCCAGGACGGTTGGGTCGTAGACACATGAATCATAGTAAAAGCACTGCAAGTATTCGCTGGGAAGCCGCGTTAGATTTTGTGCGCTGACCGGATGATGGGAGGCGTTTCGGTCCAGCCTGCCGGTGTAATGTGGCAGGTATCCACCACCGTGCACGATAATGACCGTGACGTCGGGAAACGCGTCGAAGATCCCCTCGTAGATAAGCGACGCCATCACCAAGGTCTCTTCGATGGGCTGGCCGACGCCGTTCCAGAGGGCATATTTCTGGAAGTGCGGGTCCACAACCCCGTGAGGATGAATGAGAACTGGGATGCGGAGTTGCTGGACCGCCTCCCAAAACGGGCGGAATTTGGGATCGCCCAAATAGACGCCACCGGTGTTCGATGAAACGTTTGCGATCCTCAAACCAAGCGTGGACACGGCGTAGTCCATTTCCGTGAGAGCCAAACCCATGTCTTGCATCGGTAAAGTGAACGTGCCGGTGAAACGCTGTGGGTGCATCTGTACCCAGCGGGCGATCTGCTCATTGGCGCGCCGATCCAGCTCTGCGGCGAGCCGCGGTTCCGCCCACCAGGTGCTTTGAGACACCAGGCTGGTGGAGATAACGTTGATGTCAACGCCGTTCCGATTCATGTCGCTGATCTGCACGGCTGGTTCCACCATGCGCGAGAATATTTCCCAGCGAGATGATCCTTTGTCCGGCAAGTTCATGGGACGAGCGCCGAATCCGCTGACGACGTTGTGGTTGACTGTTTTTGCATAGATCTCCGGTTCGACCACATGCGCGTGGAAATCGATTACAGGGAAGATTTTCCCGCTTTGTATAGGGTGAATTTCATCGGTCATAAGCAGCCTCCATGGCTTTCGTTTTTCAGGGGGACAGCTCTTCCAGCAGCCGGCCTTTCGTTTCCGTGGCCCCTAGGACAGTCACCAGACAGCCCAGCAGAGCTATGCTTCCGAATAGAAGAAATACGGAGCGGACACCGTGCGAGGTGAGCATGTAAGCGACGACATTCGGGCCAATTGCAGATGCCAGGCGGAGCCACGCGCTGGCGATACTGCAACCGAACGCACGAATTCGGGTCGGATAGAGCTCTGTTGTATACAGATACAGGATGAGTGAGATCGTCGAGATAAAGAAAAAACTGGCGCTCGAGCACGCGAGAACTACAGTCACCCGGTCTGCGCCAAGGAACCACAGCGCGCATAACGACACGCCACCCCCGAAAAAAGCGCCTAGAAACCACCTGCGGCGCCCCACCCGGTCAATCAGAAAAGCGCAGGTTGTCGATCCCACGAATCCGATACTTTGTGTGATAAGGCCATAGCCTAACGCTTTGGCGAGTGAAACGTGAAACACAGTGCGATAGAGAGTCGGGAGCCACGTGATCAGGCCATACGTCACCACGTAGCAGGAAAACCACAACATCCATACCACCAGCGTGCGGCGAAGATAGATCCCCCTGAAGATTTCACTCCACCGAGAGATTTCGGTGTCACGAAGAACGATGGACTCGGCGGGAACCGGTGCCGGAAGCGTACCGCCCGACGCGACGATCGACTGTTCAATCTGCGTAACGATTTCGTCCGCTTCTTGGAGCCTGCCTTTGGATGCCAGCCAGCGCGGAGATTCAGGCAGCAGGCGCCTCAAAAACACGACCAGGATGGCGGGCACTGCGCCAATATAGAACATCGTTTGCCAGCCGAGCCTCGGTACGATCCAGTATCCGAGGATTGCCGTGCACAACAGGCCAAGCGGAAATACCAGCTCGTACAGAGCGAAAAAACGACCCCGGCCCTTCGCGCGCGCCATCTCGCTAATGTAAGCCGCCGCAACCGGCACTTCGCCACCGAGGCCGATGCCCTGAATGAAACGAAATACGATTAGCGAGTGAGCGTTCCAAGCCAGTGCGCAAAAGAGGCTCATAACCGCGAAGATCAAGATCGTGAGACCCGCGATGCGAAGCCGCCCGAAGCGCTCGGCCAGCCACCCTGACAAGAGCGTTCCGATCAGCTGCCCGGCAAATCCCGAAGAAAGGATCACTCCGATCTCTTGCGGACCTATTTTCCAGGAGACTGCGAGTACGGGCAAAACGAACGTCATCGCCAGCAGGTCGAAGCCGTCGAAGAACGTGGCTACGCCAATAATTACTCGCGCGCGAATGTGCCAAGAGGAGACGGGGAGTCGCTCGATGCGCGCGATGATTCCTTGCGCTCCGGTTAAATCGGCGCTTTCGACCGATCGAAGTGCCGCGACCTCATGCTCTGCCATAGTTTCCTTGCACGCGTGTATGCGTTCGTCTAACCAAGGATTAAGGCCGGAAATGCAGGCGACATTCTATACCCGGGGATGGGAGAGGGGACAAATTTTCCAACTCCTCAGCGCCAAACTTTTCGCAATAGAAATTAATTCGGTCCTGTTTGTGGCCATCGACACCGGTCGCCCAGCGAACAGGCGACAATAGTATTTTCCGCATTGACTGGCGGACGCCCAAAGTCCCGAAAAGCATCACCGTCGGAGCCATACACCATGCGAATATTGGATGTGGACCACATTCCGATAAGCGGTGCCGGCTCAACCGGTCGATGCAACACCATCTGATATAAATTTTTTCTCTAAAGGTGGTGTTTATGACGCAAGAGAGACGGGTGAGGCTTTCTGCCACGCAGAAAGCCTCCCTGTGGAGCCGTTGGAAAGCGGGGCAGTCGTTGCATCAGATTGGGCGCGCGCTCGGCAAGGACCACGTGGTCATTCACTTTCTTTTGGCGCGTCATGGCGGGATTGCTCCGGCTGCCCGTCGACGATCGCTGCGAACGCTGACACTGGCCGAGCGAGAGGACATCTCCCGCGGGATCGCTGGCGGATCGTCGCTCCGTGCAATCGCCAGAGGTCTGCAGCGTGCGGTGTCCACGGTGAGCCGGGAGGTGGCCCGCC
>JAIQES010000041.1 GCA_020073705.1 Terriglobia bacterium
GCGAGAAGATGAGCAAGTCGCGCGGCAACGTGGTGCGGCCGCGCCCCATCGTGAACGTGCTGGGAATTGAGGCGTTGCGGTACTACCTGCTGCGCGAGATTGTGTTCGGGCAGGACGGCAGCTTTTCCTACGACGCACTGGTCGGCCGTTACAATAGCGATCTGGCAAATGGGCTAGGGAATCTCGCCAGCCGCACGCTCACCATGATTGACCGATACTTCTGCGGAGAAATTCCGAAGCTGGCGGTGGCACGAGGCGCAGAGGGATATGCGCCAGGCACAGCAGATTTTGCCAGCGTGGCGCTGACGAATATTACTCAGTTGTATGACCGGTTTAGTTTTTCTTTGGCGCTCGAAAGAATATGGGAGGTGCTGGCTGAGATCGACAAGTACCTGACCGTCGAGAAGCCCTGGACGCTAGCCGAGCAGCCGGAAAACCGGGAGCGCCTGGCTAAGGTGCTCTATACGGCGGCAGAAGGTCTGCGAATCATCACGGCACTAGCGCATCCCGTGCTTCCTAAATCGACGGAGAAGATCTGGAGGCAGTTGGGGCAAACCGAGCCTCTAAGCCGTATTCAACTGGACCAGCTCGCCTGGGGACAGCTCAAACCCGGAACGAAGATCGGCAAACCCGAAGGAATTTTTCCGCGCGTCGAAAAATCCGAAGTGATTGAAAGGATTGAAGCCATGGAGCAGGAAGAGAACAAGGCCGCCGAAGCACTGGCAGCAGCACCCGCCGCAGCAACGCCGGCAGTGGCAGCACCAGCGAAGATTGGAATCGAGGATTTCACGAAGGTCGAGATGCGCGTCGGACAAGTGAAGTCCGCCGAACGTGTGGCGGGCGCCGACAGGTTGCTGCAATTGCAAGTGGACATCGGCGGCGAGGTCCGGCAAATCGTTGCCGGGATCGCTTTGGCATATAAGGCAGAAGATCTGATCGGTCGCAAGGTCGTGGTAGTGACGAATCTCCAGCCGCGCAAATTGCGCGGCGTGGAATCGAATGGCATGATCGTGGCGGCTTCCGCTGGCCCGGATGGGGCCCCCGTGCTTGCCGGATTTCTGGAAGATGTGCCCGTTGGAGCGCGGCTCAAGTAGCCCCAGGCTCGTTTCGTGGATATGTCCGTGGACCTGATCGATTCGCATGCACATGTGGATGTTTCCGACTTCGATGCGGACCGCGATGCAATGCTCGAGCGGGCGCAATCAGCGGGCGTTGGGACCTTGCTGGCGATCGGAAACGGGCCCGAACTTGAAAAGCTCGGGGCCGCGGTTCCTTATGCCGAGCAGCATGAGTGGATCTATGCTTCGGTGGGGATCCATCCGCACGAGGCAAGGCACGCGACCGATGCGCATTACGCGGAACTCAACCGGCTGGCTCAGCATCCGCGCGTGATCGCGTGGGGCGAAATCGGACTCGACTACCACTACGATCATTCGCCACGGGACGCACAAGCTCAAGTGTTTCGCCGGCAACTCGAGCAAGCGCGTGCTGCAAAGCGGCCCATCATCATCCACTGCCGGGAGGCATGGCCGGACTGCCTGAAGATACTCGATGAAGACTGGCGGAGTTCAGCGTTGGGCGGGATTTTCCATTGTTTTGGGGGAACATTAAAAGAAGCACGCCATGGCATGGAAATGGGGTTTCTCGTGTCGTTTGCAGGGAACGTGACTTATCCGAAGGCGCAAAACCTGCGCGACGTGGCCCGGGAGATTCCCCTCGACCGATTGCTCGTGGAAACGGATTCACCATTTTTGGCGCCCCAGCCCTACCGGGGGCAGCGGAACGAGCCGGCCTATGTCGCGGAAGTGGCGCAAACCATCGCGAATGTGAGAAACTTGGCAGCGGCCGAGGTTGCCGGGGAGACGGCGGAAAACTTTCGCCGGTTTTTTGGCCTTGGCCAATCCAGCGGGCGCAACATGGGACTTCCGGGAGGAGCGCCATCTCACTTCTGACGTCGAAGGAAATCTTTGATCTCGTTCGCGAAGACCTGATCAAGGTCGAGCAGGAACTCACGCTCCAGAACGGTTCGGCCATCGAGCCGGTCGCGGAGATTTCCAGTTACCTGCTGGCCGGGGGCGGTAAACGACTGCGGCCCGCGCTGCTGCTGCTTTCAGCGGGGTATGCTGGGTATCGTGGAGGAAGTGCGATCCGCCTGGGGGCGGTTGTCGAGCTGATTCACAGCGCAACTCTGATCCACGATGATGTGATTGACGGCGCGAATACGCGCCGCGGCCAGCCCTCCTCGAATTCACGCTGGGGCAATCACCGCAGCGTACTGACGGGCGACTGGCTTTACATGCAGTCGTTTCAAATGGCGCTTACGGAACGCAACTTTAAGATCCTCGATGTTCTGATCGAACTCACCCAAAACATGGTCGAAGGCGAACTGGTCCAGTTGACCAAGCTCGGACGAATGGATTTAACCGAACAGGATGCTGTCGAGCTGGCGGCGCGGAAGACGGCTTGTCTGTTCGCCGGCTGCGCCCGGCTGGGCGCCGTCCTCGGGAACCTGGACGAAGCGGGCGAGCAGGCTATGGCCGACTACGGACACTTCGCAGGGCTAGCGTTCCAGCTTGTAGACGACCTGCTGGACTTTACGGCGTCCCCTGAGCAGCTGGGCAAGCCGGTGCTGAGCGATCTGAAGGAAGGCAAGGTCACACTGCCGTTGATCTATGCGCTTGAGAGCGCGGGGGCAGAGGGGCAGCGGCTGGTTCATACCGTACTCGAGGAAAAAGGTTTCGTAAGCGTCCGGCCCGAGCAAATTGCGGCGTTGGTGCAAGAGTCAGATGCACTGGACCGCACGCGAAGAGCCGCGCACGACTTTGCCCGGCGCGCAAAGGCCTGCCTGAATGGCAACTCGAATTCGGATTTCGGACGCGCGCTGCTGACCGTCCCGGATTTCATCCTCGACCGGCATAATTGAGTTAGGCCCATCGGCTCGGGTTTCCGCTATGTTGCCGTTCAAGCTGATTTACCACCCTCGCTACGACTTGGATCTGGGACCGCACGTTTTTCCATCACAAAAATTCAAGATGGTCCATGATTCACTGCTGGAAGAAGGGCTGGCTGACGAGAGCGATTTCCTCGAACCGGAGCCTGCCTCCGACGAAGATGTCCTGCGTGTGCACACGCCGGCGTGGGTGCGGAAGCTACAGACGGATTCCCTCACGTTGAGCGAGCGCATGAAACTCGAGATTCCGCTCTCGGAAGCGACGGTCAAGGCCTTCTGGCTAGCGGCGGGGGGATCCATCCTTGCGGGACGCCGGGCTCTTCAAGATGGATTCGCCGCAAATCTCAGCGGTGGATTCCATCATGCGTATCCCGGACAAGGGGAAGGCTTCTGCATGATCCATGACGTGGCGATTGCGATTCGGTCTCTCCAGGCCGGAGGAGCCATCCGAACGGCGATGGTCGTGGACACCGACGTGCATCATGGCAACGGGACCGCGGCAATTTTCGCGAACGATGCGACTGTTTTTACACTTTCCATCCATCAGGAAAACAATTATCCAATGCCGAAACCTCCATCGGACGAAGACATAGGGCTCCGAGACGGGACGCGAGACGCCGAATATCTGGACGCTCTGGAAGAGGGCTTGATTCATTCTGCCAAGAGAATGACCCCGGACCTGATTTTCTACGTCGCCGGGGCGGACCCATACCGCGAAGACCAGCTGGGAGGTCTGGCGCTGACGATGGAAGGTCTGCAAAAGCGCGATCGGCTGGTATTCGAACACGCGCGTCACCGAGGGATTCCCGTGGCGTCCACAATGGCGGGCGGGTACGCCAGGCGCGTAGCGGACACGGTTCAGATTCACGTCAACACGATCGTTGCCGCCCGCGATGTGGCCATGCAGCAGTCTCCGGCCGGCAACCAGTAAATCCAAACTCTTTAGCAAACTCAGGAAATCTCAGACATAGCGGTCCGTCAGCGGTTTGCGCAAAATAGATTTATGGAGCAGAGCCGGGGGGCGACCAGGGCATGGCCCCGTAAACTTTACTTAAAATCCAGCAGGACATCCACCGTGTGCCGATCGGTATTGGACCGGAGCCAGTGGCCGCACTCGGTATAATGAACGGGCATGTCGCCGAAAATGTCCGGGCTGGGCTTGGCTAGCACCTTGAGGAATCTCTCGAAGTAACCGTTGTCGAACACTTGGCCCGGCGCAAGCTGCCACGCGTGTTGCAGACGTTTTTCCGCGTCGAGCGAAAGACCGGTAATAATCATTTCCCCCATGCGATATTGGGGGCCTTCTGCAATGCTGACACGGTAAGAAACACGACGGGCAGCGTCGTCAAACTCCGGCTGCTCGGTAAGCTTCACATCGAGATACCCATGTTTCCCGTATTCGGATTCGACGTTTTGCCACGCTGCTTCAATTTTTATTCCGTCTGCGACATCCCCGGGTCTCAGGCCGGCCACTCCATCAAGGCTGGCGGAAGAAATAGCGACATTGCCCTGCCAGGATGCACCATTCCACAAATACGCCTGTCGGGGTGAGATGGGTATGAGCACCTCAACATTCGATCCTGCAGGATCATCGGGATTACCGGCCAAGCGGAGCTGCGGCGGGCCGATTTGTGCGTGGAGATACCCCTTTGAGTCGTACAGCGGCCGCACCTGTTCATCCTCAAAGACTTCAATCGCGAAGCGCGAGTATGGTTGGCTTTTGAGGTCGGAAACCCGGTCTTTGAGCCGCTCGGAATCGGCTGCGAGAGAGTCGCCGAACTGTAGCGATTGAATCTTGACTACGGGACCTTCCACGCGGAACTGCATGATCATGCCGTCGCCGGCCGGTTGCGCAATAAGCTGGTGCGTTATAGTGCCCTTTATTTTGTGAGAGGACAGCAGCTTTTCGACCGCGACGGTTATCTCATCCAGCATCGTGCCGCCCTCCGGCGCCTCCCCAATGAACAACCCTACTTCCTGACGGACTGCGTCGGCAATCTCGCCGTCCGTGAACCATGGGAAATTGTCGAATGAGAGAGGGACAGTGCGGGCCTCCTGAACCTGGAATTCGAGGGCAATCGTGTCGCCCTTGGAGGAGAACCGATAGTTGACGGTCGAAAACACTCCTAACGCGGCGAGACGGTCCGCGGCAGCCTGAATCTGCTCCGCGCTGACAACATCGCCGGGCTTAAGCCCGCTGGCGGATACCATCTCGGTCGCAGAGAATTTGCGACTTCCGGTGACGGTAATTTCCGCGATCTTGGACGTCTTCGATGGGTTCTGCCCCGGAGACTGCGCATGCACGCGGGGTACAGCGACCAGCGTCAGGACAGCGGCGAGGAGTTGTAGAAAATGGCGTCCCACAACAGTCTCATTCTACGCGAGGACGCTCAATTGGTGAAATGGATGCGCGGGCCGGAGCTTTCTGCCTGCACACCAGTGCGGGATGCAGACCTCGCGGAGATGATCGCGCGTGATGCCAGGAATTATTCCACGGTAACGGATTTGGCAAGGTTGCGCGGCTGGTCCACGTCGCAACCGCGGCGCACGGCAATGTGGTAGGCAAGCAACTGCAAGGGGATGACTTCAAGCAGCGGCGCGAGCATCTCGATTGTGGGTGGAACGACGATGACGTGATCGGACGCCTCGCGCGCCAAGTGATCGCCTTCGGTAACCACAGAAATGACGATGCCGTCGCGCGCCTTGACTTCCTTGATATTCGAAACGCTCTTCTCATAGCGCGTCATGGATTCCGGATCGCTATCGTCCCGCGTAGCAAGCATGACGACGGGAAGATTCTCATCGATTAGCGCGTTGGGCCCGTGCTTCATCTCGCCGGCTGGATAGCCCTCAGCATGGATGTAAGAAATCTCCTTCATCTTCAGAGCACCCTCGAGAGCGATGGGGAAATGGATGCCCCGTCCGAGAAAAAGGAAATTAGTATGGCGGAAGAACTGCCGGGCGAGGCCTTCATAAATACTCGTTTCATCGGCCTGAAGAACTGTTTCCATCTTGTGCGGCACGCGCATGAACTCCTGAAGGAGCATCTTGGCGCGGTCCTCGGTGAGCGTGCCGCGCACCTGGCCCAGATACAATGCCACCAGCATGAGGGCCGTCAACTGCCCGGTAAACGCCTTGGTGGAGGCTACGCCGATTTCCGGCCCGGCGTGCGTCAGAATCGTTCCCGCCGCCTCGCGTGTGATCATCGAGCCAAACACGTTGCAAATGGCAAGTGTTTTCGAACCTTTGTGTTTGGCCTCGCGCTGCGCGGCAAGAGTGTCCGCCGTCTCGCCGGACTGGCTGATGCAAATCGTCAGCGTTTTCGAGTCGATGATCGGGTCGCGATATCGGAATTCGCTGCCGTAGTCCACTTCGACAGGGACTTTCGCCAGGCGCTCAATCATGAACTTGCCGATCTGCCCGGCGTGCCAGCTCGTGCCGCAAGCGACAATCTTGATGTTGGTGAAATTGGTGAATTCTTGCCCGGAAATGTCCATCTTGTCGAGGAACACCTTGCCGGAATCGAGCGACATGCTGGCAAGCAGGGTGTCACGAACGGCGCGGGGCTGTTCGAAGATTTCCTTTTGCATGAAATGCTTGTAGCCGCCCTTTTCCGCCATGATGGGGTCCCAGGAGATATGCTGCACGGTTCGCTCGAGGGTATTGCCGTCGAGATCCATGACGCGGACGCCTTGTGGGGTCAGCACCGCAATGTCGCCGTCAGCCAGGAAGAACATGTCCCGTGTGTGGGCAAGGATCGCCGGAATGTCGCTGGCGACAAAATACTCGTTCTGGCCCAGGCCGATAACCGATGGCGGGCCGTTTCTCGCAGCCACGATCTTGTTCGGGTCTGCTGAGGAAAGAATGGCCAATGAATAGACGCCGGTGAGCTGCTTCACCGCCTTCCTCACGGCGTCTTCGAGCGGGCCGCCGCCCACCATGTGCTTTTCCACCAAGTGAGCGATGATTTCGGTATCTGTTTCCGTGACGAACTTGTGGCCCTCTTTTTCAAGCTCTTGCTTTAGCTCGACGTAATTCTCCACGATGCCGTTATGGACAACGACGATCTGGCCGGTGCAGTCACGATGAGGATGCGCATTCTCTTCGGTCGGACGGCCGTGCGTGGCCCAGCGCGTGTGGCCGATACCATACGAGCCGTCAATCGGGGATTGCCGGATTACTTCTTCCAGGTTGTGAAGTTTCCCCGGAGCGCGGCGAATCTCGACCTTTCCGTTCTGGGAAACGACAGCTATACCGGCGGAATCATAGCCGCGATATTCGAGGCGCCTCAGGCCGCCGAGGATGAGGGGAACGACTTTCTTGGGGCCGATATATCCGACGATTCCGCACACAGTTTTCTCTCCGAACCTTCGAGCTAGGCATCAGACAGGGAAGCCCGCAGGGAAAAGATTAGCACAATGGAATTGAAGATTCGGCTTAGCAAGGCGCTATGTTTCCTGGAATTAACAATCCAGGCATTGCGGACGCAGATCGCTAATCGACGATTTCGTAGCGAAATTCTTCGATGACCGGGTTGGTCAGGACCTCACGCGACAAGCGTTCGACGAGATTTTCGGCGGCCTCGCGTGTGGTGAGATCCAGGTCCAGGACAAAGAATTTGCCTTGACGGACCTCTCGGACGTTGTGGAAGCCCAAGGAAGACAGTGCGTGCTGAATCGCCTGTCCCTGCGGATCCAAAACCGTGCGTTTCGGCATTACCCAGACATGAGCTTTCATCGCAGGCATTATACCAAGCCGAGCGCCGCTCTGCCGGAGTGAAATGCTTTCAAAAGAGCGTTCTTCTCCTGAATCGGGAGAAACGCATGCTGGAAGCTCGCCTCCGCAATATGGACAAGCTCAACGGGCGTGAGACCCATGCGATGGGCCTGGAGGTACTCGGTGCTGAGCGTAGTTTCAAACATCGCGGGATCATCACTTGATAGTGTGACCGGGAGGCCGCGACGAAAGAAGGATGCCAGAGGGTGCTGCTGGTATCCAGCGCTGTCGCGGCCAAGCTGTCGAGCGAGAGCTCCGGTGCGGAGGTTGCTGGTAAGGCAGACCTCCAGAGGTATGCCGCGTGCCGCCAGGAAATCCATCGTGCGCTCGTCCCGCATGACGCCGATCCCGTGACCGATGCGTTCCGCGCCGAGAATTTCGACGGCGTCTCGAACAGACTCAGGCCCGCCGATTTCTCCGGCGTGAATGAGGCGATGCAGGCCCTGGCTCGCCGCGTATTCATAAACGTGGCGAAGTTCCCTTGCGGGAAGCGCGAGTTCATCGCCACCAACCCCGAAAGCGACAATATCCGGCGAGCGCAATTGAGCCGCGATCTGTGCAACTTCCGCCGCAGCGTTCGCGCCCCACTGGCGGACGGCATCAAAAATCCATGCCAGACGGACACCCGGAACCTGCGAGGCAGCTTCCCGGAGCGCGGAAAAGTTGGCTTCGGGGTCTTGCTTACGCCGAAACATGATGCCAATCGAAACAGTGACCTCCGCATACAGGACGTTCTGCCGTCGCAGCGATTCGGCGAAACGCCGCGCAATCAAGGCGTAATCAGCGGGTCCGCGAAGCAAGGACGTCACCCATTTGAAAGCCTCGATGAATTGCAGAAAGTCACCCGGAGCGTAGCATGCGGCAGCCTTTTCGACGGTGAGCGAAACGCCGTGCCGCGCCGCAAGTTCGACGACCGTCGATGGCTCGATCGAACCTTCCAAATGCACGTGTAGTTCGGCTTTCGGCAGGGCCGTGAGGAGATGTTTGAGGGAGGGTGTGTTCACGGTCGCGGCGATTATTGGGGCGGAAGCTGAGGCCGGCCAGCGTTGATCCACGCAGTCAGCCAGTAGGAGCCTACATCGGTGGCGGCATCGGTGAGCTGGCGGATCACAATCGCTCCGGCCAGATTGTAAAAGCGGTCGTAATACTCATCCGTGTAATCGGAGAGCCCTTCGCGAGCCTGGCGATCCGCGAGAAGGATGTTTTCAAGCCATGCGTGCGCGGACATGCATGCGTCAAAGGCGTGATCGGTCGGGTCGCGCAGAAACATTGCGTCGTTTGGCCGCATAGGGAAAAAAATGGAAAAGCGACCCACCAGACTCGATCCGAAGCGAAGATCCACACCCGGCCGGCCGGATAAATGCCCGTCGAAGTTTTCCGTCGTATGAAACGGGTCATGTGCCTGGGCGACATACGCAGCCAGGTACGCTGCTGCCAACCGCGCCTGCTCCCAGTCATGGTCCCGAAGCGCTGCCGTCAATTTCTGGCTGTAAACGCCGATTTGCCATGGCAGAACCCCGGAGCTTTCCAGCTTGGCCTTGGTGAACTTGGCAACTGCCTCCTTGTAGTCCCTTGGCAGAGAGTTGAATGGAAATTTTCCGTAGTGGTCGAGATAGAGAAAATGATTGCGGCGCTCGGTCGAGGGATTCTTGGCAAGCCAGTCCAGAGGGTCGGTAACGTGGCGGCTCAAAAAATCACGGTTCGCTTCGAAGAACCCGCGGATATCCGGAGGAAGCGTCTCCACAGCCTTGTTGGCGACCAAACGCTGGGCATTTGCGCCCCAGGCGCGAGCCAACTGCGGAGCGGCAAGCAACACCGCCGCGAGTACGGCGGCGCGCGAAAGAGCCCTCGGAATCAACGTTGCTCCCTTGCCACGTCTGGATTCAGCGCGCTTCGGTGGCGGCCATAAAGAAAGTAGATCACCAGTCCGATCGCAAGCCAGACGAAAAAGCGGATCCAGTTCTCCAGCGTCAAACCAGTCATTAGTATAAGGCAACAGAGGACGGATAGAATCGGCAACAATGGCACGAAGGGCACATGGAAGCTGCGAGAGCGGTCCGGCTGGGTGCGGCGAAGGATCAGCACGGCGAGGGAAACCAGCATGAAGGCAAACAGCGTGCCGATGTTCGAGAGATCGGCCAGAGTGCCGATATCAAAGATGCCGGCCGGTATGCCGACGAAAATACCCGCAATCCAGGTAGCCATGTGCGGTGTGCGGAATCTCACATGAACGCGCGCGAAAGTGGCGGGAAGCAGTCCGTCGCGCGACATCGCATACCAGATGCGTGCCTGCCCCATCTGGTAAACGAGCAACGACGAGACCATGCCCATCAGGGCGCCGATGGTCACCCATCTCTGGAGAGTGTCGAGGCCGATGTTGTGGAGCGCAGAGGCCACCGGAGCGGCGTCTCCGCGAAAGATGGAGTACGGCTGGATCCCTGTGAGCACGATCGCGACGGACACGTATAGAATCGCGCAAACCAGCAGGGAGAACAGAATTCCGAGCGGCAAGTCACGTTTCGGATTCTTACACTCTTCTGCGGCAGTAGAAACCGAGTCAAACCCGATGTAAGTGAAAAACACAAGGGCGCCCCCGGTCAGGACGCCCTGCCAGCCGTTCGGCATGAATGGCTTCCAATTCACCGGGCGGATGTACTTTGATGCGAAAACGATGAAGATAAAAATAGCGGCTAGCTTGATTCCCACCATGACGCTGTTGGCTTTGGCCGATTCGCGGATGCCGATCACGAGCAGGACCGTCAGCAGCATTACGATCAGAAAGCCGACGATGTTGAAGTGGAGGTGCCAGCCGGAGTCGGGAGTGTAAGCCGGCGTGGAAAGCCCGGGGGGAAGATGGATTCCGAACGATTCGAGGAGGCTGTCCACATACGCTGAAAAGCCGACTGCAACGGCCATGTTCGAAACAGCGTACTCCAGGATCAAATCCCAACCGATGATCCAGGCGATCAGTTCTCCCATCGTTGCGTACGTGTACGTGTAAGCGCTTCCGGCAATCGGAATCATGGAAGCCAATTCGGCATAGCATAGGGCCGCAAATCCGCACACGACGGCCACGAGGAAAAAAGAAAGCGCAATCGCCGGGCCTGCTCCGGGACGCCCAGTCGCCCCTGCCGCATGCGAACCATGCAGCAGGACCTGCAACAGCGGGGCTTTCAGGATGGAAGGATATTCAACAGCTTCACCGGCAGCCGCGGTGCCCGTGAGGACAAAGATGCCCGTGCCAATGATGGCGCCGATGCCGAGAGCAGTTAGGCTGACCCAGCCGAGAGACTTCTTTAACCGGCGTTCAGGTGCATCCGCATCGGAGATTAACTGGTCGATGTTCTTGATGCGGAATAGCCCTGAACCCACTCGGCACCATCCCAACGCGAAACGGATTGAGAACCGTGGAAACTCTACCTTGAGGGGCTTGGCCCCGCAACTGCCCGCATGGCCCCAGGGAAGCAGATGTGTTCAAAGACGCTCACAGAAATACTGTGCGTGCTCAGGCCCAGCTCAGATTCGCATACCTCTCCATGAGTTTCTTCGTTCCGTGATCGGAGAAACGCACGGTCAGTTTGCGGTCGTCGCCATCGCCCTCGACGCCGGTGATGGTTCCGGCGCCGTATGTGGCATGGCGCACGCGCTGGCCGATCAGCGGATTCGTCTCAGTGCGCCCGAGGCGGCGCGGCACCGACGAACGCGTTCTGCTTGGTGTTTCGGAATCGCGCCTGCCCGGAGCGGCAGCGCCACGCACTCGGCGGACAAACTCTTGCTCTGAGTAGGAATATTCGGGATCGGGCTCGTAGCGTCGGGTCTCTCCCGCGTCGGAAAGGGAGCCCTCCGCGGTATCAACCAAGCCTTCCGGGATCTCCTGCAGGAAGCGCGAAGGCAACGAGCCGATGAGGCGTTCCGAACCGTAAATGCGGCGATAAACGGCGCGCGTGAGCGTAAGCGTTTCCTTCGCGCGCGTCATTCCAACGTAGCAGAGGCGGCGTTCCTCCTCGAGTTCTTCCGGATCGTTCTGCGAACGGCTGTGGGGGAAGACTCCTTCCTCCAAGCCGGTCAGAAATACGTGGTCGAATTCAAGCCCCTTGGCGCTATGCAGCGTCATCAGTGTGATCAGAGCTTGCTCGTCGTAGCTGTCAGCGTCACTGACCAGAGCGGCGTGGTCCAGGAAATCCGTCAGCGTTTCGCCGCGCTCCGAGCCCTCGGCCATGGCGTTAACCAGTTCGCGCAGGTTGTCGGCGCGCGCGGTATCTTCACTTGAATCCCGCTGTGTGAGCATGTCGATGTAGCCACTTCGAATCAGAACGGACTGCAGAAAATCCGCGGGCGAGGAAGAAGCGGCCTCACCCTGGAGTTCCTCGATCAATGTCCGGAAATCCTTAAGCGGAGCGACGGTGCGGCCCGAAGACCCCATATCGAGCATCTTGCCGATGGCCACCCAAAGCGACACGTCGTGCTCTCGGGCCAATGCGAAAAGCGAGTCCAGAGTCGTCTTGCCGATTCCGCGCGGGGGTGTGTTGATCACGCGCAACAGGGCGATATCATCGTCCGGGAAAATCGCCAGGCGCGCGTACGCGAGGGCATCCTTAATTTCCGCGCGCTGATAGAAAGAAAAGCCGCCCAGCATCCGGTACCGCATGCCGCGCGCGCGAAGTGCCTCCTCAAAGGCGCGCGACTGAGAATTGGTGCGGTACAAAACAGCAACGTGTACGGCCGGATCATCGCCATGCAAAATGCGGATGCGATCGGCGACGTATTCGGCTTCTGCCTTGGAGTCGCGCGCTTCGAAAAATCCCAAATTAACGCCGGAAGGGCGCGTGGCTTTTAGATTCTTACCGAGACGCCGCTGGTTTTTGGAGACGACTCCGGCGGCCGCGTCGAGAATCTTTTGGGTTGAGCGGTAATTTTGCTCGAGTCGCACGACACGAGCCCCGGCATAATCCTCGTCGAAGCGGAGAATGTTGCCGACATCCGCGCCGCGCCAGCGGTAAATGGATTGGTCCTCGTCCCCGACGACGCAGAGGTTGCGCGACTCACTCACCAGCAAGCGCAACAGGTCATACTGCGCGCGGTTGGTGTCCTGGTACTCGTCGACGTGGATGTAATGGAAGCGGCTTTGCCAGGCGGCACGCGCTTCGGGAAATTCCTTGAGAACCTGCACGGCCCGAAGCAATAGATCGTCAAAATCGAGTGCGCCGGCTTTACGGAGAATTTTTTCGTATGCCTCATACACCTTGGAGGCTGTGATGCCCAGTGCATCGTTGCGCTTTGCGGCGTCGCTGGCGACCTGCGAGGGAGTCAGTCCATGGTTTTTCGCGAAGCTGATCCGTTCCAGGAGGCCGCGGACGCGCTCGCCCGGGTCCTTGATGTTGAGCTGCTCGAGAGCGAGCTTAACGACGGCGGTCTGGTCATCCGCGTCATAAATCCTGAAGTCTCTGGGAAGGCCGAGGCGTGGGGCTTCACGACGCAATAGCCAGGCGCAAAAGGAATGGAATGTGCCGATCCATGGATCGTCAAACGCAAGCCCCTCGCGGACCAAAAGGTCGCGGACGCGCTCCTTCATCTGCCCGGCAGCCTTATTCGTGAATGTGACGGCAAGAATCGTGCTCCCAGGGACACCCTTCTCGATCAGGTGAGCGATGCGGTAGGTAATGGCACGCGTCTTGCCCGTCCCGGCCCCGGCAAGGATCAGTACGGGTCCCTCAATGGCTGTTGCGGCTTCGCGCTGTCCGGAATTCAGTTCGTCAAGGAGAGTCATATGGGAGAGTGGGCCCGTTAAAGAACAGCATTCTATCCGACGCGGAGGGGTTCGGCAAATTCCCGTCCGTAATGGGCTCCGTTGCAGGAAGAAATCCTGTAAGATATAGTGCTCGTGCCCGCGCCTAATTCCTCGAAGTGCCTGAATTCGTTTTTTTTCGAAAGCGGCCTTTGCGCAACGCGCGCTGCGGCCATGTCTGATACAATTTGACCTTTTCGAATGCACCTTATGGACGCACCGACACCCCGGGTTCACATGCCCCACTGGCTCCAGGCCATTGTCGCCGGCACAGGCGGCCTGGGCCTTTTCCTGATCGCGTTTCTGGACTCTTCGGTTCTCACTTTTCCCGTCGTCAACGATCTGCTCCTGGTCGACCTTTCAATACGCCGTCCATCACGTATGCCCTACTACGCCGGGATGGCGACGCTCGGCTCCGTAGCGGGCTGTTTGCTCCTTTATTACCTTGCGAGGAAGGGTGGCGAAGCCATGTTCAACAAACACGCCGGTCCCCGCGCGCAGCACATCCATGCCTGGATCAACCGGAACGGCTTCGTCAGCATCCTGGTTACGGCGCTTCTGCCCCCGCCGAGCCCTTTCAAGCTGTTCGTGATCGCAGCAGGCGCTTTGGAGATGCCTGTGCGCACCTTCGTCCTTGGCTTGATCGTGGCTCGCGGCTTCCGCTTTTTCGGTGAAGGATTCCTAGCCGTAAAGTACGGGGATCAGGCGACTCATTTCCTTGTGGCCCACAAACTCGAAGTTGCCGGAATCGCCCTGGGTATCGTGTTGTGCCTGTATCTGCTCTCACGTATCGCATTTCGGCATCGTCCACCCGCATAAAGCGGCGCTCAATATGCCCTGCACCGCGCCGCAAAATGAAAGCTACACGAATTCAGGGGCCCGACGGCGCGTCGAATTCGAGATGTTCGTTGATGACGAGGCTTTGCGCGTTTAGATCGATCACAGCGATGATGCCGCGCCGGCCGGGCAATTCGGAAGCGAAACGCATGTCCCGCAGACGAACCTGGTAGCCGTCGCCTTCGGGTTCCACATGGGCGAGTGGAAATCGGGCGTATCCCAGGAACTCGATAGCGGTGGCGGTGTTCCCGGCATTGCTGAGCGCCAGAGATTCTTCCGGCTTGAAGTGCACCGCGGCTGCGTCCGGATCGAAGACAGCGCCGGGTGACAGGGGCACGTCCACGTTGACCAGCGCATTGTCCGTTTCAACCACGCCCGACCAGATGAACGGATTGGAAGGCCGCGGGAAGGCCGCCACTACCAGCGGCGCCTGACCGCGGTATTCGCGCGAATCGAGTAGCGCCACCGCGCGCTGGTGTGCCACGGCACGCCCCGCGACAAACAGAGCGACCAGGAGCAGGCTCACGATCGCGCCCCGCTGCCGCCCGCGCCGCTTGGGCTTCGATCCGATCTCTTCCAATACGAGCCGGAACAATTCCGGCAGCAGCAATCCCGCCAGCAAGAAAAAAATTATCCAGGCGTCAACCGAATCCGCCAGGTCCCACCCATACCACTTCGCGCTGAAGGGCCACATCAGCTTCACGCCATAGCCGTTCAGCAGATCGAGCAGCAGATGAACCCCCGCTCCGACAACGCACACGAGCAAGGCAGGGAGGGCGCCGATGGCGAACTGCGGAACCTTGCGCCCAGCGAACACGAAGACCAAAGTGACCGCGACGCTGAGTACAGCCGTTCCGAGTAACGAGTGTGTCGCCGTGCGGTGACCGTGCAGGAATGCGCTTGCACCCCCTAAACGGCTGACCCAGTCCACGTCGGCCACCAAACCAGAGACGAGCAGCATGGGTGTCGCCATCCGCGTGACTTTGTTTAACCCGGCGCGGCCGAGAGCGATCGAGGTGAGAGCATGTGTCACAGGTTCCATTGGAAGCAGACGTGCCTCATTGACGTGGATGGATGCGGCACACCGCGCGTTCGAACGCCTCGCGAAATACTACACCGAATCGGGCATGGCCAGGGTGAGCGCGTCGGGCACGATGCGGAAGTCGGCCGGGAGACGCCCGGCAGGCTCGCCATCGACCTGAATCAACACGGGCGAGGAATCGATCGCGACGCAGTGGAGCGAAGTTGCCTTGCAGAATTGGACGTGCCGTGCGCGCCGCAACTGCCCGGCCCAGATCATAGGCAAATAGGAAATGTAGCGCCAGGCGCTTCGCGTTGTCACCAGCGCCAGCTCGAACTCTGGACGCAGCAAGTCAGCTTCGGTGGTGATTTTGAACGGCCCGCCATAGTGTTTCGTGCGCCCCACGATCACCAGCGTGGCGTCGATGGAATGATGGTCCGTCGTTACGCGGAAGCGCGGGAAGTCGTAGCGCGTCAGTTGGCGAAAGCCTTCTTGCCAGTATGCGAGAATTCCTGCGCGAAGCTTGATTTCGGGACGGACGGCAAAGACCAGGGCTCCGTCCGGCCCGGCTCCCGCTAGGCTGAGGAAATAGCGAGGAGCGCCGCTGGATGGTTCCGGAATGGCGAGTCCCAGAGCGATGCGGTGGTATTGCGCCCGGGCGATGCGCTTGGCGGCGCGCGGCAGATTCCACGGCAGCGATAACTCCTTCGCAAGGACGTTGGCGGTCCCAGCCGGCAGCACGGCCAGCGGAACCCGGCTGCAGGCAAGCCCGTTCACGGCTTCGTTGACCGTGCCGTCGCCGCCGCAGACGATGACGAGCTGCCGCGATTGCTCAACGGCGCGGCGCGCGAGTGTGGTCGCTTCGCCGGGAGCAGCCGTCTCCTGCAGTTCCGTCTCGATTCCGGCGTCGCGGAAAATGCGCCTCGCCGCGTCGAGCTGAGGCACAAAACGCCCTCCACCCGCGAGGGGATTGACGATCAGCACAGCATCTCGGATCTCCGAAGGCACGAAGTTTGCTCGATTCTCCTACAAGGCCGCGTCCCTATCAGGCCACGCACGCAGATCCAGCGCCGAGGCCGGGACGCGCATTGTATACTAAACGTCCATTCTATTCGCTTCTCCGAGGTCTCATGGCGAAGAGCACGGCGGCTGCCAGTCAGATCGAAAAACTTCGCGACGACATCCGCCGTCACGAGTATCTCTACTACGTGCTCGATGAGCCGGAAATTTCCGACGTCAAGTTTGACCGGATGATGGAGGAACTCAAGCGGCTCGAGTCCATGCATCCGGAACTCGTCACGCCGGATTCGCCCACGCAGCGCGTTGGTGGAGCGCCGCGCAAAGGCTTCGAAACATACCGGCATTCCCCGCCGATGATGAGCCTCGACAACACGTTTTCGTTTGAAGAACTGGAGGAATTCGACCGCCGTGTGCGGGAACTCACCGGGCGCGACCGCATTGAATATGTTACCGAACACAAGTTCGATGGGCTGAGCATTTCGCTGCTGTATGAAGGGGGGGTGCTTGTGCGCGGCGTCACGCGCGGCGACGGGACGACCGGTGAAGACGTCACCGGGAATGTGCGCACGATCCATTCGATCCCGCTCCGAGTGGATGCGGCGGAGCTGAAAAAGCTGCGCCTGCCGACGGATTTCGAAGTGCGCGGGGAGATCATCATGCCGCTTCGCGCTTTCGAGGACTTGAATCAGAGGCAGGAAGAGCAGGGCGGGAAGCGGTTTGCGAATCCGCGCAATGCGGCCGCAGGCGCCGTGCGCGTTCTCGACCCGGAAATTACACGGGCGCGGCGTCTCGATTTCTACGCATACTTTCTGCTGGTTGGCGGGCGCATGGCTGCGCATCTCCATTCGGAAGCGCTCGAATCGCTGCGCAAGCTCCACTTCAAGGTTTCGCCCGGCCGGGGTATCTGCCACTCGCTCGAGGAAGTGGAGAAGTTCATCGACACTTGGGAAGAGAAGCGCGAGAAGCTGCCGTATGAAATCGACGGCATCGTGATCAAAGTCAACGACATCGCACTGCAGCAGGAATTAGGCTTCACGGCGAAGGCGCCGCGATGGGCCGTTGCCTACAAGTATCCGGCGCGGCAGGAAACGACGGTCGTGAAGGATGTCATTTTTCAAGTTGGGCGCACGGGCACGCTCACGCCGGTTGCCGTGCTCGAACCGGTGGAAGTCGGTGGCGTCACGGTCAGCCGTTCGACGCTGCACAACATGGACGAGATCGAGCGGCTGGGCTTGCGCATCGGCGATACGGTGATCATCGAGCGCGCCGGGGAAGTGATCCCGCACGTCATCAAAGTCGTCAAGGAAGGGAAGGCGCGCCACGAGATTGCCGTTCCCGAGCGGTGCCCGGAATGCCACAGCAAGATTCACAAAGACCCTGAAGAAGTCGCCTACCGCTGCGTCAATGCCAGCTGCCCGGCCAAGCGTAAGGAGTCGCTGTTGCACTTCGCCAGCCGGCATGCCATGAACATCGATGGCCTGGGCGAAAAGATTGTGGATCAACTCGTGGACAAAGGCCTGGTGAAGGACTTCGCGGATTTATATGAACTGAAACTGGATGATGTGGCCGCGCTCGAGCGCATGGCGAAAAAATCGGCGCAGAACCTGCTCGATGAAATCAAAGCAAGTAAGAACAACAGTGTCGCGCGATTGATCTATGCGCTCGGGATTCGCTTTGTCGGCGAGCGCACCGGACAACTGCTTGCCGATCATTTTGGCGACTTGACGAAGCTTGCTAAAGCTACCGTAGAACAGCTTGTGGAAGTCCCGGAGGTCGGGCCCAAGGTGGCGCAGAGTATCGCCGATTTTTTCTCCGAGCCTGCGAATCAAAGGCTAATCAGGCGCCTCAAGGATGAAGGTCTGAAAATGACAGAGAAACGCCGCGCGCCGGAGGACATGCGCCTGTCTGGGAAGACATTCGTCTTCACCGGGGCGCTGCCACGCCGGTCGCGCGACGAGGCAGGTGCGGAAGTCGTGCGTCACGGCGGCAAGGTATCGGAATCGGTAAGCAAACTGACGGATTACGTCGTGGTCGGTGCTGACCCCGGCTCAAAATATGACAAAGCCCGCTCCCTCGGCGTCACCATCTTGAATGAAGACGCATTCGACGACCTGCTAGAAGGCAAGGTGACTGTTCCGGCACTGGAAAGGCCGGGAAAGATGCCGGGCAAGAGCAATTCGAAGGGCGCATCGAAACGCACTCCGCAGCGCTCACTCTTCTAAACTGCAGCATCACGCATAGGAGGCACCGCCACAACGACCATACAGGCCACGAGCCCTCTCCGGCGCAGTTTGTATCGTCATGATTGCCCGTAATCGTTCATCGGCGCAGCGTCGCTGTGTGGAGAAATGCTCCGCTCATCCCAATCAAGGTTCCCCCACCGAGGTCCGTGTCTATAGCCAGGTTCGCGATGGAAGGCTATAATGTAAATCGGCGGACAGGCCGGGTGATCGCTGGGCTGGCCTTCGTAAGAAGACCGGCCGGGAGGAAAGTCCGGACACCGTAGTTCTGGTCGGGCACGTCGGGGACTAAAGTCCTCGGCGCAAACCGCCTCGGACTAAAGGGCAACGCGCCTGGTAACGCCAGGGGACCGAGTCTCTTCACGGTAAGCGCAAGCAAACCGCGCGGGTTCGGTCACGGAAAGTGCCACAGAAAATAAACCGCCGGTGCAATTCGCCTCGGTGACCGGCTGGAGGAAAACCTTCAGCGGGTCTGATGATGGCCTACGCAAGTGGGCTGAAACAGGCGAGAGCGCAAGGTAAGGGTGAAACGGTGGGGTAAGAGCCCACCGCGTCCCGAGCAATCGGGACGGCACGGCAAACCCCGCGTGGTGCAAGGCCAAATAGGAGGGGAGAGCTGGCCCAGCTCGTTATGACCCTCGGGTAGGCTGCTGGAGTCCCGGTGCGAACCTGGACCTAGAGGAATGATCACTGCGGTGCGTGGTTGCCATTATCCACGAGCCGAACAGAATCCGGCTTACAGGCCTGTCCGCCATTAAGTTTTTTATTGTGCATAGTTTCTAGTTCGGTCTCCGAGAAATTGCCGGCGATCGTGCAATATTTGTGCAATTGGTTTTCTCCAAGCCTTCGCCATTTTCCATTATGCGCCAGCCCGGTCTCGCAGTTCCCTTACAAACGGCGCGTAATGCTTCTCGATTGTCGCCACGGTATCACCTAAGAGCTTCGCGAGGTCGTAGGGGCTGCCTCCTCTAGCCAGCATGTCTACCGCGAAGGTACCTCGGTAGCGGTGAGGGTGTGCATCAGGGACGCCGGCGCGCTTCCCCAAGGCGAGCATCCGCTCGTAGAGTCGAGGACGGGTAAGCGCCTTGCCGTTCCTGGGATTCAACAGAACGCGCTCTTCGGGAAATGGGTTGCGGCGCTCGCGTTCGGCCTCAAGCGCGAAAAGCAACTCTGTCGCGCGCACCTCACCGCATCTTTGATTTCAGTTTGATCGTCTCGCCATCGGCAACGAACGTACCATATCCATGATGATGGACAGTTTTGGGATTTTTCTGCGCAGGGTCCCTCCAGGCCTTGAGAACTTCAAGGATGAAAAGGTTGTATCTGTTGACGAGGCGGGTATCGGCCACCTTGCATTCGAGATTGGCAAAGCATTCGGCCACCAGAGGCGGCGCCACCCTCTTGGCGGGCATGGGTGTCAGCCCGAACGCCGCAAACTTGTCGAGGTCGCGACCCGAGCAGTTGCCGACTCCCACAACCTTCGGCGCCAATTCGAGCGCCGGGATAGCGATTATACATTCCCCTGTCGCGCGCAACGCGGCAAAGCTGTGATTGGCCTTGCTGACGACGCAGGCGACAAGTGGTGGCTCAAACTCGACCATCATATGCCAGGACATCGTCATGACGTTGGCGCGGCCCTTGCGGGAGGTCGTCAGCAGGACCACCGGACCCGGTTCGAGCAACTGGTAGACTTTCGATAAAGGCAGATCTTTCATCATTGTCGCGGCTCTGGCCTGCATCTGAACATCGCGGAACCCTACTGAGCGAATGCCATCCATCTTGCTGAGACGCTGGCCGAGCCAGAGACAGTCCAGATCCCCCAGGCCAGAAGTTATAACAAACGCGCCTGCGGGTCCATGCAATCGCTGGTGGATGGCGGCGTACTCGGAAGCGACCGGTTACCTTCCGGATTGGCGACGACTCACCACAAATCTTGCGCTTCAGGCCCTGTCCCTCCAAAGCAGGCAGATACTCCCCGGATCCGAGTATTCCGAGTATATTGATGAAGAGCGATACGGCGGAGATCAGCTTGAAGGGCGGAAACTAGGCAGAGTCGCGGATACATCGAGCGCTCAGACGAAAACGCGAGGGCAACGCAAATGGCAACAATGTTAAAGACTGGCCTGTTGTTGGCGAGAGCAGCGTGCCTCGCGGTTCTGTTGTTCGCAATCGTGTGCGCGATGGGCACTGCTGTGCGGCCGCAGTCGACTGCGATAACGATCACCTTGGCGGGGCAGTCGATGATCCGGTCGGACATCCGCGCGACCGCACCGGCGGCGGTGCCGGTGATCCAGGGGCTGCTGAAGGGCGATGTGGTCTTCACCAACTTGGAATCCGCGGTCGCCGAAAAAGGCGAGACGGTCCAGGAGGACAGGGGATTTCTCACTCCGCCTGAAGCGCTCGATGCGCTGAAGACTTTCGGTTTTAACTTGTTGTCCCTGTCCGGAAACCATGCATTCGATCTGAAAGTGACGGGCATTCAGAACACGATCCGGGAGGCGGACAGCCGGAAGATCGTTCACGCCGGAACTGGAAACAACGTGGCCGAAGCTGTAGCGCCGGGTTATCTGCACACGCCGAAGGGCACGATTGCCCTGATAGCGAGCGCGTCAGGCCTGATTACGCCGGGAGGAAGCGCCACGGCGGACCGGCCGGGCGTGAATGAGCTTCGCGTCGAAGCCGGCGACAAAGAAAATGAGGCGACGGACGATCTGCCCGGCGTGCCCGGGAACACGCCGAACCAGGAGGATTCGCAACGCATCCTTCAAAGCATTCGTGACGCCCGCCAGCACGCAGACCTCGTGATCGTGTACCAACATAACCACGTCTTCGGGAATCACTCGTTCGCGACGATTTTCACGGAAGGGATGCAGGAGCGGCTCGCCCCGAATGATTGGCTCAAGAAGTGGACGCATGCGGAGGTGGATGCGGGTGCGGACATCATAGTGATGCATGGCGCGCCTCTGCTGCACGGGGTGGAGATTTATCACGGCCGGCCCATCTTCTATGATCTGGGCAACTTCATTTACAACCTGCCGCCGACTCTGACGTGGATCGACGAACCGATGAATTGGGAGAGCGCGGTCGCGTACGTCCAATTTCAGGGGAAGAACCTGCAATCGATTTCGTTCCGGCCGATCGCCTTGAACAACGTGGGCGAGGGCCAGCCGGATATTCACAACCAGTACACCAACAACCAGTTCCTTGACACTCGCGGCTTGCCCTCGCCGGTGACGGGTGCGAGAGCGGGTTATATCCTCCAGCGCCTGGCTGACGCGTCAAAGCCCTTTGGCACGACGGTTGAAGTAAAGGGCGACACGGCGGAAATCAAGCTGAAAGCCGGAAATTAGCGCTAAAATCCTTGCGTCGCTTCACTCCGACTGACCCGGCAGGATACTCGTGGACTTCCTTGGCTTTCCTTATGGATTGCGGTCTTCGATTAAAGGAGCCAATGGTCCCTATCCGCTAGCGATCATCAAGCGGGGTACAATTTCCGGCTCTGTTCCCCTGGACCCAAGCAAGAAGGCAAACGAGCCGTGCCTTCAACCTCATCGCTTCCATATCCGCTCCGGTCATAAAGGCGGCCGCTCCGTTATCTCCAACGACCCATGACTGGCGGACGCGATCGCTGCCCGTCTGACGGTCCCTTCCCCTAGTCCCAGCTTTTTCCCGACAGTCGACCAGGAATCTCCTTCTGCGCGAAGGCGCGCAATCTCCGCCGGGTCAACGGACACTCTTGGCCGCCCGAGACACTTGCCTTTGGCCTTGGCAGCGGCCAGTCCCGAACGGACGCGGTCGCGAATCAACTCCCTCTCAAACTCGGCTATGGATGCGAAGATGCCAAACACCAGACGCCCGTTAGGGGTGGACGTGTCGACTCCTTCATGCAGGCTCACGAAGTCGATCCCGAGCGCCCGGAACTCCTCGAGGGCGTTGACGAGTTGACGCGGGCTTCGCGCGAACCGGTCGTACCGGCAGACCACCACAGCGTCGACGGCACGTTTCCCGCAGAGGGTCAGCAGCTGATCCAGGGCCGGACGGCACTCCTTGGCGCCGCTCACTCCGGTATCCACGAACTCCCCCGCCACCTTCCACCCACGCTTTTCACAATAGGCGCGCAGGTCGATAAGCTGCATCTCCGGGTTCTGGCCGTTATTTGTGCTAACCCTCGCGTAGATTGCTGCCCGCTTCATCGCTGGCCTCCCTTTTTTCTCGTAGGCCGCCCTCCCAGCTTTCCCCACCGTGACAGCTGTTTCCTGGAGTACTGCTGCGCGCGTGCCAAACCGCCCAAACGCGCCCATGCCTTTCGTTGTGCGGCGGTCGTTTTTCGAGCCCGAGCCTTGCCCCCGAGTTTGCCGAGAGCCGCAGCATGAGGGTTCTTGGTCGCCACACACTGCATTCTATCATACTTGTCGCTAAGCATGTTAAAAAACAATACCCGGTAATCGAGCAGGCGCACGGGCTGAACCCATTCTCCCTAGTGACTGAGTTTAGACTGGCTAACGTTGCAGGTTCGTCAGGTTGCAGCCCAACGGCCAACGTCTTCCTCATAACGGTCTCAAAGTCCCTGCCCGTCGCGTAGGACAGCGGCCGCCTTCCTTCGGACTTGGAAGTCCGCCAGCGCTTAGACCTCTTTTCCCAAGCGACATCAACACAGTAATCATTCGGAAGGTGGTGCGCAACGCCTTGTTGCTCGTTCGGGGTTAGATTTTTAAGATTTTCGCAGCCGTCCCACCCAATATCATCTTGCGCTGCTCGGAGCTCAAGCGAAGTCCCTCGACCTCTTGCACGGGTTGGGTGTAACCCACGTCAAAGCAGTAGTCGCTGCCAAGCATGATTCGGCAAGCGATTTGCGTTGCAAATTGCAAGTTTTCCCGGCATGCACACGCTCAAGCAAGAGCATTTTGTCGTTTATTCCACCGATACGGGAGAACCCATCGCGGAAGTCACCCCGGAGGAACTCGCCGAGGAGCAGTCGTGGACTGCTTTCTCTCTGGACGGCTCAATGTTTGTCGTCGGCTTTCCGCTCAGGCTGACGCTGTACCGTCTACCCTAGAACCGGATAGGTCCCGAGAAACGGAATTATCGGAATGTGGCCCGAACCGACGTGGGGCAAAAGCCAGTTTCCGATAAGCCGACTTCTCAGGAGTTGGCTCAGCCCGGATGTGTACGGGTATTGATTTTATGCTTCCCCTGTGCGCTAGAATTGAGACACCCAAGGAGGCTCTATCCCCATACTCCTCCCCTCTGATCTGGCGGCATTGCTCGAAGAGCAGAAGTCTTACTACGAGGCCCGAGCCACCGAGTACGACGAATGGTGGGAGAGGCGCGGCCGGTATGATCTGGGAGCAGAGGGAAACGCACTGTGGCGCGAAGAAATCCAAAAAGTCGAAGCGGTTTTCGACATGGCGCCGCTGCGCGGACACGTCCTGGAGCCTGCGGCCGGAACAGGCAACTGGACGCTCTACCTGACGCGCCGAGCCGAAAAGGTTACGGTGTTGGATAATTCCCGGTCCATGATCGAAAAGAATCGCCGCCGGATCCAAGAAGCAGGATTACAGGGACGCGTGGACTATGAGGAAACGGACTTGTTTTGTTGGCATCCCCGTGCCCGGTATGACGCCATATTCCTAGGTTTCTGGATTTCTCATCTGCCTTCCGCCGTCCTGGATCCCTTTCTGCTCTTGATGGCCTCGGCGCTTAAGCCGGGCGGCTGTTTAGCCATTTTGGAGGGGCAACGGAATGGGAGGTTACGCAGCGCAACACAGGGAACCTCTCGCTTGAACGATGAAATTGAACTCCGCACCCTCAACGATGGCCGGACGTTTCGCATTGTGAAGCGTTACGACGATCCTGAAGATTTAGCAAAGCGTCTGGAACGCGCTGGTCTAGATGCGCAGGTTGGTGCCAGCGGCGAGCAGTTCCTTTACGCCTTGGCCTTTTCTCCCAGCTAGAATTTTGGATTCTGTCCCACATTCCGATAAGCGGACTTCTCGGGACTTGGCGGCGCTTTCCTTATCTAGACCAACGATCCGGTCCTGCTGATTTCTCAACCGGCAGCGGATTCTGCGGATGCCTCTGCCTGCGCTTCCGTTGTCGTACCGACAGACTTGACCGTAATTTCGAGTCCATTCTTGTTCATATCGAATCTCTGTTTCCGGTCTAAGCCTTTGACAAACTCACGTGCTGCCTTAGCAACGGCTCCGGGAAGACTCGATGCATCCAATTTGACCGTCGATTCTATCGTTCCTTCATTTCGATCTCGATAGCGAAATTGCACCTCAAAGGTTTTCATGCTCATAACCTCCCTCTTCTAACGATTAAAACAAGAAAACGACTCGCGCTTTCCAAAACAGGCGCGGGTCATAAACCTGCCGAGACCTTTAACTCCGACGACGCTTTCGGCTCGAAGCTTTCGTTTGGGAGCGCTTCGTCTTGTGAGGCTTAATTCTTGCCTTGAGCACCTCGTTCTCTTTCGCTAGCGCATCGCGGGCAGCTGTCACCGTCTCAAGGTTATTTCCCAATTGGCCGTTCTCTTTCTGAAGTTCCGCCACCTGAGCCTTCAATTGCTCGTTCTCTTGCAGAGTTTTTGTGTCCTTGCAAGCAGTCAAGGACAAACTCAGCAATACCGCCACAGCAAGGGTCGCCAAAGTGTTTTTACGAGTCATGCGTCATCCTTATAAAAAATTTGAACTGCAATTGGTACAACCGATAGCGGGTGAGGAGGGAAGACACCGCAGACAACGTCAACAGCGTAATGGAGTTTCTTAGATGGCGCAAGCCTGATAAGCGGCATTCTTAGTAACTGAGAAACTGGCCACATTCCGAGAAGACGACTTATCAGGAAGTGGCAGCGAGGGGTACCTCGGAGCTGTGGTTCTTATCTTTATCATCGGAGTTAGAACTCTCGACAAGAGCCTGAAGCGCATAGGAAGCATCGTTTACATCTACATCGCTACGGACAACTTCTGGCCAATACGGCTCTTTGTCATGTACAGGACTCGGTCCGCTGCGCCCACTAGGGCTTCGAGTGTTTCGTCGTGCGCGTAGGCGGCAACGCCCACGCTTACGGAAATAGGAGGCAGCTCCCCGTCTCTCGCTACGTGGTCGCAGATACGGCGTGCCACTTCTTGCGCCGCATCCATTCCGGTCTCGGGCAAAATGAGTGCGAACTCGTCTCCTCCGTACCGCGCGGCCGTGTCAATAGCGCGGGAATGAATGCGAAGCAAGTTCGCCACTCGGCAGAGCGCTCTACTTCCCACTAAGTGTCCGTAGTTGTCGTTGATCTTTTTCAAACCGTCCAGGTCCAGTAGTAAGAAAGCGAAGGATCTCCCTGTGCGCTGGGAGCGTTGGATCTCAGCCTCCAGTGCGTCCATTAGCCTTCGATGATTGGCCAACCCAGTCAAGGGATCACTCACCGACAACTGGCGGACGTTCTCGAACAAATGTACGTCGTCGAGAAGCGCTCCCCCCAGCAGCAAGGCATAACTGCTGAATTGAAGGATTACCGCGAAAGCGAAGGGGGCGTCGAGCCTTTGCTCGGACTGACTGGCAGCAAGACAACACGCGACATTCAATGCCGTTGCAAAGCAGAGGAAACGATCGAACGGGGAAGTAGTGTGCTTCAAGCGGTGATAATATCCAATCGTTGCGAAAGAAAAGAGTCCCGCTGAGAGCAGATTGCTGGGCCGTGGAAAAAGCCCTCCTGGATGAACTAACAGATCGTCAGGCAATCGTCCGTGGACGATGCTGAGTAACGACGTCGACAAAATAACACCCGTAAGAGCCACAGCTATCTCGCGGCCGGGATGGAGTGCTGTGGGAAGGCGCTGCTCCACGAACAGTGCGGCTACAAGCAACACGGCCAGTACCGTCCGGCCGATCACCCATGTCATTGGGTCTTTCAGGCTTGCGTCGGAAGCTAGAACTTGGAAATAAACAAGGCTCGAGCTAATCAGAGTGATGCCAACGATTACGAAACCGCATGCGAGGACAAGCGGAAGACGGTCGCGCGTTCCCAGGAACCTTACCAGTGCGGCAGCTGCAATAATGACTGCAAGAAGCCCAGTCGTAATTTGGAGCTGCTCGTAAAGCAGACGGTCGAGGGTACCCGGGAGACGTCGCAGCGCCCAAGCCAGTGCCAGGGTACCGCTCTCCCCCATAAGGAACAGCCAGACTACTCTAGGTCTCTTCAGGAAAGTCCAGATTCTCTCAATTCTGCTCATACCCGGCTCTCACGCTCGGTGGGCCCCTCTAAATGAAGATTACGTCCAACTGCTGTCCTAGGCGAAGTCTGATTTCTGAATTTGTTTCCTGTGGAGCAGTGATCCAGATCACACGTTTTCTAAGCTAAGAAAGCTGCTTTTCCGCGCCTAATCTGGATAGGTCCCGGTAAACGGTGCCAGCTCAACCGGTCGATGCAACACCCTTTAATGAGTTGATCCGACAATACTTCCTCTAGGGAACCGATCTATAGGGCTGTACTCAATCAGAACCTAAACAGGGCAGTGTTCCGTTCACATCAACGCCCTTGAACGAATTTAGCTTCGTAGACTCCTGCAGGTGGACTTTGAACTAGTGTTGCGACGACCCATTGAGACCGCCGGGATTATCGGAATGTGGGAATCCGCCCCTGAGGTCCGGAAGCCACAATCCGATGATGAGGCTCTTTTAGATTGACATGAGCCGTTTGCAGCCATACGATTTTGCGCACATTCAAAGTTAACTCCGTGTTATTTGGGGAAAGGCCTTGCATGGCGACTCAATTCACATTAAACGGAAAATCGCAGACGGTGAACGTCAATCCCAACATGCCGCTGCTGTGGGTGCTGCGGGATACATTGGGCATGACAGGGACGAAATTCGGATGCGGCATTGCACTGTGCGGAGCGTGCACCGTGCACGTTAACGGCGCGGCCACGCGCTCCTGCGTCACGCCGATTTCAAGTGTCGCTGGGAAGAAAATCACGACCATCGAGGGCCTCTCCACCGATCGCAGCCACCCAGTACAGCAAGCGTGGGTTGAAACTGACGTGCCGCAGTGCGGCTACTGCCAGTCGGGCCAGATCATGTCTGCCGCAGCGCTTCTGGCGAAAAATCCGAATCCGACGGACGCGCAGATTGACGACGCCATGTCCGGCAATATCTGCCGATGCGGCACTTACCAGCGCCTGCGCCAGGCGATTCATCGCGCCGCGCAGTTGTACACGGCTCGGACTATGTCAGGAAAAAAGAGAGCGCATGACGTTGTTCGCTCGGCACATGTTGCAGAAGTCGCGGCAGCGGGAGACCCGCGATGAATCCCAGCACCAGACATATAGACCGCCGCCGCTTTCTCAAGACCAGCGCTGCGGGCGCCGCCGGACTGTGGGTGGGCTTTCATTTGCCTGGGCCGCTTGCTTCAATCGCGGCGGATGAAGTAGCGGCTATGCCCTTCGCGCTCAATGCCTGGGTCCACGTCGGCACGGACGATCTGATCACCATCTTCATCGACAAATCGGAGATGGGGCAGGGCATCTTAACTGGACTGGCAATGATCGCGGCGGAAGAGCTGGATTGCGATTGGAAGAAAGTCCGCACGGAATTTGCTCCCGCCGAAAAGGTGTACGTGAACCCGTGGTTCGGCGTGCAGAGTACGGGTGCCAGTTCGGCAACCCGCACCTCGTGGAACCCTCTGCGCAAGGCAGGCGCCGCAGCCCGCATGATGCTAATCGAAGCCGCAGCCCAGAAGTGGGGAGTAGACAACTCGGAATGCCGCGCGGAAAACAGCGTCATCATGCACGCGGCCAGTGGACGCCGCGCGAGTTACGGCAGCTTGGCCAAGGCGGCGGCGAAGCTTCCAATTCCCGCGGACGTACCGCTCAAAGACTCGAAGCAGTACCGCATCGTGGGCAAGCCGACGAAACGTCTCGACACCCGACTGAAAGTCAGCGGCGCTGCGGAGTACGGGATTGATGTGCGGTTGCCGGGAATGCTCTACGCGGTCGTAGCACGCTGCCCGGTATTTGGCGGAAAACTGGCCAGCTTCGACGCGACCAAAGCCAAAGCGGTTCCCGGCGTGAAGCACGTAATCGAAATTTCAAACGGCATCGCCGTGGTAGCCGACAACACGTGGACGGCGATGGAAGGACGCAGGGCTCTCGAAGTGAAGTGGGACGAAGGACCGAACGCCACCGCCAGCAGCGCCAGCATTAGCAAACTATTTGCCGAGAAGGCAGCGCAGCCAGGATATGTCGCGCGAAAAGAAGGCGACGTGGAAGCAGCTCTCGGACGCGCGGCCAAGACAATTGAAGCAGTTTACGAAGTTCCTTTCCTAGCGCACGCTACGATGGAGCCGCAGAATTGCACCGCGTATGTCCACGGGGACCGCTGCGACGTTTGGGCACCGACGCAGGCGCAAACCAATGCGCAGAATACCGCGGCAGCGGCGGCGGGACTCAAACCGGAAGCCGTGTTCATTCACACGACATTCCTCGGCGGCGGGTTCGGGCGGCGGTTTGAGGTCGACTACGTTCGCGAAGCGGTGGAAATATCAAAGGCGGTTGGGGCCCCGGCGAAAGTAACTTGGTCCCGCGAAGACGATTTCCAGCACGACTACTACCGCACCGCTTCATACGCGCGCTTCACGGCAGGGCTCGATGCGGATGGTTGGCCGGTGGCATGGAGCAACCGAATTGCATGTCCCTCCATCATGGCGCGGTTCGGTCCGCTCAAGAACAATTTCGATTCACGAAGCGTCGAGATTTGCGACAGTATTCCGTACGCCATTCCCAACATCCTCGTAGACTACCAACAGGCAGAGGCGGGCATCCCCATTGGCTTCTGGAGGTCGGTAGGGGCCTCGCAGAATGGCTTTTTCCTGGAGAGTTTTATCGACGAAGTGGCCGCAGCGGGCAACAAGGACCCTTACGAACTACGGCGTCGCTTGCTGGCAAAATCGCCAAGACACCTCGCCGTGCTCGAGAAGGCAGCGCAGGAATCGGCCTGGAGCAAGCCACTGCCCGCGGGCCGCTTCCGAGGCATTGCCACAGTGACGTCATACTTCGGCTTCGTTGCCCAGGTGATCGAAATTTCGCTGAATCGCCAGAAGCGCGAACTGAAAGTGGATCGAGTCATCTGCGCTCTCGATTGCGGACGCCCCGTCAATCCATCAAGCCTAGAGGCTCAAGTACAAAGCTGCGTCGTGTATGGCCTCACGGCGGCGCTCCGCAGCTCGATCACCATCGAGCGCGGGCGCGTCCAGCAGAATAATTTTGACGATCACCCGGTGCTGCGTATCCAGGAGATGCCCGCAGTGGAGGTGCACATCATGCCGAGCGAGCTGCCGCCCACCGGGGCGGGTGAGTTTACGGTGCCCCCCGTTGCTCCAGCGTTGTGCAACGCGATCTTCGCGGCGATCGGCAAGCGCGTCCGCCGTCTGCCGATCAGCCCGGAAGACCTGGCCTGATCACAGGGCGATCGTGCTTCTCATCGAGAATTTGAAACGCAACCAAGTACCCCTTCTGTTGCATTGTGCCAGCTTGCTCTCCCGGTTTCGAAAGACTTAGGCCGTCCTGTGAGGGACGTTAGGGCAGGCGTAATGTTGCATCTCGGGTGGCTGTAGTGGCAGTCGTCTTGCTCATTGACGTGGCGATGACACATTGCAGGAGTCTTGTTACGAAGAACCTTCCTGTGTTAGGGGACTGGAGAAAAGTGCCTGCGAGGATGGGCCGTGAATCATTCCAGTGTCACGGGGGTACGATCGGCGACGATGACTTGGAAGAGCGGAACGATTCGTTATTGCAGGCGTCTAATTGCCACGATCCCGCTGGTGGAAAGCATACAGAATCAGCTCGACACGGGTCTTTGGCAGCCCGCTCAGCAAGATCGAAACAAACATCACATTGAAAAACTGAGCAAGCGATTCAAGGTTTCTCCGGAACTGTTTTTCTAGCAAGGCAAAGCTTGGGACGTTCTTGCGTTGCCAGGTCGAGATCGCTGATTACCACTAGGAGACGGTCATGCCTAAGAAATTGAAGCCGGTGCACCCAGGTGAAAATCTACGCGAGGAGTTCATGAAGCCGCTCGGCCTCAGGATGAACCGGATGGCGCTGGACCTTCGCGTGCTGATCACGCGGATCGCTGACATTGTCCACGAGCGCCGTGGGATCGCGCCGGATACAGCGATGCGGTTTGGGCGGTACTTCAAGACCTCGCCGGCATTCTGGCTGAACCTGCAAACGCGCTATGACTTGGAAGTGATAGAAGGCCGCGAGGCGCAGCAGATCGCACGAGATGTGCGTCCGCTCGAAGCGGCTGTAGTGCGCGAGATCTAATCGAGGGCTGAAACGCAAGCGCTGAGTACCCGCGAAAGGGACCCATCATTGCTTCATATTGTTAGTATCCCACCCGTTCTGTTGCATTTTGCTGGATCAGAGCGCTAAGAACACAAGCGGTTAACTCAGTAAGCAATACCTATTGCTGTAACATAATGTTGCATTTTCATGTTCGTCCTAACCCTGTTCTGGTCTGCCGCTAGTTAGATTCACACAGCACTTACGCCTAAAATCCGAGACCGATTGAATCCGAATCATCATCTCCTGTTGCTCGCCCATCCAACTAGCGCGTACAATCCCATTCCGAAGTCAATCGGAGTCAGCATGGTTCATACCGGTCGCCATTTCCTGCAAATTCCCGGTCCAACGAACGTTCCGGATCGCGTGCTCCGGGCCATGGATCGTCCAGTTATCGACCACCGAAGCGCGGAGTTTGCAAGTCTGGGCACGGAAGTTCTCGAAGGCATGCGCGCTATTTTCCAAACAAAAAGCCCGGTCGTTATGTATCCAGCTTCAGGAACTGGAGCCTGGGAAGCAGCCCTTGTAAACACTATGTCCCCGGGTGATCGAGTGCTGCTCTTCGAGACAGGACATTTTTCACAACTTTGGGGCCGGGTTGCGGAACAATTCGGTTTCCATGTCGAATACGTGCCTGGTAACTGGCGCAGAGGCGCTTCTGCTGCTGAACTAGAAGCGCGGCTGGGTTCGGACACAGATCACAGCATTAAGGCTGTCCTGGTCGTCCATAACGAGACCTCCACCGGAGTGACGAGCCGTATCCCCGATCTTCGCCGTGCGATGAAACAGTCGCATCATCCGGCATTGTTGATGGTGGACACGGTTTCTTCGCTCGCTTCCATCGACTATCGCCACGACGAATGGGAGGTGGACGTGGCCATCGCCGCTTCGCAGAAGGGGTTGATGCTTCCTCCCGGCATGAGCTTCAACGCCATTTCCGAGAAAGCGCTGCTTGCAAGCGCGAACGCCCGGCTGCCGCGGTCCTATTGGAGTTGGCAAGAGATGCTGAAGCCGAATCGCAGCGGCTTTTTCCCGTATACCCCGCCCACCAACCTTCTCTATGGGTTGCGGGAGGCCTTGCAGATGCTACGAGAGGAAGGCCTGCCCAACGTTTTCCGGCGGCATGATCGTCACGCGGAAGCAACGCGAGCCGCAGTGCGCGCGTGGGGGTTGGAAATCGTCTGCGAGGAGCCTCGCGAATACTCCAGTTCAGCGACGGCGATCTTTATGCCCGAAGGTCACGACGCAGATAAACTGCGGGCAGTCATCCTCGAAAATTTTAATATGTCCCTGGGGGTCGGCCTCTCCAAACTCGCGGGTAAGGTATTTCGGATTGGGCACCTCGGCAGCTTCAACGATTTGATGCTGGCCGGAACGCTCTGCGGAGTCGAAATGGGCCTTCGCCTGGCGGGGGTGCCACATAAAGAAGGCGGCGTCCTGGCAGCGCTCAATTCTCTCGCCCCAGCAGGAAGGAAAATCGTAAAGGTTCCGATGGCCAGCTGATTCTCCCCCAGCGCTGAAATGGAGAACTGAGAAGGCGCAATCATTTCCTGTGCTGTCGTACGCAGCCGACATAGGCAAACAAATCAAACCGCTAAGTCCGCGCCCAGAGTTCTGACATCTCTCTTCCGCCTTCCTCTGGGACGGGTGCGCCTTCAGCTGATTTGAAGGTCAGGCGCCGTGTTCTTGCTGTGTTTGCAAGTGTGCGCTCGCCCATTCTCCGCCCCATCAATTCCCCAAGGCTGTTGGGGCGGGGAGGTTACCGACAGTAGTGCCCATCGTTCACTTGCCCTTGTCGATGACGGACTGCTCTGGATCGATCCAGAACGCCCAAATGCCCGCGCCCAGGAAAAGCAGGCCCGCGGATACCACGAATGGAGCGACCCAAGACCCATTGGACACCAGAATTCCGAACACGGTAGGGGACAGCGCCCCGACGATTTGTCCTCCCATGTTCATCATCCCGGACACGGTGCCAGAGAATTGGCTCCCAATGTCCATGGGTACGGCCCACGCTGGGCCGATTGTCATTTCGAGAAAGAACATAGCACTCGTCAGGCAATAAACAGCCGTATTGGGCTTCGCCACTAAGGCGGCTACCAGCATAGACGCACCGCAGCCGAGCATCCCCGCGATCGCAACCGAACGGCGAGAAAATTTGAGATTGTTTGTCTTTACCAATAGTTTATCTGTCAGCCAGCCACCGAAGGTATCACCGACCACACCGGCCATAAGTGGTAGCGAGGCAAAGAAACCCATCCTGATTAGGGTGAATTTGCGGTATTCGACCAGGTACGACGGCAGCCACGAGAGGAAAAACCAGAGGGAATATATGTAGGCGGCGTAGGCGCACATTACCGCCCACATATTTGAGTGCTTGAGCAGGACGTTCCAGGGCACCTTCGGCCGCTTCGGGATGTTAGCTTGCCTGACATCGCCTTCGTCGTTTACGCCACGGATGCGGGCGAGCTCCTTGCGGGCCACCTTCCTATGCTCCTCGGGCATGTTGCGGTACACCAGCAAATAGAGGAGGGACCACACTAAACTCAGGACGCCGATCACATAAAATACCGACCGCCAGCCGTAATGAATCATGATCGCCACTGCCAGAGGAGGGCCGATCGCCGCACCCAAGCGGCTGGCGGCGTGCGTGACTCCTTGCACGAAGCCGCGTTCGTCCCGCGGGAACCACATTTGCATGGCGCGCGTCGCGGTGGGAAACGCGCCCGCCTCACCCACGCCCAGTGCGAAGCGAATTCCCCAGAGCGATTTGAAGCCCATGGCTGACGTTGTAAGTACGGCAATCACCGTTCGGTAAGCCATGATGACGGACAGGACTTTCCGGGGTCCCAACCGGTCACCCAACCAGCCGCCAGGCACTTGGAAGAGGGCGTAGGCCCAGATGAAGGCACTGAAAATAATCCCCATCGTGACCTTGCTGAAGCCGTATTCCTTGCTGATAAGCGGTGCGGTGTTGGCGAGACTTACACGATCCAAGTAGGTGATGAGATACATCACGCTGAGAAGTAGCAGCACCACCCAGCGCACGTGACTTCCTCTGGATTGGCTCGAACTGTCCATTCGCATTCCTCTGTCACGCCCCCCGGACATAGTCGGACAATTGCGTCTTGTCGCGCCGGTACTTCCCATTGTCCACCCATCGTCCCAGCGCAGAATGAGCGAATCCTGAAGTCGAGGATTTCTACAAGTAACGTATATACCGCGCTCCCGCTACCAGCAATAGTTTTCAGGGCATCCTGCGAACGTCTTCGAAAAGTTCTCCCAGCTTCGATTTGGCCACCGCAGGACCTATGGATTGTTTCTGCCAATGATAACTTGCGATCAACTGCGCAGACACACGTGGCTACAGAAGCTCATTCTGCGGTCTCCGAATCTCCAAACATCACCACAATTAAACGGCCGCTAAAGACAATTTGATCCGATTCAATGCTTCTTCGAGGATCGATCGAGGGCAGCCAAAGTTAAGCCGGACGAACCCGGTTCCTCCCGTTCCAAACGTCCGGCCATCATTCAATGCAACGCGCGCATGTTTTAGAAAGAACTCGTACGGATTGTCCAGCTTTAGTTCACGGCAATCGAGCCATGCAAGGTACGTACCCTCTGGTTTCGTCATCCTCATCCCTGGTAATTCCCGATTTACAAAATCCCACAAGAAGTCCCGATTTGCCTGCAGGTAAGGCAGCAATTGGTCGAGCCACGACTGGCCATCGCGATAAGCCGCTTCGGCGCCGATCAAGCCCATCGCATTCACCCACGGAACCAGCCCTTCGCGAGCGGAACGAAATTGGTGCCTGAGCTCCGAATTCGAGATGATCGCAAACGCGCACTGCAGACCCGCGAGATTGAACGTTTTACTTGGTGCGATGAGTGTGATGGTGTGCCGTGCGATCTCCGGGTCCAAGGTCGCGATCGGGATGTGCTCATGACTCTCGAACAGAAGATCACTATGAATCTCGTCCGCGCAGATCGTGACGTTCGCCGATAAGCAGATTTCGGCCATTCGCTCGAGTTCCTGCCGACGGAAAACGCGGCCGACCGGATTGTGCGGATTACACAGAAGGAACAAACACGTATTCTGCGCAACACCGGAACGGAACGAGTCCCAATCAATAGAATAGGAGCCATCGTTTTCGCAATGAAGAGGAGACTCCAAACGCTGGAGGTGCGCGTTTGTCGGTCCCGCGAGAATCGGTGGGTAGACGGGGGGTTGAACGAGCACAGAACGCTGCGCAAGATTCGAGCTCGCACCAAAAGAATGACAGGTGATGTTCAGGCCCGGCACTACACCAGGGATGAGAACCACATCGTCGACGGCGATCTGCCAGTTGTAGCGACGCGCCATGCGATCCACAACCAGGCCGGCGAGTTCGTGAACTTGAGCCCGATCGGACGTGTGCAGCCCACGAGGATACCCAAACACGCCGGCATCGATGTATGCGCGCAGCGCGCGGGCAACCGGTTCCGGCGAGCGGAAATCCATATCCGCAACAAATAGCGGCATCACGTCCTCAGGATATTCTCGCCATTTATAACTTTCTGAAATCCGCCGGTTGATTACGTCATCGAAATTCATGCGCTCTTCTCGCAATTCAAGAGGGAAGAACAAAGTCCCTCTCAGCCGTCAACAAATATTCCCGTTCCATTGAACTAACTTGGACGGGTTTGAACCGGGATTTCCGATTTGGGCCTCTGACTCGCGCACCGTACGCTTCTCCTGCTCTCGACACAACAAATTTACCACTAGAGCAGGCCCCAGCGAGATCAGCGGGGTTCCGACGGCGGGTTTTTGCCCATCTGACGAGCCCCGCTTGCGGCAGTGTAATCGATTTCTCAGATACTGCTCCGATCCTCTTCCCTCGGCCCCAGATTTTGCAACCGCAATCGGAGTGCTATCCGCTCGGCATCACCCGTGGAAGTTTTGGCGGAGCTAGTGTCTGCTTCGCATCGGCAACGAATCCCCATCAGGGTTGGATGCCGCAGTGGCGGCTGTGGCCAGTGGCGACGGCCCTTCCAGTCGCCACAGGCTCCGCAACGCGAGAGTCCTCTCGGGACACCGTTCTCCTGGCGTGCCAGGTTCGAAACTTGCGGACGTTCTGATGATCCGTCGCGACCGTTCTGTATGTGTTTCTTGATGCATGCTCCTTTTGTTCGGCATGCACCAGGAGGTAGGAAAAACGCAAAGACCGCCAAAACATCAGGCGGTCGTAATTCCCGGAGACTCGCTTCGGAACATTACGTTCCGCGCATCGAGCGGTTGTCCCGCTCAAGGCACCGTGGCGTCTCCTGCCCGGTTGCCGGACTCGGTTTAATCCAAGTCGCTCGTGATGCTTTCAACAACATAACGCCGCTTCTAGGTATGCGGGGAAGTTCTAGCCGGTGGGCGCCAACGGTTACATCAATGTGTGATGTGGCTCAGTGCGTTTGCCTGAGAACAGCTGTACAAAGGCCGTGGATGACGGATGGACCCACGGATGGGGACCGTCACTAGGAAAGCGGTCCTGATGGACTCAAGTCCTCAACTCATCCGCTTGTAACCATCTCTCTCCGGGAGCAGCGGTCAGAAGAGCGAAGCCGTTAGAGCAGTACCTCCACTTTCGACGCACCGACCATACCGGTCGGAGTTTGCTGGTCGCTGCTCCTTTCTTGCTTGGCGACGGTGGCTCAACTGGAAACTTCAGCGTCTCGTTTGGAGCAGCTCTCAAAATGGTTGGGGACAAACTTATGTGGCAGGAGCCTGCTGCGAACAAAGTCGCAATCATCGAGCCTGGGGAACTGGTGCAGTGATGTCTGCCGCTCATCGAGCTAAGAAGTGCTGTTGCTGACCGTAGTCGCAAACATTTTGTAGCGCCGGGCTTCAGCCCGGCATCCGGGATTTCCTCGTCAGTCCGCCTTCACCCCATAAATGCGCAGGGGATTCTCCATGCCGATCTTCTTGCCCAGATCGGGAGGAAGCTGATCGAGCAACTCCACGGCGGCCGCCCAGCGCTGCGGCCCGTTGGATTCGGGATAGTGCTCGTCGCTGCCGATCAGGAAGCGGTCCGGAAACTCCTGATAGAGCTTGAGCCACTCGGGCTTGATCTTGCCGTTCTCAACCGGCGGATTCTTTCCCGGTGCCACCGGATCGATCTTGATCTCCATGTAGACGTTGGGGTGGATCATCAGCATCGTGCGGCAAATTTCCGGCGTGCGGTAGCCGGTGTTGTCCGAACCGGCGTGCGCCCAGATGATCTTGGCGCGCGGGTTGTGCGCCGCCAAGCGTCCAAGTGCGGCGATATTCGCATGCAGCCGCGCCGGATTCGGCGGCGACTTAAGCGGCGCCGGCAAGGCCATATCCTGCGGCACGGCCTCGGTGTGCAGCACTATGGGCATGTTGTGCTTCGCCGCCACATCCGCCAGCAGCAACATCAGCGGATGATCGGCCGGAGCGTATTGATAAGTGGCTGAACCGGCAGACGGAAAATGTTCCGTAGTGATCTCGCCGAAGCCGATCACACCAAGCTTCACCAACTCTTCCGCGCGCGCCTTGAACTTGCGCTGCACCTCCGGACCGGCGTTGCCCGTCGTCACCGCCTGCTGCAGCATGGCGTTGAGCGTGCCTCCACCACCAACCACGGCCAGCTTGTCGGGATGCTGTTTGGCGATGGCCAGCAGCGGTTCGGTGTCGTAATTCGCCGGATCGTCGACGGTGTACGGCGGCACCAGCACGAAGATTTGTTTCACGTTCTGGCGGCTGATGCTTTCGAGCATCGACTGCACGCCCGCCGGGCTGCGATCGTCCAAGTGCGTGTGAGCGTCGATGTACGGCGCCTTGGCCTTCACCGCCTCTTGCGCCGCTGCGGGCGCGTGCCAGCCAAGCGAAATGCATGCGGCAACGAGCGCCACCAGGCAAAATGTCGCGATTCTAAGTTGAGGCCGATTCCTGAAAGCCGCCAATGTTTTCTCCTTCCGCTTTGGTCCGCAGGCCAAGGTGGCCGCCACGTGCGTCGCCGGAAACCGCGCGTAGTCTATGCTCCGGACCGCGAAACGTCAAACGCCTGCACTGGTCCCGTAGGGTTGCGGAACGCGGACTGGTCGTCACGCCACTGCCGGAAATCGGTTGCGCGCAAAATGACAAACAGTGTAGGTAAGGTGTTCAGTTCATGCGCGCGGTGGGAGATAGAAAACCATCCCAATGACGAGGACACCATGGCTTACGTAATCACTCCGCAACCGATTCCGACGCTCGGCGTCGAGGGGCCGGATTCACTTCCTGTCCAAAGCCTGCGCGGCAAATTGTTTTGTATCGTCATCGATTTCATCCTCCTGATGGTCGCCCACAATTAAATCAATCAGCGGGTCCAGTCGTTTAAGTGCCCCTGCGCTTGACCACATCTTTTCCTGAATCTCCGGGATCCACCCAAAAATGCACGCCGAACTCTTCGTAACACTGACTGCCTCTGGATACCAGAGACGCAGGGGTATAATTCTTCTTGGAATCGACAGGAGTAAGCAATGACCGAACCATCTTACGAGGAACTTAAAGCACGAGTTGCTGAACTGGAAAAGCAGACAGGCGGTCGCCGCTCCGGCGAGCTTGATTTCAAGGCCGGGGAAAAGGGCGGCGTGAGCGTATATGGGCTCGGTCGCTTTCCTGTCACTCTGTATTACGAGCAGTAGATTCGACTTTTGGACACCGGCGAGAAGTTGCGGGAGTTTCTCAAAGAGAACAAGGCCGAGGGCAGGCTAAAACTAAAGGAAGAGTAGGCTGGTACGGCCATGCCTTGGATGACTGGTTGCAGGCCGAGGCAGAGCTAACAGAGCGAAGAAATCTCCGCGCTGCCGCGTGATGCCTCAGGCTAAGCATGTGTATGTTGAGAGGAGACAAACATGGTTACTCGTCTGGCATGGTGGAAATCTATTTTCGACACAGCGCGAGACACCGTGAACGTCGCCAAAAAGCTTGTTGAAGAAGGGATGGTTCAGCCCGTTGCTGAGAAGACAGCGACCTTTACGGGACAAGCAGCGCTCGAAGAAGTCAGGGCGTATGTGGCCGAAAATGAGGTGATAACCAGAGCCTTGGCCACCCGTATCAAGGAAAACGAATCTGAGAATGCCGCCTTGAAGAACCGTCTTATGAAAATGGAGAATCGCGTCCGCTCGCTGACGATATTGTGTCTGGTTCTAGCAATCGTAGTTAGCGGCTTAACCCTAGTAGTGGTGTTGCACTGGATACTGCGATGAATCGGGTCCTCCGATAATTTGTGGCTGACACAAACGCTCGGTTCGGAGACACGCTCTCCGCTCCGAAGACACTGGCATGAACCCCGCTTTCGAACGCTACGTCGGCATCGACTACTCTGGTGCAGAGACGCCCAAGTCGAGCCTCACGATCCGTTGTCGCGGTTTGAATTGCGAGCATTGCAACCGTCGCAGGCGCGTTAAGAAAAGCGCGCCGCCATCCTGACTCAATCGCGACTTGCTCAATTAGTTCGGACGCTTGCGCTGTGGCCCGAGCTTGACGACCTCCTCCGCGTGCTGGATAACCGCCTCCAGCAGTCCCCGAAGCTCAGCCTGATACCGCTGGAACGTCGAGGCCCTGTAGAGCATCCCCTGCCGGGTGTCGCAATAGCTATATAGCCCGCGTGCTGACCCACAAAAATTTCATAGTGATTTGCCAGCGGGTGCTTGCAGGTGCTTGCCTATGTTTGTATCTCCCATTTAATATCACTTTGTTATGATTTGCTGTTCGAGGATGAGCGTTCACATTACAAAATATTTATAGGGTATCCACGAGGGATGGGGATTGCCTAAGCATATTGCGAACGATTGCAAGGGCGGGGCCCACACGTGCCCCGGGGGAGATCGAGGATAGTTGCCAGGTAAATTTCGGGGGCGCGTAAAATCTGCTCATTCGTTTCTCAGGCTCGACTGCGGGTCAGTCTTCGCCTAGGGTTCCTTGATGCGTGTCTGCGCGCTCATGGCGATCTTCCAGCCGTCCCCTCGGTTTACGAACAGTCGCATAACCCAGGTCGCCGGCTTCGTGGCGCCTTTCGGTCCCTGCAGGTTTTCCTGAATGACGACGTTTCCGAAATCGTACATGTGCATGACCAATACGTTCTCGCCTGGGTCAGCGCCATGCTCTCCGTAAAGCTTCCGTTGTTTCCTCAACTGCTCAACGTGCTGAAGCATGAATACGTCGCCCTTAGGAGAGATCGTCTCATGTAGTTCGTCGGCATGTGCTGTCCAGTCCTCCGGGTTCGGGTGCCATTCAGCATTTTTCAAACGTAACCACGCTGCCATGGCTCCGGCTTGGGCTTCATTTTCTGGTTTGTATGGCAATGTTCTGCAAGGATTGTCGCAATCCGCGTTCGGGTTGGTAGGGGGCTTTGGTACGTCTGTTTCCTCACCCCTCTCCAATGGAATGGGGATATCCAGGAAGGCGAACGCCTGCCAGCCGGCGGGGCGCTTTACCCAAAGATGCGCGAAGCGCATGTTGTGGTGCATCCCGAGGACGCGTTCTACCTGGCCCAGAAAATCAGAGGTTCGCACATCCATTGCACCTTCATTGTTTGCCGCCAGCGGACCCAGATCCTCTAGGATTTGCCCCTTTGAATGGACTTTTCCATTCCACTCCACCCATTGGAATTTCTCATCCAGAAGAGTGGCGACCGTCTTCTTATCACCTTTCGCAAGCGCGTCTGTCAGCGAGTGGTCGGCCTGACGGTAACCTTCATCGGCAGCAGCAACCGCCCTGCCTTCCTGCGCAGCCAACACGGCGCCGCACACAACGCCGATGACGAGCCCATATGTAACGAAGCGTCTCATGCACCCCCTCCTGGAAACTGGAATACCCACAATCTCTATCGCTTGGTCCTGGTTCATTGCGCTGATTGGCTGTCTTATCCGGGATTTCCATTTTGACTTCCCGGCCGACCGATAACGTACACCCAACCCCGTCGGTCTGCAATGGGCCAGCCAGATTTTTGAGTGCAGAGCCTCTCTGACGGCCGCGGCAAAATCTCAAAGCCAAACACTGACGCTTCTCCCACCCATTCCTCAAACACTTTTCCTCCTCCAGTGTCGCTCAGCACCGAAATCTGTTTCGGTCTACGGCTGCCTGTACTGTTAATGATGGGACCACCGCCGCGATCCTTCGAGTAAACACACATCGGGACCCGAACAACGGGCCTTTTGAAGACCTCCTGATAAACGCGCCATTGGAAAGTAGCAATGGGCAGCATAGGTCCCGAGAAACAAGGTGGTCTCAATGGGTCATTGCAACAGTGGCCTGGAGTCTACTCTCCGGAGTTTCAAAGCCCAACGTTTTTCTCGGGCGTTGATTTAAACGCAGCGCTACCTTGTCGAGATCTGCTTGAGAGTAGCCAGACAAGTCGGTTCTTTTAGGGAAGTACTGTCGCAGCAGCCC
>JAIQES010000042.1 GCA_020073705.1 Terriglobia bacterium
ACGTCGTCCAGTGGGACGGACAGCGGTTCCAAATCCCACCTCATCCCCGGCGCTTCAGCTTTGCCGGTGCCAAGGTCCAGCTCTACCAGAATCTGGAAGGTGAGATCGCGATTTATTACGGAAACACGAAGTTAAATCACACGGCAGAGTGACATTTCTACGTTGCCGTTAGGGTGACATTTTCATGTTGCTACAACACGCCGCACAAATGCCGCCTAGAAAAAGAAGAGCCACGAGAGTTGGCGAAAAGCGGCGCGCCCCAGGCGAAATGGAACTTTTCGATGGCTAACCATATGCCGGGCGATGTGCGGCGCAGCACCAGCATTCACTTCGTTTCGGCAGGCGTAGCTGTCGCTGGTCCTTCTCCAACGATTTCCAATATGGCCTCCACGTCCTTGGCGCCGTCATAGTGGATCTGCTTGCCAAAATGCGTGACGAGGGTGCCCGCCGGCAGCGGAACGGTGCTGTCCGGATCGAATTTGGTTCCGGTGCCTACCCACCAAGTTCCCGAAAGGACTGTGATGTACCGGTCGTTCGGATGAAAGTGTGGATGGCTCATGCGATGCGGCGTCCACTTGGCAAGGACAATGTATAGACCTGGCTTGGAGGGATCACCAAGCACGACCGCTGTTTTCACGCCACTCGCCTCGTCGGTCCACTTGATCTGGTCCGGCAATTTGTAAGCGATCGCGGCTGGATTGAGATCAGGGGCAGGGGCTTTGGCCGATCCGACTGGCACGACCATGGCAATCACTAGGGCGACAAGCCAATAGCACCGCGGTATCCAAGTCGTAAGCATGATTTCCTCCTGATTGTTGAGGCGGGCGCCGTAGCTTCCAAGAGCCCGCAGTGCGCGATCATAACACTTTTTGAAGCTCTCCCCGTTCGACGAACTCATCGTCGTTCCAGTAGCGTGCAGTATGATATTGGGCGATGGGGTGCTTTCCAGCGCGGGAATTCGCTATAATGCTGATGAGCCGATGGATATTTGCGATGGGGTGAATATGCCTGCCCCGCGAATGAGTACATTCTAATGACGAACCCCTACGTACTTGCGACGTTGCTGTTTTACGTGGCGAGTCTTGGTCTCTATATCTGGAATCTGCGTGAACCCTCGCGTACAGCGGGAATTGGCGCGACCGCATGTCTCATGGGGGGGCTTGTCCTTCACTACCTGGCGCTGCTGCAGCGGTCGCGGTTGATTCACGCTGTGCCCTATGACGACCTTTTTGGCTCGCTTTCGCTGTTCGCGTGGCTGCTGGCCGCTACGTATCTGGGTTTGGAAGCGATCCACCGCCGCCGATCGGTCGGCCCGTTCGTATTGCCGATCGTGCTCATCTTGTTTCTACTGGCGCATGTCAGCGCGGCCCGGCCGATCAAGGCGCCCCCGGCGCAGGGTCCGATATTTGCATTTCACGTCACGCTGAACATCCTGGCGTATTCCGCGTTTGCAATTTCATTTGTTTTAAGCGTGATCTACCTTCTTCAGAATCGGCGTTTGCGCGGCCACAAACTTGGCATTGTCGGATGGCGTTTGCCTCCGCTCGATGTTCTCGAACGCATGACGCGCAGCAGTGTCCTGATCGGTTGCGTATCCATGGCCGCCGGGATGACGGCCGGATTCATCTGGGCGCACCGGCTGCAGGGCCGGTACTGGAATGGCGATCCAAAAGTGATCGTCACGGTCTTGATTCTTGCCATCTACATCGGTTACACGCTGTTGGCAAGGACTGCGGCGTGGCGGGGCGCACGCGCCTCGGCGCTTTGTATCTTCAATTTCATGTTTGTGATTTTCAGTTACAGTATTGTGAATCGGTATCTTTCGCACTTCCACCGCTACTTCTGAGCGGGCAGGAGCGCAGGGATGCGGCGGAATCAGGCGGACATTTCTTAAATGGAAATTGTTCTCATCGGACTGAATCACCGCACGGCTACGGTCGAGCTGCGCGAGCGCGTCGCGTTCAGTGCCGAACGAGCCTGCGAAGCGGCTGACCTGTTGCGCTCCCAGGGGATCCTCGAAGAGACACTGGTGCTTTCCACCTGCAACCGCAGCGAACTTTACGGCGTCCCGTGCGAGCTTTCGGCGGACAGCGCTGGCGCGGTGGAACTGTTTTTCGCCTCGTTCCACCAATTGCCGCCGGCCGAACTGAATGGTTCGCTCTACCGCCACCGTGACAGCCACGCGGTGCGCCATCTGTTTCGCGTCGCGGCGGGGCTGGACTCCATGCTTCTGGGCGAAGCGGAAATCCTGGGCCAGGTGCGCGAGGCCTACCGGATTGCGCTCGACCACGGCGCCACCGGGCCTGTGCTCAACCGCATGTTCCAGGGCGCCCTCGAGGTGGGCAAGCGTGTCCGCACCGAGACGGAGATCGGGACGCGGCCCGTTTCGGTCGCGTTTGCGGGAGTAAAGCTATCTGAGCAAATCTTTGGCCAGATGACCAATCATCGCGCTTTGATCGTGGGGGCCGGCGCCACCAGCGAGCAGGTCGTGCGGCATCTCTGCGACCGCGGCATCAAGCAGTTGCGCGTACTGAACCGTACGGCGGAGCACGCTGTGGACCTGGCCGTGCGATTCGGGGGGGAAGTCATCCCTTGGGAGAACCTGCCAGCGGCGCTGGAGTGGCCCGACCTGATCGTGACTTCAGTATCGAGCGCCGAGCCGATTCTGACGCGCGCGATGTTGGAACGCGCCATGGCGGCGCGCGGCAACCGTGCGTTGTTGCTGATTGACCTGGGAGTCCCGCGCAATGTGGCTGCCGATGCCGCTGACCTTTACAACACGTATCTGTACAACATCGATGACCTGACCGAGATCGTCGAGCAAAACAAGAAGGCGCGCGAGGCCGAAATTCCGCGTGCGGAAACGATCATCGAAGAACAAATCGAGAAATTCATGCACTGGCAGGCAGGAGTCGCGACGGGCGCCGTCATCGAGGATCTTCGAAAAAAACTCACCGCCGAACGCGAGACGTTCCTGCACGAGCGCCTGGCGTCGATGTCGCATCTCTCCGAGCGGGATCGCACCGAGGTTGCCGCTATGCTCGAAGAGTTCCTCGATCGCGTGGTGCTTGATCCGGCCGAACGCCTTCGTGGTATTCCGGAACTGCGCCGCAAGCTCCAGGACCTCGAAGCGCTGCGGGATCTTTTTCACCTTGGCCGGGAGAAGCCTTGAAAGCCCTGCGAATTGGAACCAGAGGCAGCGCGCTGGCTCTCTGGCAAGCAAAGAGCATCGGTGAAGCGCTGCTCCGGGAGGCCGGAGTGGAAACGGAACTGGTGATCGTGAAAACCTCCGGCGACAAGTTCCAGCAGACGCGCTTCAGCCAGATCGGAGCGAAGGGAGTTTTCATCAAGGAACTGGAAGATGCCCTGATCGAACGCCGCGTTGACATTGCCGTGCACAGCATGAAAGACGTCCCCACAGAGATTCCGGATGGCTTGACCATTGCCGCGATTTGCAAACGGGAGGACGTGCGCGACGCGCTGCTTTCCTCCACAGGAGCGTCGCTGGAGCGCCTGCCCCCGGGGGCGCGCGTCGGCACGAGCAGCCTGCGCCGGCAGTCACAGTTGCTTCATGCGCGAAGTGATTTGCGAATTCTCGAGCTTCGCGGAAACGTGGATACGCGAATCGAAAAACTGAAGCGGGGCGATTACGATGCGATCGTGCTTGCCAAAGCAGGACTCGATCGTCTGGGCCTGAGCAGGCACATTACCGAAGTGCTGGCGACCGATATCTGCTTGCCCGCGGCGGGCCAGGGAGCGATCGGGATCGAAGCGCGTGCGGACGACGCGGAAACCCTGGGAGTGCTCGCCGTATTGAACGATCCTGAGACCTGTAGCGGAGTCAAAGCCGAGCGTGCTGCGCTGGCTGGCCTCGAAGGTGGCTGCCAAGTCTCGATTGGCACGTGGGGAAGTGTCGAAGGCGGAAAACTCGTTCTCGAAGTTGTGGTGCTTTCTCCCGATGGCGCACAGCGAATACGTGAGAAAAGTTGGGGCGCGCCGGAAGAGGCCGAGGCGATTGGCGGAAGAGTTGCGGCTAAACTGCTGGAGCATGGAGCGGCCGTGCTTCTTGCCCGCGAGGGGGCGCGAGACAAGCAGATGAGCGCTGACAGACCACTGGATGGGAAGCGCATTGTGATCACGCGCGCGGCAGAGCAGGCACGGGAACTGAAAAATCACCTGGAAAAACTCGGGGCAATGGTCCTGTTGCTCCCCGCAGTCAGTTTTTCCGAGCCCGCCGATACGACTGCGATGGATCGCGCGATCGGTGCGCTCGAAAGTTACGATTGGGTGCTCTTCACGAGCGCGAATGCCGTTCGTTTTTTTGCGAACCGTTGCCGTAAAGCCGGGGTAAATGTGCGGGCCAGCGAGCGGCTGCGTTGCGCTGCCGTCGGTCCTGCGACGGCCAGTGCCGCGGCAGCGGAAGGCTTCACGATCGATTATATCGCGAAGGAATTCCATGGCGTTGCGCTGGCCCGGGAGTTGGGCGCCTCGCTGGCCGGGAAACGCGTCCTGTTGCCGCGCAGCGAGCGCGCCGGACGCGACTTGCCGGATGCGCTAAGAACTGTTGGGGCGGAAGTTACGGAAATTGTGGCCTATTGTACGGGCGGAGTCGGCGCGGCAGAGCCGGGGGTCATCGAGGCGGTGCGCGAGGCGCGTGTGGATGTCGTATCGTTCTTTAGTCCATCTGCCGTTGAGAACCTGCGCGGCGAGCTTGGTGCGGAGGTCCTTTCGCGGCTGGCAGCGCGAGCGGCGCTCGCCGCAGTGGGCCCGGTGACGGCTGCGGCCCTGCGGAGCGCCGGCTTGCCAGTGACGATCGAAGCGGAAGAGGCTACAACGGAATCGATGGCCACAGCGATCGCTAAGTATTTTTCAGCGCGCAGCGTACCCCAAGCGAGGTCCCTATGAATTTCCCCGTGACGCGGCCGCGCCGTCTCCGGCGCAGCGAAGCTATCCGATCCCTGGCGCGCGAAACGCGCCTTTCGACGCATGGCTTCATTTATCCGATGTTTGTCTGCCCCGGGCAAAACGTGCGGAATCCAATCGGTTCGATGCCGGGCGTCGCGCAGCAATCGGTGGACAAATTTCTCGAGGAGTGCCGCGAAGTCGAGCAGCTTGGTATTCCGGGAATTATTCTCTTCGGCATTCCGGATAAGAAGGATGCTCGCGGCAGCGAGGCCTACGCCGCCGGCGGGGCCGTTCAACGCGCCATCGAAGCGGTTCGCCGCGCCAAACTCAACCTGCTGGTCATGACCGATGTGTGTTTGTGCGAGTACACCGATCACGGCCATTGCGGCATCGTTGAGAACGGGGAAGTGAAGAACGATCCGACGCTGGAATTGCTCGCCGCGGCAGCGGTGTCCCATGCCCGCGCCGGTGCGGACATGGTCGCGCCTTCTGACATGATGGATGGCCGGGTAGGCGCAATTCGCAAGGCGCTCGATGCTGCTGGTTTTGAAGACATCGCGATCATCAGCTACGCGGCCAAGTATTGCTCGGGATTCTACGGCCCGTTCCGTGAGGCCGCGGAGTCCGCGCCGCAGTTTGGCGACCGGCGCGGCTATCAGATGGACCCCGCCAACGCGCGCGAGGCGATTCGTGAAGTCGAACTGGACCTCGCCGAGGGCGCCGACATGGTCATGGTGAAGCCGGCGCTGGCGTATCTGGACATTATTCATCGTGTCCGTGAAATGTTCGACGTTCCGCTCGGCGCGTACAATGTCAGCGGTGAATTTGCGATGGTGAAGGCGGCCGCTGCAAACGGCTGGATCGACGAAAAGCGCATCGTGCTCGAGATTCTGACCGGCATTCATCGCGCCGGCGCGAGCATCGTGCTCACGTATCATGCGAAAGACGTGGCGCGCTGGCTGAAGGACTCTTGAACTCGAAGTTCCAGACCACAGACACCGATGAGTGCACCGAAACAGGTCAAGAAGGAATATCGTCACTCTCACGAAATTTTTCGTCGCGCGACGGAAGTGCTGGTCGGCGGAGTAAACAGCCCCGTGCGCGCCTTCCGCGCCGTCGGCGGTGATCCCATCGTTGTCGATCACGCGGCAGGCGCGCGCCTGTGGGATGCCGATGGGAACGAATACATCGACTACGTATGTTCCTGGGGCGCGCTGATTCTCGGTCATGCGCATCCGAAGGTCGTCGAAGCCATCGCCGGCCAGGCTGGCCGCGGCACCAGTTACGGCATGCCCACGGAACTCGAGGTCGAGCTTGCCGCTCGCATCAGGGCGGCTCTTCCGTCATGTGAGAAAGTAAGGTTCGTCAGTTCCGGCACCGAGGCGACGATGAGCGCCGTGCGTCTGGCCCGCGCCGCAACGGGCCGGGACCTCATCGTCAAGTTCGAAGGGTGCTATCACGGGCACGCGGACAGCTTTCTCTCCGAGGCCGGGTCGGGACTTGCGACGCTCGGAATCGCCGCATGTCCCGGCGTGCCATCGGCGCTCGCGGCGCTGACGCTGAACGCGCCTTACAACGATGTTGCGTCAGTCGAAAAACTATTCGACCAGCACCGGGACAAGATCGCCGCCGTGATCGTTGAACCAATCGCGGCGAATATGGGCGTCGTCCCACCGATGCCCGGCTTTCTCCGGAATCTGCGTGAAATAACCACCCGCCACGGGGCGTTGCTGATTTTCGATGAAGTGATCACCGGCTTTCGGGTTTGTTATGGTGGGGCGCAAACTACGTTCGGCGTCACGCCGGACCTCACGACGCTCGGGAAAATTATCGGTGGAGGACTGCCGGCTGCCGCGTACGGGGGCGGCCGCGATTTAATGGACCGCGTCGCGCCGCTCGGGCCCGTGTACCAGGCCGGAACGCTATCCGGTAATCCCCTCGCGATGAGCGCAGGAATCGCGACACTCGATCTGCTTGCCGCGCCGGGATTTTACGAATCGCTCGGCGACCGCGCGAAGCGTCTTGGGGACGGAATCGCCTCGGCGCTGCGGGAAACGGGCGCGTCCGCTACGGCAGCCCGCGTAGGGTCGCTGCTCACACTGTTCTTCTCGCGTGAACCTGTGCACGACTATGCCCGAGCGAAGAAATGCGACACGCAGCGCTTTGCCGCTTTTTTCCGCGCCATGCTCGACCGTGGTATTTTTCTTGCCCCCTCGCAATTCGAAGCGTTGTTCGTTTCCGCGGCGCATTCCGATGCGGACATCGACCATACGATCGCCGCCTGCCGAGAAAGCCTGGCGGCTGTATCCGCCTCGTCGTAGTGGAGCGCCCCGCCAAAATCAGGATTGGATTCAAACAGGCTGCGGAAAAAGTGGGTAAGGGTGTCATTCCGAGCCAAGCGAGGAATCTCTCTTTGTTCAAGACCCAAGGAAAGAGAGATTCCTCGGCACGCAGCGTGCCTCGGAATGACAACATTCTGAGTTTTCCGCAGCCGATCAAAGACAGCTATCAGCAACGAGGGAGGATTCATGCCGGAAGAACTAAGCGAACTTCAGGAACACGCCGAAGAAGGGCGAGAGCATCCTTCGCTGGCGCCCATTTCGGTCACCATGGCCATACTCGCGGTGTGCGTCGCCGCAGTTTCATTGCTCGGCCACCGTGCGCATACCGAGGAAATACTGTTCCAGGCCCGTGCGAGCGATCAGTGGTCTTACTACCAGGCCAAGAACATTCGCCGGCACAATTATGAGATGGCGGTGGACCTACTCTCCCTGGTGGAATTCAAGGCCAAAGCGCAGGCAGACAAGGTCCGCGAAACGTATAACCACGAAGCCGTGCGGTACACGAAAGAGCAGGCGGAAATTGAGGAGCAGGCGAAGGACCTCGAGAAGGAGTCCGCTCTCGCTCAACGCAAGGCAAATCGCTTTGACCTCGGCGAAGTGTTCTTGGAGATTGGTCTTGTCATTGCTTCTCTCGCGCTTCTGACTCGAAAGCAGGCCTTCTGGTTTTTGGGGATGGCTTCGGGTCTTGCCGGGCTTGCGGTCGCGGCGACAGGTTTCCTGTTGCACTGAGGGAGAGTGGGACTGCGCCTCATGCGGCCGGCGGGGCTTCGCCCGCGCGCAGCCTTGTGATTTCACGTGTGAGTTGGTCGAGGCGATTCAGCAACTCCCGATGGCGCCTCTCTTCCGGAGCGGGCTTTTTCGCGATGAACGAAATCGTTCCGCCGGATTCGAGCACAGCGCGCTCCACTTCCTGGAGATTTCCAAAGCCCTGTTTGTGAGCCGCGGCTTCGAGTTCCTGTAGCGTGAGAACTTCCTGCGTCAGCCTGTCCTCTAGGATTTTCCCGTGTTCGATTAGCACACTCTCCTTGCCCTCGACGAGCCGGTCCAGTCTCTCGTGACGGAACAGGAATCGCACGACGAGGTAGTTGACCAGCAGGAGTGTCGCGGCGCCAATGACGCCGCCTGTGACGCTGGTGTCATCGCCAATGATGGCGTTCTGCACCGTATTGGAAAGAGTCAGCAGGACCACGAGGTCGAATGGATTCAGTTGCGCGAGCTCGCGCTTGCCCGCGAGGCGCAGCCCGATCACGAGAAAGAAATAGACGACTACCGGGCGCAGGACTTTCTCCGCGACGGGCAGCGCAAGAACAAACATGTCGGTCCAGATTTTGGAGTGCATCTCACCTCTCCTTGCCGATATCGATGGCCGCGCGTGAAAGGGAATCTGGAGCTTCCACGTTCATCGGCCCTGGAGTTGCCTTGCGGGAGGTTAGCACATGCCTCAATCCTGTTGAAACAGAACGCGCACACTCGAACGCCGCGCTTGACGCGATTCCTTGAGTCATGTATATTGTGTTTTGCCATGCGGCTTTCCGCGCGACATCACGGTCACCATCATCATCACGGTGTACGACCGTGCCCGCGGAGGCTTGAGTAGCGCATCTGAATTCGCACTCATCGGCCCGCTGGCGCGGTAAGCGCCAGCGGGCTTTTTATTTGGCGCGGTAAGCGCCGAACAGCTCTTGGAGGGACGATGGATCTGGACTTCACAAAACTCGGCGGTTTACTTCCCGCCATCATTCAGGATGCGGCCTCGGGGGAAGTCCTCATGTTGGGCTTCATGAACGCCGAGGCCTACGCTGCGACGCAGGCCAGCGGCGAAGTCACCTTTTTCAGCCGCTCGCGCAACAAGCTCTGGCGCAAGGGCGAACAGAGCGGCCATGTGCTTCGCGTCCGTGAAATGCGCGTGGACTGCGATGTGGACGCGCTGTTGATTCGCGTGGAGGCGCTCGGGCCTGGCGTGTGCCACGAGGGCTACCGGTCCTGTTTCTTCCGGCGGCTTTCGGCTGGTGGCGCGGCTGAAGTTGTTGACGAGCGCACGTTCGATCCCAACGCCGTGTACGGTTCACCGAGAACGCTCCCCGTGAACGGAAAGGATGCGCGCTGATGAGCATACTTCGCCTGGGCATTCCCAAAGGCAGCTTGCAGGATGCGACCGTGCAGCTTTTTGCCAAGGCCGGCTGGCGCATCTCGATCAGCTCGCGCAGCTATTTTCCCGGAATCGATGACCCGGAAATCAACTGCATGATGGTCCGCGCGCAGGAAATGGCGCGCTATGTGGAAACGGGCGCTCTCGATGCTGGCATCACCGGCCGCGATTGGGTCCGCGAGACCGGCGCCGACGTTGCCGAAATTGGAGAACTGCTTTATTCGAAACAGAGTCTCGCGCCGGTGCGCTGGGTTCTCGCTGCGCCGGACGACGGGCCGATTCAGTCGGTGAAAGACCTGGAAGGAAAGGTCATTGCCACCGAAGTGGTGAATCTCACGAAACAGTATCTGGTGCGGCATGGCGTGAATGCGCGCGTCGAATTCTCGTGGGGCGCGACCGAGGTGAAAGTGCCGCAACTCGCGGACGCCATCGTGGAAGTGACCGAGACCGGCTCATCGTTGCGGGCCAACCGATTGCGAATCATCGATACGGTCCTCGAATCCCGGACCGTATTCATCGCCAATCGTGCTGCTGTCGCTGATCCCTGGAAGAGCGAGAAAATCTCCAATCTCGTTCTCCTGCTCTCCGGAGCCATTGCCGCGTATATTAAGGTCGGCATCATGCTTAACGTGCGCAAGGAACAACTGGCCGCGGTGCTGGGCGTTCTTCCCGCGCTCAAGAATCCGACCATATCGACGCTGAGTGATCCGAATTGGATTGCGGTGAATACGATCATTGACGAAAACGTGGTTCGTCACATCATCCCGCGCCTGAAAGCGGCCGGCGCACAGGGGATTGTCGAGTATCCGCTGAACAAGATTGTGTTGTGATGCGCATTCTCAGACTCACCGATTCAGCCGCCGCGAAATTCTTCGCCCGGCGCGGCTCGCATGACGCGGCCGCCGAGCAAGTGGCGTCGCGCATTCTCGGCGGCGTCCGGCGCGACGGGGATGCCGCGCTATTTCGCTGGGCGCGCCGTCTCGATGGACTTCGTCTGACCCGCGATACGATTTGGGTCAGCCGCGCAGAATTGCGGGCTGCGCGCAGCGCTGTTCCGCGCGAACTTTTGCGCGCCATCGAGCACGCCGCGAAAAATATTTGCCGGGTCGCCGAACGGCAATTACCGCGCTCGTGGACCATCACGGTTGAGCCGGGCGTGCGAGTCGGCCAGCGCGTTACTCCCCTTGGGATCATTGGATGTTACGTTCCCGGCGGGCGCTTTTCACTGTTTTCGACCTTACTGATGACGGCGATTCCGGCGCAGGTGGCCGGGGTCAAGCGCATCGTTGTCGCTTGCCCGAAACCGAGCCCCGCGCTGCTCGCCGCCGCGGAGATTCTCGGCGTCAAGGAAATTGCCCGGATCGGCGGCGCGCAAGCGATCGGCGCGTTTGCATACGGCACGCAATCCATTCCGCGCGTGGACAAGATTTGCGGTCCCGGCAATCGTTACGTGACGGCAGCCAAGCGCATCGTTTCAAACGACTGCGCGATCGATATGCCCGCAGGCCCAACCGAGGTGCTGATCCTTGCCTCTGGCGGGGACCCGCGTTTTATTGCTGCGGATTTGCTCGCGCAGGCTGAGCATGATCCGGACGCCGTCGCGCTTCTGGTCACGCCGTCGGCGCGGTTGGCGCGCGACGTGGATGCGGAAGTCAGCCGTCAGCTTCGCGATTTGCTGAAGAGCAATCCGGCCTGGCAGTCGCTTCGGAGTGCGAGCGCCATCTTCGTGGCGCCTTCGATGGATGCCGCCGTGCGTTTCGCCAATCGCGTGGCCCCGGAACATTTGAGTATCCCGTTTGCGGAGCGAGCCCTTGTGGAGAAGCTATCCGCGGCCGGCAGCGTGTTTCTCGGGCCCTGGAGCGCGCAGCCCATTGGTGACTACGCCAGCGGGACCAACCATGTGCTGCCGACGTCCGGCTGGGCGCATGCGCGCGGCGGATTGAGCGTTTCCGACTTTGTGAAGTGTTCCAGCACGCAAGAAATATCTCGCGCAGGCCTCAAGCGTCTCGCGCCCATCGTATCCGCCATGGCGCGGGCCGAGGGCCTCGAAGCACACGCCCGCGCCGTCGAGGTGCGCCGGTGAAAAACACGAAGATACCGAACATTCCGGTTCGTCGCGCGGTGCTCGGCTTGGCTCCGTATGGCGCCCCCGACGAGGGCCGCGCTGGAAAGCTTCGCCTGGATTTCAACGAGAATACGGTCGGGTGTTCGCCCGCCGTGCTGCGCGCACTCTCTCGCATGACGGGCGAACAGATGGCGATGTATCCCGAATATCAGGCCACGACGCGGCGCCTGGCTCGATTTTTCCGTGTCCGGCCGGATGAAATACTTCTGACGAATGGCATTGACGATGCCTTGCACCTGATCTCGGACACTTTTATCGAGCGCGGCGATGCGGTTCTGCTCGCCGAACCCACGTTCGACATGTATCGTTTCTTTGCCGAACTGGCGGGCGCGCGCGTCATCGCGCTGCGCTATGACGAGGAGATGCGGTTTCCGATTGCAGGCGTGTTGCGCGAGCTTCGCCGTTCCCCGCGCGTGCTGTATATCGCGAATCCGAGCAATCCCACCGGCACTTTGGTCCAGCCGGCTGCGTTACGCCGTATCTTGCGCGCGGCGTCCCGGACATTGGTGTTTGTGGACGAGGCTTATTTCGATTTTTCAGGTCTAACTGTGCTTTCGTGGATTCGCCGCTATCCCAATCTCATGGTATCGCGGACGTTTTCAAAATCTGCTGGTTTAGCCGCGCTGCGCCTTGGATGCCTGTTCGCCCGCCCGGAGATTCTTTCGGTGATGCGCCGCGCGAGCACGCCTTATCCGGTGAATACGGCCGCGTTGGTGGCTGCGGAAGCGTCGATCCGGGACACCCGATTTGTCCGGAAATATGCCCGTGAAGTTCTGCGGAGCCGTGTGCTTCTTGAAAAGGGGCTCACGCGTTTGGGCGCCCGGATTTATCCAAGCGCCGCAAATTTCGTTCTTGCGGACTTTGGTCCCGGGGCGCATCGCATGGTTCGCGCTCTCGAACGGAAGGGCATTCTGGTGCGCGAGCGGAAGGATTTTCCACGAGAAGGCTTCGTACGCATCAGCGCCGGTACCCGCGCCGACACGCGCCGTCTGCTCCGGGCGATCCAGGAGACCCTGTGAAGCTCACACCTAAGCTCGTGATTTTTGACGTCGATGGCGTCCTTGTGGACGTGCGCGGATCGTTCCACCGGTCCATCGTCGATACGATTCACTTTTTCACGGGCCGGCGTGTCACGTATGCCGAAATCCATCAGTGGAAAAACCGCACCGGATACAACGACGACTGGCGACTCACGACCGATTGGATCGCCTCGTTGCGCGTCGAGGTTCCTTATGCCGAGGTGAAGAGCCGCTTTGAGAAGTTCTATTGGGGTACGAAGGGGCACCCCGGCAACGTTTTGCGCGAACGGTGGCTCGTGACCCATAAGCGCCTGGAGCGTTGGTCGCGGCGTGCCGATCTCGCGCTGTTCACGGGCCGCACGCGCAAGGAACTGCACCACACGCTGGACGGCAGAGAAGCGCATCATCTTTTCCAGCGCGCGGTCACCATGGATGATGTGTCGAAGGGAAAGCCAGACCCCGAGGGGCTACGTTTGCTACTCGATGGCCGATCGCCCAAGCAGGCCGTCTTCCTTGGCGACAGCCTTGATGATGCCCTTGCGGCCAAGCGCGCGAGCGTGCCTTTTTTTGGGATTCTCCCGTATGGAAGCGAGGCACACCGCGTCCGCGCGGCTCGCCTGCACGAATTGGGCGCTCTGGCGGTATTGCACAATGTGACGGAACTGGAGAAATTCTGGGAATGAGAAAAGCAAATCTGCGTCGCACCACCACGGAAACCGATATCCGCGTGCGCCTGAACCTCGACGGGCGTGGCCGCGCGAAGATCTCCACCGGGATTCCGTTTCTCGATCACATGCTGACGCTCGTGGCGCGCCACGGCGCGATGGATCTGGCGCTTACCGTGCGCGGAGACCTCGAAGTGGACCAGCACCACACAGTGGAAGACACGGGCATCGTTCTTGGCGAGGCGGTCCGGAAGGCGCTGGGCTCCAAACGCGGCATTCTGCGCGCAGGATACTTCCTGATGCCCATGGACGAGACGCTTGCGGCTGCCGCCATCGATTTCAGCGGCCGGCCACATCTAGTCTGCAAATGGAAATTCTCCGCGAAGCATGTTGGTGGCCTGCAAACGGAATTGCTGGAGGACTTCTTCGGCGGCTTCGCGCAGGCAGCGGGCGCCAACGTTCATCTACGGCTGCTCTATGGCCGTTCGTCGCATCACCAGGTGGAAGCAATTTTCAAGGCCTTCGCGCGCGCGCTGCGGTTTGCAGCCACGCGCGATCCGCAGTTGAAGCGCATGCTGCCCAGCACAAAAGGACTGCTGTGAACATCGCACTGGTTGAATACGGCGCCGGGAACCTCCCTTCGGTCGAGCGCGCGCTCACACGGCTCGGGGTGGAATCCCGCCGTGCGTCCACGCCGGAAGCTCTGGCATCAAGCGACGTTTTGATCCTCCCGGGCGTCGGCCATTTCGGCGCGCTGATGCATTCGCTTACCGAGCGCTCGCTGGTGAATCCGTTGCGCAACGCCGTCGCGCGCGGCGTCCCGCTGCTCGGCATCTGTCTGGGATTGCAGGCAATGTTCGCAACGAGCGATGAGGCGCCCGGCGACGCGGGGTTAAGTCTTTTCCCGCAAAATGTTTCCGCGCTGCCGCCGACCGGCCGCCTGCCGCACATGGGATGGAATCAGCTCCGCCGCGTGCGTCCCAGCACAATGCTTGAGGGTGTTCCGGACGACGCCTACTTTTATTTTGCGCACTCCTATGCCGCACTCGACGCCGGAGAGGCGGGTGTCGCGCTCTGCGACTACAGCGCTTCGTTCGTCGCCGTGCTCGAGCAGGGCAACGTCTTTGCGACGCAATTTCATCCGGAAAAGTCGGGTCCCGTCGGCGCGCGGGTGCTTTCGAACTTCGTGCGGCGCGCAGGCGGAAAGCAATGAGCCTCGCACACCGCATCATTCCTTGCCTCGATACCGATGGGGAGCGCGTCGTCAAGGGCGTGCAATTCGTCAATTTGCGAGACGCCGGGGATCCCGCCGCGCTCGCGGCGCGTTACAACGTCGAAGGCGCCGACGAACTCGTCGTTCTCGACATCGCCGCCTCGCGAGACCACCGCCCCACCTTTCTCGAAACGATTCGCCGCGTCGCGGCCGAACTGGCGATTCCGCTCACGGCCGGAGGCGGCGTCGCCACGGTCGATGAGGGCCGCGCGATCCTCCGCGCAGGCGCCGACAAGCTCACCGTGAACACGGCCGCGATCCGGAATCCCGAATTGCTCACGGTACTGGCGGCGGAGTTTGGCTCGCAGGCCGTTGTTCTCGCGATTGACGCCAAGCGTGCCGGCGATCACTGGGAAGCGTTCGTCCGGGGCGGCAGTGTGGCCACCGGTCTGGACGCGGTCGCCTGGGCGCACCAGGGAGTGGAACGCGGCGCAGGCGAGATCCTGATCACATCCATGGACCGGGACGGCACGCGCTCGGGATTCGATTGCGCACTCACGGCGGCGATTTCACGCGCGGTCCGTGTGCCGGTCATTGCCTCGGGAGGCGCCGATACGCCAGAAACGTTTCTGGAAGTGTTCCGCGAAGGCCGGGCTGATGCGGCGCTGGCTGCGTCGATTTTTCACGACCGCATCCAGGGGCTTGGCGAACTCAAGCGATATCTTGGAGAACGAGGAGTTTCGGTTCGCCAGACCGGCTGACCATTCCACATGTTGATTCCTTGTATTGATCTGCAATCCGGGCGCGCGGTCCAGCTTGTGCATGGACGCAAACGGCGGCTGGCCGTGGATGATGTCCTTGGTTTGCTTGACCGCTTCGGTGACTATCGCTTGATTCATGTAATTGATCTCGACGCTGCGATGCGGAAGGGAAGCAACGCGAGGCTCGTGCGCCAGCTCTGTAAAACGGCGGCGAGGCGCAAAATGCGCGTCCGCGTGGGTGGCGGAATCCGCACCGTGGCTCGCGCGGCGGCGATTGCGGGCTGGGGCGCGGAAAAAATCATTGTGGGCAGCGCTGCGTTTCGCAACGGCCGCGTGAACCGCACTTTTCTTGAGCGCCTGGTGGCCCGAATCGGCCGACGGCGGATTATCGTCGCTCTCGACACCGAAGGCGGGCGCATCCTCGTGCGCGGCTGGCGAGAAAAGCTGCGCCTGCGCCCGGAACAGGTGATTCCCGAACTCGAAAAGTATGCCTCGGAATTTCTCTGCACCTACGTGGATGCTGAAGGCACGATGCGCGGCACAAATCTCGACTGGTTCCGCGCCCTGCGCCGCGCCACGCGCCGCCCCATTACTGCCGCGGGCGGCATTCGCAGCCGGAGCGAAGTCCGCGCACTCGCGCGGATCGATATGAACGCCGCCGTCGGCATGGCGCTCTATACCGGCGAGATTTCCTGACAACGATCCAGGGCTCACAAACCACGAATTATGGGCGGCGGGCTGGGAAACGCGGTAATCCGTATGATTTCAGGCTGCGGTTTCATCCACGGGCGCCGTAGGGAGATGCCAGAAGCCGGGATTCGTAAGCGGGAACGCCACGCCGGCTTCGACAGTCCGGCTGCGGCGCGTGCCGAGAAAGACGACGCGGCAGTCTTGCTCTTTCTGCGTCAGCATGTTGGTGAGCAGTAATTTTTGTCCCTTGCGCACCGGAACACTCAGCAACAGTAAGGCCCCGTTGGCATTCACGTGCAGTGTATGCGCCTCTTCGTGGAATGGTTCTTTGCCGGGTCCGTGTCCGTATACGTATACGGAGATGTCGAGCGCCCAGCGCCGGGTGCGGCGCCGGTCGGGAACTTCGGCCGCGTCCGCGGAGGGATCTTTCGGCGGCAGTTTGCCGGCCCGGACGAGTTGCGCGTGTCGTAGCGCTTCAAAGATTCGACTCATATTTAGCGGATGGCCTGGCTGAAGTCCCAAGCGGCTCATAAGCAACATACCCCGAAGCCAGCCAGTCTGGTTTCGACAATTCGCCAAGCGATTCGAATGGGTAAACCTGGTCATGAGCGCGAGGAGACTGGCTCGGAGGAATGTTCCATCGCTCGCCTCTTGCGCCGCACGCGGAGAAGCAGCACTCTAAGTGCGGAGAGAGGGCGATTTCGGCCCCGGTGATCGAGATACCCAAAACTCGGAAGGGAAGCGCGGGAGCGATTCGCATCGGTCCGGCGGGGTGGTCCTACGCGGATTGGAGCGGGATCGTCTATCCCGCGCGCAAGCCACAGGGCTTCCACGAGGCCGCCTATCTCGCAGAATTCTTCGACACAATTGAAATCAACACGTCGTTCTATCAACCGCTGCACGCCGAGCATTGCCGCCACTGGATCGCGCTCGTCGCGGCCAATCCGCGATTTGTGTTCACGGCAAAGCTCTGGCAGAAATTCACGCACGAGCCTGACGCGGGTGACGAAGACGAGCGCGCTGTCCGCGTGGGTTTCGACGTGCTTCGCGACGCCGGGAAGCTGGGCGCTGTGCTGCTTCAGTTTCCGTTTTCATTCCACCACACAGAGGAAAACGCCGCCTATTTGAAGAAGCTCCTGAAGCGATTCGCGGATTATCCGCTGGTGGTTGAGGTGCGCCATGCCACGTGGAACGACAAGGCTTTCTACGCGATGCTGCATGAGCGCGGCGTCGGATTCTGCAACATCGATCAGCCGGTAATCGGGCGTTCCATGAAGCCCAGCGGGCGCGCCACGGGGCACGTCGCCTACGTCCGCCTCCACGGCCGCCGCTATGACTCCTGGTTCAGTGACGACCCCGCCGTGCCGCCCTCGGAGCGCTACAACTACCTCTACACCGAGCAGGAGCTCGAACCCTGGGCTGCGCGCATCCGGCGCCTGGCCGAAGCAGGCGACTCCACATTCGTCATTACCAACAATCATTTTCAGGGGAAGGCCATCGTGAATGCGTTGCAATTAATCCGCCTGCTCACCGGCGCGAATGTGAAAGTTCCCGAACCGCTCCGGCAGCATTACCCCGAACTCGAGCGCATCGCTTCCGAGCCCCCTGCCGAGCCATTATTGTTCCCGACCTAGCAGCAAGCCACTCGGGTAGTAGGTCCAGTTCATACACAAATTGAGTGAAATGCCAGAACGAAATGGGCACGCTGTGTGACCGTGATCACATTAATGGGTGATGTGAGTTACCGACAATATTTTTCGTTCTTCGGATTATACTTATCGCGGCTAGAATAATATGCTGAGAGTTAAGGTGCATGTTGAGGGAAGAATTGTTGCAGGGAGTCCTTAATGAAACACAAATATGAGATTTTTGAGAAATTCCCCGATGGCTCGTCTCTTTGGCGGGATTCTATTCCCGGATTTGAAACCACCCGCCTCCGATTGCGGGAATTGGCCCAGAAATCAGAGAATCAGTTTTATGCAATCAACTTAACAACCGGAGAAGTTCTTGCTTTCGACTCGGAACGCGATGCTCATGGATTCCGGGCACCTTCAAAAACTGAAAGGCGAAGCAAGAGCCAAGCTGCTTAGGTACGGTAGGTGTGGCGGGCGCGTCTCGGGCGACGACGAGTGCTTCATTCGCTCTCGCTACCGCGCTGTGTGCAAGGAAGGAACCTGATCAACAGATTTCGCCCGAGGAACGCTGTTATCAGAAACTGACCCACCACCGCTCCATGTCCTCGCTATACATTCGCTTTTTATTCGCCTATACTAAGGCCCAATAGAGACGGCGCCCCGAAAGGGGCACGCCCATTGCCATGGCTCCAGACCTCATCTCGACTGCACTTGTTGCGTCAGTGGCATCGCCACTCCCGTCAAGAAAGCCCTTCGCTTTTGCGCCCCTCGACGGAACTCGGGGTAAAGGGCTGGCGGTGTTTTATGGGCGGCAGGAAACGCCGCGGCTATTCCACTATTTCTTGCCGCGGCTGCTGGCGGAAGGGAAGCAGGTGCTGTGTCTCGATGGTGCGAACCGGTTTGACCCGCTGTTGATCGCGCGGCTGGCGCGGCAGCGGGGAAACGAGGCGGCGGAGTTCAACCGCCGCATCCGCGTGGCGCGGGCGTTCACCTGTTTTCAGTTAACGGAGCTGCTAGTGCGCGTGCCGCACCTGCTTGGAAAATTTGCCGCCGACGCTCTGGTTGTGACGGCGCTGCCGGACCTCTACTTCGACGAGGACGTGCGCGAGCGCGACGCCGGTGTGGCATTTCGCCACGCGCTGGACGCGCTGCGGGCGCTGCGTTCGTTGCCGCTGGGCGTCGCGGTGTTTTCCGATGCGACGTCGTTTGAGACGCCGCGCCGCGCGATGTTCGGGCAGCTGGCCGCGCAGGCCACCGAACTCTGGCGATTCGCACTCGACGAAAAAGGCGGCAAGCTGCGCCTGATTGGCGAGGATGCCGCGCCAGCAGCTCTGCAAGCCTTATGAGGCAATACAGATTCCCATGGGCCGCACGGTTCCCACATTCCGGCAATTGATCGACGACGCCATGGCGCGGTGGTCGAAATTCCGCCGCGCGCTGCGACGCGAGGACCAGGAATATTTCGACCGTCTGTTTCGCCGCGTGCGGTCGTACACGCAGGCAGCTACCTATCAGGCGAGCGACAACCCGATGGAGGCGATTCTGCTCTCTATCGCGCTCGACCAGGAAAAGCGGCTGGACGCGCTCGAGCGTGCCGCGCAGCTGGCAGAGAAACATGTGGAGAAACTCGATGCGCCTCGAATCTCGGACGAAAATCAGCGGCCGGACACGGATCAGCGGATGGATTCTCGATCTTTACCCGAGCCCGCACGGGATGAAGCTGTGGCTGATCGAGCCGAACCAGACGCGCCACCTGCTGATTGACCGCTTCGCGCCGGTGTTTTATGTCTCTGGGCCGGACACGATGCTGCGCTGCCTGCGTGATGAGGTCGCGCGGCAGCCGCATGCGCTTGTCTGTCGTTCAACCGAGCGCATGGATTTGTGGGAGCGGCGCGCGCGCCCGGTGCTGGAAATCGAGGTCGCGCATCCGAACGAGTATTCTTCGTGGACGCGCTGGGTGCGCCGCTTTGATTCCTCGCTGCGGCTTTACAACAGCGACCTGATGCTCGCGCCGCTCTACTGCTGGCAGCGTGGCGTTTTTCCGCTGGCGCGCGTCGAAGCCGAGGCCGATGGCGAGGGCCGCGTCCGCGCGCTCGAATGCCGCGACACCGAATGGGCGCTCGACTACGAACTGCCGCCGCTCGAGATCCTGCGCGTGCGCCTCGGAGGCCTGCGGCGCGTGGACCCCACGCATGGCGCGCAGACCGCGCTCGAAGTCGAGGTGGATGGCCGCCAGCTCGAACTCGACGAATCGGGCGAGCCTGCCGCGGCCGCCTTCCAGCACCTGCTTGCGCGGCACGATCCCGACCTGATCCTGAGCGACTGGGGCGACGCCACGATTCTGCCGCGCTTGCGCGAACAGGCCGCGCGGCTGCACCTGGCGCTCGCGTTCAACCGCGATCCCGGCGCCGAAGTGCAGCAGAGCCGCGCGCGCAGCTTCATGAGCTATGGCCGCATCCTGTTCAAGAACAGCGCGACCACGCTCTTCGGACGCCTGCATGTGGATACGCACAACTCGTTCATCGCCGATAAATGCGATCTCGCCGGATTGTGGGAACTCGCGCGCGTCACCAAGCTGCCCGTGCAGTACGCCGCGCGCACCTCGACCGGCACCGGGATTTCCTACATGCAGATGGAACTCGCCTGGCGCGACGGCGTGCTCATCCCCGAGCAGAAGGCCGAACCGGAGGACCCGAAATCGCCCGACGAACTTCTTGCCGCCGACCGTGGCGGCCTGGTATTCGTGCCGAAACTCGGTTTCCACACGAATGTCGCCGAACTCGATTTCGTCAGCGAATATCCGAGCATCATGGAGCGATTCAATATTTCGCCGGAGACGATCAACTGCCCGTGCTGTCCCGATGCGCCGCGCGTGCCGGAGCTGGGCTACCGCGTCTGCCGCGTCCGGCGTGGCATCACCAGCCGCGTTGTCGAGCGGCTCATTGCGAAGCGCGGTGAGCTGAAGCAGCACCTGCGCGGCGCCGCAGCAGAACAAGCGCAGCGATACAAACTTCAGCGCGACGCTCTCAAGTGGCTTCTGGTCTGCTGCTTCGGCTATACCGGCTACAAAAATGCGCGATTCGGCAAAATCGAGGCGCATGAAGCCATCAATGCCGTCGCGCGCGAGACGCTGCTGGTTGCAAAAGAGATGGCCGAGGAGCGCGGCTACGAAGTGCTGCACGCGCTGGTGGATTCACTCTACGTGCAGAAACCCGGAGCGATGCGCGGCGATTATGAAGCGCTTGCCGGGGAGATTGCCGCACGCACGCGGCTGCCGCTGGCAATCGAAGCGATTTATCGCTACATCGTGTTTTTGCCGTCGCGGCAATTTGAGGATGTGCCGGTGCCCAATCGTTTTTTTGCCGTCACGGAAGACGGCGCGCTGAAGGTGCGCGGCCTCGAACTGCGGCGCCACGATACGCCGCCGCTGGTTTCGCGCATGCAGCAGGAAGTCCTCGCGGTTCTCGCCGAGGCGCGCGACTTCGCCGGCTATGCCGCAAAGATCGAGGAGGCCCGGGAAATCCTGCGCCGCTATGAGGAGAGCCTGGCCGATGGCAGCATCGCCATCGAGGATTTGATTCTGAGCAAGAGACTCACCCGTACGCCGCGGGAGTACCGGAAGGCGAATCAGACTGCCATTGCCGCGCAGCAACTGTTCGGCCGTGGCGTGCGCCTGCGACCCGGCCAAACCGTCGAGTACATCATCACCGACGCCGGCAATCGCGTCGCGAACGACCGTGTCCGCGCCTATGCGCTTTGGGATGGCGGGTTCGGATACGACCGGCGCAAATATGTGGAACTTCTGCGCGACGCCTTCGAGCCACTTGCTCTGAGGCACGTAGCGCAAATCGCCTCCGGCGCGGGGAAGGTTCGGGAATAAGGACAGGCAAAACCTGTTGTCCCTATTCTGCTCCAATAGATAGGCGGGATGTTCCTGGGGGGCAGATAGTTTCAGCCAGGCATGCCTTGCCTGGCGGGCAATCTTACATGGCCAGGATGTGATTTTCGCGAAGCCTTATGGAGTAAAAGACCTTAGCATTTCATCCATGTCGCCAGGCATATCGGAGATCTGTCGGAAATCCGGATGCGCGGAGAGAAACGTCACGCCGGCCTCACTGGTCTGTGTATCGCGGATGCGGACATGCACCACGCGGCAGATTTGTTCTCGCGACGTCCGATTGTTGATTAACAACAAGTCTTGGCCTTCGCGGACGGGCACGCGCAACAAGAGCAGACCACCCTCCGCGTTCACGCTGAATGCCTGCACTTCTTCATAAAATGGGCGTCCGTCCAATGTGCGACCGTAGACTGTGAGATGTGTACTGAGATCCCATCGGGAGCCGCTTGTTCGGTCTGGCATTTCCATTATGCCGAGGCGGTCTCCAACAGGCGCAGCGTTTTTCAAACGAGACTCTTGTGCCTGTTTTAGCGCTTCGTATATCCGGCTCATGGGTTGAATCCTGACGATTCGCTTACAATTTGGCTCGCAGATGATGATGGCAGCAGATTCCAACCAGCCCAATAGGTGCCTAGTCTCAAAATAGGATAGAACAAAGGTTCTAGTACCTTAGGGATTTTGTGAAGTTCGGCGGTGTCGCCGTTATTGAATTGAGCGCGGCTAAGTTGCTGCCTTGATCGAAGCGCATAATCAGGTGCACGGTGGCTACGGTTTATTTTGGTCCGTCCTCGTCGGCGCTCCAATCTTGACGGTGACGCCGAACCGCTTGTAGTGTTCGTATCGAACCGTCATGCGAATGTGTATATCATCGTCGCGGAAATGCAAAACGTCATTGGATCGCGTATAGGTCGGGAACCAGTAATTACCTTCCACGTTTTCTCGGAACGTCTCAAAGCGGGGAAATACGTTTTCTTGTCCCCCTTTCCGGATGTCCGGCACAGCTTTCCCGTCGGTCTTGACGATTTCGAAATCCTTGTCATCCACCCAGATTCGTCCCTGAAAATAGCGCTGATTTTTCTCAAGTGTTTTTGGCCCGACGTCAAACACATAGGTGTCGAGCTCGTCCAATGGTTCGTGATCCACGTACTTGATTTCGTACTTGGGCAATTCACTGGTCGTGAGCACGAAAGGCTGCACATGCTCCAGATCGTCCAAATCCTGCTGTGACAGGGAAATACGCTGGAGAGTTGGCGGAGGGGCATACGTCACTTTCTCATAGCGTCTGCCCTCGGGCGTAAAGACGATCTCGCTAGTCATCCCGTACTCGCCGTCTACCCGGTCGCTTGAATCAAGCGTCTGAATGACAAACGTTTGCGTGTAAGTGAAGTTATCGCGTTCGGTCTTGAATTCAGCTTCACGCGCCGCGAACCGCTGGATGATTTGATCGATCGGAACCGGAGGCGGCTCATTGGACGCGACGGACGGGGCGCTCTTAGGGGCCGGAGAGGGCGTGGGCGTTGTCGGCACTGGTTTCGGTTGCGGCTCACTGGCAGGGGCGCTCGTACTCGGCGGCTGTTTGATCGGACCCTGTTGCTGTGCAGAGAGTGGGGCAAATAGGAAGAGGGAGGCGAAACCGGTCACCACAATGATTGCGGCTCTGCTTTGGTTCTTTAAAAGTCGTTCAGATACGACGCCTGGCATTTGCAATTCCCCTCTTTCGCTGTCCGTGCGGGCCCACAACCTTTGGAGTTTTATAACTGTGCCGGGGTTGCTTCACCTGAACGGTTATCAAGGAATGCTTTTCCAGGTGCATTTTCCCAAGCGCGGATTACATAACCAGTTTACCTCAAGAATCTTCGAAACGACCCTTGCGGACTTGCCAAGATTGCCCCTCGGCGGACACAAGAGTAATCTGGTTTCTCGGACGGAGGGAAAGCTTGCGAGACTTCAAGGCCAAGACGCATTGGGGTGAACCGCCGTGGAGGATTGATTTTCACCCCACGCCTCGACCCATTCCCGAGGAAGTCGATTTCGCCGTGGTCGGTGGTGGATTCACAGGCCTTTCGGCTGCGGCATGGTTGCGGCGGCTGGAACCGCTGAAGAGTGTCGCCTTGTTCGAGGCCCGTTCCCTTGGCGCCGGCTCAAGCGGCTATACGGGGGGAATAACCCTGGCCGAAACGGCCGCCGGTGATCTTCCGGGATTGGGTGATGTGCTGGCCGGGTTTTCGGACACCCTGAGGGAATTTGCCATGGATTGTGATCTCACGCTCCCCGGGGTGTGGGAACTGGGCCGCAGCGCGGGCTTGCCGGATTCCCCTATCTCATGGACAGACTCCGGCGAACTCCGCGCGGCTCGGCTAGTCCCCGGCGGCACTGTGGACCCCGGCAAGCTTGTGAGTGGCCTTGCTCGTGCTGCGGAGAAGCTGGGAGCTCAGATTTTCGAGAATACCGGAGTTGAGAATGCTGAATTCCATGAGCCGCTGCGGTTGGATGTTAGAGGTAGTGTGCTCCGCGCGCAAAATGTGTTATTGGCCACGAATGCAATGTCGCTTGAGCTGAGCGGTCTGGCTCGCCGCGCACAGCCCAAGTTTACTCTGGCTGTTGCCACCGAACCTCTTGCCGGCGCGCAGTGCGCGGCATTAGGATTGGAATCAGGAAAGCCTTTTTACACGATCGATTTCCCGTATTTGTGGGGCCGGCAAATACCCACGGGCGGAGTTATTTTCGGCAGCGGACTTGTGGACCTGAGTGATTGGCGAGAACTGGCCGATCTTGATATCGCGGCAGGCGAGGCCGCTGAACTCATTGCCCAGCTCGAGCACCGAATACGCGGATTGCATCCGGTCTTGCACCATGTGAAGTTCACACACCGATGGGGAGGACCGATCCTGATCGCCGACCAATGGCACCCGGTGTTCGCACAGCATCCTCGGAGTTCCCGTGCTCTGGTCCTTGGGGGCTACAGCGGGCACGGCGTGGCGCTGTCGGTTTACCTCGGGCGCTGGGCTGCCGAGGTGATGCTGGGCCGGAGAGCGCTGCCAGATTGGGCTTCCGCCTAAGCGCTGCGTGCTCCTCGACTCCGTGCGCCGTGCTATATCTCCAGGTCAGCATGGGGCAAATGGCAGGTAATGATCCGGCAGAATGAGTTCCGCTGTGGCGAATCGGAAGAAACTTAAATCATCATTTCCGAAGCCTCTTAAGCGCTATTTTTGTTTCCGCAGCGCGGCATCCGGGCGTGCCGCCTATTGCAAACCGGCCTGAGTCAATTTGACTGCGCACCCGCCGGTGGCACTCGCGTTTGTATTGTTGGTGCAAGTTGCGGTCGCCTGCAGAGCATTGAAATAAATGCTGGCCGCCTGCCCGGTTGAGCTGTCGTTGTCCACAATCATCCCGCTAGGGCCTAGGCCTTCTGTAACAACCCTGCCTACTCCTCCCGGGAAATGGGCTGTGATGTTCGCCGAACCCAGATTCGTTTGGTTACTCTGGTGCGCACCCACGAAGAGCCAGTCAACGGTCGTGTTCGGGTTATAAAATTCAAGGAGCGGAGCCCATTCGGCGCCTGGCCCACCACCAGCACTAAAACTATGCGCCGGTGTCCCCGAGGTCATTACTCCGCCCGTGCCGAGCGTGACACCATAAACTTCGATGGTTCCGGTCGTCGACGAGCTAGCCGTGCAAGGTTGGCTAACCGTGCCGGTGACTCCAGCTACGTAAATCAGCGCGCCAGCCGACGTTGGGCTTGTGTAGTAGGCGTTGTTAAAATCGGGCGCATGTATATTGCATTGATTTCCAGCGCCGATTTGCGCCATTACGGACGAACTCAAGTCAGTCTTGGCCTGCACCAAAGCTCCGTAAGCGCCGCCATTCGCTGACCCGCTCACCGCGTAAACGAATCCGTACACGCTATCCACCATCGGAGGATCCACGATTCCGCCGTATGGCATGCTAGCCGTGCCATCCCCCACGGTCACCGAGGCATGAGATAACGCCTGCCCGCTGGAGTTGAACCCGTAAAGTTTCCCGTCCGAGCACCCCACGAACACATTGCCGGTAACGAAGTCAAACACGGGGCCAGTCAACGTCGAGCTTGTCGAGCCAGCACACGAACCAGGGCCAACCGTTACAGCGCCGCTCGAGCCCCAACTCGTATCTATGCCGGGCGCGGGCTTGCTCGATCCCGAACAGGCCGGGTCGACCGTGCAGAAGACGTCCTTGATGCGGTAGAGCGTGCCGGCATCGTTGCCGACGTAAATCAGATCTCGGGCGTAGTCAATAAATGGAGAGGAGAGCGTGTCGGTGCCGGTGGTTGCCGATCCCAGCGGGAGATCGGTGGCAGTGCCACTCCCGGGAACGGGCGCAGCAGCAACAAACGTGTTGATCGTCGTGGGGATTAAGACATTTTGCAGATTGGTTGCACTCTGGCCATCACCGCTCTTCCATGCGAGCACGTGAAAATGCGCCGGTTGCCCCGCGGCCGATTCGACGAAAGCTACTTTGGTCCCATCGAGCGACAACGCGGGAGAAGTCGGGACCGCGCCGCCGATGCCATTGACGTTATACGACCAGAATACGGTTGCTGCAACTCCCGTATCCGTTCCGCTGGACGCCCGGTTACAAATCCCGTTGCCTCCCGCCGTCCCGCTGTAAAGATTGTTGAACGCCGCCAGGTTGGGCTGCGTGGCGCTGCCGTTCGCCGCGATTGGGAACACGATGAAATCATTCGCGCAGCTCGGCGCCGCGTTCACGTCAAAACTAAACTTGGCGGGGTACATATTGAGCGGGGTTCCGGCAGCGCCTAGATTGATGCTCCAGTCGCGCTGAAGCGCGTGCTCAATCCTTTGCGGAACCGGGAAACGATGGGGCAAAGGTTCCTGTTCGGTCCTCTGATTAGGCGACCACAGGCGCCGACGCCAACTAAATCGCGCCCGGGGGTCCTGCTGCACTGCGAACATGGCGGCCACCGGACCGGAATGGCGATAGACCACGTGTCGCATGCTCCAGTCGTGGACCATGGGCACAGGCTGATTGATAACTTCTGCTCTTGGGCCTGGCAACGATTGGCCAACCAAGCTCAGTGCAACTAAAGTGAGCAAGATCGAAATCCTCCGAGAGAGAAGTGAATTGAGCATGTTGTATTATGGTCAGAGCCTGCATGATTGCTAGGCGATTTCCAATCCCACGTTCGTACCAGGTAACATTCGTACCAGGTGTTAATGGTTCCGAAAACTTCGGCGCATCCCCGTTGGTGCCAGGTACTAACCGGAATTTCCAGTTTTGTTTCTCACCCATTGGGTTTCTACCTCCAGGGCGTCCTCATCGCATTCAAACGTGCATAAACGGCGCACGCTCGAAGGTTGTTGGTGAAGTTCAAATTGGAAATCTAGGCTAAAGTGCCGCTCTGTTGCAATCACCACGTGCTGTAGGCGGTGTTTTCAAACGGAGAGATGGCGTCGGATGTCGAGTGCACGTCGGTGACCCCGGACGAGGTTTGTTCGGGAGTCAGAAGTACATTATCAAAATCCAGGTGCCAATTCTTGGTGCGTGTGATCGGGTCGGTAGGAATCACCGCCAAATACTTTGCTTGGACCAGGTCGTCGAGCGACCCCGGCGCCGCCTGTTTGTCGAGGGTATACTGCTGGATGGCCTGTCGCATCACAAACAGATCCTGCTTCAGTGTGGCTTCTTTTGCACGCAGGACGGATTTCTCATATCGCCCGGCTGCCATCCCCGCCAGAATCAAGATGATCGTAATAACGATCATCATTTCAAGCAGGGTGAATCCCGCTGCATGCACTCCGGGCTGATTTCTGAGCCGCGTTCGGGCGACTGCGGATTGAGTGATGGAGCGCATCCGATTTTTACCAGTCTGCATAATTCGTTCCGTCGATCGCAGTGCCGGTGGATAGAGAGTACACATCGAAGACGTTGTGTCCGCCCCAGCTTCGGGAATCAGGGTCATCTTGCACGGCGCGCAGTCCCCACTCGGCCTTTCCGGTCATCGGATCTACTGGAATCTTCCGAAGAAATCGCACCTTGCTCGCTACACTTGAGCCCGACGAGATCGCTGGTGTGGATAGAGCGGCGATCTGCGCTGTGCCGCTAGCCCCGGCCACCGAGGAAGCGCTAACACCAGCCGGCGCTGTGGGGCCAATGCTAACCGTAACTCCGTTGACCAACGTCTCAAGGTCAGGAGGATAGTTTTGGCTGCCGACCTCGGTGCGGATCAGGTTCTTGTCCGCGGCGTCCTTGTACCGGTCAATCGAGTTCCTCATTTCGCGCAAGTCGCGCCGCAATTCAGCCTCTCTCTGACGCTGTACGGTCATTCGCGCGATGGGGAGCGCGGCAGAGGACAGGACCAGAAGAATTCCACAAGCAATGATCAACTCGAACAGGGTCATTCCCGCGAGCATGTTCCGCGTTGCGCGTTGGGATGAAGTTCGCTGCCGCATGAGACGCCTGCTGCGGTTACTGCACTTGGATGGCGGCCTCGCCAGTCACCATCCGTATCGGCCGCTGTTGCGAGTCTTTCGCGTTTACCTGCACGATCGAGATCTGCGAATTGCCCGCCGCAACACCGCGCACGACGATTCCGAGCAGCGTGCCCGAACCGCTCACGCCCGGCGTGTTCGGCTTGCGCGTCGCCGAGATGATCGCCTGCCCGCGTTCCTTGTCCACGCGCTCGACGATGGCGATTTCCTGTGTTCCCCCGGAAAGAAACCCGCCTTGCCGGACGTCTTCGATGGAAACGACTGCAGGGTCATATTGCACCAGCAGCGGGACGGAGTACAGGTCCTGAACATTCTGCACGACAACCCCGATCGTCGTTGTTTCGCCCACCCGCAGGGTCACGGTGCCGGGTTCAAACCGCAGTTCCGGATTCTGCGACGGGGGCGCTGGAGCGGGCGTGGCCACTGGGGGTGCTGGTGGCGGTGTGGGGACAGTCTGCGCCTTCGGCACCGGCGGCGCCATCACTTCGCTTTCCAACCGCACTTCAGCATTCGTGTCCGTTCCAGATGCGATGCTGCGCAGATTCTCAGCAGTCATCGTAGGCAGCCGCACGATGTGCGGGATCAAGACAATGAGGACTTCAGTGTCTATGTGCTCGACGGTGTTGTTCGAAAAGAAGTAGCGGAAGAAGGGAATGTTTGCAAATCCTGGCCATCCGTTGATCACATTTCTGTCCGTGCGCTCGATCAGCCCGCCGAGGATGTTGACTTCACCGTCTTTCAGGCGAATGTCATGCTCGATGCTGCGCTGGCTGATGACCGGCTGGCTAATTCCACCGATGTTGGACGTTCCGGTCACCGACGAAACCACCACATTTACCTTCATGCTGATTTCGTGGTCGGGATGGATGCGCGGCGTCACGTCCACATTCACCCCTACATCCAGATACTGGAATTGCGTATTTACCAGCGGGTTTACGACGCCTGCTCCGGTCCCCGTCGTGCCCACGCCCACGCCTGCCTGAAAACTTCCGGTCGCAACCGGCACGCGGTCGCCGATGCGAAGCTTGGCCGTCTGTCCATCGACCACGCGGATTTCAGGGTTATCGATGATCTGAGTCGAACTGTCGGTCATCAGGAAGGATGCCTGCGCGCCTGGCAGCGTCACGCTGTAATCCGCGGTCGATAGGTGTTGAAGCTGATTGAGGGGCAACGTCGTAGCCGCAGTCGTCGAAGAAGAGGACGTCGTAGGCGGAGTGAAAGTGAGCTGAGCGGAAGTTCCCGGCTGTATACCCATGTTCCTGAGCCGATCGGTCCGCGCCTGCATTACCGCGACTTGAATGACCACTTCGGGCCTTGCCTTATCGATGTCTTCGATGATCTTTTGCGCCAGCATGATTCGGTCTGGAGTATCCCGGATCACAATCGCGTTTTGCGCGTTGATTTGCTGCACGCGCCTCAGATCGAGCAACTGGCGAATGCTCGTCACAATTTCGGTCAGTTCTTGGGGCAGCACGGTATTGTGCAGATAGAATGTCTTTACGATCTCTTCTTCATATTCCTTGCGCTTTTGCGGCTGGTCCGGGACGACGAAAATGATGTTGGAGGTCACGGGACGCCAGAAGGCCTTGCTTTGCAGGGCGACGATATTCAGCGCCTGTTCCAAGGTAACGTTGGTCAATTCGACGGAAATGCGCCGGGAAGTGAAATCTGCGTCGAAGATCACCGTCAGGCCCGCCAGCTTACCGATCGCATCGAAGACAGCCTTGGCATCGTTGGTGGCCTTCATGTTGATCGGCGCCCGGGAGAGCGGCTGCACCTGAGGCGGCCCCGCCATCAGCTTGGGTTCTTCTGGCGCGGATGGTGTGGTGGGCGCGGAACTTTGCGTCGTACCCTGCTTGGCCGCGATCAAATCAATCGTGGCTTGGACCTCCTGCGCCGCCACGGCGCTTGAGGGGTCGATCATCGCTGCCTTGCGGAATTCCATCAGCGCCAGTTCCAGGTTGGATTGTTCCCTGAGGCGGCGCCCCTGGTCCACGTGCCATTGGCCTGCTTCAAACCGTGCCCGAGCAACCTTCAACTGGTATTCAATGTTATTGGGTTGGGCCCGCAGCGCATTGTTGTATTGGTCCAGCGCGGTATCGTAATCCTTTACCGATTCTGCTTTCGAACCCGCATTGTATTGCTGGTTTCCCTTCGCACAGCCCGCTAGGAGCACGGCCACCACGATTACGACCAGCCCAGAAAGATACCGGAGTTTCATCCGCGCTCCACGTTTTCCGTTCAAACCGACCTAGTCTAGCATCCACACAAAACTCGGACAAGGCGCGCGCTTGATTCTGGTTACTAGCCGCGGCTAAGATACTACTCTGTGGCTAAACCGTCCCCAAAACAGGGAAAACCCGCCGAGCTGGTCGTTGCTCAAAACCGCGCCGCCTCTTACAACTATCACCTGCTTGAGAAGCTGGAAGCAGGGATGGTGTTGCTTGGGACCGAGGTGAAATCTTTGCGCGAAGGAAAAGCGAATCTGCGCGACGCCTATGCCGTGATTCGCGGCGGCGCCGTCTGGTTGTTGAACTGCCACATTTCGGACTACCTTCCCGGAGGACTGCGTAACCACACGCCCCTGCGCCCTCGGAAGCTGTTACTAAAGAAAGAAGAGATCGAAAAATTACAACGAAAAACTGACCAGAAAGGTTTGACCCTGGTGCCTCTGCGGATTTACTTCCGTGACGGCATCGCAAAATGCGAAATTGCTCTTGCCCAGGGGAAGAAAAAGTGGGATCGCCGCCAGACGGAGCGAGACAAGGAGGCGAAGCGCGAGGTCGGCGAGGCCATGTACAAGTTCCGCCACCGTTAAGCTACGGAGAGCGCAGCCTTGTTGCCCCGAGCGGCGCCGAGGGCCAAGCTGTGAATCTCGAATAGCAGGCTGACGCATTTTGGAAGTTCTTGATTTTCGCGCCGCCCCATCAGGCGGCGCCACTTTACCGGAGAAGGGAACACATGGAAATTACAGTAGACACCCGGCCATTGGCCAAGATCGACACCGATGCACTTGTTACCTATGCGTTCGAGCAGGACAATCCGATCGATGGCCCGCTTTCGGCGCTCGACGGCGCCACTGGCGGCGCGCTCGCGAAGCTCGCCGCTTCCGGAGAATTGACCGGCAAGATGCTGGAAATAACTTTGTTGCATTATCCGCAAGGGTTGGCGGCGCAGCGGCTGCTCATCCTGGGGGCAGGACAAAAAGAAAAATTCGGCACGCCCGAACTTCGAAGGCTCGCAGGCGCGGCGGTTCGCACACTGAAGTCCCGGAAGGTGAAGCGCCTGACCTTCGTCGCTCGGGAAAATGACCGCAGCGCAGCGGCGGCCCAGGCCATTGTGGAAGGGCTTATTCTGGCCGATTTCGATTCGGACAAGTACAAGACAGACAAGAAACCCGGCAATGAAATCACCACCGCGGCGATTGCCGGATGGGAAGATTCATCACGCGCCGCTGCCAATCACGGTCTGGAGCGCGGCCGTACCATCGCGGAATCCCAGAACTTTGCCCGGGATCTCGGCAATGAGCCTTCGAATCGTCTGACCCCGCGCATGCTGGCCACCCGGGCCGAAGCAATGGCGCGCGAAGCGGGCCTTGCCGTGGACATCCTGGACGAAAAGAAGATCGAAGAACTGAAGATGGGCGCCTTGCTTTCGGTTGCACAAGGCAGTGTCGAGCCTCCGCGTTTGATCGTGCTCACGTACACGCCTGAAAAACTGAAGCCGGGGGCTCCCGTTCTCGGCCTGGTCGGCAAAGCGATCACCTTCGATTCCGGGGGAATTTCCATCAAGCCCGCGAACGACATGGAAAAGATGAAGTACGACATGTGCGGCGGCGCCGCTATGCTGGGCGTGATGCGGGCCATTGCTCAGCTCAGACCCGCATGTAAAGTGATCGCCGTCATTCCTTCCAGCGAGAATATGCCTGGGGGCCGCGCGCAGAAACCCGGGGACGTTCAGATTGCCATGTCGGGGAAGTCGATCGAAGTTATCAATACCGACGCCGAGGGCCGCCTGGTGCTGGCCGACGGCATCGCTTACGCGAAGCAGCTTGGCTGCACGCATCTGGTTGACGCGGCAACACTCACCGGCGCGATTGTAGTCGCACTCGGCAACATCAACGCCGGCGTATTCGGGTCCGATCAAGCCTTCACGGATCAACTCCTGGCCAGCGCAAAGGCGGCGGGCGAAAAAATGTGGCTTCTGCCCATCGACGACGACTACCGCGAGATGATCAAGAGCGGCATCGCCGATATCCAGAACGTCAGCAGCGTCAAGGGTGGCGGCGCCATTACGGCCGCGATGTTCCTGAAGGAGTTCACCGGGGACACGCCGTGGGTTCATCTCGATATTGCCGGCACGGCCTGGCAGGATGACGTCAAGCCCTGGTCGGCCAAGGGCGCCACCGGCGTGGCCGTGCGCACGCTGGTCGATCTGGCAATGAAATTCGGCTCGAACGGCCCTTCCGTGAAGTAGCTGCGGAAACTCGCCGCTTTTCTGGGCGGGCTCGGTCAGGAAGCAGATCCCACCTCCGCCCTACATTTGTTCAGGAGATTCGATTCCGAGCAGTTCAAGCGCGCCGACGAGCTGGAGTTCGACAAGGCGGCAGAGTTGAAGCAGGAATGTCTTCTTGTCCGCGTTCTCCTCGGTGAGGACGCGATGCCGGTGGTAGAAGAGGTTGAACGCCTGCGCAAGTTGGAACGCATACTTCGCGAGGAAGGCTGGTTCCTGCGCACCCACTGCGGCTTCGATTTGGGTGTCGAGTGATCCTGCGAGCAGCGCCAGTTCCCAAAACGCATTGCCGTCCGATCCGCCGAATAAGCGCGCGGCTGCGTCCTGGTCCACAGTCGTCAGAGATTCCAAATCGAAATCTGGCTGCTGTTCGCGCAGTTTTCGGAAAATATTTCGCGCGCGCACAACGGCATACTCGCAGTACGGTCCCGTTTCCCCTTCAAAACTGAGCGCATCCTCGAAGTCAAATGCAATAATCGCCGTGCGCGTGAACTTCAGAAGGAAATATCGCAGTGCTCCGATGGCGATGGCGTGCGCGATCGCGGCGCGCTCTGCTTCGGGTGAGTCGGGATGGCGCTGGTCCACCTCGGCGCGCGCGGCGACTTCGAGACGATCTATCAGGTCGTCCGCTTTCACGCCGAGACCCTTTCGCCCGCTGACCTCAACGTAGGGCTTCTCCGCCTCTTCCTCGCTTAATGTGTATCCAAGCTCAGCGGCGCAGCGCGGCGTAAGCGCGACCATCTCGTAGGAAAAATGAATCGAGCGGCCGGCCTGCTCCTGGAAGCCGAGCGCGCGGAGGCCCGCGACGACCACGTTCTGCAAATAGGCTTGTCTCGAATCAATGACGTTGTACACGACTGAGGCATGTCCGAACGCGGGTGGATTCGGTTCACCGCCGCTTGAAACGCTGGCCCAAAGCGTGTGGCCGTCCGGGTAGGTATGGAACTTCTCATAGTGGAAATCGCGGCCAAGCAATCCGAATTTCCAGAGTTGGTAGGCGATATCCTTCCCGACGTACGTGACGGTTCCATTCGAGCGCACGATGATTTTTGCGTCGTCGTCTTCGCCGCTGGCATCGGCGGCGTCCGCGGCATCGTTCAAACGCATCACCCAGCATCCGGCATTCTTGCCCGAGGCGCTGAGGTGGATGACGTTTCGCCGCTTTAACAGTTCAAATGCCGCGTCCCAGAATTTCAGGTGCAGGATCTCGCTTTCGCGAGGCAGCAGGTCGTACTCGATGCCCAGGCGTTCCATCGTGCGCAGGTGGCAGCGAACAATAGCAGGAGCGACTGCGTCGGCCATTTCCGCCGCCGGGCCGCGGCCTTCCTCGATGGACTTCAACGTGTCGCCGCGCAACGCCAGGCGCGTTTTGTCTTCTTCGAAGAATTGCGTAACGCGCGCGTAGAGGTCCCAGCAGAAGTAATCGAACTTCGGCTGCGCGGCAAGCGCGCGCACTGCGCCGGGTGATTTTTTTGCGATATGGATAAATCCGATAACGACATCCGCGACCTGGACGCCGGTGTTGTCGATGTAGTTTTGCACTTCGACGCGGCGCCCGGCGCGGCGCAGCACGCGCACCAGCGTATCGCCGAGTGCGGCGTTGCGCAGGTGGCCGATATGCGCGGCCTTGTTCGGATTGATGTTGGTGTGTTCCACGATGCATTTGGGAGCATCCGGACCCGCGCTCGCGGGAGTTGCCGCCGCCCCGGTTACGGCTGCTGCGAGAAAAGCGGCGCGCGAAAAGTAGAGATTCACGTACCCTCCGCCAGCGACTCCTATGCGCTCGATGCCTTCGATAGGCGGCAGTTCAGCGGCAATTTCCTGCGCAATTTGGCGCGGCGCGCGTTTCAGGCGCTTGGCTAGCTCGAAGCAGACCGGCGAGGCGACCTCGCCCATCTCGATTCGGGGAGGCCGCTCCGTGACGACTGTTACATCCTGGTTATAGCGCTGGCGAATATGCGTGCTAAGGGCGGTGCGGATGCGCGCTTCGAGGACGTGATACACGTAGCTCCAATCTGCGAAGAGAAACAGCGATTATAGGGAAGACGAGTCGAAAGTTGAAGGTCGAATGTACGGGAGAAGAGCTACAAGAGAATAAAGGCACAAAAACGGTCCTCGGCACATATGGCCTTAGGCGTCGCAAATCAGCTCCAGAGATGCGCGGCACTCCGGGCGCGGGTGCTCATTTGCTGGAATCTGTTGCGCGTTTGTTCCCAACATAGCTGACGCGCCAGATGCTGTTCGAACCATCGTCCGTAAAGACGAGAGATCCGTCGCTTGCCACGGTCACACCGACAGGGCGTCCCCACACCCTGGCATCATCCACGACGAAGCCGGTAACGAAATCCTCGTATTCACCGGTGGCTTTCCCATTCGGCGTAAAGATTCGAACGACCTTGTAACCCGTCCTGCGGAAGCGATTCCAGGAACCGTGCGATGTGGCGAACACGTCGCCGCGATATTCGGAGGGGAATTGTTCGCCCTCATAGAAGGTCAATGCCAGCGGAGCGGAGTGGGACTGAAGCAGCACATCCGGAACCAGAACTTGTTCTTTCAATTCAGGATGTTTGCCAGCGAACCGCGGATCCTGGTTCGGCCCGATGTAATACCACGGCCAGCCATAGAAGCCGCCATCCACAATGTGTGTCACATAGTCCGGAACCAGATCATCGCCCAGCGCGTCACGCTCGTTTACAGCAACCCACAGTTGGCCTGTTCCGGGCTGAACGGTGAGGCCAGACGGATTCCGTATGCCAGATGCGTAGATGCGTTGGCCAGATCCGTCTGGATTGAACTCGAGCACGTCAGCGCGATTCGCTTCCCCCTCATCATCCGCGACATTCGTACGGGAGCCCACCGCGACGTACATCTTCTTGCCGTCGTTCGAAAATGCAAGACTCCGAGTCCAGTGATTTCCGCCGCTCGGGATACTTGGGACTACGGTTGCGGCGGGGCCGCGCGCTTTCAGATCGCCATTCTGGTAAGGAAACCGGACCACGGAATTCGTATTTCCGATGTAAACGTACTGCGGATTCGGTCCCGGGGGGTAGAAAGCGATTCCGTACGGCATGTTTAGACCGGTGGCGAAAACCTCATTGGTTTGGAGCTTGCCCTCGCTGGTGAAACCGCGAACCACGCGGATGCGGCCGGGAGCGCTCTCCGCCAGGAAGAGATCTCCGTTCGGCGCGGTTACGATGGCTCGCGGATTTTCAAGCCCCGTGGCCAGCAAGTCGACCTTGAACCCTTCTGGCGCCTGTGGCCAGGCGTCCGCCGGGCGAGACACGATCCTGGGAGGACTCGTAGAAGATTCGCTGGCGTAAGGTTTCGGCAAGTCGGCGGGCTTGATGAGGTACCGGTTGCCCGGTTCTTCCTTCCCCCAATCATTGAACGCGCCCTGGCCGCGCAGAACTTTCGCGGACCCGCCGGGCTTCTGCGCCCACGTTGCCGTGAGGAAAACGAGGCCGATTCCCAATGGGGCAATCAGCAATCCCAACCGTACCGTGCCCAGGAATTTATTTTTCATGTCTCTAAACTTCCCTCTTGCGAATTATCTCGTCTGACGTGACGGCTGGGAAAGCAAATAGGTTTCCTCCACGCACACGATCCTAACAAGCGGGGGAAGTTATCTCCCAGGGCATAGGATGTTCCCTAATGACTGAGGATCTTCGCCAATGCGTCCGCACCGGCCTTTGCCACAGTCCCATCCTGGGGTGACGTGCCCCCGCTGACGCCGATGGCGCCGATGATTTTGCCATCGGCGATGAGGGGAAGGCCTCCTTCGACCGGGATAATGCCTGGAAAAGCCAAGATTGCGTTACGCCCTCCCGCAACAATGTCTTCCATGGCTTTGGTGGGACGCTTGAAGGCTAAGGCTGTGTGCGCCTTTCCCTTCGCAATTTCAATGCTTGCAAGCTGCGTCTCGTCCATACGCTCCAAGTAAATCAGGTTGCCTCCGTCATCCAGGATCGCGATGACCATGGTGAACTTGTTGTTGGTGGCTTCGTTTTCGGCGGCTGCGGCAATCTGCTTCGCAACTGCCAGCGTCAGTGTTTTCTTTTCACCGAGTTGCGCCGAGACAGTCCCGGCCGTCAGTGAAAGGGCAACGGCAAGACCTAGGATTTTCCCGAACGTGATTATCATGGTTTCCTCCGAGTGATTGTGAGGCAGAAACAACGCGTTAAGCCATAAGCATACACTAAGTCTATTCTCCCTAGTCCCGTAACTTCCGCTTTGGCTAGTGCAAAAAAGTGGAACCTTGCACCCGGTAATGGTAATTATCATCATAACTGGAGGACATACGTCCAATCCAGGTAGATGCCAGACTCAATCGAACTGCGGGATATCGAACTTATGCGCCGTCTCTCGAAAGGTGATGAGAGCGCGTTCTTGGAATTTTACCGCCGGCATCAGGGTGGCCTTTACAGGTACGCTCTGCATATGGCAGGACGGCCGGAGGCCGCAGCCGACGTTGTGCAGGAGACATTTTTGAGTTTGATTCGCCAGTCCGGGAAGTTCGATGAAGAAAAGGGAGCGCCAGCCGCATTCCTATATGGCATAGCGCGAAACCACTTGAGGAAGTTGTGGGAAAAGGAAGGCCGCTACGTGGCATTCAGCACGGGTATGGGCGGTGGCGACGTGACCGGCTGGGATGGGGAGGGCGGAAACCACAATGGGAATGGCCGCTATCCGGCAAAGCCAGGCGAGCAGGAAACGGTTCTCGAGGGGCTTGAGCGCGCGGAAATCGTCCGGCTGTTGCGGGAGGCTGTGCTGACTTTGCCGGAGCATTACCGTGAACCCGTGACGCTCTGCGACCTGGAGGGTAAGACTTACATTGAAGCGTCGGCGTTGCTCGCATGTCCGGTGGGAACGGTAAGGTCGAGGCTGAACCGCGCGCGGTCCATATTACTGGAGAAGCTACGCCCGAACCGTTTAGGAGCCAAAGTGCTGGGGCCACGCTCGGGAGGCAAAACATGAATCGCATGACATGCAGGGAATTCGATGAAGTTGTGCATGAGTTTGTGCGGAGGGAGTCGCTCGATGTGGCTTTGCGCGAGGCAACACTCGGACATGCAGCCCATTGCAGCAATTGTGCAGAGCAGATGGCCGAAGCAGGTGTGCTTGCGGAGTCAACCGAAGCTGCCGCCGAGAGCGCGCGCGAGCAGCAGGCGCCGCAAAATGTGGAGGTTGCATTGCTGGCAGCCTTCCGGAACCGGCATCGACGCATGGCCTGGTGGCGGACCTTTGAATGGGTGGCCGCAGGAGCCGCTGCAGCAATGCTGCTGATTGTCCTGTGGACTTCCGCGGACCGTACGAAAGAGCAGCCATCACCCAGGCCGAGGAAAGATGTCTTGTCCCAGTCGAAAGCGCCGCTAGATGCGGCCGGGCCTGAGTCATCACAGCTGGACGGAGTTGCCGAAGGGGTGGAAACTCAGGTTGCGAATGCGGCCGCCAGTGGGACGTACACGGTGGCGGATTTTGTGCCCGTGCCCTTCACCGAAGCGATCGGGCCGGAGGATCCGGGCATGGTCGTTCGCGTTCAATTGACTCGATCGTCACTTGCCGAGCTGGGCTATCCGGTAGCCGAGATGCCCGACGAAGACTTGATTCGCGCGGATGTACTGGTGGGGGAGGACGGGTGGCCGCGCGGCGTAAAGTTGGTTCAGTAGAGGTGGGTGGGGCGATTTCAAACAGATTATCCTTTGTGAGATGCGGAAGCGATATTACAAGAAGGACAGGACAATGAGACAGAGAGTGCTTCTCGCCGGTTTAGCAGCGATTGCGGTGTTTGGTTTCGCTCTGCGGGTTGGCGCGCAGGGTCCGCCGCCAGGCAATTTCAGTCGCCGGGGCGCCGGATCCAGCCCCGGGGGGCCGATGGCTGGCTCGTTCGAGTTTGGAGGGTTGGTAGGAGGCTTCGGCGGTAGGACGGTTACCGGGCATGCGTTTCAAGCGACGTTTACGATTACTCGTACGGAAAGCTTCCAAAACAACACGATTACCAATACAACTACCGGCACGCTTGCGCGCGGGGACGACGGCAGCACGTATCGCGACGTCAAGCTGTCGGCGATTGGTCCGTGGGCATCTTCGGGCAAGGCGCAAGAGTTTCAGTATATTAAGAATTTGACGACGATGATGGACTACATCGTGAACGTGACAGAGCGGACGTACGAGGCATTTGCCATCCATCCTCGCAATCCTCGCCCAGGCGGTAATTCGAATTACGGCGGGCAGGGCAGGGGACCGGGAAAAGGTCCAATTTCTGGCGGGAACCCCAACGTAGTGATGACCAACATTAAGGGTACCTACACCGATCCCGTCACCACAATCCCATATAAAGTCGACGATAGAAAAGTCACTCGCACGATCCCTGCGGGCCAGATCGGTAATGCATTGCCGATTACCATTATATCTGAGCGCTTGTATTGCCCTGGCTTAGACCTCGTCGTAAAGGAGACGCACAGCGACCCGCGCTTTGGCAGCTCGACCTACCAATTGGCGAACATTGTGCAAAAGACATCGGTCTCGTTTATACCACCTGGTCCGCCCTTTCAGCTGGTGAAGGGAAGAGGATTTGGTCATCGCGGAGGGCGAAGGGCTGGCAGCCAACCACCACCTCCACTTCCTCCGGGGGACTGATTCGGGACACGGCTTATACTCAATGGCACGCTCAAGCGGCACGCTGAGTTCAGTGTGCCCGTTTTGCTTGTGGGGATAGCCGGAACAAGAAACATCCGAACAAACAATTAAGCTTAGACAGACCAATGATTTGACACGACCTTGCAGCGCGCTTACTATCATTAATCGCGCTTCTAGTGCGGCGCTTGCTGCTGTCGGTGGGCGGCCTGCCGTCTCATGACTCATCACAACATTTCACGCGGAAAGGGCGAATGAGCACTCCCCGAGCCAAGCCGAAGTATTATCTGACGACGCCGCTCTATTACACGAACGGGTTGCCTCATATCGGGCACACGTATTCAACCATTGTGGCCGACGTGATTCGCCGGTACAAGCGCATGCGGGGATTTGAAGTCTTCATGACGACCGGAGCCGACGAACATGGCATCAACGTCGAGCGCTCGGCGAAAAAGGCGGGGATGACGCCGCAAGAGTTCTCGACGGCCATCACCGCGCAATGGCGGCAACTCTGGGACGATCTGGAAATCCCGGGGGACGAGTTCATCAGGACGACGGACGAGAGACACCACAGGACGGTTCAGTGGCTGTTCAAGCGGTGCCGGGAAAATGGATACATCGAGAAGGGAAACTATACCGGACAGTATTGCGTGCACGACAACGCCTATGTAGGCGATGCAGGCCCCGGGGATCCCTGTCCGGATTGCGGCCGCCCAACGGAAACTGTCACCGAAGAAAACTACTTTTTTAAACTCTCGGAATTCCAGCAGAAACTTCTCGATTTCTACGCGGCGAACCCGGATTTCATCCGTCCCGAAAGCAGAAGAAACGAAATCTTGAGTTTTGTGCAAGGCGGACTGAGGAATCTCTCGATTACTCGCACCACCATTCGCTGGGGCATTCCGGTGCCGGGCGAAGCGCCTCATGTGTTTTACGTGTGGTTTGATGCGCTGATCGGGTACCTGAGCGCCGTGGGAGGGCCGGAATTCGACGAGCGTGG
>JAIQES010000043.1 GCA_020073705.1 Terriglobia bacterium
TGCTCCAAACGCAACCCGCCGCGATACAGCTCCGCTACCTGCAGACCTTGACCGAAATCGGCATCGAGAAAAACACGACCATCGTGTTCCCACTGCCGATTGACATCATCAGCGATTGGGCCAAGGCTCTCGGCTCAAAAAAGTAGATGGCTTCAAGAGGGGGAAAAAGCGGCGGCGATTTTGTGCTGGAAAGCAGGCACCTGGTTGGGTTGTTTCTGCTGCTCGTCGTGATTTTCGGCGTCGTCTTCACGCTCGGCTACCTGCTCGGCCGCAGCCAGTACGATTCCAGGTTGCGCGCAGCGGTCGGGAAGCTACCCGAAGCCGGCCCGCCAACTGCTGGGTCACCTCCCAAATCGAAAGGGAAGGCGGAAAGCGAAGAGGCGGCGCCTTCGCAAACTGGTTCCGATTGGGATTTTTATCACTCCGCCGAACCGAAGACGACCGAAGATCATCTGCAACCGCCGAAGAAAACGGTTGTTGCGGCGCAACCCGCCGCGTCAAAACATGCCCCTGCCAAATCTACGACCCCGGCGAAGTCTTCCCCTCCGCTGAATGCACCGCTCATCGCGAAGGGGGCAATCATGCTTCAGGTCGCGGCAGTCCAACGCGAAAGTGACGCACTGGCCCTTGCGCAGGCCCTGCAACAGAAGAAATTTCCGGCCTTTGTCATCACACCCGGCACGGACAAGTATTATCGCGTCCAGGTCGGGCCATATGCCGATGCCCAGTCCGCCGCGACTGCGCGCCGCGATCTCGAAGCCAAGGGCTTCAAGTCCATCATCAAGCGCTGAAGTTCTTTCTGGCTGAGACCGGCTGTTCGTGTTTCCCAGCGTGCAGCAGAGGTATCGACGGTTTACAATGCCGAGGCCATGACCTTATCGAGGACGGCTCGTCTATTGCTCGCGGTTGCCTCCGGCGTTGCGCTCGCGCTGTCCTTTCCTTCTTTCCATGTTGCGCTTCTTGGATGGATTGCCCCCGCAGCTCTGATCCTCGCGGTTTTGAACGAAAGTCCCCGGTTCGCTTTGTTGCTGGGGTGGTTGCAAGGCGCAGTTTTCTACGCGCTCAGCGTTCCTTTTATCTATACGGTGATGCGCCAGTACGGGCCGCTGCCGATGATCGAAGCAGGAGGAGTTTTTACGCTGACGGTGTTAGTGCTGGCGGCATTTCATGCCGCGTTTGGTTTTGGAGTGGCATGGTTTGGCCGTTCGGGGACGGGGCGGGCCTGTCTGGCCGCGCCATTCTTGTGGGTCTCGCTGGAATTCCTCCTGCTTCATCTTCCTGACATCGGATACCCTTGGAATCTGCTCGGCTATGTTGCTGGGGGGAACCTTGCACTTGTGCAATTGACCACGATCACGGGAATCTTCGGCCTTTCACTCCTGGTCGTGTCCTACAACGCTCTGACGGCCTGGATGGTCCTGCAAATTTCACAACGCGACAAACGAGGTTTAGGGATATGGATCGGTGCGACGGCTGCATTGATCGTCGCCGGCGTTGCGGGTCCAAGACTTGTGCCGCAAGCAGCGGCGGATCACATCGCACATTTGGTGCAGACGAATTTCACTGTCTCGATGAGCTATCCGGCAGATTGGATGCAGTCGCACGCGCCGGAACTGGACCAACTCGAGCAGATCAGCGTCAGCGCGGCGCAAAAGATGCCCGGTATGGTCGTGTGGCCGGAGGTCCCGGCGCCGTTTTCGTTACAGGATGGGCGCTTGCTAACCCGTGCCACGCGCATTGCGCGCGGCGCAGGCGGCGGCTTTTTGCTTGGCGTGGTGGATTGGAAGCCACTGGCCAGCGGGGGGATTGGCGCGAACAACAGCGCCGCGCTGCTCGACTCGGCCGGCGCGTTGAGTTTCCTTTACGACAAGATCCATCTGGTGCCGTTCAGCGAATACGTGCCGTGGAGAAACTGGCTCACCTTTGCGGGAGGCTTAACGGGCCTCGTCGGTGATTTTCAGCACGGCTCGCAATACAAAGTAGGGCGGCTGCCCGGTGGTTCGTTCAGCGTATTCATCTGCTACGAGGCCATTTTCCCGAACGAAGTCCGCCGCTTCACCCTGGCCGGAGCGGCGCTGCTGGTCAATATCTCGGACGACGGCTGGTTCGGGGGGTCGGCTGCCCCGGCGCAGCATTTGGCGATGGCGCGCGTGCGCGCTGTGGAAAATCGCCGCTGGCTGCTGCGCGATACCAACAACGGAATCACCGTTTCGGTGGACCCTTACGGACGCATCGCCGCGCGCTTGGCGACCGACGTTCGCGGTGAGCTCGATGCGCCCTACGGTTTTCGCACCGGCCTGACATTCTATACGCGCTGGGGTGACTGGCTTCCTTGGCTGTGCTTGATCGCCACGCTCATGTTACTGTTATTAGGAGTGCGCGATACACTCGCGCACCGTAACGTATAATAGGACACACATGGTCATCGAAGATTTGCAACGACGGCAGGATGAACTCCAGAAACGAATTGAGCTGGTGCGGAGCTATCTTTGACGTCGCCCGCAGCCGCGAAGTTGTCTCCTCGTTAGAAGCAAAAACCGCACAACCGGATTTCTGGCAGGACCAGGAACAAGCGCAACGAATTCTTCAACAACGCAAAGTCGCGGAAGAAGTTGTTGCGTCAGATACGAAACTCGCCCGCACGCTGAGCGACATCGAGACGTATTTCCATCTTGCCGAAGAGGAAACCGATGTTGCCCAGCGCGACTCGCTGCTCCACGAAATCGAGCGCGAAATCGCCGACGCCGACGCCTATGTCTCCGAACTGGAGACGGTTACGTTGCTCTCGGGTGAGAACGATCGCCTGAACGCCATCCTGACGATCAAGCCCGGCGCAGGCGGCATGGAGTCGCAGGACTGGGCCGAAATGCTGCTGCGCATGTATCTCCGCTGGGCGGAGCGCAAGGGGTTTGTCGCGACTGTAATGGATCTGACGCCAGGCGAAGGCGCGGGACTCAAATCCGCTACCGTACGCGTCGAAGGTGAGAATGCCTTCGGATTTCTCTCCACGGAGAGTGGCGTACACCGTCTGATCCGTATTTCCCCGTTCGATCAAGCCGCACGCCGCCATACATCGTTCGCCTCGGTTTTTGTCATTCCGGAAATTGACGATCGAATCGAAATTGTGGTCAAGCCCGAGGAATTGCGCATTGACACCTTTCGCGCCGGCGGAGCCGGCGGCCAGAACGTGAACAAGGTGGAGACCGCGGTGCGCCTGACGCACTTGCCCAGCGGCATCGTCGTGCAATGCCAGAATGAACGCAGCCAGCACAAAAATCGCGAACTGGCCATGAAAGTCCTGCGGTCACGCCTGTACGAATTGGAAATAGAGAAACGCCAGGCAGAAACACGGAAGCTGGATGAAACCAAGCGGGACATCAGCTTTGGCAGCCAGATCCGGACATACACGCTCCAACCATATCGGTTGATAAAGGACCATCGAACGAAGTTCGAGATGGGCGACGTCGATCGCGTGCTGGACGGTGATCTCGATCCCTTCATCCGTAACTACTTGCTTTCACGACGCAAAGGGACTCTAGGTAGCGGAGACGGCTCCACTGATGCGTCGTAGCTCCTGTCAAGGCCAGTCAGGCGTCTGCCGGATGCAGCACAACCCTGAAATTCTGCTATTTAGTGTTGCTATAGCGCGTCCGGGCCCAATTCGTTGACACGGTAGTACCCGCATGTTAGCGTTAATTCGGATTGAAGGGATTGCCTCGCAAGGATTTGATCGGTAATTTCATAGCGATTCCCTCAGAAGGGGTGCTGGCTTGAGCGAGAACAAGCGGAAATTTCTGTTCACATCGGAGTCGGTGACCGAGGGTCACCCGGACAAGATTGCCGACCAAGTTTCGGACGCGGTACTGGATGCGGTGCTGAAGGAAGACCCGATGGGGCGCGTGGCGTGCGAAACATTGGTGACGACTGGCCTGGTGATGGTGGCTGGAGAGATCACGACCAAGGCTGTGCTCGATTATTCCGAGATTGCGCGCGAGGTCATCCGCGACGTCGGCTACACACGCGCCAAATACGGCTTTGACGCCGAGACCTGCGCAGTTGTTTCATCGCTCAAGCGCCAATCGCCGGACATCGCGATGGGCGTGGACACCGGAGGGGCAGGCGACCAGGGGCTAATGTTCGGGTTTGCTTGCGATGAGACTGAGGAGTTGATGCCGCTCCCCATTATGCTGGCGCACAGGCTGGTCGAGAGGCTTTCGCAAGTCCGCCGGCAAGGAATCGTCAACTTTCTGCGGCCGGACGGGAAATCGCAGGTCACGGTGGAGTATGCCGGCGACCGCCCGCTGCGCGTGGATACAGTGGTAGTTTCAACCCAGCACAGTGACACTGTCTCCAACGCCGATCTGCAGAAGGCCGTCCTAGATGAGGTCATCCGCAAAGTGGTGCCCGCCTCGCTGATGGACAAGAACACGAAGTTCCACATCAATCCGACCGGCCGCTTTGTCGTAGGCGGGCCGATGGGCGACGCGGGTCTGACTGGCCGCAAGATTATTGTGGACACCTATGGCGGCTACAGCCGGCACGGCGGGGGCGCGTTTTCGGGCAAGGATCCATCCAAGGTGGACCGCTCGGCCTGCTACATGGCGCGGTACGTGGCCAAGAATCTGGTTGCGGCGGGCGTGGCACGCAAGGTGGAAGTCCAACTTGCTTACGCCATTGGCGTTGCTGATCCAGTTTCGATCATGGCGGAAACATTCGGCACCGGTGCGATTTCCGATGAGCAAATTACGGATCTGATCCGCAGCACGTTCAAACTCACGCCGCGCGACATCATTGAGTCTCTGAATCTTCGCCGGCCGATCTATCGGCCGACGGCTTCGTTCGGTCATTTTGGCCGTTCGGGTCCGGGATTCACCTGGGAGCGGACTGACAAGGCGGATGCGATTCGCAACCGGGCGGGTTTGGCCGGCAAAGAAGTGGCCGTCCGCGGATAGCCGCAAACAATTCACCGCGATTTTGAAAAACAGGAGAATTTTGCGTGACAAAGACTGCGCAAGGGGTAGCTGGCGACATCAAAGATTTGGCTTTGGCGGAACAGGGAAAGCGAAAGATCGAATGGTCGAATCAGCAGATGCCTGTGCTGCAGCTGATCCGCAAGCGTTTCATTAAGGAGCAACCGCTGAAGGGCATACGCCTTGCGGCGTGTCTGCACGTCACCAGTGAGACCGCGAACCTGGCGATCACGCTGCGCGATGGCGGGGCCGACGTTGTTCTCTGCGCTTCGAATCCACTTTCGACGCAGGATGAAGTCGCGGCGTCGCTGGTGAAGGACTACTCGATCCCGACGTATGCGATCAAAGGCGAAGACAACGCCACCTATTATGCTCACCTGAGCGCCGCAGTGGATCACAAGCCGCAGATCACGATGGACGACGGCGCGGATCTGGTGACGTTGCTGCTCACCAAGCACCCCCATCTGGTGCCGGGCGTGATTGGAGGCACCGAGGAGACGACGACCGGCGTCATCCGGCTGCGCGCCATGGCGAAAGACGGAACGCTGAAATATCCCGTCATCGCCGTCAACGACGCGGAAACCAAGCATTTCTTCGACAACCGTTATGGTACGGGGCAATCCACCATTGACGGCATCCTCCGCTCGACGAACCTGCTGATCGCCGGGCTTCGATTGGTGGTCGCCGGCTACGGCTGGTGCGGCAAGGGCGTTGCCATGCGCGCCAAGGGGCTGGGAGCCGACGTCATCGTCACCGAGATCAACGCGGTGCGGGCCATCGAAGCCGTCATGGATGGTTTCCGCGTGATGCCCATGGCTGAAGCCGCAAGAATCGGCGACATCTTCGTCACCGTCACCGGGAACAAGTCTGTCCTCACCGGCGAGCACTTCGGAAAGATGAAGGATGGCGCGGTGATCTGCAATTCCGGCCACTTCAACGTGGAAATCGATATTCCGGCCCTCGAGAAGATGTCCAACGGCAACCGGGTCGCGCGTCCGTTCGTAGCCGAGTACTCCATGAAGGATGGCCGCAGGATCTATCTGCTGGCCGAAGGCCGCTTAATCAACCTGGCCGCCGCGGAAGGCCATCCCGCCGCCGTGATGGATATGAGCTTCGCCAACCAGGCTCTCTCGGCCGAGTACATTCTGAAGCACGCCTCGGACCTCAAGCATCAGGTTTACGCCGTGCCCGAGGCAATTGACCGGCAGATCGCCAAGCTCAAGCTCGAGTCCATGGGCGTACAAATGGATAAGCTCACGCCCGAGCAAGAGCTCTATCTCGCCTCCTGGTCCGAGGGCACATAACTCCGAGTTCTATCTGGAACCTTCTTTCACGCTGCGCGGGGAATCCTCCGCGCAGCGCTATTTCGGACGAGCAACGGCTCAAGATTCATAACCATCGGTAAAGTGTTTTTGAGGTCTCTTCTTAGGATGCTCTGAAACTTGTGTTGTAGAATGTCGCGGGGGAATCGGAAGGGAATTTTTCCTTGTGTTCTGCGTCCTCTGCGGTGATTCTGTTTGGTTGTGCGGACTCTGAATTCATGATGCGGGACTTTGCCAACTGGGCGCTTGAAACGGCGCGATCGCGCGGCGCGACGTACGCCGACGCGCGGGTCATGGACATTCGCCATCGCGACCTCTCCACGAAAAATGGCCAGGTCGGCACGCTCGCCGAATCGGAATCACTCGGCATTGGAATCCGCGTCATCGCGCAGGGGTCCTGGGGATTTGCCTCCACAGATCGCCTGACGCGCGAGGGAATTGCTGCATGCGCCGCGGGAGCCGTGGCCATTGCCAAAGCCTCGGCGCTGGCCAAGCGCCACGACGTCGAGATGGCGCCGGTCGAGGCGTATCAGGACACCTGGCAGAATCCCTTCGTCAAAGACCCGTTCCGCATTCCAATCGAACGCCAATTGGACTTGCTGCTTGCCGCCGACCGCGAAATGTCGCGCGTCAAAGGCGTGACGCTCACGGAAACTTCCATGGCTTTTCGCCGCATCGAGCAGTTGTTTGCGTCCTCGATCGGTTCGGTGATCCATCAGGTCAAGATGGAATCCGGCGCGGGAATCGTCGCCACCACATTTGCGGGGACCGAAATCCAAAAGCGCTCCTATCCGAACAGTTTCGGCGGACAGCATCAGCTTTCGGGCTATGAGCTGGTCGAATCGCTCGACCTTGTGGGCAACGCGCCGCGCGTCGCGGAAGAAGCTGTAGCTCTGCATTCGGCGCCGCAATCGCCCGAGGGCACCAAAACGATCATCCTCGACAGCTCGCAGCTCGGCCTGCAGATTCACGAATCCATCGGCCATCCCATCGAGCTCGACCGCGTGCTGGGCATGGAGGCAAATTTCGCGGGCATGAGTTTCCTCACGCTCGAGAAACTGGGCAAACTGCGCTACGGTTCGGACATTGTCAATGTCGTGGCCGACGCGCGCCTCGAGCACGGGCCGGGACTCGGAACATTTGGTTACGATGACGAAGGCGTTCCCGCGCAGTGCACGCCGGTCATCACCGACGGATTGTTCACGGGATACCTGTCCAATCGGGAAACGGCCGTCTCCATCGGCCTGAAACGCTCCGGCGGCACGATGCGCACGGAATCCTGGAACCGCCTGCCGATCATTCGCATGACGAACATCAGCATTCTGCCGGGCGCATGGCGCTATGATGACCTGATCGCCGATACCGACGACGCCATCCTGATGGAGACCAACCGCTCCTGGTCCATCGACGACCGCCGCTATCATTTTCAGTTTTCGACTGAAATCGGATGGGAAATCCGGGGCGGCAAGAAGACGAAGATGCTGAAGAATCCCAGCTATAGCGGCATCACAACCGAGTTCTGGAACAGCTGCGACGCCATCTGCTCGCGCAAGCACTGGACGCTCTGGGGCACGCCCAACTGCGGCAAAGGCCAGCCCATGCAGACCATGGGCACGGGCCACGGGGCAGCGCCCGCGCGTTTCCGCAACATCAAGGTGGGCGCCGCGTTCGCCAAATCATGAGCCCTGCGACCAAAGACGCAAAAAGACCCGCGAAGAAACGGCGCAACGCCGTTCACCGCGAGCCGCGAGCGGTAGCGGCATTGCACCTGCTCTCCGACGCGGAGATGCGCCGCATTGCCGGGAAGATCTTCAAGCTGAGCGATGCCGACGAAACCGAGGTCGAAATCGGCGTGGTCTCGGATGCGCTGACGCGATTCGCCAACAACACGATTCATCAGAACGTCGCGGAGCAGGTCCTCACGGTTTCGGTGCGAACCGTGCTCGATGGCCGCACGGCGCGCGCGACGACGAACAAGACCGACGACGACTCGTTGCGCCGCGTGGTCGCCGCCTCCAAATCGCTGGCACGCAGCCAGCCGCGCATCCCCGGTTTGTTGCCGATGCCCGGACCGCAGAAATACGGCAAGGTTGCGCGCTATTTCGAAAACACGGCCTACGCCACGCCTGCGGATCGCGCTCGCGCGGTCGCCCGCGTGGCGGAACTGGCGGAAAAGAACAAGCAGACGGCAGCCGGCATTTTCACCACGGGCGTGACGCAATCCGCGATTGTAAACACGAAGGGCCTGTTCGCATCGCACCGTCAGACGCGCGCTGAATTTTCCATCACCATTCTGGAATCCGATTCCTCCGGCTGGGCCAAGGCCAATGCGCCCGATCTTGGCCGCATCGATCCGGACGCCCTGGCTCGCAGCGCCAGTGAAAAGTCGGCCGCATCGCGCAATCCAAGCGAAGCCGCACCGGGCCGGTGGACCGTGATTCTCGAGCCCGCCGCGGTGCTCGATCTGGTTGGGTTCCTCTTTTACGATTTTGCGGGGACGGCGGTGAAGGACCAGCGTTCGTGCTTCAACAAGCGCATGGGCAAGCGCGTCATGGGTGAAAATATCACGCTCCACGACGACGTGTTTCACCCGTTGCAGTCGGGCGCGCCCTTCGACGGCGAGGGCATGCCACGGCAACAGGTGCTGCTGGTCGATAAGGGTATCCCGAGCAACCTGGTGTACGCGCGCGCGACCGCAAAGAAAATGAAGGCGAAGCCGACAGGCCACGGGATGCCGCTTCCTAACGATTATGGCGAGGCGCCCATGAACCTGGTTTTTGGCGGCGGCAACTCCTCGGTGGACGATATGGTGCGCTCCACTGAGCGCGGCGTGCTCGTGACGCGCCTCTGGTACATCCGGGAAGTGGATCCCTACGAAAAGGTGCTCACCGGCATGACGCGCGACGGCACGTTCCTGGTGCAGGACGGCCGCGTGGCCGGCGGCATTCGCAATTTCCGGTTCAACCAGAGCATTCTCGAAATGCTTTCGAACGTCGAGTTGCTGGGCCCCGCCGTGCGCGCCGCCGGAGAAGAGTCGTTCGAAATGGTCGTTCCGCCAATGAAGGTGAACAACTTTCACTTCTCCGAAGTCACAAAATTCTAGGCGGAGCAAGTAGCACAGGCTTCAGCCTGTGCCGGGCAGAAATTGCACGTACAAAAGACGCACAGACTGAAGTCTGTGCTACCGAAGACCTCTGCGCAGTAAAGCCCCATTCGATGCACAAGGCCGGCATTCCAGGACGCGTCCATCACATACGCGTGAGAAATGCGGGTAGATTGTCTTCACGGGGTTCCTACTGCGCGGCAAATGTGAGGCTGTTCACCGTTTTTGCGATGACGTTTTCTTGCACCTGAATGAGATCGGAGTTTGCCCAGGTCATCCCAAGCAGCGTGAAAGCATCATTTCCACGCATGAACGTCAGCAGCACGACCGACCAGTCATGCCCATCGGCCGTTCCCCGGGAGCGCTGCTCGACCGCGGGCAATCCAGCAATCGTCACGTGGCGGCTGGAGATGAGCCGATAATTCTCATAAACTCCGCTGAGCGCCTCCCCGGTGGCTGCGGCGTGCGCGTCGAGCGAATCTCTTGCGCTCTTGCGGCCAATGACCAAAAGTGTTGTTTCATCGCTTGTGCCCAGCGCGGCGACCGCATCGGGGAGCGCCTTGCGAGCCGCGGGGATCAGATCCCAGCTCGGTGGCTTATACATCTGGAACCCGTAGGTATGGTTCAGGTAGAGGTTGCCGCGAATCTCGTCGCGAATCACAGGCGGCTCGGGCGCGACAGGAGGCGCCGGCGGCGTGGGCGTTGCGGCCGTTGGCTTCGCAGGCATGGTTCCATTTTTCGCAGTGAGGGCAGATGTATTTGGTGCGACTAGAGGGCGCTCAGTTGCCGGCGGATTCGCCGCGGCCGGAACATTCTCGGGCGCGGCGGCAGAATGCGGAGTAACGGGAGGGTTTGCTTTCGCTTTTGGTTCGGGTTCTTTCTTCGGCGCCGAAACAACAATGTCCGCGACCTTGTCCTTGCGTATTACCGCAAATCCGTAAGCAGTTTCGACCTTGAACGAGTCGTTTTCGAATCCGACGATCGTGCCGCTGATTTTTGTGCCGTCTTTCAAGCGAATTTCATCGGCGTGCGCGACAATTGCGCCGGTCAACACAGTGAGGAGAGCCAGCCTGGGAATTACACGGCCACTCATGGCTTTGAGTATGGCAAATGCTTCCATCGCTCAGCAAGCCTCCAGGCCGGAGCGGTTTCCGGCGTGCCACCACTGGTTCTCGGGAGGTGAGAAGGGATTGGCCGGATCCTCAGGCTCCGTACGTGGTCCAGACTCCGGCTGCGAATTTCTTGATCGTAGTGAATCCAAGCTTCTCATACAGCCGCACCGCGCGTTCGTTTCCCGACGTCACAGTGAGTGACGCCATGGTGTACCGCCGCACTCGCAATGCCTGCAGGGAAGCCTCCATCAACCGCCGGCCAAGTCCACGTCCCTGGTATCCGGGCATAACGCAGATCTGCGTGGTGTGGCCGACTCCGGCAGAGACGCAGGAATTCAGAACGACCCCGGCAAGATGGTTCTCATGAGGCGGCCGAAGCACAAACGAGGCATCGGGCTGGAACTGTCCGCAGCCGGGCAGGATGATGATGTTCTTTAGAAAACGCAGCGCGCCGGATTCGCTGCGGTACTGGTCGTTGATTTCGCCGTCGACATGGTTCGCATAAGCGAGCTGGATCAACCGTGCACAAGAGTCGAAGTAACGGTGGTCCCACCGCTCGAGGATCAGCCCAGCGCCCGAGCCTTCACGAATGAGCCCGGGAAGGACGTCAAAAATATGAGCGCCATTTGTCTGGGGCAGCGATGCGAGCATGAACTGCCGCAGGTACAGGCGAAAACCGTACTCGGAAAGGATGGGATCGAGTGTGTAACCGAACGGGATCAGTTGCGCTTCCACGCGCTCGAGCTTTGGCATGCCGCTCAGCGTGGCGAGCGTGTCGGCGAGCAGCCGCCGGCTCAATTCCTGCTGGGAGTAACGCGGGGAAACGAATAATCCGCCGACCAGCCCCTTTTGTTCTTCGAGCACATAGAATGCATATCCGACCGGCTGGCCGTCCTCGATTACGGCCGAGCCCGTAAGCGAACGGGCATCCACGAATTTCTTGATTAGCTCAATCGAGGCGCGGTAATCCCACTGCAGCTCTTGCCGCCACTGCTGGGCCTCTTCGGCCAGCAGCGGTTCAAGCTGCCGCGAGGTCAGTTGTCGCAGGTCCACGATCTGCATGGGATATCTTCCCGCCCGGAGGCTTGGGCCGTGCATCAACCCTTCTATCATAATGCCAGGCGCATCGTGTGTTTCAGAAACATTCACGTCAGCATGTGTCTGTGGCGCGCCGCCATCTGTGCTAACATTCGCCAGCCGAGCGTCGCGCATCTCGCCCTGAGTGTTTCGACCGGCTGGGCGGCGGCGCGCTCCACGGCAACGAATCCGAGCACATGGATTTCATCTCCGAATTCCGCTACCCCACCAAGTGGTACTCCAAGCTCGTCATTGCCATTCTGGCGCTCATTTTTTTCACGCTGCTCGCGACGACTGCGATCTCTGGATATCTGGTGTACCAAATGACATCACCCACACAGAGCCATTCTCAAATCGATCTGCAAGATTTCCCAGGACACCCCCAAACACTGTCCTATATTGTGCCCGGACAGGGAGGCCCGCACGACGGCTGGTTCTTCCCGGGCCTGAAATCCGCTCCCACGGTGATGCTTTGCCCGGCTTATCAATCGAGCCGCGGAGAACTGCTCACACTCGCATCGGCCCTGCAGGATCACCAGTACAATGTGCTCCTATTTGATTTTTCCGCGCAAGGGTCGAGCGGTGGCCGCACAACGCTGGGTTTCCGGGAGGTCGCGGAGTTGCGCGCCGCAATGAATGCGGTCGCCAGTCGCGGCGACGTGGATGCCGGGCGTTTCGGTTTGTGGGGGACAAACCTCGGCGGGTACGTCGCGCTCGCCGAAGCTACGGGCGATCCGCGCGTGCGCGCGCTCGCGGTGGAATCCCCATACGATCGTCCGGATGAGATGGTTGGATTGCTTATCAGGCGTACGGGACTGGGTTCGCTGCCGCTGATCACTCCGATGGCCAAGTGGGGATTTCACTGGGTCAATCATCAATACCGGAACGTGCCGCCATTACAGGCAAATATCGGAAAACTTGCGGGCGTCGCGCAGCTTTACCTGGAATCCTCCGACGATCCCGTGCTAGCCGCAAGTACAAGCGAACTATTCCGTGTTTCCCCGCCACCGCATGAACTGGTGATTCTGTCACATGGGAATTATGCGGGAATGATGGACGAGGAAAAACGCAACTACGAAAACCGCATCGTGAGTTTCTTTCTGGCGAATCTGCCGCCCGCGGGCGGGCCCTCGCCCGGCCGCTAACAGAATCACTGCGCGTTCTCCTATCGCATCACATGCAACAGCAGGATCGTAGGCGGGCTGATATGGTCCACTATCTGAATGCGCATCCCTTGATCATAAACATCTAATGCAGCTTGTGGCGTGGTAATAATCCAATCGGGCTGCGGCATTTCAGGGGTCCACTCTTTTGGTTCTTTCCCAAAGTAGTAATGCAAACCGTAACCCCATGATCGGGGGAGCTTGTATTCGGCGACGTTTGCTGCGGTTTGTCCTTGAGAGAGGATCGTGTTTGCCAATTCACGCGAGGATATAAGAGGGCTCATTTGCGGCAGGATTCCGACATTTACAATTTCAAGCAGCGCTATCATCAGCAATACGATTCCGATGAACGCGGTTCTCGGCCTCTTCAGCCAACTGAGCACGAGGACGGATAGTCCTCCCACGACCGCGATGAACAGTGCCGCTTCAAGGTAGCGAAAGTCATTGATTCTGACCAGGCGTGCGGCTCTTAGGCCTGGTTCAGCCAAAAGTCCTGCCAAGGCCAGGAAAATAAACCCGGTGGCTCCCGTCTGCCAGGCTGTGCTTCGTCCGCCTTGTTCCAGTGACCGTGCAACCTCCCCTCCCAGGAGAACAAAAAGCGGCGGAATTGCCGGAAGAATGTACCCGGGAAGTTTTGATTGCGACAGGCTGAAGAACAAGACGATAAATCCACTCCAGGATGCAAAAAAAAGACCGGGTGAATTCGTCGAGCTAGCTTTTCGCCTGAGCCGGCCACCGAGTGCGCAAAATACCCAAACCCAGGGAACCATGGCGATCATGAGGATGTACGCGAAGAACCAGAAGGGCTGGCGATGCTCGAAAACGGGGGTGAGATAACGCTGGAAATTGTGCTGCCAGATAAAGACACGCAAAAAGTCAGGATTGCGCAGCGCGCAGAGGATGTACCACGGCAGCGCCGTCACGCAAAACACAGCGATGATGAGTGGATGTAGAAATCGAAACGAAGCGCGCCACTGGCGGGAAAGGGCGGCCCATAGCAATGTTGCGCCACCCGCGAGGATCACGGCCGCGGGGCCCTTCGCGAGTACCGCGGCGCCAAGAAAAAATCCGAATGCGATACGCAAGAGCGGCCCGGGGCGCGGCTTCTGCAACATTTCACAGGCGACGGCCATCGCAGCGGTCAGCAATCCCGCGAAGAGCATGTCGGGACTCGCTGCGCGCGCGAAGCCGATCATCGCGACCGAAGTGGGCAGCATCAGCAGCGCGTACCACGCCGCGCCAATGCCATAGGAACGCAGCGCGGTCCATGCGGTGGCAAGGACGGCGAGCAGGGCCACCAGCGCCGACGGCAGCCGTGCGGCGAATTCACTCACGCCGAAGACGCGCATTGCGGCTCCGGCGGTCCAGTAATAGAGCACAGGCTTTTCGAACCATGGCGTGCCCCACAAACGCGGTGTGACCCAGTCATGGGTTTCAGCCATCGCCCGAGCGATTGCGGCATAGCGCGGCTCGTCGGGGGTCACAAGTCCGAGCGCGCCCAGACCGCTGAACAGACATATATAGAGCACAACGAGAACCAGCGGCACGCTCCAAAGCGGAATCTGGATATTGCCTTCATCAGCGGCGCGCGAGCGAATTGGGGCAGCATGATCCAAGCGGCTGAGTCTAGCATTGGAGGAGGGAGTTTTCAGTGGTGAAGTTAGGACAGGCAGTCTTGCCTGTTCCTCAAGACGCACCGGCGTGAGCCGGTGCAACAGATTCAGTCTTTGCGCCCTGGCCACATCGGGGCGCGTCGTTACGGATAAGCAAGGGTGCCTGTCCTACCGGAGCCTCTAGCATCCGGCAACCTCCTCCAGCATAATCTCCGGGTGCGAGAACGCCTGGAATATGCAGCGGTGTGGCTGCTGCTCACGATGATCGGCGCGATGCCGCGCCCGCTCGCAAGATTTGCCGGGGCCCGTGCGGCGGCGTTCCTGTTGAGGTTGCGGCCGGGGTTGCGGCGCGCGGCCATGGAGAATTTGCGGCTGGCATTTCCGGAATGGAGCAAGAAACAGCGCCGTGCGGCAATACGCGGCATGGTGCGGCAACTCGGCTGGATGGGGGCGGAGTTCGCGCACTTTCCAAGTTACACGAAGAAAAACATCGAGCGCATCGTGCTTCTCGACGGCTTCGAGAACTTTGCTTCGGCGCAAGGCCGAGGCAAAGGGGTCCTGTTCCTGACCGGACACATGAGCGCATGGGAACTCGCGCCTTTTGCCCAAGCACTGTTCGGCTATCCGCTTCATTTTCTGGTGCGCGCGATTGACAATCCGCGCGTGGATGCACTGGTAACCCGCTACCGCTGTCTCAGTGGAAATTCTCCGATTGAAAAGAACCAGTCGGCCCGGGCGGTACTGAAGGTGCTGGCCGCGGGTGGTACCGTCGGCATCCTGGCCGATCACAATACTTTGCTCTCCGAAGGTGTATTCGTCGACTTTTTCGGTATCCCGGCCTGCACGACGGCGGGACTTGCCCGATTTGCTCTACACACCGACGCCGCCGTGGTGCCGGGTTTTCTTCACTGGGATGCTGCATTGCGGAAATACAGGCTGTGCTTCGAGCCCGCCGTCGAACTGGTTCGCACCGGTAACGACGCGACGGACATTTGCGAGAATACACAGCGATTCACACGCGTGGTTGAGAATTGCATCCGGCGGAATCCGGACCAGTGGCTGTGGCTGCATCGGCGATGGAAGACGCGGCCACCGGGTGCCCCGCCGCTCTACAAGGATTAAAGCCGCAACAAGGAGAAACGGGTTATGACACGCACCGCAAATGAACTCGCAGAATTTCTGGCCGTCACACTCGAAGGTGATGGCTCGATACAATTGTCGGGCGTCGCCGCGCCGGAATCGGCCCGCGTTGACGACCTGATTTACGTTGAGACGCCCCGCCATTTGGATCGGGCCGCTACTTCCCAGGCGCGTTGCGCGGTGATTGCGCCGGGGCTCGCGCTACATGGGAAAACGCTGTTACGTGCCGCGAATCCGAAACTGGTATTTGCACGCGCGGCGGCATGGCTCCTGCCGCCCGCTCCCATTGCGACGGGCGTTCATCCGACCGCTGTGATTTCAGCCACGGCACGACTTGCGCGTGGCGTTGCCGTGGGGCCCTACGCGGTGATCGAGGAAGACGTGGAGGCCGGGGAGGACACGGAAATTGGAGCATTCTGCTTTCTAGGCCGCGGCTCGCGGCTGGGCGAACATTGCCGCCTGTATCCGCGCGTGACACTGTATGCGGGGGCATGGCTTGGAAATCGAGTGATTGCTCATTCGGGCGCGGTGATCGGCTCGGACGGGTTTGGCTATGTGGCAGAAGGGGGGAAGCGCTGGAAATTTCCACAGGTTGGCGAAATTGAAATCGGGGATGATGTGGAGATCGGCGCGAATACGACGATTGACCGCGGCTCACTTGGTCGCACTGAAATCGCTGCAGGCGTGAAGCTCGACAACCTGGTGCATATCGCGCACAACGTACACATCGGTGAACACACGGTCATTGCGGCGCAGACGGGAATTTCAGGCTCGTCGATCGTGGGTCGGGGTGTGATGATTGGCGGCCAGGTGGGCATTGCCGATCATTGTCGCCTGGAAGACGGCGCCATTGCAGGCGCTCAGGCCGGCATCCCTACCGGAAAGACGATCCGGAGCGGACAGATCGTTTGGGGGACACCGGCGCGGCCGCTTAAGAAGTTCAAAGAGCAATTCGCCTGGTTCGGCCGCCTGCCGGAGTTGGCCGAACGGATCGGAAAGTTAGAAAAGACGATTGTCCAGGGTAAAGCCTAGGTTGTAAGCATTTTTGAAACGCCAGAGGCTGGCATTTCGCTCAACAATACATGCAATCTTTATTGACCCAAGCTTAAATACTGAAGATAATAGGGGTTGGGGATGTTAAGTTCTCGTGCTTGGGAGCGGATGGGTTTGTCTGCCCGTGCGAGTGCGAAGGGTTTTTCCCGAGCAACAACGCTTGTGTTAGAGCGAACAGGTTTGGTGTATTTGGGCTATCGTTATACGATTAATCTGCATCAGAATCTCTGTTGAGGTTTGGACATAGATGTCTCTGGGAACACGTCTACAATTTGAGCAGCCACCGGGCCACCGATCCGACGGAAGGTTTCTGGCGTTAACCGAGCGTCTGCACGATGCCATCGACCGCGGCGTGGATTACCTTCTCTCGCTGCAGGCGTCGGAAGGGTATTGGCTAGGGGAACTTGAATCGGACACGACGCTCGAATCGGACTACATCTTCTACCTGAACGTAATCGGCAAAGCGCATCCAGAGCGCGTCGCTAAGCTCGCAAACTACGTTCGACGGCGCCAACTCGAAGACGGTGGCTGGAACATTTACTATGGCGGGCCGTCGGAGTTGAACGCGACAGTGAAGGCGTATGTCGCATTGCGGCTGGCGGGCGATTCGCCGGATTCGGAACACCTGCGGCGCGCTTGCCGGCGGGTTCACGAACTCGGTGGTCTTGAGGCGTCGAATTCTTACACGCGTTTGTATCTTGCGCTGGTGGGGGCTGTCGTCTGGGACATGGTGCCCGCGGTCCCGCCGGAGATAATGCTCCTCCCGAATTGGTTCGCGATCAATATCTATGCGATGTCATCGTGGACGCGCGGGATTGTGATTCCTCTTACGATCCTCTACGCGCACAAGCCGCGCTTTGCTGTGCCGGGGGGGATTTCCGTGGACGCATTGTACCGGGATCCTTCACGGAAGGCCCTCGCATTTGATTGGGACAAACAACTCTTCAGCTGGCGGAATTTCTTTCTTGCTATCGACCGTGGCTTCAAGCTGTATGAGCGGGTGCCGTGGAAGCCATTGCGGCAGCGCGCGCTACGCCAGGCGCAGCAGTGGCTGCTCGATCATATCGAGCGCAGCGAGGGGTTGGCCGCGATTTATCCCGCCATGATGAACGCCATTTTTGCCCTGCTGGCCCTGGGGCATTCGCCCGACGATCCGCTGACTGCGCGAGAGATCGGTGAGTTTTCGCGATTCGAGATTGAGGAAGGCGACACGATCCGGGTGCAGCCGTGTGTTTCGCCGGTCTGGGACACGGCGATCGCAATGGTTGCGCTGGAGGAAGCGGGACTGCCGCCCGATCATCCGGTGTTGATCGAAGCGGCGGGCTGGCTACTGAAGAAACAGATTGTTGGTCCGGGCGACTGGATGGTGAAGACTCCTGGCGTTATGCCCGGTGGATGGGCGTTTGAATTCCGCAATGATTTCTATCCCGACGTTGACGACACTGCGTTTGTGCTGATGGCGCTGCAGCGGGTGGATTATCCGGATAAGGTGCGCATGGAAGCTGCCACCCGGCATGGACTTACTTGGCTGCTTGCGATGCAGAACGATGACGGCGGCTGGGGCGCGTTTGATCACAACAACGACCACCAATTCCTGTGTCAGATTCCATTTGCCGATCACAACGCGATGATTGATCCTTCGACTGCGGACGTGACCGCCCGCGTCGTCGAATGTCTGGGCCGGTATGGCTGGCCTGCAACTCATCCCGTGATCGAGCGGGCCGTGAAATTCCTGCTGAAGGATCAGACGGATGAAGGACCATGGTTCGGACGCTGGGGTGTGAATTATGTGTATGGGACCAGCGGCGTGCTCCGTGCTCTCGAGACGGTCGCGCTGACCGCCCGGGAATACTGCCAGCGAGCAGTGCAGTGGCTGCGTGCAGTGCAGAATTCCGACGGCGGATTTGGTGAATCGATCGCGTCCTATTACGACCCGGCGCTCAAGGGCAGGGGTGTGAGCACCGCATCCCAAACCGCGTGGGGTCTGATCGGGTTGTTGGCGGCAGGGGAAACCGACGATCCAGCGGTAGCGAGCGCTGTAACGCACTTGGTCGAACAGCAACAATCCGACGGTTCGTGGGCTGAGAATGAATTTACCGGCACGGGGTTCCCGTGCGTGTTTTACCTGAAGTATCACCTGTACCGGAACTATTTTCCGTTGTACGCGCTGGCGCGATATCGCAATATGACACAGGGAAAATCTCAGTTCTGTGCATTGCAGGTGAAGCCCGGGGAGTTTGAGCGGCTAGAGGCATCCCAGGTGAATGGATGAGATTTCCGCTGAAGATGACCGCGAATTTGGCGCGCTATGTCGCGAGCCAGCGCCTGCGCGGCTCGGAAAAGTTTCCGATGGTTCTGATGCTGGAGCCATTGCACGCCTGCAACCTGACGTGTACGGGATGCGGCCGGATCCGGGAGTACAAGTCCACGATCAGCGAGATGCTGACCGTAGAGCAGTGCGTGGCCGCGTCGGATGAATGCGGCGCGCCGGTTGTCTCCATCTGTGGTGGCGAGCCGATGATTTATCCCGAGATTGGCCGGCTGACGCGCGAGATTCTGGCGCACGGGCGGCACATCATCTTGTGCACGAATGGGATGTTTATCCGCAAGCGCCTGCACGAGTTCAAGCCTACGTCCAGTTTCTTCTTTAACGTACACCTGGACGGGTTGGAGCGGACGCACGACCTGTGCGTTGAAAAAGATGGCGTATTCCGCGAGGCCATCGAAGGCATCAAGGCTGCCAAGGCCGCCGGATTCTTTGTCAGTTCGAATACGACGGTGTACAAAGAGACGGACGTCAACGAGATTGCCGAGCTTTACGCATACTTGGACACGCTGGGCGTGGACGGATACATGCTCTCGCCGGCGTACAGCTACTCGGCGGTACAGACACAGGACGTCTTCATGTCGCGCGCGGACATTCGTGAGAAATTCCGCGAAGCGGTTGCACTGCTGGATAAGCACAACCTGATGGTCTCCCCGATTTATCTCGATTTCTTGAGGGGAGAGCGCGAGCTGGACTGCACGGCATGGGGAACGCCGACATTCAACCCGCGCGGGTGGAAAGGGCCGTGCTACGTAATCACAGACAATCACTACAACTCTTACCGGGAGATGATCGATAAGACGCCGTGGGAAAAATACGGTCCGGGCAACGACCCGCGTTGCGCGGACTGCATGATGCACGTTGGGTTTGAGACAACGCCAGTGCTGGGCGTGAAGCGCCAGTTGGGTGACGCCTGGACTATGCTGAAATGGCAGTTTTCCGGGCGCATGGGTGGCAACGGGAACAAGGACGCAGGCAACCGGCCCACCAACGGCCACACAGGCAGTGGCACGCTGATGCCTCCGCCGCCGCAGAATGCGGAATTGGTCACCTCGGACGGCAGACTGCGGGTGCTATGAAAACGCTGGTCACCGGGGCAACGGGCTTCCTGGGGAGTCACGTGGCGCGACAACTTGCCCAGCGCGGCGAACGCGTGCGCGTTCTGGTGCGTGCATCGAGCGATACGCGGGCGCTCGAAGGATTCGAGGCGGAACGCTTCACCGGAGATTTGCGGGATGCGGCGTCGCTGGATCGTGCCGTAGCAGGCGTCACCATTGTATTTCACGTCGCTGCGGATTATCGCCTCTGGGCGCGCGACACGCGCGAGATCTACGAATCGAATGTGACCGGCACGCGGAATTTGCTCGAAGCCGCGCGACGCGCGGGAGTCGAACGGTTTGTGTACACCAGCACGGTCGCAACGATTGCAGTTCCGCGCAAAAGTGGATTGCCGGATGAAGCGACGCAGTCGTTTCTGGCTGAGATGATCGGCCATTACAAGCGCTCGAAGTTCGAAGCGGAGCAGAGCGCGATGCGCGCTGCCGGGACGGGCCTGCCGGTTGTGATCGTCAATCCGACGACGCCGGTGGGACCCGGAGACTGGAAACCAACGCCGACGGGAAAAATTATCGTCGATTTTCTAAACGGGCGTATGCCGGGCTACGTGGATACCGGTTTGAATTTTGTTCCGGTGGAAGATTGCGCGTCAGGACATCTGCTCGCCGCCGAGCGCGGACGCGTGGGAGAGCGATACATTTTGGGCGGCCGCAATCTGACGCTCAAAGAAGTGCTCGACATGCTTGCCGGGATCAGCGGGCGGCGCGCGCCGCAGTGGAAAGTTCCGCATGCCTTGGCCTATGCTGCGGGATGTGTGGATACAGCCGTTTCCAGGCTGTTGGGCCGTGAACCGCAGATCCCGCTCGAAGGTGTGCGAATGGCTCGGCACAAGATGTTTGTGGATGCATCGAAGGCCGGGCGTGAGCTTGGCTTCACGCATGGGCCAATCGAAGCAGCACTGGAACGCGCGGTTGGGTGGTACGAAGCAAACGGGTATATCGCCGCACGGCGCGCACAGGCGGTTGCGCGTGCGCATGCGGCATGAGGGACCCGATGAAAATTCTGGTGACATTCGCGCTGAAGGCAGAGTTCGCGCCATGGGAGCGGCGCCGGGGATTCCGCCGTCTAGCGGGCGATTGGCCGTATTTTGAAGCGGAGTTCGGCGGTACGCGTATCCGCGCGGTTCTGACGGGCATGGGACGGGCCCATGCCCTCGAGGCAGTACGCCGCGTGCTGCCTGAACGCCCCGACATCTGCATCTCAACGGGGCTGGCGGGTGCTCTGCGAAGCGGGTATCGCCCCGGTGACATCTTGGCCGCCCGTCTGGTCAGTGAAGTCGGTGAACCCGTGGCCGTGGCAAGTCATCGCGAGCTGCTGGCTGCTGCGGTGGGTTGCGGCGCGCGGCAAATTGAACGGTTCGCGACCTCCCGGATGCTGGTTGCGCGCGCGGAAGAGAAGCGCCATCTTGGAAGCGAGGCGGAAGCAGTCGAAATGGAAAGCTACACGATCCTGGCGGAAGCGGCCCGGTATGGAGTGCCGGCGGTGGCCGTTCGAGCCATCAGCGACACTGTGGATTTCGACATGCCTTATGATTTTGAACGCGCGCGCGATGCGCGCGGCGAGATCCATCTCCGTGATATCATCACACAAGCGCTGCGCCGCCCTTCCGGTTTGCCTGCGTTGCTCGCACTCGGGCGCGATTACCGCCTCGCTGCCCGACGACTCGCTGATTTTCTGGATGCTTATACGGGAACGCTCGGTGACCGGCTGATTCCCATCGAGCCGGATCTGGTGGCCGCCCTATGAACCAGTCTGGAACCATATTCGAAACTTCATTTGCGGCACCTCCCGTGCCTGCGATAATGCGTGCAGCTGTTTACCGCGGCAAGGGACGCGTCGTCGTGGAAGACGTTCCGGTGCCTCAGATTACGGCAGGCGAGGTGCTGATTCGCGTAGCGGCGTGCGGAATTTGCGGCACCGATATCAAAAAGATAGATCATGGTTTTGTCTCGGCGCCACAGATTTTTGGGCATGAGGTTGCCGGGACCGTCGTTGCCGTGGGCTCGGGAGTCACAAAGTGGAAGCCCGGCGACCGCGTCATGAGTTTTCATCACATCCCCTGCGGCGCGTGCTTTTACTGCGAGCGGCGCCTCTATTCGCAGTGTGCGGGCTACAAGAAGGTGGGCTTGACTGCGGGTTTTGATCCCAACGGCGGGGGATTTGCCCAGTACGTGCGGGCGATGCCGTGGGTCGTTCAGCGTGGAATGCAGGCGATTCCAAAGGAAATCAGTTTCGAAGAAGCCACATTCATCGAGCCCGTCAATACCTGCATTAAGGCTGTGGAAAAAGCCCGGGTTGCCGCCGGAGAAACTGTTCTAATCATGGGACAGGGTCCCATTGGCCTGCTTCTCATGATGCTGTCGAAACTTGCAGGTGCGGTGGTCATCGGCAGCGACCCGATGCCGGAACGGCGCGCGAAAAGCTTGTCGCTTGGTGCTGATTTGGCCCTTGATCCAAGCCAGGGCCGGCTCGCGGATGAAATCCGCTTGCGTACGGAGGGTCGCGGCGCCGACGCGGTGCTTGTGGCCGTGCCGCACCCAGCGGCGCTGACCGATGCGCTGGCGATCGCCAGGCCTGGCGGTCGTGTTCTTCTATTTGCGCAGAATGATCCGAAGATGCGCATCGAGTTTCCGGCGGCGGCAGTCGGCGTCGAAGAAAAGGAGATTTTGGGCAGCTACAGTGCTGCGGTCGACCGTCAGGAAGAGTCGGCACGGCTGATATTTTCACGCCAATTGCCGGTACGCAAACTGATTTCCCATCATTTTTCTTTGGAGGACATGAATCGGGCCCTTCAGTTGGCGGCTCATCCCGAAGGCGATTCTTTGAAAGTGGTGATACAGCCTTGATAACAAGGAAAAATAACGGGCAACACAACGGTCATATGAACGCCGCGGTTCTATACGGAAGCGAGAACCTGAGAATTGAGAGGGTGGATATTCCCAGGCTCGCACCGGATGACGCGCTGATTCGCGTAAAAGTGGCGCTGACCTGCGGCACCGATCTGAAAGTCTGGAAGCGGGGGTACCACGCCCGAATGATCACGCCACCGGCCATTTTCGGGCATGAACTTTCCGGCATCGTCGAAATGCTGGGCGCCGAAGTGAACGGCGGGTTAAAAGTCGGCGCGCGTGTCGTTCCATCGAACTCGGCCCCTTGCAACGTCTGCCTGTTCTGCCGCAAGGGGCAGAGTAACCTGTGTGAGGACATGTTGTTCAACAACGGAGCCTACGCCGAGTATATCCGCATTCCCGGCCGCATCGTCCGCCAGAATATGCTGGTGATTCCCGAACACGTTTCGTTCCAGGATGCGGCGATGGTGGAACCGCTGGCGTGCGTGCTGCGCGGAATTCATGAGACCGGCATCGAAGCGGGCGACACGACTGTTGTGATCGGTTGTGGCCCGATCGGATTGAAATTTATCCGCATCCTCTCCGGCCGCGGCGTGAATGTCATCGCGCTCGGGAAGCGTCCAAACCAAATCCGGGCGGCGGAGCGGTTCGGCGCGCGCGCGGCGTTCATCGCGCCGGATTTGACGGACCCTGCAAGGACTGTCCGTCAACTGACCGAAGGTGGCTGCGGCGCCGATTCCGTGATTGAGGCAGTCGGCACGCCGCAGACGTGGGAATGGGCGCTTCAGATGGTGCGCCGCGGCGGCACCGTAAACCTGTTCGGTGGCTGCCCTCGCGGCTCGCTGGTGCAGGTGGACTCGAACGCCCTTCATTATTCGGAGATCACGATCAAATCCACGTTCCACCATACACCGCATTTCATCCGGGAAGCGCTCGAAGCCGTGGCTCGGGGGGAAATCCGTTCGAGCGATTTTGTGAATGCTGAGATCCCGCTCTCCGATCTGCCGAAGATGTTTGAACACATGAAGTATCGCAACGGCGAAATGAAGGTCGCGGTGATTCCTTAGCAATTTCCTCCCGCACGGAGTTCTCGATGTCGCGCCGGGGATTCCGGTGGCCGATCGAGCGCCATGCAGACACCTGCTGAACTCGAAATCGCCCAGGGCATGCCTCTGCCGGGCTGCTCGGTCACCGAGGCCCAGCGGTACACGCGCAGGCTCGCCACACACCACTACGAAAACTTCAACGTGGCCTCGTGGTTGCTCCCCAGGCGCCTGCGACAGCATTTTTACAATTTGTACGCCTACTGCCGCTGGGCCGACGACCTGGGAGATGAAGTTGCCGATCCGTCGCGCGCTTTGGAGTTGCTGGACGGCTGGGATCAGGAATTGCGGGACTGTTATGCGGGCCATCCGTCGCATCCGGTATTTGTCGCGCTGCGTCAGACGATCCTCGAGTGCGACATTCCTATCGAGCCATTTGCGGATCTGCTCGTGGCATTCCGCCAGGACCAGACCGTGCGCCGTTATCCGACCTGGAATGGCGTGCTGGGCTATTGCCATTATTCGGCGAATCCGGTCGGGCGCCTCGTGCTCTATCTTTGCGGCTATCGCGACTCCGGGCGCCACCAGCTTTCGGACGCGACGTGCACGGCGTTGCAGTTGGCGAATTTCTGGCAGGACGTCGGACGGGACCTGGACAGGGGCCGCATCTACATTCCGCTCGAAGCGCTGGCCGCGCACGGCCTCACCGAGGACGACATCGTGGCGCGCCGCTTCGATGAGCGCTACGTTTCGTTAATGAAGGAATTAATTGCCCGGACGCGGGAATTGTTCGAAGAGGGTTTGCCGCTGGCTGGGCGTGTCGATTCTGCGTTGCGCGTGGACATTGAAATGTTCAGCCGCGGCGGACTCGCTGTGCTGGACTCTATCGAGGCCATTGGCTACAACACGCTGCGGCACAGGCCGTCGATCCCGAAGTCAAAACAGTTGCAGTTGTTGGCGCGCGCGCTCTGTCAGCGCCTGTTTGCGCAAGGCTCGATGGCAACTATGGTGGCGGCTCCTGGGCCGGGACGCCCGGCGATTGTTTCCAATGCGTCTCCGTTGCCGGGCACTGGAAAGGCCACGCAGGGCATTCCCGGCGAAGTCGCGCGGTCCTATGCGGAATGCAGGCGTGTGGCGCGCGATGCGGCCAGCAACTTTTATTACGCGTTTTTCATGCTCCCGCAGGCCAAGCGCGACGCGCTCTGCGCGCTCTACGCGTTCATGCGGCTGGTGGATGACGTCTCGGACACGGCAGGGGACGCAGCGGACAAACAGCGCGGATTGGCGCGCTGGCGGGCTGCGCTGGACGCGGCTGTTGCCGGCAATGTTTCGGACCATCCGATCCTTCCGGCATTTGCAGATACGATGGAACGCTTCCGTATCCCGCCGCGCTATTTCCACGACCTGATTTCCGGGGCGGAAATGGATTTGACCGTCGGCCATTACGCCACGTTCGAACGCCTGCGCGAGTATTGCTACCGCGTTGCGGGAACCGTCGGCCTGACCTGCTTGCAAGTGTTCGGATTTGACGACCCGCATGCGCCGGACCTGGCGGAAAAGCTCGGGATCGCGTTTCAACTGACGAACATTCTGCGTGACGTGCCGAAAGACTATGAGATGGGCCGCGTCTATCTTCCGCAGGAGGACCTTGAGCGGTTCGGTATCCGCGCGGAGGAACTTGCGCGCGGGCCGCTGACGCCCGCGCTGCGTGATCTGTTCGCGTTCGAGGCCGGACGCGCCTGGGGTTTTTATCGCGAAGGCGTGGAACTGATCCCGCGCGTGCATCCCGATGCGCGCGCCGCGCTCTGGGCGCTGGTGCGGATCTATAGCAGTCTGCTGCCGCGCATCGAATCGCGCGGCTACGATGTTTTCTCCGGGCGCGTGCGGCTGAGCACGGCCGAAAAGACAGGGATCCTCCTGCGCGCGCGTCTCGGCTGGTACTCCCAACACAATGTCCTCGAAGAGCGTGATCGTGATCGGCGGCGGCCTGGCGGGACTCTCCTCGGCCGTCGCGCTGGCTGAAGCTGGCTACCGCATCCGTTTGCTCGAAAAGCGGCCCCACCTGGGTGGCCGGGCGGCGTCCTACGTGCTGCCCGGAGGAGAGCATATAGACAATTGCCAGCACGTCACGCTGGGCTGTTGCACCAACCTCGAGGATTTCTATCGCCGGGTGGGCGCGGCGGAGAAAATTCGCTCCTATGACCGGTTGTTGTTCGCCGGGCCAGATGGACGGCGCGGCGTCATAAAATCCTCTCTGCTACCTCCCCCCTTGCATATGGCGCCTTCGTTTGCACGGTTTCCATTGCTCGGTTGGGCCGACAAACGTGCCATCGCGCGCGCTCTGCTGACAATTGCGCGCAGCGGCGGGCGCCCGGCGGACCTCTCGAACGATTCGGGCGGCATCACGATGCTCGCATGGCTCCAGCGGCACCGCCAGACCGAACGCGCGATCCGCCGCTTCTGGGGAGTCATCCTGGTCAGCGCGCTCAATGAAGAGCTGGACCGTACCGACGCGCGCTACGGTATCGACGTTTTCTGGAAAGCGTTCCTTTCGACCCGTAGAGGGTACCGCGTCGGCATTCCGTGCGTACCGCTCGGAGAGCTCTACGACGGCTGCAGGGAAGCGATTGAACGCCGAAGCGGGGAAGTCCTGCTGCGCGCTGGCGTGCGCGGATTTCTGGTGACGGGTAACCGCGTCGAAGGCGTCGAGAAAGACAATGGCTCGGTGGAAGCTGCGGACTATTATCTTGCCGCTGTACCTCAAGACGTTTTGCCCGAACTGCTGCCTGCACATGTGGTGGAACGTGAGGCGGTGTTTTCGAACCTGCGCAACTTGCGAACCTCACCGATCACGGGTGTTCATCTCTGGTTCGATAGAGTCGTGATGGACGAGCCTTTCCTGACGCTGCTCGACAGCACGACGCAGTGGATATTCAACAAGACGCAACTCTACGGCGGCGTCATGGAAAACGGCGGTCAATACCTCCAGCTCGTGATCAGCGCATCGTACAGTCTGGTGCCGCGCCCGCGCCAGGAGATCATCGCGCTTTGTCTGGACGAACTGCGTGAAGTGCTTCCCGCCATTCGCGGCGCCACGCTGATCAAGGGAACGGTCGTCAAGGAAACGTCCGCGACGTTCTCTCCTGCGTCTGGTTCGGAGCAATGGCGCCCCTCACAAAAAAGTCCGCTCGCGAATCTATTTCTCGCGGGGGACTGGACTGCCACCGGCTGGCCATCGACAATGGAAGGCGCGGTACGCAGCGGATATCTTGCCGCCGAAGCGATCCTCTCCGATGCCGGCGCGCCGCAGAAGTTCCTGCGGCCCGGCCTGTCCGCGGAAGGTTTGGCCCGGCTTTGGGCCCGCGAATCCTGACGGTTTCGCACATTTCTTTTTTGGGGTGCCTTCATGACGAAATCAAAGCAGGGAGACGTTCTCTTGCTGGTCGGCACGCGCAAAGGCGCATTCACATTCCGCAGTGACGCGCGCCGGAAGAAATGGAGCATCGAGGAGCCATTGTTTCCGGGCCGCCAGGTGCATCACTTCATACGCGATCCGCGCGGCGACGGGAAATCCCGCTTCGCGGCCACGTTCAATGATTGGTTTGGAAGCGACATCCAGCGCAGCACGGATGGCGGACGTACTTGGAAGGCTAGCGAAGGTGGCGTGCGCTATGCGGAGGACGCCGGGCTTTCAGTGAAATGTATATGGCACATCCGTCCCGGACGCGCCGGCGAGCCGGGAGTGGTCTACTCAGGTGTGGATCCTGCCGGGCTGTTCCGCAGTGAAGACGGGGGCGCCACGTGGGCCGAGGTGCGCGGGCTCACGCGCCACGCGACCCGTTCGCAATGGACGCCTGGGGCGGGCGGCTTAATTGCCCACACGATCATTCTGGACCCCGCCGACCCGGCGCGGATGTTCGTTGCAATTTCCGCAGCGGGAGTTTTCCGGAGCGATGACGGTGGCACAACTTGGCAGCCGCGCAACAAAAACACGCGCGCCGACTTTCTGCCTGTCAAGTTTCCTGAGATAGGACAGTGCGTGCACAAAGTTGTCCTCGCGCCCGGCTCTTCGACGCGGCTCTATCAACAGAACCATTGCGGCGTCTACCGGACGGATTCAAGTGGCGATTCCTGGAAAGATATTTCCCGCGGGCTGCCTTCCCGGTTTGGATTTGTGATCGCCGTACACCCTCGTGAATCAGAGACGATCTGGGTGATTCCGGCCGTGGGTGCGGAATATCGTGCGTGTCCCGATGGGTGTCTTGCCGTGTGGCGGTCGACGACCGGCGGACGCTCATGGCACAAACAAACACGCGGCCTGCCGACGCGCAATGCACATCTGCTCGTGCTGCGTGAAGCCATTTCTACCGACTCGAGCGATCCTGCCGGGGTGTATTTTGGTACCGAGACGGGACAGTTGTTTGCGACTCGCGAGGAGGGCCGCAATTGGGAGTTAATCGCAGACTTTCTTCCCCCCATTTTGTCGGTCGAGGCGGCGACGCTTTAGGCGCCGTGCAGTTGCTCCCGACTGGTATGAATATTCACAGGTTTGCCTCTTTTTCGTGTTGCACGATGCGATTCAGAGTATGATGTAAGTATCCCCTCGGAGGTTCCTTTGGAGCGGAAGTATAAGCAGCGGGGCTACATGAGTGCGGACAAGCCCCAGAAAAAAGAGAAACGGCCGCCTGAGGGCCACCCACGACATGACCAGATCGGGCCGCGCACGCCGCGCATGGTCGGCACCATCACGCGCGCACGATGCTCGAACTGCGGCGCCGTGTTGCAGCCGGGGTTCGACCCGAAGGGCAAGTGCCCGCGTTGCGCTTTCGAACTGCATTGCTGCAAGCAGTGCGCCTATTTCGATACGGCGGCGCGGTTTGAATGCATGCAACCGGTGCCCGAGCGCATCCCCCGCAAGGACCAGCGGAACGATTGCACGTTCTACGAATTTCGTACGACGATCGAAAAGGATACGGCGCCATCGGCGCCTGTTGCAGGATCACCGGTTCCCGCCGAGCGCGTTTCGCGTCCCCACACCGCCCGCCAAGCGTTCGAAGATCTTTTCAAGAAATAAATCGGGCCTTGATGGTTCCGCCCGAAATGTCCTTCGTTTTGGGATCAGCTTCTGAATTTGCAACCTCGCGGGGGACTTGCTATTCTGAATTTGCAAATGCGTCTGCGGGTCACACCGCGAGCCGCAATCTCCTTCCGTCTTCTTCCCGGAAAGGTGTTCTCATGAAACTTTCGATTAGCTGTAAGCTTGAAGAGTGGCGGGAATCGGTCGAAGAAGAAACGCAGCGGCATGTCGCGAAAATGGAAAAGCTGCTGAAACGGTATGCGCCCGACTTGGTGCAGTTGCGCTGTAGCATCGAGAAGCGCCCCCGAAAGCAAGCGTATCTCTTTTCCCTGAATCTTTCGCTTCCCACGGGCACATTGCACGCCACCGGTGAGGGCGCCGACGTGCGCAAGAGTGTCAAAACGGCCTTCGCCGAGATCGAGACACAGATCAAGAAACACATGGCCATCGTTCGCAAAGACTATGAATGGAAGCGTAAACGGCCACGCGCGAAGGCGCTGGCCTGAATTCCGCGGTTCCTGCGCTCCCATACGGTCCCGTTTGCGGTTGCGGCAGTTGCGCGCAACCGATACAATCGCGCGGTTGCACTCCAGGGGCGTAGCTCAGTGGTAGAGCAGCGGCCTTTTAAGCCGAAGGTCGTGGGTTCGATCCCCACCGCCCCTACCAAATTCCCTCTATTTATGAGGGTGCCGGGACCCCCTGAACCTCAGAAGTATTGATTAGTATTGATTGAATTGCTTCCATAGCATCAATGTGGCCGTGTCCAATGACGTGCCCGTAAATTCCAAGGGTCGTAGTGGCATTGGCGTGGCGTAACTGACGTTGTGCTACTGCCGCCCCCGCAGAATCAACAAGCATGCTTGCCAAGCCGTGACGAAAAGCATGAAGGCCAATGCGACGGCCCTTCTGGTCAATGCCCAGCTTGTCAAGCACCGGGTGAAGCACTTTCTGGACGACCTTGTTACGTGAATATGGTCTTCCACGACGATTGACGAAGAGCAGTTCGTTGGTGTGGGTGAGCAGGTGTGCCGCGAGTTTCTTCTTAACCTCCGACGGCATCTGGACGCTGTTCTTGAGTCCTCGGTTTTCGTGCCCTGGATTATTTGACCTTCCCACGCCGTCTGACGTACGAAAATCAGTGAGCGTTTGAGGTCACAATCCCTGACACGCAAGTCAAGAATTTCGCTTGCTCGTAGACCAGTTAGCGCCAACATCGTAAAGAAGAGGTCCCACGGACGTTTGCCCTTGAAGGCGGTGAGGATGGAACTCATCTCTTCCGGAGAAAACGAATATGGTTCGCTGGGTCCCGCGCCGGGAATGTATAGCTGCGACAATTCCGTGACCGGAACCTTATGCTGCCACTGCTCGCCGCGTGCCGCTGACATAATCGCAAACAAATCCATGACGATGTTTTCTCGCGTTTTCCTGCTGCACCCTTCCAGTGAACTGACGAGGTTCTGTACCTGCTTAGCATCCAGCTTGGTGAGAGGTACATCTCCCAGAACTGGGAGTATGTGCGCACGGAGGCTGCTTTCCGCACCCTTGACCGTACTCGGCTTTAGGGTAGGGACAACCGTCTGACGCCATTCCGGGATAAATTCCGCCAGCGTGACACCCTTACTCTTGACCGAAATTTCTGTCTGGCTGTTGACGGCATCCAGAATGGGCTGGGCGGTGGCTCGGGCGGCACGAGAGGATAGATCGCGTGTTGACCCCAGCCGTTGGCTCGCCTGCACCCTCCTGATGATCCCGTCCCGGTTTTCGTCCCGGTAGAAGTACAGAACCCACGACTCCCCGACTTTCCTGATGCATCCTTTCTGAAACCTGCGTTTTGGCACGGCGGACCTTTCCCGCCTTACCGTGCCAGATACCCTAGCTTCATTTAATGCTATAGTAAACACATAAATAAATACTATGTCGCACGCAAGATTGGCATTATCACTTCGCTACGGGAAGATGAGATAGACTGGCTGCGGCGGCACGGCACAAACGTTCTTATCCCCGAAGGCGATCACTTCCTGAAATTGGCTCCTTCGACTGTGCCTTCTAATATTTGACCATTGTGGCAAGGCAACACCTCGCCTGACGCTAGGCCAATACACCTAATTTTGGCCATTGGGCCCGGACGACGCACTCGGGAACAATGGGCCTTGTCGTATTAGGCCCCTTCCTCCACCCCGGTCCGCACCCGGCTCGGGAACGGGTGAGCTAAAAACCCCACAAGAAATGCGCTGCGGAAACACCTAAAAGAGGACACTTAGGGACAGCAGTTGTGGCGGGCGGAAACCTGAAGTTTTGCGTTCACATCGGACAAGTCTCAGCGGCGAAAATTGTACGTCCACGTTAAGCTTGCATAGGATCTTAGCGGCACCCCGACGATGCACTCGAACGGAGCAGATTCTCCTACGAGTTGCAGTGTTTCGGTGGTCTGTCCCGTGAAACCCGACGCCAACAGGAAATCAATTCCAATGTTCATCCGCCGGTCGCTCAAACTGCGCACTACAGCTCCTCGGATTTCGCGTACGAGAACGCCAGTAAATCCATCCCCCAGGGGCTTCGCGCCGACGTACTCGAACTCCTCAGCGTGGGCAAATTCGGATGTGCAGGAACCTCGGAGTGCTAACTTGTGGCTGGACCAGAAACGAGGAACAGGTCACAAGGCAACCCTGGTTAATTCAAGCTATTGTGATCCAGAATCTAATTCGACGCGAATACGCTTCCAAACTTGCTCCGGAATGCCAAGAAAAGCCTGGACCACATCGGGGTCGAACTGACGTCCGGAACAACGGACGATTTCTTCTTGTGCGGCTTGGTATGGAAGTGCGGTGCGATACGGGCGATCCGATGTCATAGCATCTAGAGTATCTGCAACCGAGAAGATCCTGGCCCCCATCGGGATTTCTTTGCCAATCAATCCCTGGGGGTAGCCCGTGCCATCGTAGAATTCGTGATGTGTCAGCACGATTTGAGCGGCGGGAGACAGGAAAGGAATTCGACTCACCATGTCATAGCCATTGCGCACGTGTTTCCGTATGATTTCGGTCTCCTCAGGGTTCAGTTTTCCTGCCTTATGTAGAATCGCATCGGGGGTGCCAATTTTGCCGATATCGTGGAGGCATGCGCCGAGTGCAATCTGCCTGAATTCTTCCTCGCCGCAATGCATGGCCTGGGCTATTTCTAACGAATAGCGAGACACACGCTGGGAATGGCCAGCTGTTTCGTTGTCCCGTAAATCCAAAGCTCCACCCAACGCCTGCAATGTTTGGTCAAACGTCGATTCAATCCGTTTCACCGCAACCTGGAGTTGCTCAGTTCTCTGGTTCACCAGTTCTTCCAAGTGATCATTTTGCAGTTCCAATGCTTGCTGGAGCTCGTGCAGTTTGAGATGGGTTTCGACGCGGGCATCAACCTCTTCGAGCTGGAACGGCTTGGATATGTAATCCGCGCCGCCAGTTTGAAAGGCTTTGACCTTATCTTCAGTGGTGTTGAGGCCGCTCAGGAAAATCACGGGTATAGTCAAAAGCTCCGGATTAGACTTCAACCGCTCGCACACTTCGTAGCCGTTCATCTCCGGCATGTTGATATCCAGCAGAATCAAATCCGGAGGGTTCTGGGCGGCGGCCGCCAGTGCCAGCCGCCCCGTTGGAAAGGAACGTACTGTATAACCATGCGTTTTCAGCACATTTTCTAAGAGCTTTAGATTGGCTGGTTCATCATCCACCACCATGATGTTTGCGTTTTCGGCGTGTGTCATTTGCTGTGCCTCATTCCTGTAATTCTCGCTGTGTCTCTTCTAACAAAATGAGTCAGGGCATCGTATTCGTAGTTGTCCGCAAATTCCTTTAACGCTCCCCTGGCTTGCCCGACAGCCGAGACCGCCTCTTTGCCGCCGTCATCCGCCGTGCGGGATCAAGTGCCGTATAGGAAGCACACATGGCAATGAGAACGGAGGGCGCTACGAGACAGCAACATACGAACCAGCCAGAACTGTCGTAGCTGAAGGCATGATTCCAGGCTCCCATGCGGTGACTAACACGAAGACCTCTTAAGCGAGCCGCATATTGTTTTCTCGTGCAGTCGTTCCGCGCGCGGAGAGAGCGTCTGAACCCATTTACTGTGGAATGGGCCGTCTTCGGCGTTGAGCAGCGCATCTCGAACGGCTTCCGCATGAGCGGGGTTTTTGTCGATCAAAAAGAAATTGCCCGTACCAGTCCTCTGCTAGTAGCGATCAAGGATACTTATCGGGAGGGGAAATTGGCGACCGTCCAGATGTGTATATGTGTCTAGATGAGCACACTATCGAAAAGACGGTATGCTCGACGCGCGAAGAAGAAATGAGGCACGCACTCCGGTAAAGGCACACTGGGAACACAGTCACTCCACCTGCGGCCCTCATTCCCGGTTTCGGTCAGGCTTCCACGTACAAACGACATCTAGGACACCGGGAGTCCTCATTGAATGGCTGACAAAGCGGCGCAGTCCACCGGCCCTGGGGGGGCGTGGCGCCCCATACCCATCATCGTCTCGTCGGCGACGTAGGCCACACAAAACTCGTTCTTCTAGTAAAGAAGCGGATACCCACATAGAGGTCCTAAAAAAATGGGGAGGTTTCCTGCCGCTGTTTTTATCGCCAGCGGCGGCTGATTGTTTCCTTTCTGCGGCGTGACAAATCATTTGGATGATGTCTCTGTTTCAGATTGCGAATCCCAAAGGTGGGTAAGCCAGAGGGCTTTCGCTTCACATCATCGCGTCAGAAAGCATCGGTGGCGAATTGTGAACTTCAAGTGGAGAACTGCCTTGTGTCCGCTATGCTTTGGGCTAAACTGAGGCTACTCCTTATCTTAAGGTGGCTCTCCTGTGCCGATTGCATTCTGTGTTGTCTGCGTGACTGAGGTCGATCCACCCAATACGAATAGGTGTTTATGAACTACGGCTCGCGTTCCGTATGTGTACCGCAGGCGGGCCTTCCCTCGAAGAGTTACATTTCGCTGGGTAAGGAAGAAGGTCTGGACGGTAAAGCAACATATCATCCCGGATCCGAAAAGATTCGGGAGAACAGGACTGCAAAGTGTTTTTGCATAAGCTTTTGACTCTACAGCCCAAGTTAGCAGCTCAACAGCGCACTTTGGCCATTTCCGACGTGAGGGTGCAGTAATCATCATGGCGTTTGTCAAGAACCGAAGAACTCGCAGGGGGATGGTGAATCCAGGTCGCGTATCCGACACAACGGACCAGGGCCACATCGTCGTGGGTGCTCCCCATCGCTCCGGAAGCCGGCTTTGGCGAAGAAATCGCGCGGTGCACTGGCTTTTGTTGTGCGTGATGCTCTGCGCTGGCTCCGTCGCCGCGCAGGAGTCGAGCCAAACCGAGTTGGGCGGACGGAGCATGGAAGATCTTGCGAAAATGAAAGTGGAGTCGGTTTACGGTGCCTCCAAGTTTCTGCAGAAGGCTGCGGATACACCAGCCTCGGTAACCGTGGTCACGGCCGAGGAGATCCAGAAACACGGGTATCGGACCCTGGCGGACGTACTGCGAAGCGTTCGCGGCTTCTACGTGATCAACGACCGCAATTACAGCTATGTAGGGGTACGCGGATTTTCAAGACCAGGGGATTACAACGCGCGCATTCTCTTCCTACTGGATGGCCATCGAGTAAACGACAACATTTTCGACGGAGCTTATGTAGGTACGGAATTTCCGGTCGATGTCGATCTGATTGAGCGCATAGAGATCATTCGGGGACCTAATTCCTCGATCTATGGCACGGGAGCATTTGTCGCGGTCATCAACGTAATCACAAAACGGGGCCGCGATTTGAATGCCATCGAACTTTCCACCGCAGCCGGAAGCTGGAATACCTATAAAGGCCGAGCGAGCTACGGTGGCCGTTTCGACAACGGACTTGAAACACTGCTCTCCGGCTCTTTCTACAACAGCCAAGGGCAGAAAAATCTCTTCTTTCCGGAGTTTGACAACCCTGCAACCAACAACGGGATCGCTCAAAACGCCGACGCCGACCAGTCCTACAACATATTTGCTGATATCATCTACCGAGATTTCAACATCCATGTCGTCGACGCCTCTCGCACCAAACACATTCCGACCGCTTCATTCGGGACTGTTTTCAACGATTCACGGACCCGAACCACAGATGCTCGCAGTTACATCGATGTCCAGTACCACCACACGTTTGGCTCATGGGAGACGCTTGGACGGATCTCTTACGATTGGTACAACTATCACGGAATCTATATTTACGACTATGCGGGCACAGGTATCCCGCCATACACCGAAAACTACGACGCAGCCAATGGTGCCTGGTGGGACTTCCAAGGCGATGCTTCCAGAGCCTTTTTCAAACGACATCAGGTCACGCTCGGCACTGAATTCCGTCAGGATGTTCGGAAGCAGCAGACGAACTACGATATCCAGCCCTATCACCTCTACTTTGACGATCACCGTTCCTCAGGGGTCTGGGCATTGTATGTTCAGGACGAGTACTCCATTCGCAAGAACTTGGCCGTCGTGGGGGGCCTTCGCAGCGACTGGTATAAGCAATTTGGAAACACACTGAGTCCACGGGTCGGCGTGCGCTTTACCCCATTGTCGAACACGGACGTCAAGGTGACCTACAGCTGGGCGTTCCGTGCACCCAACAGCTTTGAAAGCTTCTATACTGGCAACCTGAGCAATACTGCAAACCCTTCCTTGAAGCCGGAGAAAATTCGCAGCTGGGAACTGGACCTCGAGCATCGTTTCGGTAAGACGTATTCCGTGTCCGCGGCGGGCTTTTTGAATCGGATGGACGATCTGATCGAGCAGAGCATTGATCCCCTCACGGGCCGTCCTTCTTATACGAATTCCGACCCCGTGCAAACAAAGGGGATTGAATTCGAGCTGGGAGCAAAATGGCCGGGCGGCATGGAAGGTGCGCTATCGTATTCCTTACAAGACTCCCGGAACGTAGTGACCGGAGACGTCTTGACCAATTCCCCGAAACATTTGCCCAAGGTGAATCTCAGTGTTCCTCTGGTGCAGAACAAGCTCTTTGCCAGCGTCGACGCCCAATACGTGAGCAAAGTAAGAACCATTGCGCAAACAGAATTGGGCGGTTTCCTCGTCATGAACCTGACCTTTTCCACCCGCAAAATAACGGACAAGTTCGATTTGTCCGGCGGTTTCTACAATCTTTTCGATAAGCGGTACGCCAACTCGGGCGGCCTCGAACATGTGCAAACCTCGATTCCCCAAGACGGGCGAAACTTTCAGATAAAACTGACCTATCGGCCTCATGTGGGTTCGAAATAGGACCGGGAACAGTATCAGTCTCATGGTTAACATGTACTTGCAAAGCCGCTCAGTGAAGAAGCCGCGCGCCCGGCCAGGAGGCAACTTTCTTGCCCGACCGATATGTGGAAGGCTCGGCTTGTCCCTGGTTTTCTGCCTTCTGGTGATCTCCATGATTCCCAGGACTGCTGCTGGGCAGGGGGGCTCCGCGGATGAGTATCAATTGAAAGCAGCTATGCTCTATAACCTGGCGCAGTTCGTCGAATGGCCAGCCTCGGCTTACCCTGATCCACAGGCTCCGATCCTCCTGTGCATCCTTGGGAGAGATCCATTCGGTAACTTTTTGACATCCACAGTCCTCAAACAAACCGTTAACGGCAGGCCTGTGCTCGTTCTCCACCCTCACGACCAAGAAGTTCGGGGTTGCCAGGTCCTCTACATCAGCTCTTCTGAGAGGAAAACTACCGCACAGATCTTCTCAACCCTCAACGGGTCCAGCGTGCTCACGGTCGGAGAGATGACACAGTTCGCTATGCATGGCGGCATGATTCAATTCTCCCTGGAAGATCAACAGGTGCGCTTCGACATCAACCTGGATGCGGCCTCCCGGGCAGGGCTTAAGATCAGCTCAAAACTGCTGGTGCTATCGCAAATCGTGAAGAACTAATGCAGCGAATCGGGCATAGAGGGAAAACGGATCGTCTTTGGGGCCGGGAGATATCTCGACCAGACTTCGAATTCAAGAGTCGTTTTTCGCCCACAACTCGTGCGCACGAGAAGAGGCCCACAATCATATGCGATTTATGATTAATACCGACGCTGCGGATCGCTCCCGACTAAAGTTCAGTTCGCAATTGCTCGCGCTGGCCAGGATCGTGCCTGACGAAGGGCATTCGAAGGGTGGATGAGATGCGTTCGTACCTGGATTTATCAATCCGGCAGAAGCTTCAAAGCATTGTCATGGTCACTTGCGCTGTGGCCCTGCTGGTAGCGTCTGTCGTATTCACGTTATACGACCGGTCTACATTCTTGCGCGCGAAAATGCAGGACCTTAGCGCTTCGGCAAAGATGGTTGGATCGAACAGCACCGCGGCATTGAGTTTTGGTGATGCGAAATCGGCGAGGGAGGTTCTATCCGCCCTGCAGGCCAAACAGAATGTGATCAACGCCTGCATTTACAACAAGGATGGCCGAGTTTTCGCCAGCTATAGCCGCGACGCGGCGCACAGTGATTTTTTCCCTCCTCCAGCGCAAGCCCAGGCAACTGCGATCGTCAAGCATAATATGGTCTTATTTCAACCCATCACCCTGAATGGCAAATCCATTGGGACCATTTTCATCGAGGCAGATCTAACAGATCTTAGTGCGCGCCTTACGAGGTTCCTGGAGATTGATTTTCTTGTCTTGCTGGCTTCCCTGGCAGTCGCTTTCTTGTTGTCCACTCGGCTTCAGCGCGTAATTTCAGGCCCAATCCAGGAACTGGCAGATACGGCATTGTCGGTCTCCACCCGAGAAAACTATTCCGTCCGTGCAACCAAGAGGGGCGATGACGAGATAGGGGTCCTCTTTGACCAATTCAACAGCATGCTCGATCGCATCCAGCAAAGAGAAACCGCGTTACAGGAGGTCCACAATGAGTTAGAGAACAGGGTCGTCGAGCGGACTTCGTATCTCAACGCGCTGATTGAGAACAGCCCGCTGCCCATCCTGGTTTTGGACTCCGGGCAGAAAGTCCAGTTGTGCAATCCCGCCTTCGACAAATTGTTTCAATCTGTGCCGCAGGAGGACATAGGGAAGCCTGTCGTCGCACTGTTTCCGAACGAGAAAACACTGCCAGAAGCGAGCGCTGCTTCCGGAGCAACATCCCCCGAGACGCCCGTGAGCCTGACCACTCGTCGAGAGCGAAAAGACGGCAGCTTCGTCGATGTTGAGCTTCACCTTGTGCCCTTGACTGTGAATGGAAGACTGCTTGGCTCGTTGAGCATCTATCAGGATGTGACGGAGCGGCGAGTGCTGGAGCGGCAACTCCGCATAGCGCAGAAAATGGAGGCAATTGGCCGGCTATCCGGAGGAATCGCCCACGATTTCAACAATCTCCTCGGAGTCATCCTCGGTTATATCCAGGTGATAAAACGAACCCTCGTTCACGGAAATCCCTCGTATGAGTACGCTGAGGAAATCGAGAAAGCCGGCCAGCGCGCTGTGTCATTGACAAGGCAGCTTCTGGCCTTTAGCCGTCAACAAGTTCTGGAACCGGTCATTTTGAACCTGAACACGCTGGTGTCCGAAATGGAAAAGATGCTGCCCCGTCTGATCGGAGAAGACATCCAGCTGAATTTGATCCTTGATCCGGCTATCGGCCAGGTCAAAGCGGACCCCGGACAAATCGAACAGGTCGTGATGAATCTGGCTGTCAATGCCCGTGATGCAATGCCGGATGGGGGCAAATTGACTATCCAGACAGCAAACGCGGAAATTGATGCTGCTTTTGCGAGGGCACATCCGGGTTCGGTCCGAGGCCAGTACATAATGCTGGTCGTCACGGATACGGGCACAGGGATGGACCCGGAAACCCAGTCGCACATTTTCGAACCGTTTTTCACCACCAAGGAACGAGATAAAGGAACGGGACTGGGTCTCGCCACAGTTTATGGCGTGGTGAAACAGAGCAGTGGCTACATCACTGTTGAATCTGAGACGGGAAAGGGAGCTTCGTTCAAGATTTACTTGCCGCGTTTCGAACAGCCAGTCACAGTCCCAAGTAAAAGCTGTCCCGTACCACTGACTATCCATGGAACTGAGACGATCTTGTTGGTAGAAGACGCGGAGCCTCTGCGCAAACTGGCGCATATGTTTCTGAGAGACAATGGGTACCAGGTTCTGACGGCAGCGGACGGGTCCGAAGCCCAGCAGGTAGCCGCGCAGAACCCCGGCCCCATTCATTTGCTACTTACGGACGTAGTGATGCCTGGAATAAACGGACGCGTACTGGCAGAACGCCTTGCTCTTCGTCATCCGGAGATGAAGGTTCTTTATATGTCCGGTTACACTGACAGCTCTATCGCCGGTCATGGGGTCCTCGAGGAGGGTATCCAGTTGCTCCGCAAACCTTTCACAGAGGAAGCGCTGATGCGCAAAGTGCGTGAGCTATTGGATGCAAATAAAGAGACGGAGAATACAAACAGTGCGGCGGGCACGGATGCCCCGGTGGTCACCACGCCTGACGTCAAATCGAGGAGGTAAGAGACAATCGCACCATGAAGAAATTACTGATCGTCGATGATGAGGAGGCCATGCGGCGTCTCCTGCGAATAAATCTCGCAGACCGCTACG
>JAIQES010000044.1 GCA_020073705.1 Terriglobia bacterium
CGATCGCCACGCCCAGGCCTAGGCTGGTGCCGATCCAGACTGCAAGCCCCTCACTGGAAAACTCCACGGCGCGCAGGATCAGGGCCAGTTCGGCCCCTTCCCTGAGAACCATGAAGAACACAAAGGCGGCCAGGCCGAGACCCGCAGTGAACGCGCTCCTTCCCGCATAGCCTTCCACCCGTTGCTCGATTTCCTTTTTCAGGTGGCGCGCAACGCGGTTCATCCAAATAATCACCGTGACGACAAAAAACGCGGCGATCAGCAGCAGCAGCCCCTCAAATCCGTCCTCGCTGACCCTCCAGCGTTCCAAGGTGATGGCAACGGCGAGACTGGAGGCAACCGCCGCCGCCACACCTCCCCAAACCCAGCGCACCAGGACGGCGCGGCCCGTACGGTTCAGATAAACTAATACGATGCCGACGACCAGAGCGGCTTCGACGCCTTCCCGAAGAGCGATCAGAAATGAGGAGAGCAAATGGCGTGTCCTTTACAGGGCCCGAGGGGCGCGTTTCCAGTTGCAAATAAGTCGCAACTAGGAGTTCCAGTTTACACGTCCTCTAACGGAAGGTCAAGGATTCTACCGCATCCATGTCCGCTAACGGTAGAATAGGCATCTAGATGGCAGTGGGTACGGCTAATTCGCAATGCCGCGTCTGGTGTGACCGATGCAGCGGTCTACTGGCAATCGCGGCTAGACCTCTGGCAGCACTGGCCCTTGCGGCCTTGCTCGTCACGGCTTCAGCGAGCCCACAAACCCCTGCACGGACTGCATCGGCTCGTTCAGCACCTCCGCAAGCCACCGTGCCGGAGACTCCTCCCCCGCGGCCGGATAGGGGGCGCGCGCAACAGGCCTACCGAGCCGGACAACGAGCGGAACAATCTGGCGACTGGAAGACAGCCTATACCGCGTATTCCGACGCCGTCACCTATGCTCCAGCGAACAGGGAATACCCACTATTAAGGGAACACGCGCGATTTCAGCTGGTCCAGGGACTTGCCGACCTTGCTGAGCGGCAAGTGCTTGCCGGAGACGTGGCCGGGGCGCGTGAACAGCTTATGCACACTCTCGAAATTGATCCAAACTACGTGGTGGCACGTGAGCGTCTAGCGGAATTGAATTCCGATTCCGTCCGAGTGGCTCCGGAGAAAGGTCCGAGGCTCGCCGGTCCGCCCCGGCTGAACCCCAGGCCGGGAAGACGGGACTTCGATTATCGCGGCACAACGCGGGGAGTCTATGAAGAAGTGGGCCGGCAGTTCGGTGTGACGATGGCGTTTGACGGGGATTTGAATGACCGCTCCATACGGTTCCGCGCGCCAAAAGTGGATTTTGAGACGGCCCTGCTGGTGCTCGCGCGGCAGACGCGCACATTCACACGCGTCGTGGATGAACACACCCTGTTCGTAACCGATGATAGCGTCCAGAAGATGCGGGAGTACGCCCCGGAGATCGAAAAGAGTCTGATCCTCCCTGCCTCGGTCAGCACTGACGAGATGAACGAAACCGTGCGAATGATTCGCGAGATGACAGGGATCACTCGCACGCAGCTCGACACTGCCTCGCGAACCCTCACAGTTCGCAGCACCGAACAGAATGTCGCCCTGGCCCAGGCACTGGTCGAGCAAATCGAGCAGCCACACGGGGAAATGATGCTGGAGGTGGAGATTCTCGAAGTGGATCGAAATGCCGCGCACCAGTTAGGGATTACGCCGCCCACCTCTGCACAGGTGTTTACGCTCAGTTCGTCCGTAATCCGGCAGCTCCAACAGGCGCAAAACAGCGGGACGCTCCTACAGGTCCTGCAAAGCCTATTCGGCAGCGGCGGCGCGCTGGCAGGGGCTGCGGGCGGGTTGGCTTCCGTGCTGCCTCCACTAATCGCGTTTGGCGGAGGAAATACGATCTTTCTCGCGACCATGCCGGGGGCCACCGCGAATTTCAGCCAGACGCTCAGTGCGGTGCGCAGCGCGCAGCGCATCCTGCTGCGCGCGCAAGACGGAAAAGCAGCGACGTTCTTCGTGGGCGACCGCTTTCCGATTTCCCTCGCTTTACTTTCTTCCTCTTTGAACCCGACGACGACAGCTCTCGCAGGGCTTTTTGCGGGCTTGCTCCCGAGAACAGATTTCACGGTGGGAACTGCTCCTATTGGTGTGGCGATAGCCGATTTCAATGGGGATGGGTTTCCGGATCTGGTCGCCGCGAATCAGACGGACAGCACGACCAATGGCACAATATCCCTATTGCTCGGCGCAACTGGCGGCACATTCGGCACGCAGATTCTCATTACGATTCCGGGCGGTACGTTGCCATCGACGCCCTCGGCCGTTGCGGTGGGAGATTTCAACGGCGATGGCAGTATCGACATCGCCGTGACGGACTCGGCCAACAATACCGTAGCCATCCTGTTAGGCAGAGGCGATGGAACCTTTGCAGCGCCTGTGACGTACCCGACCGGGAATGCTCCTGTCGCGCTGCTAGCCAAAGACTTTAACGCCGACGGGTTTCTGGATCTCGCCGTCGTCAATCAGGCAGGCAACACAGTGTCAATTCTATTAGGCAACGGAGACGGAACATTTGCCGCGGCAACCGATTATCCGGTTGATGTGGCGCCTGCAGCGATTGCATCCGCCGATTTCAACGACGACGGAGTTTTGGACCTTGCGGTGGCCAACCACGGAGACAGTTCGGGTACTGGCGGCAACACGGTCTCCGTTCTGTTGGGCAACAGCGACGGCACATTCAAACCAAAAACCGATTATGCCACCGGAAATGGACCCGCAGGGATCGCCACGGCGGATTTCAATCTTGACGGGCGCACGGACCTTGCCGTTACTAATCAGGATGACAACACGGTTTCGATTCTGCTCGGCAACGGCGATGGCACTTTTGCCGCGCATACCGATTATGCTGCGGGGTCAGGCCCGGTTGGAATTGTTGCCGCGAATTTCACGGGAGGCGCGAACCCTGCCCTGGCCGTTGCGGACCAGACCGGCAACAACCTGAGTCTTCTGATCGGCAACGGAGACGGCACGTTTACATCCCCTGTGTCGCTACCGACTGGAAACATGCCCGTGGCCGTGGCCGCAGCAGACCTGAATGGCGATGGGACATTGGACGTCGTAGATGCGAACGAATCCTCCAATTCGGTGACCGTCACGCTCAACACCCTGCGATCCGCGAATTCCGCTTCCTCTTTAGCTTCCGCTCAGTCTGCGTATCCAGCCGCACAGTATGTGGACCTCGGTTTGAAATTAAAGGCGACACCGCGGCTGCATAACGATGACGAAGTGACCCTGCAGCTTCAGTTCAACATCAGCAGTCTTGCCGGATCGTCCATCAATGGAATTCCGGTCCTGAGCAATCGAACGATCGAACAAACCATCCGGTTGCGTGAAAATGAAACTTCGGTTCTTTCCGGAGTCATTCAATCCAGCAATATTCGCTCCATCAGCGGCTGGCCCTGGACCTCGACGGCGCCCGGCGTCGGCTACTTGACCGGCGAAAATACCGGCAACAGCCAGCAAAACGAGACCTTCATCATCATCACGCCGCGCGCGCTGCATCTGCCGCCGCATAACCCACGCGCCATTTACGCCGGACGCGAAGAGCCTTCCTCCCCAGGGGGACCTCCCGCGCTACCTCCCGGCGCGCCCCCAGAACCCAGCCCGAATCAAGCGCCAGCCCTGGATACTCAACCTGCACCCACCGGTCCTGGACAGCCCGCGCCGGCCCCGGGCCCACAGCAGCCGCCCTTCGGCGCACCCCCGCAGCAGCGCCCCAGCTTATGATCGCGCCCGCTGGGACGCCGCCAGCTGGCCACACCTGTACTGGTCAGAGCACAGGACCTAATCACATATAGGTTGTCGTCTAACTGTGCTTCAACTTCAATTCCAAAATTACAAGGCGAATTCAGGTCCGCGGGCGAGCCCAGGGCAGAGTGGCATTGGCAAAAGCGATTCGCCCGCGCAAGAGATGATAGAGATACGAGCCAAGGCAAAACTTGCCAAACAGCAGCGCCGCAAGAGCGATCACCACGAATGCTTCAAGAACCCACGCCGTAATCATCCAGCCTGCCATCAGCGCCAGCGCCGCCAGCAGCATGAAGCTCGCCGCCATGCCCTGCGCGAAACGGCGCGCGGGAGGCGCTGGACTGAGCGCCGGCTTCCCACGAGGCGCCGCGAGCACCCGGTTATAGAACACCTCGAAGGGATTCCACTTCGGAAAGACTACACTGCACCAGAGCAGCGCCGAAAGCACGAAAAACCAGATTGGCGATTGCAGCACGATCGCAGCCACCACCAGCAGCCCCACAACCCTCGGCTGAAAATACAACCCCGAAAAATGCATGTTGCAGGCCGCGTCCACCTCTTCGGCAAATCCCTGCTGCTTCATGAAGTTTCTTACTGCGGGTGAAATCATTTCGGCACCTCTCGCGAGTGAAGGCTCAGATACTTAGATCCGAAACATTCCTATCTGCAATGTCGCAGCGGAAATACTTTATAATTTTATCCCTCTTCTCCAACGAAGAACAGCATCCCCCGACTACGTAGGCCGCTCGAATTAGTCCCGGGGCTGTTCCTATAACATAAATCCCGGCCGGGTTCGCCTTTCCTCATGCCCGGCAGTGACCGCAATTGTGTTCTCGTTGAAGAAGGCCTAATTTGCAGGTTTTTCCTCACTTCGGAATTTCTTAAGGTCACGGCCGCAAAACTATATTGAAGAATGTTTGCAAAGGAGGGTACTGTAGGTGCTTCATTCGGCTTGAGCTTTCTGGGAGGCGCCCATGGCTATTTTGATGAACCGATCGTCTCGTCGTTCCTTTCTTCTCGCCGCGGCCCCGGCGGTCGGCGGAGGACTCGCGACGTTTGGACTCGCCGGGGAAGCATTCGCCGAGAGGGGCCGGCAAGCTCCGGCCATGGCAACCTCGGACAAGTCCAGCAAGGGGAAGATTCGGAGCAATGAATATTGGGCGCAGAAAGGTGACGTGAAGCTGTACATTTTTCGCAAGCGCCTGGGTGCGCCGCAGGCCGGAAAGCCAGCTCTGCCTGTGCTGTTCTTCGTGCATGGGTCCTCCGTGTCATCACGGTCGAGCTTCGACCTGACGGTGCCGGGGCATGGCGAGTATTCGCTGATGGACAAATTCGCGGGGTATGGTTTCGACGTCTGGACAATGGATTTTGAAGGATACGGCAGATCCACAAGGACCGAGAGTAATTCGAATATCGCCTCGGGCGTTGAGGACTTGAAGGCCGGCGTGGAAGTTGTGGCGCGCGAAACGGGGCAGCAGCGCTATCACTTTTTCGGTGAATCCTCAGGCGCCTTGCGGGCCGGTGCGTTCGCCATGGCCCGGCCGGAGCGCATCAATCGGCTGGCTTTGGGGGCCTTCACCTACACCGGGCAAGGGTCGCCTACACTCGCCGACCGCGCAAAACAGCTGGAGTTCTACCGCACGCACAACCGGCGGCCGCGTGACCGCGACATGATTCGCAGCATTTTTACGCGCGACAAACCTGGCACTTCCGATCCGGCCGTAGGTGAAGCGATGGCCGACGCCGAGTTGCCGTTCGGTGACAGTGTCCCGACCGGAACCTACCTCGACATGACGGCGAATTTGCCAATTGTCGACCCGCTCAGGGTGCATGCTCCCGTGCTGATCGTGCGCGGCGAATTTGATGGCATCGCCACGGAAGAAGATTTGCTCAACTTCTTCCAAAAACTCCCGAACCCGGACCGGCAGTTTGTCGTTCTGCCGGGCGACGCACATTCTGTTCCGATGGGCGTCAATCGCCAGCAGTTTTGGCACGTCCTGCGCGCGTTTCTAGAGATGCCGCCGCGTCTCGATGGCGGGAAGGCCAGTTAGGCTGGTTTCTTTCGCAGAAAGATTTTTCGCGTCGAGCGGAATGGCCGTTGAGACCTTCGCGGAAATTCGCCGCACAATTCGATCTTTGAGATAAAAGTGTTGTTTGACGGGCGGGTTCCGGCCCTGCTAGTTTGTGAGCCTATGTGCCGGTTGTCATTCGCAAATGAGGACTTCCGCCAGCGAACGATATGACCGCTCTTCGTCCATCTCCGAGAATCGCGTTCCAAGGCGAGCGTGGAGCATTCAGCGAGCAAGCTGCCGTCAAGCTGTTGGGCGAAGAAATCCAGCTCGTCCCGCGGCCGACCTTCGAAGCCCTCTATGCGGCCATTCAGGACGGCCTTGCGGACTACATTCTCGCGCCGATTGAAAACAGCCTGGCCGGGTCCGTACACCGCTCCTATGACCTGCTGATTGCGAGCGGCCTCCATATCCAAGCCGAAGTCGTGATTCCGATTGTCCACAATCTCATCGGCCCTCCGGGTGCGACGTTCGAACGCGTTACCCAGGTTTCTTCCCACCCGGTCGCACTCGCCCAGTGCGAGCGGTTTTTCGCGAGCCACCCTTCAATCAAGCGCGTGACGGCCGACGATACGGCGGGAAGTGTGCGGGAAGTGGTGCGTTGCGGCGATCCCACCAAGGCGGCCATCGCCAGCCGGCGAGCCGCGACAGTTTACGGTGGCACGATCCTGCGAGAACACCTGGAGGATCATCCGGAAAATTACACCAGATTCCTGCTCCTGGCGCCGTCCGCCGAAGTAGCGGAGAACGCCGACAAACTCTCTCTTGTCGTGCACCTGGCCCACAAGCCGGGTTCGCTATGCCTGGCCCTGAATGCGTTTGCGCGCCGCGACCTGAATTTGCTCAAGATCGAGAGCCGGCCGATCCCGGGAACACCTTGGAGTTATAGCTTCTATCTGGATCTGCAAGCGTCGCTCAAAGACCCGAATACGGTCGCGGCGCTCGAAGAACTCAAGCAATTCACCGACTCCGTGAAGATCCTCGGTTGTTACCCGCAAGCAAAGGCTTGAGAGCCTCAATGTCGTGGACAGAAACAAGCCGGGCGTGTCACGATTAGCCTTCCTTGTTTCCGGCGGCGATCAGGCCACCGAGCAAGCCGTGGAACGAATCCGAAAATAGCTTGCAAGTACTGGAAGTGGAGGACTTGACGGGGCATAATGTTGACCGCCAATATCTCGTTCGGGTGCATTCGCTATGGCCGAGGACGCGCCGAATCGAAATCGGCTGAATACTAGATTTTTACCGGATCTCAGGAAACTGGAAAACTGAAGGACCACGGGAGGAAATGTGCGAGCTTACTACGACAAAGATGCAGATTTGAACCACATCAAGAATAAGAAAATTGCGGTGATGGGCTTCGGGTCGCAGGGCCACGCCCAGGCCATGAATCTGGCGGATTCGGGCTGCGACGTCGTTGTGGGACTGAAGAGCACGAGTGCATCTGTCGCGAAGGCGCAGAAAGCAGGACTGCGCGTGCTGCCCGTCAGACAGGCCGCGGAAGAGGCCGATATTGTCATGATCCTTGTACCGGATGAAGTCGCGCCGGGCGTCTATGAAAGTGAAATCGCGCCGGCCATGCGCGCCGGAAAGTATCTTGCCTTTTCTCACGGGTTCGGAATTCATTTCGGGTTCATCAAGCCCCCGAAGGACGTCAATGTTTTTATGGTTGCGCCAAAGGGGCCCGGACATCTCGTGCGTCATCAATTCGTGCAGGGCGCGGGCGTTCCGTGCCTGCTGGCGATCCATCAGGACCCGACCGGCGACACCAAGAAAATTGGCTTGGCCTACGCCAGCGCGATCGGCGGCGCTCGCGCCGGAGTCATCGAGACGACCTTTCGCGAGGAGACCGAAACGGATTTATTCGGCGAACAATGCGTCCTCTGCGGAGGACTGACCGCATTGATCCAGGCAGGATACGAAACCCTGGTCGAGGCCGGCTATGCCCCGGAGATGGCCTATTTCGAATGTTGCCATGAAATGAAACTGATCGTGGACCTGATTTATGAAGGCGGAATCTCGGAAATGCGCTACTCCATTTCCAATACCGCCGAATACGGCGACATGACGCGCGGTCCCGTCGTCATCGACGCGAAAACGAAAGAACGCATGAAGGGCATCCTGAAAGATATCCAGTCCGGCGCATTTGCCAAAGAGTGGATGAAGGAAGCCGCGAACGGCCTGCCTCGATTCAAGGCGCTTGCGGAAGCAGGCAAGAAGCACCCTATCGAGGTCGTCGGCGCACAACTGCGGGCCATGATGCCATGGATGAAGAAGAACCGTGTGATCGCCGAGGGAGCCTAAACGCGGGCCGGTGGCGTCCGCCCGCGGCACAGCCACACAGGTGAAGTCGCATTCCCGGGCCACCATCTATCAGACTTCGCCGGGACGTAACTCTTCCCTGCTGATATCCGCACTGATCGATAAATTTCGGAGGAATCATGGATTCGCGTCTCAGAGAACACAGCCATATCATGCTCGACGGACCTTCCCGGGCGCCTGCGCGTTCCTATTTTAAGGCTATCGGCTTGTCAGACAACGATCTGGCCAAGCCGATGGTTGGCGTCGCGAACACATGGATCGAAGCGATGCCCTGCAATTCCCACCTGCGTCACCTTGCGGAAAAAGTAAAGGAGGGAATCCGCGCTGCGGGCGGGACTCCGTTGGAATTTAACACCATCGCCATCAGCGACGGCGAGTCCATGGGCACCGAAGGAATGAAAGCGTCCCTGGTGAGCCGCGAGGTCATCGCCGATTCGATTGAGTTGGTCGGGCGCGGCTATATGTTCGATGCCATGGTGGCCCTGGCCGGTTGCGATAAGACCATCCCCGGCACGGCGATGGGCCTGATCCGTTTGAACGTGCCCAGCCTCGTCCTGTATGGCGGCTCGATTCAGCCGGGCCGATTCCGTGGCCGGGACGTAACCATTCAAGATGTGTTCGAAGCAGTCGGCGCTCACTCTGCCGGCAAAATCACGGACGCGGACTTAAAGGAGATCGAAAGTGTCGCCTGTCCCGGGGCCGGTGCGTGCGGCGGACAGTTCACCGCGAATACGATGGCCTTGGCTCTTGAATTCATCGGGCTTACGCCGTTGGGATTGGGTAATGTGCCGGCAACGGACCGGCGCAAGGATGATGCGGCCTACCGTTCCGGCACGCTGGTCATGGACCTGCTCCGCCAGGGTGTAACTCCGCGGCACATTTTGACGCGCAAGGCGTTCGAAAATGCGATTGCCTCCGTTGCCGCAACAGGAGGCTCGACCAACGCAGTTCTCCATCTACTGGCGATGGCTAAGGAGGCGGAGATCGAACTTCATCTCGAGGAATTCGACGCCATCAGCCAAAGAACGCCGCTGCTGGCCGATATGAAGCCCTGGGGCAGATTCACGGCCGTGGACCTGTACAACGCCGGCGGAACTGCTTTGCTTGCGAAACGCCTTCTCGACGCGGGCCTGCTTCATCAAAACCAAACTACCGCCGGCTTGAAAACTCTGGAGGAAGAAGCGCTCGCCGTTAAGGAACAGCGAGGACAGGAAGTCGTGCGTCCTCTGGCAGATCCGATAAAGAAAACGGGCGGGCTTATGATCTTGAAAGGCAACCTCGCTCCCGAAGGGTGCGTGCTCAAGACGTCCGGCCACGAGAAGCCCTATCATCGCGGACCGGCGCGCGTGTTTAATCGTGAAGAGGACGCGATGGATGCCGCGGTCAAGGGCTTGATCAAGAAGGGGGACGTTGTCGTCGTGCGGTATGAAGGTCCCCGCGGAGGCCCCGGCATGCGCGAAATGCTCGGCCTCACGGCCGCCCTGGTGGGACAGGGGCTGGGCGAGGACGTGGCCCTGCTTACCGACGGGCGCTTCAGCGGCGCAACACGCGGGCTGATGGCCGGACACGTCGCGCCCGAGGCCGCACGCGGAGGCCCCATCGCCATCGTCGCCGAAGGAGACTCGGTAGTTTTCGATCTCGATGCCAGAAAACTGCAGGTCGAACTGAGCGACGCTGAAATCAAGGCGCGCCTTGCAAAATGGAAAGCCCCCGCGCCACACTACAAGACCGGCGTATTCGCCAAGTACGCAGCATTGGTAAGTTCCGCTTCTCTGGGAGCGATCACTCGCGCCGGCATCTAACAGTTCGTTCAAAAAGGCCTCTGAACCTGTCATTCCGAGCGTAGCGAGGAATCCCTCTTACACAAAACCGAAGAACAAGAGAGATTCCTCGTCGCTTCGCTTCTCGGAATGACGAGATGCACGAGTTCCTCAACAAACTGCTAGAGATTTAGCGCGTCGTACTTGCGTGTGAGCCTGTCGCTGGCGCGTGACATTGCTGGGGAAACACCGCCGTGAGGGTTCTTCCAGCGGCCGGGGATAGCCAGATGGCAAGAAGGACATGCCCCGTCGAGCAGCGAGTTCTGGAGCACGTCGTGCCAGGACCGGCGGATGAGAATCTCGCCGCAGCCGGGACAGTACGTGTGAGCCGCGCCGCTGTGGATGTTGCCCTCATACACGTAATGAAGGCCCGCATCGAGGGCGATCCGCCGCGCGGCATGGAGCGTCTCGGGGGGCGTGCTGGGCTTGTCGCGCAGTTTGAAGTCGGGATGAAACGCCGTGAAGTGAAGCGGCACATCGGAGCCGAGATGTTCCAGAATCCAGTCAGCGAGATGCCGGATTTCTTGCGGGTCATCGTTCAAGGTGGGAATCAGGAGATTGGTGATCTCAAACCAGACATTGGTTTCCTGCTTGAGCCACGTGAGCGTATCCAGCACGGGCTGCAGATGCGTGAGCGTGACGCGGCCGTAAAAACCCTCCGTGAAAGCCTTGAGGTCCACATTCGCGGCGTCCACATGGTCATAGATATCGTGAAATGCTTCGCGCGTAATATAACCGTTGGTGACCATCACCGTGCAGATCCCCGCTTCACGGGCGGCGTGGCAGATGTCAATAACATATTCGCCCCAGATCGTCGGCTCGTTATAGGTGAACGCGATCGAAGGACAGCCGTAGCGGATGGCCAGCGCGACAACATCCTCCGGCGGAATGTGCGTCGCGTGGACCTGGTCCGATTTCGATTTCGAGGTGTGCCAGTTCTGGCAGAAAAGGCAGCCCATGTTGCATCCTGCCGTGCCAAGCGAAAACACGCGCGTTCCGGGCAGAAAATGGTTTAGAGGTTTTTTCTCGATGGGATCAATTTGGAGTGCGGCAGGTGAAGCATATCCAAGGCTGTAGAGCTTCCCTCCCTGATTGACCCGGATGAAGCAGAAACCCGATTGCCCCTCACCGATGTGGCAGTGCCGCGGGCACAGATAGCAATGTACGCGGCCCTCGGGCATGGGTTCCCACCAGCGGGCTTCGTGGAGAGCTGCGGTCTTCTCGAATATTTTCAATTCCTGCATCGCGAATCGAGGAAGGGAACTTCTATCAACCTTCACTATTTTAATTATACACCCGGCCGCGACGGACAAGTCAGACGTTGCGTGCGCTTTGCGCGCGACGACGTTCGGCGGTCCATGCAAGGAAGCGTTCGAATCGCGCGCGCTCGCGCCAGACAAGGCGGAAGAATTCAACCGGGCCAAGCGCGCGCATGTCCCCGCCAAAGAAGGTTTCCAGGCGCCAGCGAATATAAGGACTGGCCCACGGATGCAGCCGGTAGCCTCTGGCCGTTATCCAGTAGTAGCGGAGGGCGTTGAACATCAATGGGGTTACTTCCAACCTTCGCGCTCGCGAAGCGAAGTGATGTGCGCTACGTGATGACGGCCATGCCAAGCATAGATACCGAGCATGTCGTCGAGCGTCATCGTTCCGCGTTCCGGGTGCCGCAGGCGGCGGGCAAAATCCTCTGGCCGCATCGAACGCAGCAGCACGCCCCAACGATGGTGAAGGGCTTCGAGCAGCGCGAGAGATACCTCGACAGGTGTTTCACGCGAGTCCTGAAGTTCCGCCCAACGGGCCTCGTCGTACGGCTTGATCGTCGGCTCGTCCTCAGTGAGCGCAAGTTTGAATCGGACGTACGCGTTCAAATGGGCGTCTGGAAGGTGGTGCACAACCTGCCGGACCGTCCAGCCACCCGGCCGATAGGGCGTGTCAAATTGCTCCCGGGAAAAGCCGGCGACGGCATCGCGCAAGCACTTGGGCGCAGCCGCGATTTGAGAGATTGCGTTGGAACGCTCAGTGGAAGAAAGCGGCGCCTTCGGCTTGTACTTCCCGATCGGGTAACGCAAATCCATTGGGGACCCCCTCAAACGGAGTGGATCAAAAAAAACGAAACACAAGTCCCGAATGACAGCCCATTAGAGGGACCTGTCATTCCTTCTTCAATTCCTCGGCAGCCGCGGCGAAAAATTCGTCCACAATCTTTCGTGCAGCGCCTTCGATCATGCGCTGGCCGACTGCCGCGACCATTCCACCGACTTGCGCTTCGCCAGAGTAACGCAATTCGGTTTGTCCGCCTTTTTCCGCGAGTTCGACCTGCCCCGTCCCGTCCACGAAGCCGGGGAGGCCCTTCCCCGATAGCCTCATGCGCATTGATCTTGGCGGCTTCTTTTCGAAAAATTCGAGAGTCCCGGCGTATTTACCGGAAATGGCGGCGATGCCGAACTTCACCGCAGCCTTGAATCGGTCCGGGCCCTCCGGATCAAGCCGTTCGCATCCGGGGAGCAATTTCGCCAGACGACCGGGGTCCGTCAGCAGCGCCCAGACCTTTGCAGGCGGCGCAGGCAGACTATACTGACCCGAAAGCTTCATGCCTTGCCTTGCGCTCGAGCAAACGCTCGTTTGAGAGCCCGGCGCGTATAGACAGAGGCCATTTCCCGGCGGTAGTCCGCCGATGCATGAAGGTCCGCGAGCGGCTCGACACCTTGCGCCGCGTAACGCGCCGCGTCGGTGAAGATTTTGTCCGACGCCTTCTTGCCGCGCAGCGCTTTTTCCACGGCTTCGGCTCGGAATGCCTTTGGCCCCAGTCCCGTTACCCCGACGCCGGCATCTTCAATCTTTCCGCCTTTTCCAAGCCTGAGCCGCGCAGCAACGCCTACGATAGCGAATCCCGAAGCGGGCTGAGGCAATTTTTCGTATGCCGCGCCGGTATGAGCAGCGAGCGGCGTCACGCGCACCTGGCTCAGGATCTCACCAGGTCGCAGAGCGGTGGTGAGCATATCCAAGAAAAATTCATTGACCGGGATCGTTCTGGCCCCCGCCGTGGACGCGGCAACGATTTCCACATCCAACGCCAGCAGCGCGGCCGGATAATCCGCGGCGGGATCGGCGTGGGCCAGGTTTCCGCCAAGCGTGCCGCGGTTACGGACTTGAACGTCACCGATTGCCGCGGCGGTCTCGGCGAGCAGCGGACACTTGGCGCGCAGCAGATTCGAACTCTCGATCTCCGCGTGTGTCGTCAATGCGCCGATGGCGATGTGGCCGTTTTCTTCGCGGATATAGCTCATCCCGCGCAGCCGGCCGATGTCAATGACGTAGCGGGGCTGCGCCAGTCGCAGCTTCATCAGCGGCAGGAGGCTATGCCCTCCCGCCAGGATTTTTGCCTCATCGCCATGGCGCTCCACAAGCCGCAGCGCTTCTTCCAGAGTCTTCGGCGCGGCATATTCGAACGGCGCGGGAATCATTTTGCCCTCCTGCTGCCCTTTTGCATGAGCTTCCAGATCCGTTCGCGCTTAAACGGCATGTCCACGTGGCGGACGCCAAATGGGGCAAGCGCATCCGCGACGGCGTTCGCAAGCGCGGGAGTAGCGCCGATGGTGCCCGCTTCCCCGACTCCCTTGACGCCCAGCGGATTAACCGGCGACGGCGTGACGGTGCGGCCGGTTTCCATCCACGGCATGTCGGATGCGCGTGGAATCGCATAATCCATCAATTCCCCAGTAATGAGCTGGCCTTGCTCGTCATAGACGGCTTCCTCGAGCATTGCCTGCCCGAACGCCTGCACGATTCCCCCGTGTACCTGTCCCTCCACCAAGAGTGGGTTCAGGACATTACCGCAGTCGTCCACGGCAACGTACTTGATGAGCCGGACGTCGCCGGTTTCCGTGTCGATCTCAACGACGCAGACGTGTGCGCCAAACGGAAATGTGAAATTCTTTGGTTCATAGAACGATGTCGCATCGAGCCCCGGTTCCATGTTTGGTGGCAGGGTCTTGGCGGAATATGCAGCGGCGACCACTTCGCCGAATGCAAGGGACTTTTTCGGCTGAAACTTTGAGAAGATCTTCATGTCCGCGAAAACAAGCTTTGACGGGTCCTCGCCAAGCAGGAATCCGGCAAGCGCGGCAAGCTTCTCGCGGAGTTTCATCAGCGACTGGTAGGCGGCGACACCGCCCACGGCCGTCCCCCGGCTTCCGAAGGTGCCGATCCCGTAAGGCACGATGGACGTGTCACCGTGAATCACGTTGACGTCGTCGGGCTCCAGGCCGAGGATTTCCGCGCCCAACTGTGCGAAGCTTGTTTCCTGCCCCTGTCCGTGCGGCGACGCCCCCGTCAGGATGTTGATCATGCCGCTCGGCTCGATGCGTACCGTAGCCGACTCCCAGCCGCCCGCCGGCATCGCACTCGACGGTCCCATGGCGCAGATCTCAACATATGTCGATAGTCCGATTCCGACGCAACGCCCTTGCTTGCGGGCTTTCGCCTGCTCCTGACGCAGTTTCTTATAGTCGGACATTTTCAGCGCCAGATCGAGGCTTCGCGGGTAGTTCGCGCTGTCGTAAATGATTCCGGTAGGCGTGGCGTATGGAAAGTCCTCCAGCTTCGGAAAATTCTTCCGTCGCAAATCTGCCGGGTCATTCTTGAGTTCCGCTGCCACCAGATCGAGCGCGCGCTCGACCAGATACGTGGCTTCGGGACGCCCCGCTCCCCGATAGGCATCGGTGGACATTTTGTTGGTAAGAACTCCGATGATTTCCGTGCGAATTGCGGGGATCTTGTAACAGCCGGAGGCCATCAAACCGGTCAGCGTCGGAATGAGCGGCGTGAGCAACTGATAGTAAGCGCCCAGATCGGCAATCACGTGAATGCGCAGGCCGAGAATCGTTCCGTCACGCTTAAAAGCCACCTCTACATCGTCAATCTGATCGCGGCCGTGAGTCGTGCCCTGCATATTTTCGCGGCGCGTCTCAATCCATTTTACCGGCTTGCCCAGGCGCATCGCCAGATAGCCCAGCAGCGCCTCTTCGACATAGACGTTGAGTTTACTGCCGAACCCTCCGCCGACTTCCGGCGTAATCACCCGCACCGAATGCTCGGGCACGTCGAGCATTGACGCGATTTGCGTGCGGAGCAAATGTGGAATCTGCGTCGAGGACCAAAGGGTGAGCTGCCGCTCTCCGGGCTTGTACTCCGCGACGACGCCGCGAGTTTCCATCGCGACAGGAATCAATCGCTGGTTCACCAACCGCTGCTTGATGACCTTGTCAGCCTTCTTGAACGCAGCCTTCAGGTCGCCGCCCTCGAGTTCCCAGCGATAGGCGACGTTGTCTTTGTAACCGTCGTAGAGAACCGTGGAGCCCTTTTCAAGCGCTTTCTCCGGGTCAACGACTGGCGTCAACGGCTCGTAATCCACTTCGATCAGGTCTATCGCATCGCGCGCCGCATACCGGTCTGTCGCAACCACTACGGCGACGCCTTCCCCGACAAACCGCACGCGATCGTGCGCAAGCACCGGCCGAGGCGCGGCCTTCATATCCGGAATCTGCGCGGCGCACGGCACCGCGCCGATCGAGCCGCGAAGATCGGCGCCGGTCAGCACCAGCACCACTCCCGGCGCGGACTGCGCCTTTGATACATCCACCGAGCGAATTTGTGCGTGAGCATAGGGGCTGCGGAGAATCGCCGCATGATGCAGACCGGGCAGCACAATGTCATCGACGTAGTGGGCCAAACCCTGGATCAGCCGTGGGTCTTCCTTCCGCTTCAGCGGCTTTCCGAGATATCGAGTGGCGGCGGGCATAAATCCTCCAAGACGCTTCAGCGCTTGCGTGACTTCATTTTCTTGGCTGCGAACTCGACTGCCTGGACAATGTGCTGGTATCCCGTGCAACGGCACAGGTTGCCGGACAGCGCATGACGGATTTCCGGTTGTGATGGGTTCGGATTTGCACGCAGCAGCTCAACCGATGCGAGGATCATTCCCGGCGTGCAATAGCCGCATTGCAGGCCGTGCTTCTCCCAGAAGGCTTCCTGCACCGGATGCAGGCCATTGCCATTCGTGGGAGCCTGTGCGGAAAGTCCTTCGATCGTCGTGATTTCCGAGCCAGAGGCTTGCACGGCGAGCACCGTGCAGGACTTCACGGTCTTCCCATCGAGCAGCACGGTACACGCACCGCAAAGCGATGTCTCGCATCCGATATGCGTCCCCGTCAGGCCCAGCACGTCGCGTAGATAATGAACCAGTAGAAGCCGCGGCTCGATCTGGCTCTCGTACGACTTCCCATTCACTCGAACTTGGATTTCGGCGGACATGTTGCCTCCGGGAGCGACGGCGATTCCAGACGTGCAAGGCTCACTGAGAATGGAAACTTACTCCGGTCTCAGGGAAAATTCAAGGCACGTTCATCCGCCGCGAAAGCTGGGCGCCTGGTTTGGAAAAATCTACTGTGACACCGCCCGGACCCAGATACGGCTGGTCGCGGACTTCCCTGGGTGTACGCTGCGGTTGCCGACGGCAAGCGTTAGGTCCGGCCCACAAAGCCCACAGTACCCTTGGGGATAGAACTTCAGACTCAGAACCTCACGCCGTTTGCTGTGCGTTCACCTGATCACGCAGGCGCCGCGCCAGGTCCTCGACCAGCACTTCGATGCGGTCGCGGATTGCCCGATAGACGGCAAGATTGAATCCATATGGATCGCCCACGTCCCAATCCTCGACTGGCGCTGTTGGCTCCGTAAAAATCGAAGCGCCGGCCCGGCCCGTCATATTGATCATAAGATCCGCCGCGGCCATGTCCTCCGGACGCAGAGACTTGGAGCGCTGTCCTTCGGCCGAAATTCCATGCTCGCCGAGCACGGTGAGAGTCAGCGGGGCAATCTCGCCAAACGCCACCAGACCTGCGCTGGATGGCACAATCACATCGGCTGCGATGTGCCGTGCGATCGCCTCCGCCATCTGACTCCGGCAGGCATTGCCGATGCACAGGAACAGAACCTTCGTATGCGTGGCCATACTGCGATCTCCCGGCCGGGTCTCCGAGGCAAACAGAATGACACGGATTTCAGCGGCGCTCAACCGGAACGGCGGATGAGGGGGCTGGAGTTTTCGCGGGTCTGTCTCCTGCGCCGTTGGGTTGGCCTGCCATCCGCATAAAATAATCATGCACAGTCGTGTCGGTTGTGAGTTCGGGATGGAAGGTCGCGATCAAAATTCGGCCTTGGCGCACCAGCACAGCTTTGCCTGCGGAAGAAGCGAGAACTTCCACGCCTGGCCCCGTGCGCTCGATGATCGGGGCGCGAATGAAGACCATTTCGATGGGGGCTGGTGAAAGGGCTGTAACCTCGTGACGCACTTCGCTCGCGAGCTGGCGACCGTAAGCGTTGCGCGCGACGGCTATGTCGGAAAGCCCGAGGGAGGGCTGCGTGGGGTTGCTGACTTCCTTCGCCAGCAAGATGGCCCCAGCGCACGTGCCGAAGATAGCCCCGCCACGCGCGGCATGTTCACGCAGACTCTTGTCGAGGCCCTCTTCGACAAGGAACTTCCATTGGGTCGTGCTTTCTCCGCCGGGCAGGATTATGGCGTCCACGCCATCAAAATCGCGTGGCGTGCGCACAAACACATGCTCGACCCCCATTCGCGCCAGCATCGCGCCATGCGCGTCAAAATCGCCCTGTACTGCGAGGATTCCGACTTTCAAGAATTCCCATGCCTCCCAAACATCCTGTCCATCAGAGAAAATCTGGTTAACTGTCATTCCAAGCCTCGGCAGGGACCGGGATGAATTCTGCGAGGAATGACTCTAGAGACGAAAAATAAGGCTCAATCTGTTACCGCGACAGTCCTACCATCCGCGAGTTTGCAGCAGGTCCTTTTCCTCGATTTGGCGGATGTCGAGGCCTTTCATCGCTTCGCCCAGTTCTTCAGAAGCTTCAAGGACGGCCTTCGCGTCCTGGTAATGCGTGGTGGCCTTCACGATGGCCCTCGCCCGCTTTTCCGGATCACTCGACTTGAAGATTCCCGACCCGACGAAAACTGATTCGGCGCCCAGATGACGCACCAGTGCCGCATCGGCAGGCGTTGCGATTCCACCGGCGGAAAAATTTGGAACGGGGAGTTTGCCCGTGCGGGCGATCTCGCGGACAAGGTCCAGCGGCGCAGCCAGTTCCTTTGCAACGTGCATCAACTCGTCGCCGCGGAGCGTTGTGAGGCGGCGCATCTCACCGGTGATTGTCCTCATGTGCCGCACGGCTTCGACCACATTGCCCGATCCGGCTTCGCCCTTGGTGCGGATCATCGCGGCGCCTTCGGCAATGCGCCGCAACGCCTCACCCAGATTCCGCGCGCCGCAAACAAAAGGAACCTTGAAATCGTGCTTCCAGACGTGATTTTCATCGTCAGCGGGTGTCAGCACCTCGCTTTCGTCGATGAAATCCACCTGGAGCGCTTCGAGCACAGCGGCTTCTGCAAAATGGCCGATGCGCACCTTGGCCATCACGGGAATGCTCACGGTGTTCATGATTTCGCGGATAATTTTCGGCGAGGCCATGCGCGCCACTCCACCTTCCTTGCGGATGTCCGAAGGCACACGCTCGAGCGCCATGACGGCGCAAGCTCCGGCCTCCTCGGCAATGCGCGCCTGCTCGGCGTTGGTGACATCCATAATGACGCCGCCCTTGAGCATTTCGGCCAGGCCTACTTTCACGCGCCACTGGTCGTTCGAATAATTTCCATCGTTCCCCTGCGTTGCACTCATGTGTCTCTCCTCACCTGAATCCAATTTCGCCCGATCCTGGGCCGGCGGATCAATTTCGCCTCACGCTATTGTTTCCGGTACTTCTCCCGATCGATTATGACAAAGCGCCCCTGGCCACGCGCCAGTACATTTCCCGCCGCATTTCGGATCTCACCTTCATGATACAACTGACGGCCATCGCGGCGCGCCACAAATCCCTCGACCACAATCTCTTGGTCCACACGGATGGGCCGAAGGTATTCCACGCGTAAATCCGCCGTGACTACGTGTTCCCCATAAAACCGGGACGCCTTGCCCATGACTTCGTCGAGCAGCAAGGCGATGATCCCACCATGGAGAAAGCCCGAACCGCCCTGATATTCATCGCCGAGCTGAAACCGCCCTACGATGCGCTGGCGTTCATCATTCTGTTCGAACGCAAGCTGCATGCCCCGCGCATTTGCGCCACCGCAGCCGAAGCAAGGGTTCTCAGGTTTCGGATCGAGTCTCATTACACTCCTTAGACCGGTACCACGCGGGGCATCTCCGGGCGCGGCGCGGCTTGCGTCTGTACATGAACATTATGCCTCGTAAAGAGCCATTTTGTCTTTCCGTCGGTTGACAACAGTCTCGCGAACGGTTTATTACAGTTCTCATTAAACTGTGTGTTTGCAATCACCCGAGCGATTGAAATGAGTATCCCGGCTCAAACATGGGGGTAGAAGCAATGACGAGTGGTCAGCTAGAGAGGAACCCCGGTACTCGAAGTGGCGGAACGCTAGCGGGTAAGATCATCATCGTGACTGGCGCCAGCCGAGGGATTGGCCGGGCGATCGCGCTTCGGCTGGCTCAGGAAGGCGGAAAACTTCTCCTCGCCGCTCGAGACGAGGCCGCCCTGGCCAACGTTGTAGCCGAGATCACCGCTGGCGGCGGGACAGCAACATCATTCGCCACCGATCTTCGCATCGCCGGCGCTCCTGCAACCCTCGTAGAAGCCGCACTCGAGGCATTTGGCGCAATCGACATCATCGTCAATAACGCAGGGGCGACTCGCCGCGGCGATTTTCTTGAACTGTCTGAAACCGACTGGATGGACGGCTTCGCGCTGAAGTTCTTCGGCGCGGTGCGCCTGGTCCGGGCGGCCTGGCCCCACCTCAAGAAGCGCGGGGGCTCGGTGCTCAACATCATCGGCATCGGCGGCCGTACCCCTGGCCCCGAGTTCACGATTGGTGGCTCGGTCAACGGGGCATGCCTATCGTTTACCAAGGCATTGGCGGATATTGGCATCCGCGATGGGGTCCAGGTCAATGCGATCAACCCCGGATGGGTCCGCACGGACCGGTTTCGCAAATTGCTCGCGTCCCAGGCAGCTCAACACGGTGGCGACATCGAAGCTGCCACCGAAGAGGTCGTTCGTAAGGCAAATGTCGTGCGGCTGGGTGAACCCGAGGATGTTGCAAACCTTGCGGCTTTTATCCTCTCGCCGCAAGCCCGGCTGTTACAAGGAGCGCTGATCGACCTCGACGGCGGCCAAACAAAGACCGTCTAGACCACCAATTCCTGATCTCTTACTTGCTGGAGGTGCTCTGCCCTAGTTTCCGCAAGCGGTCCTGCAGTTTGCGGCGCAGAGCCGCGGGCGTGTTGGGATTGAAAGCCACCAGGTACCACAGCGGCTGGCTGCGATCTCGCGCGAGCCATGCCAGGGTGGCAGGGTCCGCGTTGGGATGCCGCGCCACGTTTTCCCGTATCGCCGGGTAGGGGTGCTTGGCCAGTTTGCCCAGCGTCTTCGAGGTAACCTTCGGATGCTCACTGATCAGCCGAAGCAGGTAGTAATCCGATTCCGGCGCCTCGCGGGCCAGCTTGTCGAGCATTTCGGCCTTCGAGTCGGCGTTCAGGACCAGTCCGATCTTCTCATCCCAGGACGAATTGATGTGGTTCAGCTCCTTCGTACGCGCGTGGATCAATTCCTCGAGGACCCGGCGCTCATGGTCGAGGAGCACTTGCGGCACTTGCGTGGTCTCCAGAGAATCAAGTACGCGGAGAAGATGCTGCCGTTCCCCGAATACAATCTGCGTTGTGCGCGGTGTCGAACCCTTGACCGGCGTCTGCACCAAATCAGAGCGTCTCATTGCGACCTCACTCAATAAAATCGAGTTCGTTTGCCAGATTTGCCAGTTCATCGTCTCGGATGTAAAGGCTCCTTGAATCGAGTGGCAAACCGGCTTCGACCTGCCGCTTCAGCCATCGTCCGGCTACGTCTATTTTCTGCTCACGCGTCAAGCTGCGCCGCCCGCGCTCAAACCGCGCCAGGCTCGCACCAGAAATTCCAACCGCCGTTTCTTCCCCATTTACTCGAAAGAAGAAGAGTTCAGGCCGATCCCCCTGCGCCAAAAACCCCGCACGAACAAATTCCACGTCGAGGCGGTTGCCATCAGGCCCCGAAACGTCGAACCGTTCGTAGAGCGGATTGTAAGTCATCTCGAATTATCAGACCGGCTTACCTTGGAGTAAAGTTTCCGCAGCCGCCAAGGTTCCAGACGCGCAACACGCTCGCGCGGCGGACGCTGGCAGAATCAAGGGGATTTCCCTTCCCAGATTGCGCACGATGGGATATGCACGTACTTTGGAGTCGCCGAACGCGAAAACCGCCTGGGCGCAAAGTGACGTGGCCTGTCAGTCTCCCACAAGGAATGGATTTGTCTCGCGTTCCCGGCCGATCGTTGTGGCTTCACCGTGCCCCGGGTAGACAATCGTTTCATCGGGTAGTTCCAGGACCTTGCCCTTCAGCGAGCGGATGATTGCTTCGAACGATCCGCCCCACAGGTCGGTGCGGCCAATGCTCCCTGCAAACAGCGTGTCTCCGGCGAAGAGGCGCCCTGGCTCGCCCTCGATCGATTTCCCGGCGACAGCGGCAGTGCGGGTTTCGGGCATATCCGAGGGCATATAGAGGCAGACACTGCCTTCGGTATGACCCGGCGTGTGCAATACGCGCGCCTGGAAGCGTCCCCAGCGGATGGCGTCTCCCTCTCTCAGCAGATCGTCAACTTCGACCTTTTCCGGCGTTTTCCAGCCAATCCAGGCCGCCTGCGCATCGAGCATGCGATAGAGCTCCAGGTCGTCTGCGTGCATTCGAACGGGCGCGCCCGTGGCTTGATGGATGCGCCGCAGTCCCCCGACGTGATCAATGTGCGAGTGCGTAATGATAATGGCGGAAACGCGCAACTTGTGCCGGTCGATAACATCGAGAATACGCCCGGCGTCGTCGCCCGGATCAATCACCAGAGCTTCCCGTGTCTCCGGATCGCCGACAATGTGGCAATTGCACTGCAACATCCCGACAGGCAGGATTTCGTGAATCAGCTTTGTCGTTCCAGTCATGAAATCCAATATAGCATTGGAAGCTGCGTTTAACATTCACTGCGCCGTGCCTGTCTGAATGCAGCTATTCGTAGCGAAGCGCTTCGATCGGGTCGAGGCTGGCGGCTTTCCGAGCCGGGTAGTAACCGAAGAAAATGCCGACGCACGCGGAAACCACAATCGCGAGCAAAATGGCCGAGACAGGCACGGTCGTGGGCCATTGCAGAAAGTGTGCGATAAGAATGGAACCGATCATGCCGAGGACCAAGCCGATGGCCCCGCCCATCAGACTCATAACGGCCGCCTCGCTGAGGAACTGCATCTGCACGGCTTCCTCACTGGCGCCGACAGCCATGCGCACCCCGATCTCTCGGGTGCGCTCCGTAACAGACACGAGCATGATGTTCATGATTCCGATGCCGCCAACCAGCATGGCGATGGATGCAATGCTCGCCAGCAAAGCCTCCATCTGCCGCGCGGAATCGGCCAGTGCGTTCGCGATCTCGACCGGATGCCGGATATTGAAATCGTCTGCTTTCCCGAGCCGGATGTTGTGACGTTCCCGAAGCAGATCGGTGATTTCCCGTTCGGCCACCGGAACCATCTCCGGAGAGATGGCCGCACACCAAATATCATCGAGCCAGTCGATACCCCTGATTTTCTTCTGGACCGTCGTGTACGGCATCAACATCGTATCGTCCTGATCCTGGCCCGTCGCCGACTGCCCCTTTGCTTCGAGCAGGCCAATCACTTTGCAGGGTTGGTTGGCCACGCGGATGGTCTGACCGATAGGATCATCCTTCAGGAAGAGAATCTTCGCCACAGTGCGTCCAAGAACACAGACGTTGTCCGCGCGATCAATTTCATCCTGACCGAACATTGTCCCGCGCTCTACCGCTAGTTTTTTCACGTAGAGGTAGTCCGGAGAAACACCTCTCGTTTGGGTGTACCAATTCTGGTTTGAGAAAACCACTTGCGCGTGGCCATCCACGTTGGGCGTGACGTGCGAGACAATCGGAATCTGGTCCTGGATGGCTTTGACATCCTCCAGGATGAGCGTCTTCGTTGCGCCGTTTCCTGTGCGAACGCCATTCAGGTTTACGCCTCCGGCCTCAATCCACACCATGTTGGCGCCCATTTCCGCGATGGCGGTTTGGATTCTCTCCGACGCGCCCGCACCGATTGCGACCGTGCAGATCACGGCAGCAACGCCGATGATGACGCCAAGCATCGTCAGCGCCGTGCGCATCTTGTTCCGCCCTAATGCGCGAAATGCCATTCGTAAAGCAACTGTCAGCTCCACCTGGACCTCCGGCAACAACCGTGCCGCTCAACAACCCGAATTGTATTCGAAGTAATTGTATCTGCATTTTATCATTCGTTGCCAGCCCCTTCCCGCCATCGAACGCCGCTCTAAATCGCGTTCTGCTAAGATGAGACCGCGAACACGGAGAATTCGACACTGTCCATGCCGCTGGAAACTCCATTGCTCGGCCTTCACAGGGCCTCTGGCGCCGAGATCGTTGAATATTTTGGCACGCTCCTGCCCGCGCGATTCGGCGATTTTACGGCCGAATACAGGGCCGCGCGCGACGCAGTCGCCCTGGCCGATACGAATTTCCGGGCGTTCTTTTCCTTTTCGGGGCCCGACCGGCACCGCTACTTGAATGCAGTTCTTTCTTCAAATGTCCGCGACCTCAAACCAGGACAAGGAGCAATCGGCCTGCTGCTGACGCCTCAGGGGCACATTCTCGCCGAGGTCGAAACGTTCGCGCTGGCTGAGCGCATCCTAGCGTCTTCCCATGTCATGGTGCGCGAACGCACGTTTTCCACGTTCGATAAATTCATCATCATGGACGACGTCGCCCTCGAGGATATGACCCCTTCGACAGGAACACTTGATCTCGTGGGACCACGCGTCGCCGAACTGATTTCCGAGCTGGCTAGGGTCGACATTTCGGCCATTCCCGCGTCAGCACACATCGAAGCGGCGTTCGGCTCAATTCCCTGCCGCATCATCCGCCACACATGGATAGACCATCCCGCCGCGATGGTGGTCGTCGCGCGCGAACAACTTACCGCATTGTGGTGGGAGCTGGAGGGCGCCGTCCGCGCGCACGGAGGCGTTCCCGCGGGCCTGGAAGCACTCAATTCGATTCGCCTGGAGTCCGGAACCGCATGGTTCGGACAAGACTATGACGACACGAATATCCCCCACGAAGCAGGCCTCGAACTGTCCCACATCAGCTACGAAAAAGGCTGCTATACCGGCCAGGAAATCGTTGAGCGTGTCCGCTCACGCGGCCACGCCAACCGGCGGCTGACGGGATTGCAATTTCTTTCCGGGGAACCTCCCGCGCCGGGAACAAAACTGTTCTTTACGGGGAACGAAGCCGGCCATGTCACCAGCGCAGCCATCTCTCCCTTGCTCGGCAGGCCGATTGGTTTGGGCTATGTGCGGCGTGAGCATTCGAGCATTGGAACGCGCCTCGATGCATCAGGCACGGCCGCCGAAGTGATCTCGCTTCCGGTGCTGGAGAAGAAAAGTTCCGGCTGAAATCGTATCCACCGCGCGCGTTTGTCAATACGCGGACCTTCTTGTATCGTTATCGTTTGTTTTTTAACTCTTTGGTTGCGGCATGGGCCGCCGGGTAGAGAGGATCCAATTCATGAAGCCGCTGCTTGCATTCTTATTCTCATGCGCATGGTTCGCGTTCTACGACGTTTCTCCGGTTCACGCCCAAGCTGGACCGGAAAAGAGCGGGCATGACTTGGCGCTGTGGAGCGGCGGAGGACATGCTCTGAATGGCATTACATCGCATACTGGCGTATGGAATGCCGGTATGCGTTATGGCTGGGTGCTGACTGACCCACATGGGCCGGGATTTCTACGCGGCAGATTCGAATACGCCGTTGACGTGGTCCCCATCTTCTGGGTATTTCGCCCAGAGGGGACTGCCTACGGCGTCGCCGTCGATCCTTTCGCTTTGAAATGGAACTTCGATTCGTACCGCCGGACCGTGCCCTATTTCGAGCTAGGCGGCGGCGCTCTGTTCACCAACAACCAAGTTCCCCTGGGGACCTCCCGGGTGAATTTCACAAGCAGCGGCGCGCTCGGCATGCATGTTCTCGGCAAGAAATTGAATTGGAGCGCGGAGGTGCGCTACATGCACATTTCCAACGCGGGCATTTCCTCGGCCAATCCAGGCATCAACACGCTACAGTTACGCCTCGGCGTCGGAATGTTTACGCACCGTCCGCAGTAGCGGACCCTCTCAGAACTGCACTGGAACGACCCCGATCTCAAGACTTCTCGTACGCTGGCGTAGCGTTAGCCGGGCGCAATCGTCGAAATAGCCACTCATCGCCTCATGCGTGGCGTGAACTTCACGGTTGGCAATTTTGAGGGATTATAAGGCTGAGGGACTTCCGGCAATCAACATTCGAGTGCGAATTACCCTATGCGATATTCAGCGCGCGCTTAAAGCTGCCGCGTTCGTTGGTGATCTTTTCCTGAAGTTGCAGAATCGCATAGAGCAGGGCTTCGGGGCGTGGCGGGCATCCTGGCACGTATATGTCCACGGGAATCACCTGGTTGACGCCTTGCACGATCGCGTAATTATTGAATACGCCGCCGGAGGTCGCGCACGCACCCATCGAGATCACCCACTTTGGTTCCGGCATCTGTGCATGGAGTTGCTTAATCACGGGCGCCATCTTTTGCGACACCCGGCCCGCGATGATCATCAGGTCCGCCTGACGCGGCGAAGGACGAAATACCTCCGAACCGAAACGCGCGACATCGAAGCGGGCCGCGGCCATCGACATCATCTCAATTGCGCAACAGGCCAAGCCGAATCCGAGCGGCCAGATCGAGCTCTTGCGGGCCCAGTTCACGGCCTTGTCGAGCTGTGTGAAAATTATGCCTTCGTCCTGCAACAGCTTGCCGAAATCATCCGGCTTTTCGAGCGTCACGTTTTTCCCGACAGATCTGCTCATGAGTAGTTGCCCTTCATTGGCATTTTCTCACAATCGCCCCTTCTCTGCCACCCGCGCTAAAAATCATGTTCCGCGATCACGATCTCTTTCATGGCATGTTATTCCACATCAATAAGTTAGCACTGGTTCGCGCTTACGGTACTTCGACCAAACCGGTTTCCAGGACGCGGCGCGCGATTGACAAGCGGCGTCCCCCGCCGTACTCTAATTTCAGGCTCTTTCCTATGGATATCTTCGAGGAAGTCGTCAAGCTCCGCCACGAAGGAAGACGCGGAGCGCTGGCTACAATCGTTCACACCAACGGCTCGATCCCGAGCTTTGAAAGCTCCCGCATGCTCGTCCGCGAGGACGGCTCGATTGCCGGAACAATTGGCGGTGGATGCGTCGAGGCCGAAGTGTGGGCCGCCGCGAAGGAAGTGATGCAGGCCGAATCGCCGCGCAAGATGACGTTCAACCTGAACAACGAGGCCAACTACGACAATGGGCTGATCTGCGGCGGCACGCTCGAGATTTTCGTCGAGCCAATCCTGCCGCAACCTATCCTCTACATTTTCGGCGGGGGGCACATTTCGATCGCGCTGGCGAACGCGGCGAGCACGGCGGGCTTCGCAATCGGCGTCATCGACGACCGCAAATCGTTTGCGAACCCCGAGCGCTTCCCGATGGCGCGGGAGATCTACACCAGCTTCGAGGAAGCATTTGCGAAGATCCAACCCGGCGCCGCAACTTATATGGTGATCGTCACGCGAGGCCACAAGGACGACATGCGCGTGCTCGGTTGGGCCGTCGGCACATCGCCACGCTACATCGGCATGATCGGCAGCAAGCGCAAGGTATTGTCCGTCTACCGGGCGCTCAAAAAAGACGGCATCGTGCCGGAAAAATTCACGAATGTGCACGCCCCGGTCGGTTTGAACATTGGCGCGCTCACTCCGGAAGAAATTGCCATCAGTATCACGGCGGAGTTGATTGCGATCCGCCGAGGCGCCACCAATCTCTCCCACAAAGCCGTGAATATCGAAAACGCCACACCGGCCTCGGCGGGATGAGGGATCTCGTTGCTCGCTGCCATGATTCTCTCCGCCGGCTCTTCCAGCCGAATGGGTCGGCCGAAAGCCCTGCTTCCCTACCGCGAGGGCACCTTTCTCGAACACCTGATCCAAGCCACGCGCCACCCGCGCATCGGAGTGACGCGCATCGTGCTGGGTGCGGGCGCCGATGAGATTCGCACGATCGCAAAGCTAGACGCCTCCATGGTCGTTCTGAATCCCGACTGGCAGCAGGGACAACTGTCATCGATATGCGCGGGACTACGCAGCCTGGAAGGTATCGAGACCGATGGAATGATCCTTTGCCCTGTCGATCATCCGCTCGTGAGTGCCACGCTGGTCAGCAATCTGATCGAACAATTCTATGCAAATGACAAGCTCATTGTTCTGCCGGTCTACAACAGCCGGCGCGGCCATCCGGTGATTTTCTCAAGCGCCCTGTACGAAGAATTGCTCGCCGCCCCCTCCGACAAGGGCGCGCGCGCTGTCGTCTGGGCCCACTCCGCCGATCTTCTCGAAGTCCCGACCAGCGAAGAGGGTGTCATCCTCAATATCAACAATCCCGACATGCTTCGGGACGCTATCGGCCCGGCCGGACAATAACAAAGCGGCGCGCAAGCACACCAGCCTCGCGCATCATTCTCCCAAGCTTCCCGCAGCGTTACGCGTCTATCGGTGAAGGCGGTTCCACAGAACTCCAAGGACATAACCAAACACATAACCCAGCGCGGCTGTGACAAAGACAAGGGTTGCTGCGAGTCCGGCCTGAAATCCTTCCACGGTCCACGCCGGCGTCAGAAAATGTATTCGAAAGTAGAAATTGATGATCGCTTGTGCCCAGCCGGCTGCCACAAGGAGTGCCCATAGGAGATGCCATCCCCCGAGCATCGCTCCCAGCGCAAGGCCCGCTTTGTTCGGATTGACCGTGCCCATCGTTTCCTCCTTATACAGAAATCTGAACATCCCGGTCGGGGGCACGTATGTGATGCGAGTCACGCCGGCGTCAATCAGGCCCTGAGCTTTGGCAGCAGGGCGGCGATCCCGTCGCAGGCGAGCTGCGCGGCATGAAACGTCGCGGGCGGAAGGCCGCCCAGCGCTTCCGACATCTGCACGGGAGTGATGGCGCGAACTTCAGCCGGAGTTTTGCCAAGCAGCAATTCCGTCAGCAAGGAAGAACAGGCCATCGCAGTAACGCAACCGAGCGTTCGGAATCGTGCGTCGGCGATGCGCCCCGCCTCCATGCGAACGGAGAGTTCGAGGATGTCCCCGCAAACCGGATTCTCAACGGAAACGGTTGCCGTGGCAGCATCGAGAATGCCGGCATTGCGTGGATTCTGGAAATGGTCCAGTACGGCCGGGCTGTACATGTGCAAAGTATCGCGCGAGCGCAGTTAAAATTCAACGCGAACGCTTCAGCAGGCTTTTGCGGACTGGCGAATCTTCTTGTGCTTTCGGTGCATCTTATATCACGATATGCCCACGGTAAACATCCCGGCTAACATCTCTGGCACGATTCGGTAGAAAGCCGGTCAGCCGCAAGTGGCTGTCTTATTGAGGAAGAGCATTTGCCCAGCGCTTTAATTCGGCGCATTATCAATGGTGTACACAAACGCGCTCGATGTGCCCGGTTGACGAACATACGCAGTTCGAAGGCCCGGCGGGAACGCAATTCAGAAACCCGGCGTCTTCCAAAGCAGGAGGCAGTACGCCAAATACTCCTATGAAGCAATCCCTTCTCTCTGTTTCCCTGAGGTCTCTTTTTCTGGCGACTCTGGCAGTCGGCGGCGGCCTCAGTTGGGGTGCGCCACTGCCGGACAAAGATTCGAGCGTTCTGCTGGAGACCATGCAAGCAGAATTGGAACGCGCGACGACGTCCCTGGCCAAGTCCGACCCGGCGCCTTACTTCCTCAGTTACGAAGTCTATGATCAGCGCACTCTGCAGATTGCGGGAACCTACGGGACGATTGTCACATCTTCGACGTCGAACCACCGGTCGGTCGACGTCACGATGCGCGTCGGCAACCCCATGCTCGACAACACGCATGACGAAAACCGCGAGTCAGGGATCACTTCCGGCGCGCTCCCGTTGGCCGATGACCGCGATGCCATAGCCCGCACACTGTGGGAACTGACCAATCACGAGTATCGCCGCGCTTCACCAGCCTACGCGAAGGTCATGAGTAACACGGCGGTGCAGGCAGCGGAGGAAGACAAATCGCCAGATTTTTCTCAAGAAGCGCCTCAGATCCGAGTGGACCAGCCCCCTGGTCCGATCGTGTTTAATCAGAAGGAGTGGGAAGACAAAATCCGGAAGTATTCAGCGGGCTTCCGAAAATATCCCGAAATCTACAGCTCGGCCGTGACGCTGCAACTGCAACAGACGACCTCGTATTTCGTTTCGAGCGAGGGAAGCAAAGTGGAGACGCCTGGCCTCATGGCGCGCCTGATCGTGGTAGCCAACACGCGCTCCGACGACGGGATGGACCTGATGCGCGTGGAAACTTTCGAGTCCTCGAAACCTGAGGGGCTTCCGCCCGAACAGGAACTAGCCGCGAAGGAAGACAAAATGGCCGCGGACCTGAAGGCGCTGCGCGCGGCGCCACTGGCCGAGCCCTTCGATGGGCCCGCGCTTCTTTCGGGGCGTGCCGCAGCCGTCTTCTTCCATGAAGTGCTCGGACACCGGCTCGAGGGACATCGACAGCGGGGCGAAACGGAAGGACAGACTTTCACCAAGAAAGTGAATCAATTGGTGCTGCCCGATTTTCTGAGCGTCTTCGATGATCCCACGCTGCACGAACTCAATGGCGTGCCGCTTGCAGGTTCCTATTCGCACGATGACGAAGGCGTGCCTGCACAGCGTGTGCCACTGATCCAAGACGGGATTCTGAAGAACTTTCTGATGTCGCGTATGCCGATCACGAATTTTGCCAAGTCGAATGGTCATGGAAGACGGCAGACGGGCTACATGCCCACCGGACGGCAGGGGAACCTCATTGTCGAATCGTCCAAGGCCGTGAAGGACTCGGAACTGCGAGAGAAGTTGGTCGAAGAAATCAAGAAGGCCGGCAAACCGTATGGTCTCTACTTTGAAGACGTGCAGGGCGGATTCACGCTAACCACGCGCGAACTCCCGCAAGCGTTCCAAGTGCTTCCGGTCATCGTCTGGCGCGTTTACGCCGACGGTCGTCCGGACCAGCTTGTGCGCGGAGTGGATATCGTGGGCACTCCGCTCGCCTCTCTGAACCGGATATTGCTCACGGGAAACACCACACAGGTGTTCAATGGGATATGTGGGGCGGAATCGGGCAACGTTCCAGTCTCGGCAGCAGCGCCAGCCATGTTGTTCAGCGAATTGGAGGTACAGAAGCGCGCGGGTTCGCGAGTGCGTCCGCCGGTCCTGCCACCCCCGGGATTTGAGAATTCAACGGCCAGGTCGGCATCAACGAGCCCCAGTGGCGAGGTGCACTGATGCGGTTTCGATCTTGGCATTCCAAAGTGGGGATTGCAGCGATGGCCGTGCTTTTCTTCTCTGCTGCCTTTACCGTAGGCGCGCAGGAAAAACGCGAGGCGACCCGGGAAGCCGCGTCGGATCCGGTCCTGCGCGCCCTCCAGGAAGAACTCACGCGATCGAAGGCGCAACTCAAGATGGACAATGTCGGCGCGCCCTTCTACATCGAGTATCACGTCTTTGATGTGGAACAATTTGAGGCGAGTGCCGTGTTTGGCGCGCTGCGGGATCAGAACTGCACGAGGCTGCGTTTGCTTCGCGCGGTGGTACGACTCGGCGACTACAAATTCGACAGCTATTACGGTCCCGGCCAGGGAGTCAGTGATACCCTCCCCCTTGATAGCGACAACCTTGCCCTGCGACACCAGATTTGGCTGGCGACCGACCAGGCCTACAAACGGGCCGGAAGAGCACTCTCGGCAAAACAGTCTCTGATGAAAGAGCTCAATGTCGAGCAGCCGGTGGACGATTTTGCGAGGGCCGAGGTCATCGAGTTGGTCGATCCCGTGGCGAAGCTGGATGTGGACCCATCCAAATGGACCAAGATGCTGGAGTCAGCAACTTCAGTTTACAAGGCCGACCCGCAGATTCAATCTTTCGGCGCCACACTAAGTTTTGTTGCCATGTCCACGTATTTTGTGAACACAGAAGGGACTGTCACGCGGCAGGGCTCAACGCATTACCTGATGACTCTTGGCGCCACGGAACAAGCGCCGGACGGGATGCGGCTGGACCGGTCGCCGCAATACACCTCAAGCCGCATCGAAGAAATGCCCACGCCGGAGCAATTTCATGCCGACGCACTCAAACTGGCCGATCTAATGAAGAAATTGCGTGACGCTCCCGTCGTGGACGAAGAGTACCGCGGCCCGGTCCTTTTTTCGAACGATGCGGCATCCGACATGTTTTTCGATTTGATTGCTCCCAATGTGCTCGGACGGAGACCCGCGCCCGGGCGCCCTGCGCGGACGACAGGGGCTTTCGCAAGCAGCCTCAAGGGCCGTGTGCTGCCGGACTTTATTTCGGTTGTGGACGATCCGACGCTGGAGATGTTCGAAGGTCACAGTCTCGGCGGCAGCTATAAGGTGGACGACGAGGGCGTGCTTGCAACTGCTGTAACGGTGGTGAACAACGGCAAGCTGGTGAATTTCCTTATCGGGCGGCAGCCCATCCGCGATTTCCTGACCTCGAACGGCCACGGACGAGCCAGCGGTAGCGGAACTACGGTGCCCGCTCCCGGAAATCTGTTCATCCGGGCCGCGAAGACAAGCACGCATGAGGAACTCAAGAAACGGATGCTTGATCTATGCCGCGATCGCGGCCTCCCGTATGGCTATTTTGTGGATACGATCGGGCCACAGCTGACGCCGCGCGTCCTCTACAGGGTGTGGACCGGCGACGGACACGAGGAACTGGTCCGCGGGGCCATTTTCAATGAACTCGATACGCGCGCGATCCGCAGCGATCTCGCCGCCGCCGGGAATGATCCGCTGGTCAGCAACCGCTCCGGCATCCCTTTCACGTCGATCGTGAGTCCGTCGGTCCTGTTCGACGAGCTGGAGGTGAAACGAGCAGATTACAGCAAGGAGAAGCTCCCGGATTACCCTGCACCGGGTCTGAGTTCCGCACGCAACTGAACCTGCTTGGCTCGAGGCGCGAAATTGCGAAAGATAATTGCAGGATCGTCCGGAGTTACTACTATTGTGCATTCCAGTGGCACAACTGATTTATTCCACGGCAGCATCGAAAGCCGCTGCTTGTGCTCAGGGCGGCTGCCTGAATTCATTCCAATCGGCGCCAGCCAATCGGTCACAAACGTGTTGCGTCGCCTGCTAACGAGCCACGTTGACTTGTCAACTGAAATCAACCGGTCCGCAGAAATAATTACGTAATGTCTGTGTCATTGATCGGGCTTAAGCTGTTTGTAATATGATTGCCAGTAAAGGGCAGGGATGAGCCATGACGGATAATCACTCCGACACAAGACTCCTGGGCATTGATGCTCAGGAAATGCAGGAATGGATCGAGTCATTCGATGCGGTACTCAAAGATGAGGGCGTGGAAACTGCGGGCCTGCTCCTTGAACGGCTCCGCTCTCGCGCACAATCCTTAGGCGTCGGACCCGCCTTCACAGCGAATACGCCGTACGCGAATACCATTCCACCAGAAAAACAGGGAGTCTTTCCTGGCGATCAGAATATCGAGCGCAGGATCAAGAGCCTTATCCGGTGGAACGCTCTTGCCATGGTCGTTCGTGCGAACCGGGTCGATCACAGCATCGGCGGGCACATTTCCACGTATGCCTCAGCCGCGACACTGTTCGAAGTGGGCTTCAATCATTTCTTCCGGGGACGCACCGAACATTTCGAGGGCGACACAGTTTATTTTCAGGGACATGCTTCTCCCGGCGTCTATGCGCGCGCGTTTCTCGAGGGCCGCCTATCCACCAAGCAGCTTGAAAACTTCCGCCGTGAGCTGAGACCAGACGGCGGCCTCTCTTCCTACCCGCATCCCTGGCTGATGCCTGACTTCTGGGAATTCCCCACCGTATCCATGGGGCTCAGTCCCCTCATGGCCATCTATCAAGCCCGCTTCAATCGCTACCTGGAGGACCGCGGCCTCAAGCCAGTCACCGATAGCAAGGTCTGGGCATTCATTGGCGACGGTGAGACGGACGAGCCTGAGAGCTTGGGAGCGATCACGCTCGCTTCGCGCGAACATCTCGACAATCTCATTTTCGTCGTCAATTGCAACCTGCAGCGCCTCGACGGCCCTGTTCGCGGCAATGGACAGATCGTCCAGGAACTCGAAGCAGCTTTCCGGGGCGCTGGCTGGAACGTCATAAAAGTGCTGTGGGGAACCGACTGGGACCTTCTTTTCGAACGCGATTCCGACGGCCTGCTGGTTAAGCGTTTGGGAGAATTGGTGGACGGCGAGTATCAGAGACTCGTCGTCGAATCTGGCGCTTACGTCCGTCAGCTTGTTTTTGGCACGGATCCTCGTATCCTAAAAATGGTCGAGGATGTTCCCGATGAGGCCTTACGCACGTTGCGACAGGGCGGCCACGATCCACGCAAAGTTTACGCTGCCTATAAGGCGGCGGTCGAACACAAGGGTTCGCCCACTGTCATCCTCGCGCGCACGATCAAGGGCTACGGTCTTGGTGAGGGCGGCGAGGGCAGGAACATCACTCACCAGCAAAAGAAGCTCAATGAGGAAGAGCTCCGCGAGTTTCGGTCGCGTTTCGGCATTCCTATCAGCGACGAACAGATCGCCGAGATGCCCTTTTACCGCCCGCCTGAAGACAGCCACGAAATTCAGTACCTCCGCGCGCGCCGCCAACAACTGGGGAACTATGTACCGAGCCGCCGCGTGCGGTCCAAGCCGATTGTCGCGGACCATGACGAGTTGTTTCGGGAATTCTTGGCGGGCAGCGAAGGGCGCGAGGTCTCCACGACGATGGCCTTCGTCGCCATGTTAAGGCACATGCTGCGCGACCCTGAAATCGGCAAGCTCGTTGTCCCGATCGTGCCCGATGAGGCCCGGACCTTCGGCATGGAATCGCTGTTCCGGCAGGTCGGCATCTACAGCAGCCGGGGACAGCTCTACGAGCCCGTCGATGTACACACGCTGCTGTATTACAAGGAAGCGAAGGACGGCCAGATTCTCGAGGAAGGAATCACCGAAGCGGGTTCCATGGCTTCATTCATGGCCGCAGGTTCCGCCTATGCCACCCACGGAATCAACACGATTCCTTTCTTCATTTACTACTCGATGTTTGGCCTGCAACGCATCAGTGACTTCATCTGGGCGGCTGCGGATATGCGGTGCCGCGGGTTCCTTCTCGGCGGGACATCCGGGCGCACAACTCTGGCGGGCGAAGGTCTGCAGCACCAGGACGGCAACAGCCACGTTCTGGCCCTGCCGATTCCCACGCTGCGGGCCTATGATCCCGCCTTTGCCTATGAGGTTGCCGTCATCATCCAGGATGGCATCCGCAAGATGTACAAAGATGGTGAGAGCATCTTCTATTACATCACCCTGATGAACGAGCCTTATGCGATGCCGCCCATGCCGCCGGGAGCCCGGGATGGAATACTGAAAGGCCTGTACAAGTTCCGCGCGTCAGAGAACAGGAAATCCAAACTTCGCGCGCAACTGTTTGGAAGCGGCGCCATTCTTCGCGAGGCGCTGCGGGCGCAGGAAATCCTCGAGGAACAATATGGTGTCGCCGCCGACGTGTGGAGCGTCACGAGCTACAAGGCGCTGTATACCGATGGCATCAACGCCGAGCGCTGGAACCTCTTGCATCCCGCCGAAGAGCCTCAAATCCCGTATATTTCTCAATGCCTCGGCGAAACGCCTGGCGTTCTGGTCGCGGCGACGGACTACCTGAAGGCCCTGCCCAATCTCATCAGCAGGTGGGCGCCGCAGCGCTTTGCTTCACTCGGAACCGATGGCTTCGGACGAAGTGACAGCCGTGAGGCGTTGCGCAACTTCTTCGAGGTCGATGCGCGCTTTATTACGCTGGCCACTCTTCGCGAGCTGTTCCGTGATGGAAAGATTGAATCCTCCGTCGTGGAAAAAGCCATCAAGGATCTCGGAATCGACATCAGGAAGCCAAACCCGCTCCTCACGTAAGAGCTTGTTGAAGAAGGCTTCTGACCTTGTCATTCCGAGCCCCGGCAGGGGCCGGGATAAACTCCGCGACGAATCTCTCCTAGACAAAAACCAAGAAAATGGAGATTCTTCGCCGCTTCGCTCCTCGTAACGACGCGGCCCGCAACGACGAAACTCATGTAGAATGCCTACAATTACCAACGATCATCCTGGGGATAGGGGAGGATTCCATGGAGTGGCCATTGAAGCTAGCTGCCGTGTTCGTCGCCGGAATCGCGGGACTCGCGGCTCTTCCCGCACAGGCTCAATTAGCGGGAAAATATCTCGCGCCGCGTGACCAGGTCGTCGTCATCCGCGCCGGGCGCTTGTTCGACGCGCGTTCGGGCACGATGCTCACCAACCAGGTCGTGCTCGTGCGCGGCGACCGCATCGCGGATGTCGGCCCCGGCCTCGCCATTCCATCGGGCGCGAGCGTGATCGATCTCTCGAATGCGACCGTCATGCCCGGCATGATCGACGCACATGTCCACATCAACACAGGGGGCGTAAGTGAGGCCCAGCGCACGCTGATCGCACTCGCCAACTCCCAGATCGACTTGGCCGCCGGATTCACCACTGTCCTCGATATGGATTCGCGCGGCGGCTACAACACCGTCGATATCCGCGACGAGATCACGTCCGGCCGCGTCCAGGGCCCACGCATGCAGGTGGTGGGCCAATCGCTTAATCCTCGCGCAACTAATTATTATCCGGACATCCGCCCGGGCCGCTTCCAGGAAGGCTTCATCGAGGACAAGAACGTCAACGGCCCGTGGCTCGCGCGCGCCGCCGTGCGCGAGGCGAAGCTGCACGGCGTCGATTGGGTGAAAATCTACACGACGCAGGATTTCGCTGGCACCATGCACATGTGGACACCCGACGCGAAGCTGATCAATTCACCCTCGCTCACGTTCGAGGAAGTGCAGGCGATCGTTGACGAAGCGCATCGGCTCGGCATCAAGGTCGCCTGCCACGCCTATGGCGGCGAAGGTATGGCGATCTGCATCAACGCGGGCGTGGACGCGCCCAATCATCTGCTCGAACTCGACCAGGACGGGATTAGGGTGCTGTTGGAGAAGAAGCTTCCCTTCGTGCCGACGCTCGACGATCTGATCTCGCTGGAAAAAGAGGATCTGGAGGCGACCGGCGGACGCAATTCACGAATAAAGCTCGTCGAGCAGGCGTTCCGGCGCGCGATCGCCGCCGGCGTCCCCATCGTCTTCGGCAGCGGCGCCACCTCACCCTCAATCCCACACGGCAAGCAGGCGAACCAGTTCGCCTATTACGCGAAGTGGGGATTGACACCGGCGCAGGCGCTACAGACTGCGTATATGAATGCCGCCCACATGCTGAATTACGGTATCGAGAAGGACATCGGTACCATCGAGAAAGGCAAGTTCGCCGACATCATTGCGGTTTTGGGAAATCCACTCGCGGACGTGACCGAAATGGAGCGCGTGCGATTCGTGATGAAGGGCGGCATGGTCATCCGGAACGACGTCGCCGGGCGCTGAGGAGAACGCCCTCTGAGCTTATCAACACTTTCGTTCTAGTTTATCACTCCGTCATCTTTCCACAACTTTTATAGAACCCATTTTTTGCAAACTGACCCACCACCATCCATTCAAGTGGATTGATCCCAAACTCTGCTATTCAAAGCAGAGCGACGTACTGCGCGAGTTAAAAGTCGAACAACTCAAGCCGGGCAAATACCAGCCGCGCAGCCACATGGATGAGGCTTCGCTGAATGAACTAGCGGCCTCGATCAAAGCGCAGGGCGTCATGCAGCCGATATTGGCGCGCGAACTGCCGGCAGGGGGCTATGAGATCATCGCCGGCGAACGTCGCTGGCGCGCGGCACAATTGGCCGAACTGAAACAAGTTCCGGTCATCGTGCGCAAGGTGCCCGACAATGCCGCGTTAGCCATGGCGCTGATCGAGAACATCCAGCGCGAAGACCTGAACCCGCTGGAAGAAGCGGTCGGTATCCAGCGGTTGATTGATGAGTTTCAAATGACCCACCAGGCGGCAGCCGATGCAGTCGGGCGCTCGCGAAGCGCAGCCAGCAATCTGTTGCGTCTGCTCAAGCTGCCGGACGCGGTGCAAGGCATGCTGATGGAAGGTTCGCTCGACATGGGACATGCGCGAGCATTGCTGTCGCTGGAAGGTGCGCAACAAGTGCTGCTGGCCAACAAGATTGTGTTGGAAGGCCTGTCGGTGCGCGAAGCTGAAAAGCTGGTACAACAACAAAGCGAGACACCATCGACAAAAACAGCGGGCAGCAAAAGAACGCAAAAAGTAAATCGAGATACACAGCAGCTGCAAGAAGAAATGAGCGCGCATCTTGGCGCACGCGTGGAGATCAAGTCCAATAGCAAGGGCGGCGGCAAGCTGGTCATCGAGTATTCAAGCAACGACCATCTGGATGAACTCCTCAGTGGACTCAGAAAAGCACGCTGATTTGAGCAGTATCAAGGGTGATGCCACGCGACAAAGTTTGACACCCCCATTAAACGCCGCTATCATCCTGTCCCTTTTCAAAGCCGAAGCCCAAGAAAAACGTTTGGCGCGAAGGGTAATCTGGCTGCAAATCCTGATTACTTTAGCCGCAGCAGGCGCGGCATATGGCTGGAAAAGTTCGCCGCAATATGCGATAGCGGTGTTAGGTGGAGGAGGCGCATCAGTTCTCAATGGTGCATTGCTGGCGTGGCGGATGTCCCGGGCAGCATTGCATTCTTCCTACGACGCACATCAACAATTACGGCTCATGTATTTTTACGCTGCCGAGCGTTTCTCGGCAGTTATTGCATTGCTGGGAATCTGCTTGGCAGTGCTAAAGTTTTCGCCACTAGTGATTTTGGGTGGCTTTGTATTGGGGCAAGCGGCGCTTTTGGCAGGCCGGTTATTTTTGAAGATCAAGACTGAAGATAGCGACTAAAACATGTCCAGCGAAGCAGAAACATCAGCAGAATATATTCACCACCACCTGCAAAATCTGACTTGGGGTCATTTGCCGGACGGTACCTGGGGAGTCGCACATACCTCGGAGCAAGCCAAGGAAATGGGTTTCTGGGCGCTGAACCTGGATACCCTGATCATGTCCTTTCTGTTGGGCGCGGCATTTTTATTCATGTTCCGCAGCGTGGCCAAAAAAGCAGTCAGCGGCACTCCGGGCGGACTGCAGAATTTTTGCGAATGGGCGGTCGAATTCGTCGACACCAGCGTGCGCGGTTCCTTTTCCGCCAAGAACAACCTGGGTGCCCCGCTGGCGCTGACCATTTTTTTCTGG
>JAIQES010000068.1 GCA_020073705.1 Terriglobia bacterium
GAATGAATAGGCTGCGGTAAATGGTTTCGTGGGACACGCGCATGGTCTCGTCCTCGGGATACTGCCTCTTCAGCCATCCGGAAATCTGTTCCGGCGACCAGTCCAGAATCAGTTTACTCGCAACGATCTCCCGCAGCTTCCCGTGGAGGGCCAGAAGGCAACGCTTGGGCCGCAAGGCCGACTCCCAGGCTTGGTGATCGGCTTCACTGGCTCGATACTGAGGACGGCCACCATGCCGAGCGACCTCCCGGCTCACCGTCGATGCAGCTCGCTCCAGACGTTTGGCTATCTCACGAATCGACCAACCGCCAGCGATACCTCGAGAGATGTCCTCTCGCTCAGCCAGTGTGAGGGCAAGCAGCGAGCGGCGACGGACGGCCGGAGCAATGCCGCCATGACGCGCCAACAGAAAGTAAATGACGGCATGTTCCTTGCCGAAGGCGCGCCCAATCTCATGCAATGACTGTCCCGCCTTCCAACGGCACCATAAGTCGGCTTTCTGCGTCGCTGAAAGCCCTACGCGTTTCTCCTGGGTCATAAACACCACCTTTGAAGAGAACATCTAGCTTAGATGGTGTTGCATCGACCGGTTGAGCTCGCCGGACTTATCAGGATGTGGGAGCAAGCTAGAATTTGCAGGTGTACGGAATTGAAGTTTGTCGGTAGACTTGCTTTCCCAGCGTAAATCAATTACACGCATGGGATAGGACATGTCCGCTCGAAATTGGAAACGGAGAGTAACCGACATGCGAGAAATTCTCTTATCGATGCTATTGACAGCTTCGCTGGCCGCAACTATAAGCGCGCAAGCGGCGACCGGGCAAGGAACGGAAAAATCCGAGATCGATCCAATGGTGGGAACCTGGAAACTCAATCTGGAGAGGTCAAAATTCACCAGCGATTACCCGGCGCCGAAGAGTGAAACGATCCTCATTGAGCAGCAACAAGGAGGTGTAAAGGTTACTGCGGACCCGGTCAACTTTCGCGGAAAGCCCGCCCATGTTGTATACAGCTTAATGTTCGATGGCAAAGACTACCCGGTAACCGGCGCTCCACAGGACTCCGAGTTTGGCTTTGGGAACGCCTCCGCGGACACCGTCGCGGTGAAGCGGATTGATGCCAGAACGGTGTCGGTCATCCGCAAGCAAGAAGGAAAGGTTGTCTCGACGCAGAAAATTGTCATCTCCAAGGATGGAAAGGTAAGGATCAGCTATTGGAAGGCCAAAAACGCTAAAGGGGAACCCATCACCTGGATGACTATTTTCGACAGACAGTGACCCTTGCGCTGTAATGACATCGCGGTCTTATCGGAATGTGGCCCACTACCGGGTATCCCATTTGATTGTTGACGGGCGCAGCCTGCCAAGAAACCCCCAAAAATTAGCACCCACAGTACCCAAACAAATATGTTTACTTATACGGTACTAGCGGATATAAGCTAGCGGGTATAAGTAGGCAGGGCGTTCCAGGGCGCTTGAGGGCGCTCTAGAGCTAACGCCTTATTGGGAACAAAGGAGAAAACAGTTAATTCCTTGGGTTTTGAGCCAATAGCGTAGAATCCCACCCTCTCCGCCAAACGCTAGAATCGTTACAGTTAGCCTTCAGCTTCCCCGGAGCTTTACCCACCAATAACCTGTTTGTCCGAAAACTCAGTAATACATAGTAGGAGAGGACAATATGGCTAAGAACCTGGTCGGTCTGTATCTATCCGTCTATGTGCAAGAGATTCAGAAGCAACTACGATAGCGCTGTGGCTAGCTTCTCGGTTTTGGGTCAACGCTGATACCGATTAGAGAGATCAACAAATTATGCGATAACTTCCGAAGTGAGCGCTGCCTTTACACGCTCGGGTGTGAAGGGAATCTGGCGGATACGTGCGCCGGTAGCGTCGAAGATCGCATTCCCGATGGCGGCCGCGACAATGGTGATTGCAGTTTCTCCAGCTCCCGTCGCAGCCACATCGGCCTTGGTGTTGACGAGAACTGTTTCGATTGTCGGGACGTCGAAACCCACACGCAGGCTGTGGTAGGTCCTCCAGTCGATCGAAGTCACGTTCTGATTGTCCCAAGTAACCTCTTCCATGAGCGCCCGGCTCATGCCCTGGAGAGTGCCGCCTTCCATCTGGTTCTTGAGCCCATCGGGATTCGAAACCGGGCCTGAATCATTGCTGATGACAATCCGTTTTACCATCACCTTCCCGGTATCCTGGTCGACTTCCACTTCGGCAACCAGGGCAGCGTATCCGTTGCCACCTTCATACGCCACGCAAGCTATGCCACGGCCGCTGGCAACCCCTGCTTTATTCGTCCTTGGTTTGGGCGAGGGACGCGTCTCCCAATTTGCCGCCTTCGCCGCCGCTTTTACGACGTCGATCAACCGGGAATAGCTTAGATGGCGCAGCCGGAAAGCAACCGGGTCGGCCTGCGCGTGCACTGCCAGTTCATCCATGAAACATTCGTGAGCAAACGTATTCTGGAGGCGCTGGGGAGAGCGCAAAGGGCCCGTCCAAAACGAAGATGGGACATTATGAAGCAGAGACCGCTCGGACTTCACCGTACCCGTGCCCTGGGCGGCGCCGCCCACCTGGCCCGCCACATACGAAGGCACACCATTGCTGTTGTTATTGTACGCGGTGGGCTCGGGCGCAGGAGTTCTCGCCTGGAATTCCTGCGGCTGAAAACCTGCCAGCATGCCGGTGATGACATTTCCAGGAGTGCTGTAACCCGGGCGATTTCCCAGCACGGGACACCACGCCTCATGATCCCACACGATGATGTTGCCCTGCGCATCGAGGCCCGCGCGCTCGTCCATGACGAGCGCAAATCCGTAATTCTCCCACGCCATTTCGTCTTTTCGACTGAGCTGCACGCGCACTGGTTTGCCCACGGCTTGCGAAAGCAGAGCGGCATCATAGGTAACCGTGTCGGCGCCATTTAGTCCGTAGCAGCCCGAGCCTCTGCGGAAAATCACGCGCACATTGGCGGGCTTCAGACCGAGGAGCATCGCCAGGGCACCGCGCTGATGCCAGACACCTTGCGTGGGTGACCAGACCGTGGCCTTATCGCCCTGCACATCGGCAACCGCGCAAGAAGCGCCGAGCGACCCATGCATCTGGTAGGGGTGATAGTACGTGGCCTTCAGAACCGTCGCGGATTCCACGAGTTTCCGCTCCACATCCTGGGAGTTCACCAGCAACGTATCACGCGTAGGCTTTTGATTGCGCAAATACTCGTAGAAGTGCGCATGGCTGGGCAATCCGCTGCCCGCCGTCCACGTAACCTTCAATTTGCTGGCCGCTTGCATCGCTTGCCACGGCTTCTGCGCAACCACACCCACGAAATTCTTTTTCACCACCACTTTCACAAAACCCGGCAGACCTTTTACCGAACTCTCGTCCACACTCACCAAGGTGGCGCCCACCGCTGCCGGCCGGACCACCATCCCGTGCAGCATGCCAGGGACGCGAACGTTGTGAACAAATTCGAATTGGCCGGTGACCATGGAGGGCATATCAGGACGAGGCATCGGTTTTCCGAGCACGGTCCACTCGCTCGGGGATTTCCGCTTGGCATTGGAGTCGACTTTGAGGTCGAACCTCTTCCCGGCGACCAACTCGCCGTAGGTCACTTTCTTCGATGCATCGCTTTTCGATCGAATTACACCATCGGCGGCGGTGAGTTCATCCACGGGAACGTTTAGGCGTTTTGACGCGAGTTGGAGGAGCGCCTGGCGAGCCGTGGCCCCGGCCTGGGCCAAATTGCTTCGATTGAAATTGGTGGGGTGGGACTGGCTGCCCGATGTGACGCCTTGATCCGGCGTCATCGCGGTATCGCATGCGATGAGCGTGACGCGATCGAATGGCACCGAGAGTTCTTCGGCGACCAATTGTGTTTGTGCCGTCGAAATACCCTGCCCCAACTCTTCTTTGCCCGTATACGCCGTAACGCTACCGTCCGCGGCGATGGCGATCCATGAATCGACCTCATTGGCTGGAGGAGAATCGTGAGCTCCTCCACCTTCGAATTGCGAGCGTAGTGTCTCCAGCTGGCCCCTCATGCTGAAGCTGACGATCAACGCGCCAGTCCCCTGCAAGAAAGATCTTCGGGAAAATCCCGAGCGTCGCAAGGCGGCCAGGGCATCGGAGGTCAAGGAGAGTTCGTTCGCGGCATGCGATTTGGTTTTCATCGCGCCATTTCCTTTCGCGCGCGCGCGATCGCCCGGAGCATTCGGGTGTTCGTGAAACAGCGGCACAAAATGCGCGACATCGCTTGCTGGATCTCCTGTTCACTGGCCTTCGGATTCCTGTCCAGGAAAACCTTGGCGGTCAGGATGACTCCATTCAGGCAAAACCCGCATTGGGCGGCTTGTTCCTCGATAAAAGCTTTCTGAAGGGGGTGCGGTTTCTCAATGGTTCCCAACCCTTCGAGCGTAGTGATCTCCGCTCCATCCACGTCCTTCACTGGCCTGTCGCAGGAGCGAGTAGTCCGGCCGTTCACGATCACGGTGCACGCGCCGCACTGGCCCAGCCCGCACCCGAACTTCGGGCCGCGCAGTCCGAGGTCATCGTTCAGGACATAAAGCAGCGGGGTCGTGGGGTCTATGTCCAGGGTGTGCGTTTGGCCATTCACCTTCAAAGTAATTGCGCTCATATACTCCCCAAGGTATTGCGAAGGATGATTCTCGTCAAGCTCTGTGATGCCGACTGTCTTAGCTCCATAATTCTATCCATCCGGATTGTGTGACTTCGGCCATAGTTGCTATTCTCCGACGTCCAGTTTACCTCAATCACGTTAATCTCTCTATTTGACGTTCCCTGTAGGCGCCAGGATATCCGGGTCGTTTTGCTTTTCTCGGAACTCTTGGCTATTCTCCACTGGCGAGGATCGAACTTGTCAGAGATTCGGTCCTGATCCGATAGGCCTCGATGCAATCCAGTCCAACGCGGAAGCCGTGACATCCCAAGAATCCAATCACCGATATAGCCATCGCAAATCCTGGCTCCTCTGGTTGCTCCTGCTGGTTCTTGGGAGTATCAGCATAAACCGTCTGCGCTACGAATTGCGCGGTTATTCACTGCTGGTTCATTTTCTTGATCCCCATGCTTCAGGGCTGCTCCTGCGATGGGAAACCCACCAGGTGACTACACACGAGATCACTTTCCCTGCGGCAAATGGCCCTGTTCCGGCGCGTTTATACCTGCCGAGCGGTGTTGCGCACCCGCCGGGCATGGTCGTCGTACACGGCATCCACCATTTGGGGATTAACGAGCCGAGGCTGATGAGCTTTTCGCGCGCCGCCGCGGATAGCGGTTTCGCCGTATTGACTCCCGAAATCACCGCTCTGGCCGATTACCATGTTGATGCCGCTTCGATCCCGACCATTGGTGAATCAGCAGTATGGTTACAGCAGCGGTTAGGTACCGGCCCCGTGACAATCGTTGGGGTGAGCTTTGCAGGCGGGCTTTCGCTGCTAGCCGCTTGCGATCCCCGGTATGCCCCGCACATTCGGGCGTTAGTCCTGATGGGCGCCTACGATGACCTTGGACGCGTTTCACGCTTCCTCGCGACCAGTCAGGCGGAACTCCCGGATGGGCGCAAGGTGCCTTACGTCGCGCATGATTACGGCGCGGCCGTTTTTGTGTACTCCCACCTGGAGCATTTTTTTTCGGCCGGCGATCTTCCGGTTGCGCACGAAGCGCTGCGCTATTGGCTGTGGGAGCAGCCTCAGAACGCGCAGCCATTGCTCGCGCGGCTGAGCCCTGCCGGCCAGGCTATGATGGATTTGTTGTTAACGCGACAAATCGAACGCTTGCGCCCGCAATTGCTGGAAGCCATTCGGGCGGACCAGTCCCAGTTGGCGGCGATTTCTCCTCAGGGGCAGATCGGCAATCTGCGCATGCCGGTTTTTATTCTGCATGGGCTAACCGACGACGTCATTCCATCCACGGAAAGTCTCTGGTTGCAAAGGGAGATACCGCCGAAGTATTTGCGCACGGTCCTGATCACTCCCGCCTTTTCCCACGCCGATCCGGACAAGGGCGTGGTCTGGTACCAGAAACTGCGCCTGGTTCACTTCGTGGCGGACGTCATTCGCGCCTCTGGCTCGCGCGCCTTGAACTAAGGTCGCAGCCTTATTTCTTCGCGCGCAGATCGTGGCCGGTCATTTCCTCGGGCACAGGAAGGCCGAGTACGCCGAGCAGCGTGGGCGCAATGTCGCGCAGCGAGCCATTGGGCGCAAGCGGCGCGTTGTAGCCCTCTGTGGCGATAATGAGAGGAACAGGGTTCGTCGTGTGATACGTGTGCGGCCCGCCGGTCACGGGATCGATCATCGTCTCGGCGTTGCCATGGTCGGCGGTAATAATCCACGCGCCGCCGTGCGGCTGCAGCACCTGCCGGATGCGGCCCAGGCACTCGTCCACAGTTTCGACAGCCTTGATTGCGGCTTCCAGCTTTCCGGAATGGCCGACCATGTCGGCATTGGCGAAATTCATCACGATGGCGTCGAAGTCGCCCTTCTCGACAGCCTTCACGATGTTGTCGGCAATGCCTGCGGCGCTCATCTCGGGCTTCAGGTCGTACGTGGGCACTTTCGGCGACGGCACCAGGATGCGTTCCTCGCCGCCAAACGGCTTTTCGATGCCGCCGTTGAAGAAATAGGTGACGTGGGCGTACTTCTCGGTCTCCGCACAACGGAGATTTTTCAGGTTCTGCTCGGCAAAAACCTGCGCGAGAATGTGCGCAATCTTCTCGGGAGCAATCACGTAGCGCAGCCACGGCCAGTTTTTTTCGTACTGCGTCATGGCGACGTAACACAGATTCTTCGGCCGTTTGGGATCGGCAAACTCCGCAAACCCCGGCTCGGCGATGGCGCGCGTCATCTGGCGGGCGCGGTCGGCGCGGAAGTTGAAAAAAATCACGGCATCGTCATCGCGAATCGGCCCGGCCGGAGATGCCGATGGCGCGGCGCTCGCTGTGATTACAATGGGATCGACGAATTCATCCGTGACGTCCCGCTCGTAGCTGCGGCGGACGGCTTCGACCGGGTCGGCGGATTTCACCGGGGAATCGCCGTGCAC
>JAIQES010000001.1 GCA_020073705.1 Terriglobia bacterium
TATCAATGGAAGAAGAATGGGACGGCAATCAGTGGCGCGACCTCAACGTCCTATACGACCCCGGCCACAACATCTTCGGACAACGGCGCCCAATTCACGGTGACAGTGACGAACAGTGCAGGCAACGTGACCAGCAGCGCCGCCACACTGACCGTGAACGTAGCTCCGTCCATCACGACGCAGCCGGCCAGCCGGACCGTCACCGCGGGACAAACCGCGACCTTCACGGTGGCCGCAACAGGCACGGCGCCTCTCACTTATCAATGGAAGAAGAATGGGACGGCAATCAGTGGCGCGACCTCAACGTACTATACGACCCAAGCCACAATATCGTCGGACAACGGCGCCCAATTCACGGTGACAGTGACGAACAGTGCAGGCAACGTGACCAGCAGCGCCGCTACACTGACCGTGAACGTAGCTCCGTCCATCACGACGCAGCCGGCCAGCCAGACCGTCATCGCGGGACAGACGGCGACGTTCATGGTCGGAGCTACGGGTACGGCACCTTTGGCTTATCAATGGCAGAAGAATGGGACGGCGATCAGCGGAGCGACATCATCCACGTACACGACCCCGGCGACGACGGCTTCGGACAATACCACGCAATTCACCGTTGTGGTAACCAATAGTGCGGGCAGCGCAACGAGCAACGCCGCGACCCTGACAGTCAATGCCTCATCAACACTCCTCAATGCTAGTTCTACGACCTTGAGTTTTGGCAGTGTGGCCGTGTCCAGCAGCAGCACTCAGAGCGTAACGCTCACCAACGCCGGAAATTCCAACGCCACCATTTCGAATGTCAGCATTTCCGGTGCAGGCTTCAATGCAAGCGGGGTGTCCACCGGCCTTATTCTGACTCCCGGACAGACGGCAGCTTTGAGTGTGACCTTTGCCCCGGCAGCGACCGGGAGCGTAACAGGCAGCGTCACGGTGACCAGCAACGCCACGAATTCACCCCTCACCATCGCACTTTCAGGCACCGGCGCAACGCAGGTTACACATTCCGCGGCCTTGTCCTGGGCTGCCGACACTTCTGTTGTGGTGGGTTACAACAGCTACTCGAGCACCGTATCAGGCGGCCCTTACGTGAAGCTGAATTCGACTCTAATTCCAACAACGATCTACACCGACACGACGGTCCAGTCCGGAAAGACCTACTATTACGTAGTGACTGCGGTGGATTCGAATAACTTTGAAAGCACGTTTTCCAACCAGACGTCTGCCACAATCCCCTAGTCGCAGGCCCAATTCCCATGTTGGAGCCGCGCTTTCTTGGGCGGCTCCAACAACACGGGCGTTTTTGCCCCATTCCCGTGTCGACATCTGCTACGTAATACTTCCGGCTACTCCGTTTCCAATCCACAGGTCCTGATGTTGGTGGACATTCTTGCCGTCCTTGGGATTGGCGTGGACTTTCCGGGCTGTTCGAGTGGAAATCAGCCGTGAAAACATCGCATTATGGCTCGCGCAAGCGCAGGATGAGGATGGTGGCTGCCGCGAAGAGAATACCGGCTGCCGTAAATGCGGCCGACGGAGACGCTGCGGTCCACAGCGCGCCGATCACGACACTCGAGGTGAAGTCGCCGACAGCGTTGACTGCGGCGAGCGTGCCATATGCCATGCCATGCTGTGTGGCCGGTACGATTTCGGCCGTGATGGAATCCTCGAGTGCCTCCTCGACGCCGGTGAAAATCCCCGCCAGAGCAAACACGATCATGAGCACAGCGAGCTGTGACTGGTTCGTCGCGAGCAGCAGCGCCATCCCGAGAGCAACGGCGTAGCCACCCGCCAGAACGAACTTTCTTCGAGGGGCTTGGTCGCCGAGCCATCCTCCCACGTAGGCGAATCCTGCGTAAAAAATATTTCGCAGCAGATACAGTCCTATCGCGGTACTCGCCGCCATTGCGGCGCCCAACCCTGGCGTGAGCTTCTGCGTCGCATACAGGATCAACAAGGTGTGTGAGAAATCGCCGAGGCCGAACACGCCCACGGCCACCAGGAACAACCGGAACTCTCGGGGCAGGTCGCGCAGACCGGCAACGAACGTCTTCTTTGCACGTATGCCGGTGCGCCGCTCGCGCACGAGCAAGCCAAAACATGTAGCGGCGGCAAAGCCGGGCACGAGCGTCCAGAGCAATACATGCCGGTAGTTATGCGAGGTCACCAGCAACAGCCACAGGGCCGTCAGGGGCGCGACAACGGCGCCGATGGTATCCATCATGCGCTCGAAGCCGAACGCCCGGCCATACGCCTCCGGCGGCACCGCGGCAGCGAGCAGCGCCTTTCGGGCGGGCGTTCGAACACCACGCGCAAGCCAAGCAGTTGAACGGGCCAGCAAAACATGGATTGCAGTTCCGGCAAACCCGATCGCACCCGTCGCCGCCGCCGTGATGGCATATGCCGTCACGACTAATGGCTTCCGGCTTCGCAACCGGTCGGTGAAATGGCCTGCAACGAGTTTCGTGATGCTCGATAGGCCGTCCGCGACACCTTCAATCACGCCGAGCCAGCCAGGGCCTGCTCCCAGTGACATCAGGAGCGCGGGCAGGATGGCCGTCGCAATTTCATGACTCCAGTCGCTGAGCAGACTCGTCAGCCCGACGCCAAGCGTCGTTCGGTTGAGCCAATGGGTTGGTGCGACTCTTTCCTGGTCGTTCGTCGGCATGGGGAAAATGAAACCACAGATAGACACAGATGAAAACAGATAAAAAGCAAGAATTGATGCGCCCTGTTTACAGAAGGACTGCTCTTACGATTCCTATTCGTTCCTCTGTGGCCGAATCCCGCTTGGTTCAGTAATGGGAGTGGTAACGCAGCTCGACGAACATTTCCCGTGGATTATTGAAGTGGAATCCGCCAAACGTCAGGCTGTCGTCCAGCATCGCGCGGCTCCAACATCGCAATTTTCTTCCGCCCATTTCCACGTCAATCACCGCTGAGTGTAGCTTCTTCATCTCCACCCGTTCCCAGCCGATTCAAGAACGGTGCTAGTTGCTCAATGTCGAAATGTGGCGCATGACGTCGAGGACTTCGGAGGTCTTCCAGTTGTTATAGGGCCATATATGAGCTATGGCGCCGTTGGGAGCGAGCAAGATCGTAAGCATGTCGTGCGATATCTGGCCGTCTTGTTCAGAATAATCGAGACCAAAACTGGCGACGAGTTTTTGCAAGTCCGCAGGAGTTGTGGAAACGAAATCCCAGTGTTGGAAACCCTTGGGATCATGCTCCATGTTGGACAGCCCGTACTCCCGCATGACTGGCGGTTTGTCGTAATTCGGATCCAAACTAATGCTTATCAAGTGTGTTCTTTTATAGTCGTCGGGATTTTTCGCCAGCTCTTTTTGGATGATGGCGAATTGTCTGGTAAGCAGCGGACAATAATCGGGAAAGGGACAGCGCGTGTAAATGAACGTAAGAAGAACGGCCTTCCCTTTGAACTGGCCGAAACGGATAGTTTTGCCATCCTGATTGACGAGCGGGACATCGGGGGCCATGTCGCCAATCCCGAGGACAGGGGGGGCTACGCTTTCGGCATTTGATCTAGCGGCGCCTTTGCCGGTAACGACCAGGTGTTCCAGCCAAAATTTGCCTGCCGGTCCCACAATTAAATCTGCCCGAATGATGTCTGCCGGCTGGACCCGTTCAAACCCGTAGGGATCTTTCACCGCATAAGGCATCGTCATCGCGGGCATAAATCCGGGGATGTCGTCACTGTCGATGATGAGTTGCTGGGTGGCAGGTTGCTTGCTAATGACGCGTCCCTTCAAGACGTAGGTAGTCCGTGAATTGTGGCAACTTGCCAGGAGCAAGGAGACAAACGTTATGAAGGCGAATCCGGCAAAGCCGGATTTGATTCGTCTCGTCATAGTAATTCTCCCGAGTTCCTTTTCAGGAATTTTTCGAAGACAATGTTCTTCGAGAACTGTCTCGGCCACTCGTACTGCCGACGTTCCCAAACATCGTACATCCTTAATAATGAAACCGGTAACGCAACTCGGCGAAAATTTCCCGTGGATTGCTGAAATGGAATCCGCCAAAGGTCGCGCTATTGTCCAACATGACACGACGATTTGCCACATTCAGTCCGGTCACGGAAACCGAGAAATTCTCACCGAAGTTCTTGCCGAGCGAGAGATCAAACGTTGTGTGTGCAGGCAAGTAGTCTAGAGAAGAACAACAGGGAGCTCCCGCTGCCGCCGGTCCATTGCCATTGCTGAAGCCTGAGCCGTAGTATGCATTGCCCGACACGAAACTTCTCAACGGAAGGGTGACTTGGGCCCCCACGTTGAGAGTGTTCCTCTGGTCGTGATCTAGTTGGCCGTAATCGGGAGAGATGGGATTCGGCACGGGGATCAGGCCGCCCGTAATGTTGCCCCGGGCTTCGCCGATCTGATTTGAATAGGCCAGGTGAAGTTGCGCCCTGCGCCACAACCGCGGAGACCGCAGCGTCAATTCCCAGCCGCGGATCAATGCCTCGGTTAGTGTAATCGGAATGAAGATATTGGAATTGCCTATACTATTGTGATCGAAAAAATTGTTTGCCCGAGTTCGGAATGTGTCAGTGTCAAGACTCCAGCCTTTGTATGGCATGGTTACGCCGAATTGATATTCTTCATCCCGTTCGCCGAATAAAGACCCAAAGCTGAAACCTTGGTTATTCGCGGCACTCACCAGAGCGGGCCCCGAGAAAGTGAGCAACGGAGGGGCCTGGTAGAAGTGCCCGTAGAACCCGTGGAATACCCAGTTAATTTTAGGAATTCGAAGCGAAATTCCAGCGCGCGGACTTGTGGCGTTTTCCGTGATCGTTCCGCTGAAGTGAGCTTGCCGCACGCCGCCGCTCAGGGTAAGCCAGGAGGTTGGCTTAAATTTATCTTCAAACCAGACTTCTTCCAGGCCTCCGTTAACAATTTCACGATCTTTGAAATTTGGAGCGGTTCCATCGTTGAACAGGACTCCGAACAGCTGGTTGTCGTGCTGCCAGAAGCCATAGAACCCGCCACTCATCGAGTTCCGACCGACAGTCCCGCGCAGAGTCACCTGTCCCCCCGCGTATGTGGAAGCGCGATCATCGGTCGTGGCCGTTGGTAAGTCGTTCGGGTTGCTGCTGTACTTCGCGCTATTGTAATGAAAGAAGGGAGAAACCGTCAGAAGCGCATTCGGATTAATCGTTCGAATCCAGGAAAAGTTCACAAAGGTGTCAGCTTCCTGTTCGCTATCTGCTTGGAAGAAGGTTCCCGGTGGATACGGGGTGAGGTAGATAGCTCCCGGAACGCCGTCGATTTCGTTGATCTGGCCCCGAGAAACAGGAATCTGGTAATAATCTCTGCGCGAAGACACTACCAACCGCAATTGATCTTTCGGATCTACGTTAAAGATCAGCGAACCAAAACCGCCAAAGCCGTTTTCCGCGTCATGGACGACTTCCGGCGTCGGCGTCTGGAGCCCGAGGTTGCTCCGATTTCCATTCAGGCTCCCATAGTAAGCGAACCGCTGCGTATGATCGCCACAACTGATCTGGTCATTGGTTTGATAGAAATTTCCGAAACTGGTGACCAGGGCGCATTCCTTGTCCCGTTCAAAACCGGTTCGCGGCACCACGTTGAAGACGGCGTACGTTCGATCTCCGTAATCCGCGTCGTAGCTGCCGCGTTGGACTTCGAAATAATCAACATCTTTCGGGTCAAATTGTGGTCCCACGTTGCTTGCGATGTTGGTGTTTGGAACCGGCACACCATCCACAAGCCAGCTCACCTGATGCCCCCCGCGAATGTGCAACTGGTCGTGTGTGATATAGGCGCCGGGGACGTAGTCCGTGATGATGGCTAAACTATTCGTTCGACTTGCACCCGGAGTCTCCTGAACATCTTGACGATTCAGGAGTGACGTGGGGGTGACCGAATCCATTGAAGCAGCGACCGGTTCTCCGGTAACAACTGTTTTCTCCGAGACGCTGGCCAACTCCAGTTGAAAATGCAACACAGGTCTCGTGCCAGACGTGACGATGACAGCCTGCTGTGCCTGTTGGAAGTTGGCCACCGTGACGGTGACCGTGTATTCGCCCAAAGGCACGGCGCTGAAGTTGAATTCTCCGTTGTCGTCGGTCTTTTGGTGTTGCATCCAATCGGATCGCTGCGCCTTCAGGTCTACCGTCGCGTCTTGAATGGGCCGGTGCTGTGGATCATGAACAATGCCGTGCACGGTCCCGAAAATCTCTGCTTGTGCCGGTGCAGAACCGATCGTCACTGCGCACACGGCAAAGACTAAAGCCACTGCTGTATAGCCCAAACGCGTATTAAGACTCATGCATTCCATCCTTGGGTATGAATGTCCGAGCCTCGCCGCACGAAATAAATCTCAATACGGCGGAATTCACTTTCTGAATCCGGCTGACTTGTTAGCTCGGAAGTGTGCGAGGAGGCGGAGTAGTGGGAATATTTACGGTGAAGGGAAAGAACCGGGCCGGCAAAAGCGGTGCGTCCTGCACGGTCGCTTTATAGAAAATTGCAAATGGCGCCACCAGCACAAACGGCGCGGTTCCCACGGCCTGATTCGTCGTGGTATCACAAGAGTGCACAAAACAACCGTCCCGTGCCGGCTTGTCTGTCATACCGCAAATGTGCTCGTCTTTCTGGATATCGCGGACCTGGCGATGGCGCATGGGACAGTATGCGTTATGGCAACATGCGAGCAACTCGGAAACGGATAGCGAATCGGCCAGCGCAGGGGTACTCGCCATAAGTAATGCAAAAAGCGCCACAATGGCCAAGAATTTCCGACCCATGTCCCAGATTTCCATGTAGCCTCGCCATCCAAGGATATGCGCATAGCCGCATTGATTCAACTGCTTTGAGAAAGTACTGTAGCGCGCGACTTGACATGACAGGCCATGCCCGCCCATATTTGAGATATGCCACAGTCTTTTTTGATTTTCGACTTCGGTGTTAACGAGGAAGCGGCCCAACAGGCGCGTCATCGTATTGATGGCTGGAGGCAAGGATTCCGCCTCGACAAGAAATTGCAGCTCAAATTCGAACGCAAAGAGCTGGAACCGAAGCAAGACACCGCATCCGTACCCTCCCCGAAAGAGGCCAAACCCAGGGCAAAGCCCAAAGCCGCTGGCGAGGCTGATGCAGAGTCCCGCTCAAGCCCCGCGGCGCAATCAGAAATTCGCCTGATTGTCCGTTTGGATTTTTCGGACCATGAAAAGCTCTCGCATCGGCGCTGGCTTGAGCGCATTCCCTCCGAGGGCGCGTTCAAGGCAGCGAAGCCAAAGGTCGTGCGCTCCGGTGACCCGGAGTTCGCCGCCACTGCGGAGCGATTTGACTCACTTGATCATGCGCCTAGAAGTGAGAGGACCGGCCTGAAGGTTTGAGTTAATCAAATATTTTTCTTCCCGTGCGCTGCTGCGTGGTAGTTTCCCGCGATTTCCGGTCCCGTGACTCACCTTTCGGCTTGACGGTTGGCCAGGTATGAGAACATAGCCTCCAGTGTCTCTTCCTTTCGGAACCTTTCAGCGGATTGTATGTGTGCCCCTAGCGCCAGACTTGCGATCAATGCGGCGGCAAACCATGTGCCCATGACTTCCATAATTAGATGAACCATCTCTGGCCTCCTCCACCTTTGCTCCGGATCTTGTCATATGCATAGCAAGAGGAAAACCAAACAGCCGATCTTCGTGCAATACTTGCAAGGCACAGAAAACAAGACACTTGCCTTTCATTCGATCTTGTGAGAGGCTTCAGACCGCGTACTAGCCCTGTAAACTCTATACGCCACCAGATTTACTTACATGAGCAGGTAGGTCCATTACTAATATTGCCTTGGACCGGAATCGGTCTGCGAGAGATTTGCTTTCCACGCATCCTTGTCTGTATGCATATAGTTCTCGGACTGTCCATTCGTAGGGCTAAAGTAGCCGTCCCGATTCTGTCCTTCCGACCAGCTTTTTCTTTCCTCCCATCCCGGTAGGCTCTTGCTTGAAATGTAGCCGCGGTGTCAGCCGTTGGCTCGGATTCTTGTTGATTGCCCGGACACTTGTTCAGGGGCGGGAGGACTCTTCATGCGAGCGCCATGGTATCGCCATTTTGGGCAACTCGGATTGGTCTTACTCTTCACTCTCCCTGCCATGGCTCAAACTTGGCGGCAAATCGGCCCTTTGGGCGGAGACGTCCAATCACTTGCGGCCGTTCCCGGAAGCACTCGCACCCTTTTCCTCGGCACTTCCGACGGGCATGTATTCGGCTCTCACGACGCAGGCGAACATTGGGAGTTGCTCGGCCGAATCGGCTCGAATCATGACGATGTGATTATGACCATCCTTGTTGATCCACGCTCTGAAACTACGCTATTGGCGACCAGTTGGACGCTCGGTTCGCAGGGTGGCGGCGTTTATCGCAGTACGGACGCGGGCCACACCTGGCAACTCATCGGCTTGGGAGGTCACGCGGTGCGTGCGCTTGCCGCGGCGCCTTCGAACCCGGATACCCTCGTGGCTGGCGCCATTGATGGCGTCTACCGCTCGACGGATGCAGGAAATCATTGGACACGCATTTCCCCGGAGAATCACGAAGATCTGCGCAATTTCGACTCCATAGCGATTGCCCCGCATGACCCCAATACGATCTATGCGGGCACATTTCACTTGCCGTGGAAAACGGTGGACGGGGGAAAAACCTGGGCGCCAATTCATCAGGGCATGGTGGACGATTCGGATGTCATGAGCATCTCGGTCGATCAGAATAATCCTTCGCATGTTTTCGCCAGCGCGTGTTCCGGTATTTACCACAGCGCTGATGGAGGTGCATCCTGGACTAAGTTCAAGGGAATCCCGACGACTTCGCGCCGAACTGTGCATATTTTGCAGGATCCGAAGCGCCCGCTAACTGTTTACGCCGCCACCACGGAAGGTCTGTGGAAAACATCAGACGATGGCGGCAGTTGGCATCTGGTTACGCCCGCGTCGTGGAGCATACTTTCGATGGTGATTGATCCCGAAAATTCGGACCGTTTAATCCTCGGCACCGAGCGGCTGGGCATTCAGGTAAGCGAAAATGGCGGTCAAACGTATCGCGCCGCCAACCAGGGTTTTTCACACCGCCGCATCGTGGATGCCGCCGCTGATCCACAGCATCCGGAACGCTCTCTGGTTGTTCTGACCAGCAGCTTTGAGCCGCTGCTCGAGACGAGCGATGCAGGCCGCACGTGGACTCCGCTCGCCGCCGGGCTCAAATCCGGTCCCCCGCGCCACGTTTTCGCCTCTCCTGAGGGCTGGTTCGCAGCTCCCGGGCCGGGCGGGTTAATGCACTATGACAGATCAAAGAGCTCCTGGGTGGGGGTGAATCAGCTCTTTGAAAAGCCAGCGCTGAACCAGCCACGACGCACCGCGATGATAAAGAAGGTGTCCGCAAATAGCGCGAAAGCGCCTGCAAGTTCTCTGGCGCCGGCCGTCGTGAAATCGACCGCTCCGTTCCGCGCCAAAGTGAACGATATGGCTTTCGGCCGTGACGTTTGGTATGCCGCGACTGAAGAAGGACTGTTCGTTTCGCGCGACCACGGTCTGAACTGGAGCGCAGTGTCGTTCACACCCGCGCAACCTGCGGCGGTCAGCAAAGCAACGAGCGGGTCGCCCATCCGCGCAGTCCGTGCCGGCAGCGGCAATTCCTACGTTTGGGCCGTGACGCCCCGGCAGATCGAAATCTCAGGGGACAGCGGCAAGACCTGGATATCGCACACACTGCCATTTGAGCCTCGTGGCCCCCTGCATTTCTATCCCGCAGACGAGGCCACCGTCGTGTTGGCAAGCGATCATGGCGTTTTCATTTCGCGCGATGCAGGCGAATCCTGGCGCCAAGCCAACCTATCCGAACTCTTGATCGAAGATATGACGCCGGTTAGGAATGCGATCGTGGTTTCCACCGCCAATGGCGTCCTCTTCCTCTCACGAGATGGAGGCCGAACCTGGCGGCATATGGATGGCCCCAACGCCGACAGCGCACTTTCCGCTTTGCGCTCTCGCGATACTGGAAACCAACTTGTAGCCGCGTCGGCTACCGAAGGACTATTCATCTTGGACATGGGTTCTGCGTCATTGGCTTCGGTCGATCCCGTTGCGACTTCGCCCGCACCCAGGCGGTAGCAACACGTGAAGGTGAGAGCATGCGCTGTTGAGGCAACTTGCAGCATCCCCATGTGGATTTGTAGAGATTGCCGGCGCACTTTCGCTGCCGCGATGATGCGTGCGCCAGCAATATGCCGGCGTTCATCCCCCCGGTTGCGCCGTCATCGAGCGGCGGAGCGTTCCCGTTCCAGCCACGACATCCTGGGACGTGGAACGCTTGCCGCGAATTCCTGGTTGAATCGGCCCCGCGCTCGTCCGGCTTTCTCATCTCGATGAGATTGGACCTTTGCCCCCCGCCTCCAGAGAAGCGGGCTACAGCAACCCTCGGTGCTTCCGGGATATGAAAAGTAGGCTGTCGAGGACCTTCTATAGCTCAGGCGTCCAGGAGCGCGGAGCCGGGACCGGCTTGGTAACGCGCAACAAGCTGCTGTGTTGGTTACTTTGTAGCGAGGGTTCATGCCGAGTGCTTTGTTCGCCGCGCCGCTTCCGATATAATGACATCGCTTTTTTGCAGGCCGGGCAATCACCCCACAGGACGAGGTGAAACCGCATGCCGGTTCAAACAGGCGCCAAAGCCGCGAAATTTGACTCCGGCCAATACCAAGGCCTCACGCGGGACGACCTTCTTCGCATTTACCGCACCATGTATCTCTCGCGGCGTCTGGACGATCGCGAAATCCAGCTCAAGCGCCAGAACAAAACCTTTTTTCAGATCAGCGGGGCGGGTCACGAAGGCGTGCAGGTTGCGGCAGGGCTCGTTCTCCGGCCCGGCCACGATTGGTTCTATCCCTACTACCGTGACCGCGCATTTTGCCTCATGCTGGGGGTCACGCCGCTTGACATGCTCCTCCAAGCAGTCGGGGCAAAGGATGATCCCAGTTCCGGCGGCCGTCAGATGCCTTCGCACTGGGGGAATCCCCGCCTAAACATTGTCATCCGATCCTCGGCGACAGGAGTGCAGTATGCGCAGGCTGTCGGCATGGCTGAAGCGTCGCTCTATTTCCAGCAGTTCCCACACGCTTTGGCGCAAGCGCGGCAAGCGCCGAATGGACAGAATGTGCGCCACCAGCCTGACGAGATCGTCTATGTTTCCGGCGGAGATGGCTCAACCAGCGGAGGCGAATTTTTCGAGGCGCTGAACACAGCGTGTTTGAGGGCGCTCCCCCTGCTGTTTCTGATTGAGGATAACGGCTGGGCCATTTCCGTCCCGGTGAAATTCCAGACAGCGGGCGGCAGTATTTCGAAATTGGTAGGGAATTACCCCGGCCTGCACATCGAGGAATGTGACGGTACCGATCCGCTCGCCAGCTATGCGGCCCTCAGACGCGCCGCCGAACACTGCCAGGCGCGGATGGGCCCGGCGCTGGTTCACGCGCACGTCACGCGTCCCTATTCCCATTCGCTTTCCGACGACGAAAAGGTTTACAAAACAGCGCAACTGCGCGAAAAGGAAGCCCACCGGGATCCCATCCCCAAATTTGGCCTTTTCCTGGTCCGCGAAGGCATCATTGAAGAGAAACAGCTGGAAGCAATCGAATCGGCGGTGGATATCGAGATCCGGGAAGCGACGGACAAAGCCCTTCTGGCGGCGCCGCCCGCGAAGGAATCCATTCTCGTGAATGTGTACTCTCCGGACGTTGATCCGGCTTCGTCGCAATTCGATGCCGCGCCGCATTTTTCGGGCGAGCCCCGAACAATGGTCGAAATCGTTTCCGCCACGCTCGCCGATGAAATGGCTCGCGATGAACGGATCGTTGTTTTCGGGGAAGACGTCGCCGATTGCAGCTTTGAAGACGATCTGAAGCAAGTGAAAGGGAAAGGTGGCGTGTTCAAGGCTACCGTCGGTTTGCAACGGCGATTCGGCTCTGGTCGCGTTTTCAACACACCGATTGCGGAGGCCTGTATTGTCGGGAGCGCCTTGGGGATGGCTGCGCGCGGCATAAAACCCGTCGCCGAAATCCAGTTCTTCGATTATATCTGGCCGGCGATGATGCAGCTCCGGAACGAATTGTCTGTGTTCCGCTGGCGCTCGAATGGGGTGTTCAAGGCGCCTGCGGTGATCCGGGTCGCGATCGGCGGCTACCTCACTGGCGGAGCCATTTATCACAGCCAGTCCGGCGAAGTGCTCTTCACGCACACACCGGGAATCCGCGTTGTGATGCCTTCGACGGCCCTCGATCTCTGCGGCTTGCTTCGCACGGCGATCCGCTGCGACGACCCCGTGCTATTTCTCGAACACAAGCATCTATATCGCCAGCCCTATAACCGCTCTCCCTATCCCGGTCCTGACTTCACCATTCCGTTTGGCCGGGCGCATGTCGTTCGTGAAGGCAACGACGTCAGCATCATTACGTACGGCGCCGTGGTCCATCGAGCCGAGATCGCCGCGGCGCAACTCGAGCACGAAGGCGTGTCGGTGGAAATCATCGACCTCCGTTCGCTCTCGCCGTTTGACTGGGACGCGATCGCCGCAACCGTGCGCAAGACCAACCGCGTGATCGTCGCCTATGAAGACATGCTTTCCTGGGGATATGGAGCCGAGATCGCCGCGCGCATCGCGGATCACCTCTTCGATGAGCTTGACGCGCCGGTGCGGCGCGTTGCGGCGATGGACACCTTCTGTGCGTATCATCCCAAACTCGAAGACGAAATTCTTCCGCAGGCCGGCGATTTGGCCGCCGCCGTCCGCGAATTGCTGGCCTACTGACGCGCCCGGAAATCTTGCCGCAGGATGCCCCTTGGTTCTCCTTGCCAAGCTGGTAGTCCGCTGGTAGCTTTCATGGGAGTCTGTCCCGGAGAATGGCGATCCTAACTTGTGAGAATTGCGGAGCGGAACTCCCGGAAGGAGCCAGCTCCTGTGCCCGTTGCGAAAGTCCGGTGAGTGTCGCTCAACTCGGGCCCGTGTATGTTCCGCAGAGTGCCCAGCCAGCTGAAGAAAGTCCCGTCCAACCGCGTGTTGCTGTCCCGCAGGCGCATCTGGCCTACGCTGGGTTTTGGTTGCGGGCCGTCGCGTATTTGATTGATACCATCATCGTCTCCGTCGCCCTGGCGCTGGTTGGTTCGTTCTATCCCTCAGCATTCGTTATTTTCCCCGATGCGCATGCGACATCGCGAGCCGCGCTCCCTCAACTGACTCTGCTCGCGATCCTGCTGACGATTCCGATCGTGTGGCTCTACTACGCCTTCTTCGAAGCATCCTCCTGGCAAGCCACGCCGGGCAAGAGAGTCCTCAGGCTTTACGTCACCGACCTCCAGGGGCGTCCCATTACCTTTGCGCGGGCCACCATCCGGCATTTCGCAAAGATTATCTCGAGCTTGACGTTCCTGGTGGGCTACTTCCTTGCGGGATTCACCGAAAAGAAGCAGGCGCTGCACGATATGATCGCCAGTTGCCTCGTGCTCCGGCGGCCATAGCTGCCCGAATTTGTGGAAGTTTTGGAAACTGAAGCAGTCGCTTAAGCGGTATCCCCCATTTTCTTCACAGCGCAGCTAGGAGTGCGACGACCGCAATCGCAAAGCAAAGCGTCCCCCATCCGCGATGCTTTGTGATGCAAAGCACAATGCCCGCCAAGGTGAACACCGTGAATAGCATCATTACTTGCATCCCTTGGCTTTCCAATGGTCGCCGAAGTCGGACAGACGCCGCTCTATCGCCGATTGTTCGCTGGTGACTTCATCGATTTTAGCGCTGATTTCTGGCGTAGCCGTTTCGGCGCGCTCCATCAACAAGTAGAACGAAGTGAAAAGCCGCGTGTACTGCAACATAAGAGGTGCCGCTTCATGCATCGCTAGACCTTCGCAGGGATCATTGACATCTACGTGGGCATCGGATTCGACCTTGACTCGTCGCTGGAATTTTTCGTTTTGAGCCACAAGGTCGTCCAAATATGGTTTTCGTGTGAGCAACTCTTGGCGAATTGCCACCCAGCCTTCGCCTTTCAGGTCGGCGTTTAATTTTTCAATGTCGTTGTTCCACTTGCCCACAACGTAGGAGGCGTCGCCCTCGCTCGTAATCTCGCCACTGTGGATTGCGGCATTGATCTTTGGTGCGTGCTTCTCAAAAAAGTCAACATTCGCGTCGACGACGGCATATAGAGCCCCAACCAAAATCAAAATCGACCAGATGGCAAACCTCGGATAGTGGCGCATCCAAGAGAAGAAAGAAGAAAACCAAGAAAAGAACTTTTGCCGAAAGGGTTTTTCGCTATCAGCGCCACAAGCTGTGCAAATGCGGCCTGACAGAATTGAACCGCAACTAGGGCACGTGAGTTGCATTCGACCCTCTTTCCCGCTGCGGGGGGACCAAAGAGGCAGAATAAACGTCAGCGAAGCATAACTCGTGAACACCGAAAAGGTCAATCTCAAGCGCGTCGGGGTAGTGGGCTACTTTGAAATGCGTCGGCTCGGTGGGAAACTGAGGGATAGGGAATTAGCGAGCGTAGGAACGGATCAGACTTTCCCGCTGGCTGGGCGTCAGTGAACGTACCTCGGCAAGGAACTGCCTTATATCAAAGGCAGGTTTATCGTGCGGCGACAATCGCGGGCTGCGGCGCTGGCCGCTGTTTTCTTTTGGCCGTAGGCTTGGCAATTGGTTTTCTTGGTGGCACTTTGGCGAAGCCATAGACTGATTCTCCTAGTGGTATGATGCTCTGCAATGCTGTAAGTAGCAAGGTTTCTTGTCCCACGTCTAACGGGTGAACTGGTAGTCCAAGTGTTCGCGCTTCGATGCGATCAATCGCAAAACTATGCGATGGGTAGTTCGATAGGAGAGCCTCCACAATCTGTTCTTGATGAGGGTTCTTGGTCAACGCAAGCAGCCTATTTGCGTATTGTTCTCCAATGGCCAAGGCCCTCTTATACTCCCCGATCTCCAATGGGTCAACTTGCTCATAAAGAGGACGCATGAGCGCAGTCGTGAAACCTACAGATTCATGTAAGGCCTCTTTTACACTCATGCCTGAGCGCCGAATTACCATCAAGGCGAAGAAATCCAAGACTTCCAGTGCATAATCTCGAAGGAACTCCGCAGACTTGAACTCATCCAGAGGGGAAATGCTCTTTGCGCCCTTTTCGAGAGGGTCTTGAATCTGAACATCTATCGGGCCGAGATCAGCAAACTCACCCATATAGATTCCGTCAGCACCTAAACACATCAGCGTCCCCGCGCTCTTGGCCATCAGTGGAACAATTACATTGAACTTTCGGCAATGCCGTCGAAAAACTCGCACGACCTGATAGGCAATATCCGCATCCCCCCCTGGTGAGTGTAGGAGCAACTCCAAGGTGTCGATATTTTTTAGTTTGTCGCGCTCTGCAAGCACTGAATGGAACGTCGGCCCACAGATATGGTCGTCCCTGTCTCCACAGTGAATCACAGTGAAGATTCTAGATTTTCTCTTGGCCTCAAGCCTTGAGATGACCTTCCAAAAGGATTGCAGTCGGTTTGTTCTCTCGTCAGCCAACAGAGACTCCGTACGGGGGACAGAATACATCAGTCGACATCAAAATCAAATGAGGATCGTGCTTCGATCTATTTCAAAGTAGCCCACTACCCGCGCCGGGATAATCACTCCAAAGCTCCCCGCAATTTGTATAAGGCAATCGCATAATTGCATAAATTACAGGCTCAACTGGTTTAATCCTATGCTTTGGATTTCTTCGGTGTTTTTCGCCCGCCTTCAAATGTGAACGCATCAAACGAAATCACGCCGGCGCCCGTCGTTGCCAGCGCCAGCGCAGCTGCGCCCAATATAAGCGGGAGCTCGTATTGCCCAAAAGCGTAAATTCCGACCACCGGGATTCTTGTTCGGCCCAGCACCAGCCCCATTTCAATCGCTAGGAGCAATCCGGCGCCGCGCGTGAACAAACCGAGGACCAGCAGACCTCCGCCAAACAGCTCGAGGATTCCGAAGATGTATGCGAAGTAGCTGGGAAAACCGAATCCCGAGAAGGCCTTGAGCCAGTGTGCAGGGTCGGCCAATTTCGGATATCCCTGAAACATGAAGGCAATGCCGACCGCCAGACGCAACACAAGGAGCCCCAGCGGCTTCAAATTCTCGAGAAATCGCATGTTTATCTTTCCCCCAGTCTCGCGCCATTCTACCAATAGTTCGGCCCCAATTCGTTCTTGTATTTTTCGGCCTACGGAATCTAATGTTTCGCGATAGCGGTGAGCTTCGGCCGCTACGATCTTTCTCTAGTTTCCGCAAGGCTGATTTCTGCGCATAAGTTAGGTGAAACAAAAGGGCGCCCCGGTGTTACCGGGACGCCCTGGAAGTGCAGACTGATGAGTTGGTCTTAGTACATTCCGCCCATGCCGCCGCCTGGGCCACCGTGCCCGCCTGCGCCGGCAGCAGCCTTCTTGTCGTCTTCCTTGATGTCGGCTATCAGGGCTTCGGTGGTGAGCATTAGGCCGGCAATCGATGCGGCGTTCTGGAGAGCGAGTCGCGTGACCTTGGCCGGGTCGATAACGCCCGCCTTGACCATGTCGCCGAACTCGCCGGATTCCGCGTCGAAGCCGAAGTTGTCTTCCTTGCTCTCACGCACACGGCCCACGATGACGGCTCCTTCGTGTCCCGCGTTCAGTGCAATCTGCCGCAACGGTTCCTCAAGCGCGCGCTTGACGATGTTCACGCCAATGGCCTCTTCGCCATGGACTCTGAGCTTGTCAAGCTCCGCGATGCAGCGGATCAATGCTACGCCGCCGCCGGGAACAATGCCTTCCTCGACTGCCGCGCGCGTGGCGTGCATGGCGTCCTCGACGCGAGCTTTCTTCTCCTTCAGCTCGGTTTCGGTTGCCGCGCCCACCTTGATCACCGCTACGCCGCCGACCAGCTTCGCCAGCCGTTCCTGCAGTTTTTCCTTGTCGTAGTCCGAGGTGGTTTCCTCGACCTGCGCGCGAATCTGCCGGACACGTCCTTCGATTTCGCTGGACTTGCCGCCGCCTTCGATGATCGTGGTGTTGTCTTTGTCAATCGTGACCTTCTTGGCCTTGCCGAGGTCTTCCAGCTTCACGTTCTCGAGCTTAATGCCGAGATCCTCGGTGACGGCCTTGCCGCCGGTGAGTGTCGCGATGTCTTCGAGCATGGCCTTGCGGCGGTCACCAAAGCCAGGCGCCTTAACGGCAGCGCATTGCAGCGTGCCCCGCAGCTTGTTCACCACCAGGGTCGCCAGGGCTTCGCCCTCGACGTCCTCAGCGATGATCAACAGCGGCTTGCCCAACTTGGCGATCTGCTCGAGAAGGGGAAGCAAATCCTTCATCGAATTGATCTTTTTCTCGTGGATCAGGATGCGCGCGTCTTCGATCACGCATTCCATCCGTTCCGGGTCGGTGACGAAGTAAGGGGAGAGGTAGCCGCGGTCAAACTGCATCCCTTCGACCACCTCAAGCGTGGTCTCCATGGTCCGCGATTCCTCGACGGTGATGACGCCGTCTTTGCCCACCTTCTTCATGGCTTCGGCGATGATGCTGCCGATCTGCTTGTCGTTGTTGGCGCTGATCGTGCCGACTTGCGCGATCATGTCGCCCTTGACGTCGCGGTGCAGCTTCTTGATTTCCTCGACCGCGACTTCGACTGCGCGCTCGATGCCGCGCTTGAGCGCGGTCGGGCTTGCACCGGCCGCGACTGTCTTCACGCCTTCGCGGAAGATGGCCTGGGCCAGCACGGTCGCCGTCGTGGTGCCGTCACCTGCAACGTCGGAGGTCTTGGACGCAACCTCGCGCACCATCTGTGCGCCCATGTTTTCGAGCGGATCCTGCAGCTCGATTTCCTTCGCAACGGTCACACCGTCCTTGGTGATGATCGGCGCGCCGAACTTCTTCTCGATCACTGCGTTCCGGCCCTTGGGACCGAGAGTGATCTTCACGGCGTCGGCTAGAGCGTTGACGCCGCGGAGAATCGACTGGCGGGAATTCTCACCAGTCACGATTTGCTTTGCCATAAGTCTTTCTCCTCCCTAGAATTTTTAACGATTTCGGATTTCGGCCCTGCGCCGTCAAGCGTCAGGGGAAAGTTACTTTTTGCCGGACGCGGCCTTAGCTGCGCCGGAAAGCTTGGCTAGGATTTCGTCTTCACGAAGAATCAGGTAATCTACATCGTCCACTTTGATGTCGGTGCCGCTATACTTACCGAACAGCACGCGGTCACCGGCCTTTACGTCGAGGGCAACACGCACGCCCTTCTCGATCTTGCCCGCGCCAACGGCAATCACTTCACCCTCTTGCGGCTTCTCTTTCGCCGTGTCGGGAATGATGATTCCACCCTTGACTGTCTCTTTTTCCTCAATCCGCTTGATCAACACGCGATCATGCAGCGGAGTCACTTGAACTGACATTGTTTCTTGCCTCCGTTCGATGAATCGGGATTCTTGACGATGGAGTGCACGGTAGTGCGTTAGCACTCCTCTCAGTCGAGTGCTAATATAACAGAAACTGTTTCCGTGTCAAGTAAACTCACCGCGCGCAAGTCACACCACGATGTTTTTGCGCCATACTGTAACATCCTAATATATCTATAGGTTACGAAAATATCTGTTTCTCGGACGCCGACACCGCCAGTTCGGCAAGGGTGCAGGCTCGAAAACTGCCGCTCCTGAGCCTTCTCTAAGGTGCAAAACCGAGACTGTTCCCGCGGAATTGGTTTGATTCCGCGTGCAGGCTCATCAACAATAAGGGCGCGCAGAGGGCACGCCGAGGAATGGAAGGCCGGCAAGGACGGAACGTGAGCGACCACTACATCGAATTCCGTAACGTCACCAAGGCGTTTGACGATCACGTCGTCCTTGACGACGTCAGTTTCTTCGTGGATCGCGGCGAGACCTGTGTGATCCTGGGCCGCAGCGGCGTAGGGAAATCGGTTGCGCTGAAGCACATCCTGGGATTTCTGCATCCCGACTCCGGCCACGTACTGGTCGGAGGCCAAGACATCACCGACTGGACGGAAGATCAGCTGACGGAGATTCGCCGCCACGTGACGATGGTTTTTCAATCGGGGGCGCTGTTCGATTCGCTCAGCGTGGCGCAAAACATTGCCTTCCCGCTCGAAAACCGCGCGGACCTCACGGATGAGCAGAAAGACGCGCGCGTTGCGGAGCTGGCCGAGATGCTTGAGGTCACGGATGTCGCCGATAAACTGCCTTCCGAACTCAGTACCGGCATGAAGCGCGCCGTCGCCATTGCGCGCGCGCTGGCGCAGGACCCGGAAGCGATTCTTTATGACGAGCCGACCACCATGGTGGACCCGCTCATGGCAGCCCACACGGGCAACTTGATCCTGCGGCTCAAGGAAAAGTTTCACAAGACGTCGGTCGTGGTCACGCATGATACGCACCTGGCAAAAAAGCTCGCGGACCATGTTGTATTTCTGCATGAATGCCGCGTTGCCTATTTTGGCCCTTGGGCTGGCTTTGAAGCTGCGCCCCAGCCGTTTATCCGCAATTTCCGCAGGCAGGACGAACTGATCCCCGAGCTGGACGTGACCTCGTGAGCGAAACGGCGCGGGATCCCTCCGACCCGAAGCGGCAGCTTCGCCGCGTGATGGGATTTTGGGACGTGCTGCTGTTTTGTATCGCCACGGTGCTGGGCCCGCGCTGGATTGCCGCCGCGGCGCGGAACGGCCAGTCCTCGATTAGCCTCTGGATTCTTGCAGCGATCTTGTTTTTCGTGCCGACCGCGTTCGTGGTCGTGGAGCTCTCGACGCGTTTCCCCGAAGAAGGCGGCCTGTACGTCTGGACGAAAGAGGCCTTCGGCGATTTCCACGGTTTCATCGCCGGATGGACATACTGGATCTACACCGTCTTCTATTTTCCGGGATTGTTGCTGGCGAGCACAGCGATGAGCGCCTACGTCGGCGGAGCTGGAACGGCGTGGCTGGCGGAAAACCGCACATTTCTGCTGGCAGGCTCGTTTGCGATGCTGTTTGTCGCCGTGTTCCTGAACATCATTGGATTACAGATAGGGAAGTGGTTGCAGAATGCCGGGGGCGTGGGCACGTATATTCCCCTAATGATGATCGTGGGCGTGGCGTTGCTGTTGTGGTCGCGCCACGGGTCAATGACGCATTTCACGTGGACCGCCATGCTGCCGCACTGGAACTGGGACACGGTGAATTTCTGGCCGCAGCTCGCCTTCGCTTTTGCCGGGCTCGAACTGGTTTCCGCAATGAGCGAGGAGGTGCGAAACCCGCAGCGGACGTTCCCCCGCGCGATTTTCGCTTCGGGTGCGCTGATCGCCCTGATGTACATCGCGGGCACGGTGGCGGTGTTGATGATGCTCCCGAGTGAGGCAGTGGACCCGAAAAGCGGGGTCTTCCAGGCGATCACGCAGGGCTCGACAGCATTGCGGATGGCTGCGGTTGGCGTGATTGCCGCCCTGCTGGTCACGGTGGGGAATGCCGGAGGCGTAGGCTCGACAGTGGCGGGTATCGCGCGAATCCCCTTCATCGTGGGCATTGACCGCCATCTGCCGTCAGCGTTCGGAAAAATCCATCCGCGGTGGAAAACGCCCTACATCTCGATTCTCGTCCAGGCCGTCATCTCAGGCATCATCCTGTTGGCCGCGCAGATCAACGACAACACCCGGGGCGCCTACCAGATTCTCGTCGATGCTGCGACGATCCTCTATTTTATTCCGTTCATTTACATGTACGCTGCGGCAATCAAGCTGTATGTGCGCCCCGACCGTCGCGAAAATCGGTCCGCTGTCGTCATACCTGGCGGAAGGCTCGGAGTCTGTTTGGCCGGTGGGCTTGGACTGTTTGTCGTCGGTGTGGGAATCGTTCTGTCGTTCATACCACCGGGAGACACTTCCAACAAACTTCTGTTCGAAACGAAGCTGATTGCCGGCACGGTGCTCTCTGTTCTGTTGGGTTTGGTGTTGTACTATCGCGGGGCACGGCAGAAGACCGCTCATCAAGCTGGCTGACCGGCGTCTACTGGGGCGTGTAGGACAAGTTCTTGTGGTGAGCACTGCGAACTATCTGCCTGTGTTCTTTAGCACTTGTGGAAAAACGGTCGAAGCCTTGCGTTCATACTTTTCCATTTCTTGACGGAGATGTCTTTCGCAGCTATAAAAATATAAGCAAGGCCACCCAGCTTTTAAGGAGAATGAACATGAAAAAAGAACAGCCGGTGAAAGCATCGACCATCAGACGCCGAGATTTCATGAAGATTAGCGCTGGCGGTGCCGGTGCCATGATGACGATGGGTGCGATGATGACCGCGCCGGCTGCCGACGCGGCGGCACAGGCGCAGGGGGAAGGTGAACCGTTTTGGGCGGTGCGCCCGGGCAAAGCAGGGGTGGGCAAGCCTGTTTCTATTGATTGCCATGCCCACTGGTCACCGGCGCCTTATAACAAAGCCTTGGCTGAACTAGGACAGCCCATCGCCAATCCCTATCCGCTCGACTTCGATCTCGACAAACGGCGCCAATGGATGGACGAGCATGGGGTGCAAATGCATTGCTTGACGCTATCCGGCGCTATGCCGTGGCAAAGGACGTCGCCGGAACAGGGTGCGCATCTCGCGCAGATCATCAATGACGCCGGAATCGAAGCGCACATGGCATATCCCGACCGTTTTGTTGTGGGCATCGAGATGCCCATTCGCGATCCTCAGCTTTGCCTGAAGGAACTGAACCGTGTCGCCGGGAAGCCGGGTGTGCGGGCTGTCCACTTGGCGGACTCCATGGAAAGGCACGATTATTTATTGGATCCGGGCTTTGCGCCCGTCTTGGCGCGAATTGAGGAACTGGGCTACCCGATTATTCTTCACCAGTTGGACGGGGAGGCTAACTCTTACGGAGGCAGCCGGGTCTTTGGGGCGCCCAACGGGCCCAACCTCTCGGCGGGGCTCGACGCTCCCATCGAACATGCCGTGGTAGCGACCAAATTGATAATGACCGGCACGCTAGACAAGTATCCAAAGCTCGAAATCGTGTTGCCGCATGCCGGTGGTGCCTTCCCCTATCTTGCCGGACGGGTCGAGCACTTCTTCTATCATATGAGCACGGAACCGGTGAAGACGGCACGTCCGTTCAGGGAGTACCTCCGGCGCTTCCATTATGATTATCTTATCTACTATCCGGAGGCCTTCCGTTTCCTGGTCACCATGGTCGGACCCGACCGCATCGTGGTCGGCACGGATAGCTTCGCCGCCAAGGATATCGAATACCCGACCGCAGTCCTCGACCAGTTTAATCTCCCAGCCGCGGACCGCGACCGCATCTTAAAGGGAAACGCGATCAGACTCTTGCATCTCTAGAGCATTGCGTTTTCCCAAAGCTCCCTTTGTCTAGCTCTACGGAGTTTTTGCCGCCAATTGCGAAAACTGGCTCTACCGATCGCTCTCGACCATAGTGCAACGGTTGCGTGGTGCCATCCACGGACAAATGTTGTGGTGGAAACCAAGGCTCTATAAAGCGCTGACAGGTCTTATCGCAAACCGCCGATGGCTGATTGTTTTTAAAAACCTTCTTCAATCAGACGAGCAACACTCAGTCGCGATACGGGAGATTCCTGCCGCGCTTCCATCAGGCGTTCGACGTATTTCGCGAGCACATCGCACTCGATGTTCACAGCGTCACCCACGCGGAGGGAAGAGAGATTGGTGTGGTCATACGTGAAGGGAATGATCGCTGTTTCGACGATTCCGTCGTGCCACGCAGCGACAGTCAGGCTGATGCCGTCGAGAGCGATAGAGCCTTTCATCGCGACGTAGCGAGCCAGTTCAGCAGGGACGCGGACGCCGAACCACCAGTTTGCGCCTTCAGACTCCAGGCGCGTCACGCGCCCGACTCCGTCCACATGCCCTTGCACGAAATGCCCGCCGAGTTCCTTCATCGCCGTCAGCGGCCGCTCGAGATTCACGCGCGTGCCGGGCTTCATTTCGCCCAGGCTTGTGCGGCGCAGCGTCTCGCCGGAGAGATCGGCGGCGAAACTCTCATTCGAGATTTCGACGGCGGTCAGGCAGCAGCCGTTCACCGCGATGCTGCCCGATTTCGCAAGGCCCGAGGTGAGCGGTCCGGCTTTCACGCGAACCCGCGCGCTCAAGTCGCTGCGCTCAAATGATTCGATCTGTCCGACGTACTCAACGAGTCCGGTAAACATTGCGAAGATATCCTTCGATTGAGAAATCGACGCCGAATTGGGCCGTCGTAATATTGTGAAGCTCCCGCGCCGCTTGAAAACCTTTCGATACTGCGCGTCCGCCTGCGAACCCAGCAACCTTGGGCGCATAGAACAGACGCATCTTATCCACAATTCCGGCGGCAAGGGCGGCGGAATTTAGAGTCGCGCCTGCTTCAAGCAGCACGCTCAGCATTTCGCGGCGGCCGAGTTCTGCAACAACCGCGCGCAGGTCCAGTTGCGTGCCGCGACCCGCAAGGCGCACGACTTGGACTCCCGCACTGCGGAGCGCACGCGCTTTCGGCGAATCTTCGCGCGCGCGAGTGAATACGAGCACATCGCCATCCGCTGAGCGCACCAGCTTTGAACGCAGCGGCAGGCGCAGCCGTGAGTCCGTCACGACACGCAGTAGCTTGCGCCGCCGCGGGAGGCCCGTGCGGTCATTCAGCAGCGGATCGTCGTCGAGCACGGTGCCGATGCCCGTCAGCAATGCGTCGGAGGCGTGGCGCATGCGCTGTACCTCGGCGCGCGATTCAGGCGACGAAATCCAACGGTCCCTCAATGGAGGACGAGCGCGCCCGCGCGGGTGCGGCAGTACGAGCTGGCCATCGAGCGTCAGCGCGGATTTCAGCGTCACCAAAGGGCGCCGCGAGAGGATCCATCGCGCGAACACTTCGGCAAGCCGGCGCGCCTCGTCTTCGCGCAGCCCAACGGCGACTTCGATGCCCGCTGCGCGTAATTCCTCGAAACCGCGCCCTGCCACAGAGGGATTTGGATCTGCCATAGCCGCCACGACGCGCGCGATGCCCGCGGCAATCACTGCTTTGGTGCACGGTCCCGTGCGCCCCGTATGGCAACAAGGCTCGAGGTTGACGTAGAGCGCCGCCCCGCGCGCGGCTTCCCCCGCTGCTTCAATCGCGATGATTTCTGCGTGGCGTATCCCCTGGTAAGTGTGGAAACCCTCGCCGACAATCCGCCCATCGCGCACCAGAACGGCGCCGACCATCGGGTTGGGACTCGTGAGCGCGACGCCGCGTGCTGCCAACTCAAGCGCGCGGTCCATGAAGACCGCGTCAGAGGTAACGGTGGGGGTTGAGACCGAGGATGCGGAGGCATTCATGAGAGCATTCAGTCGAACAGGGAAGAAACGAATGTCTCGGCGTCAAACGGCACCAGGTCTTCCATGGCTTCGCCGGTGCCCACGTACTGCACGGGCAATCCCAGTTCGCGCGTGATGGCCACGACGATGCCGCCCTTGGCCGTGCCGTCCAACTTGGTCAGAACGATGCCAGTGACGCCGGCGGTCGCCATGAATTCGCGCGCCTGCGAGAGCCCGTTCTGGCCCGTCGTCGCGTCCATGACGAGCAATATATCGTGCGGGGCGCCCGGCACGATTCTTGCTGCTGTGCGCTTCATCTTATCGAGCTCGGCCATCAAGTTCGACTTCGTGTGCAGGCGTCCCGCCGTGTCCACGATGACGACGTCGGCCTTCCGCGCGCACGCGGCAAACAGCGCGTCATAAACGACCGCTGCGGGGTCGCCGCCCGATTTCGTCTTGATAATTTCAGCGCCGGTTCGCGCGGCCCATACGGCGAGCTGCTCGATTGCAGCAGCGCGAAAGGTGTCTCCCGCAGCGAGCACCACGCTCCGGCCATCCTGGCGCAGGCGGTGAGCGAGTTTGCCGATGGTGGTTGTCTTGCCCGTGCCATTTACGCCGACCACGAAGATGACGTGGGGGCGCGGCTCTTGCGTGGCACCCGAAGACCCGTTGGGGGCTGCCGGGACCGTGCGCAGGACATAAAGGATCTGGCTTCTGAGTTCCGCCTTGAGATCCGCTGCGTTGTTGAGGGCGTGGCGCTCAAGTTTCTGCCGAACCGCCTCCAGAATCTGATGTGTGGTCTTCGGGCCGATGTCGGCGGCGAGCAGCGCGTTCTCAAGTCTTGTGAGCAGCTCGGGACTGATTTTCTTCTCACCCGAGACAAGGTCTTCAACCTTGGCAGCGATCTGCGACCGCGTTTTCGAGACCGATTGCTTCAGCCGATCGAGCAGCGATCCTTCGCTTTTCTTGAAAATGGGAAACATACTGTCTGGCGGCCCTCTCGCCTAATTATTGATTCTAACAGAAGAAAACGGAGTTCCGTGCTAGGAGGAAGGGGAGGAGAGAAAGCGCGTTAGACCTCGACCAGAGTGGCGCTTAGCTGGAGTTTGCCCGCGCGGATGGCGCGGTCGAGAGCATCCACGACGGCGGGGTCGAATTTCGTGCCCGCAAGCGTGCGAATGCGGTCCATCGCGAACTCCAGATCCATCGCCGATTGGTACGGCCGGTTCGTCGTCATGGCGTCGAGCGTATCGGCCACGGCGATGATGCGAGCCATCATCGGGATTTCATCGCCGCACAGGCCCTGAGGATAGCCTCCGCCGTCCATGTGCTCGTGATGCAGTTCGATGCCCGGCAGCATTTCCTTGAGTTGCGCGACGGGGCGCATGATGTTCGCGCCCTTCGATGGATGTTGCTTCATTAAGTCAAATTCTTCCGGCGTGAGCATGCCGGGTTTTTTCAGGACACGGTCGTCAACCCCGATCTTTCCGACGTCGTGCAGCAGCGCCGAGATGCGTAACTTGTCCAACTCCGCCGCCGGCAGCCCGAGCTGCTGGCCGACGAGCATGGAATACTTCGCCACGCGCCCGGAATGGCCGTGGGTGTACGGGTCCTTTTCGTCGATGGCCGCGGCGAGCATGCGGATTGAGCCCAGGAAGAGATCGCGGTTCTCCGCCGCTGCCTGCTTCAACTGCTCGATGAATTCTTCGATATTACCGGCCATGCTGTTGAATGTTTCGGCCAATTCGCTGATTTCCGCCGCGCCCTGCACCGGCGTGCGCTGGTGAAACTCACCACGGCTGATGGCGCGCGTCGAAGCGGCTAGCGCCCGGATCGGCGTGCTGATGCCGACGGCAAACAGATACCCGAGAATCAGTGCGGCGAATGTGACCACGAGCACGAACCTGAGGGCCTGGGCATTCAACTCCTTGACGCCCGCATCTTCGCGCGCATTGTCCAGACTGCGCTGCGCGACCACGGCCCAGTTCAGGTCAGGAATCGTGCTGTAAGTGCCGATCATCTCCGCCTGGCGACCGCTATCCTGTGCTGCAAACCGGCGCAGCGTCTCGGTCGTGCGCAGACCTTTCGGGAGCCCCATGACTTGAGAAACCACCGCCGAGCTCGGCCGTGCGTCCGCGCCGGGCACGAACTGCCGCGTGTCCGGATGAGCGACGATGTGCCCCCTAAGATCGACGACGAAGACCACGCGGCCGCGGACACTTGTCTCCTTGAGCCGCCGCATCACTCCATCCAGCGATACGACCGCTGCCAGCATGCCGGAAAACTGATCGTCCACTTCCAGCGGTACGGCCATGACGAATGCCGGCTGGTTCTCGGCGCCTATGGCCAGCGGGTCGCTACGGAACACCAGCGATTGCAGGCACGTCGTAAACGCACGTTGCAACGCCTTGCTGACAAACGGGTCCTGGTTTGCCTGGAAGTTGCCTGCCCCGGTGCCCTTGGCGTTCTTGCCCACCGCGGTCAAGTACAAGATGTTGGGATTGCTAGCAACGAAATTTTCAAGCACGCGGGTCACTTGCGACGCCCGCTCGGTGTCGTCCACCTTATTAATCAGGCCTGTGAGCGCCAGGATCTGCCGCTCGCTGACCAGTTGCTGGTAGAGATTGGTGTCGAAAAGCTGGATTTCCTCCGCAAGAGACCGCGTGACTTCGGTCTGCTGGACGCTTTCCGTATCGGTCAATTTTGCCTGGCTGAGTTGCAGCACCTGCCGGTGATAGAGCGCCAGGGGCAACACGCTGACCAGTAGCATCGCGCCGAGTACAATCCAGAGGATGCGCGGCCGGCTGAAGATAAGCGACTTGAGTTGTTCGAGGTCCACGGTCGGGGCTGGTCCAACTTCTTAATTCTACGGTCGCGCCAGCCGAGACAGAAGGGCAGAAAGCAAGTTTGGTACGAATCAGCTACGGGGTATTTGGTGATCGGGCCTGCCCACGATAGGTCAGAAAGACGCGATTAGACGGTGCTTTGTGAGCTAAGGCAACTATTTTCTTCTATCTGTGGATGGTGGGTCAAAAAGCCACAGTCCGGTCTCAGACCCCCTGGCGCGTTCCACTGGACCACTGAAACCCGGGATGCTGATCCTGCCAGAACCGCGACCCGCAAGGGGTATGGCCATCATTCCTGCTTCAGCCGCCGCTCCATCAATTCGCGGATGGCATCCCGCGTCGCGCGGCCTGCGGTGAGGACCGCATGCACCTGCTCGGTGATGGGCATTTCGATTCCCGCGCGTCGAGCCAGTTCGAGCGTTGCCGCCGTGGTCCCGATACCTTCGGCCACCATGCGGGTCGTCCCGAGGATTTCTCTGAGCTGGCGGCCCTTGCCGAGTTCGATGCCAACGAAACGGTTGCGGCTGAGCGCGCCTGTCGAAGTGAGGATCAGGTCGCCGACACCGGCCAGGCCCGCAATCGTGTCGCGACGTCCGCCCAACGCCACGGCCAACCGCGTCATTTCTGCCAATCCGCGCGTCACCAGGGCCGCCATCGCGTTGGTTCCGAGTCCCAGGCCCGTGCACACGCCCGCAGCAATGGCGATTACGTTTTTCACGGCGCCGGCGATTTCCGTGCCGATCACGTCGTCGTTCGTGTAGAGCCGGAATGCTGGCCCGGAGAATTCCTCCTGTACTTCAGCGGCGATCGGTGCGTTCGCCGACGCCAGAACGACCACCGTTGGGTCGCCACGCGCGACTTCGACCGCAAAGCTCGGCCCGGAGAGCACGGCGATGCGCGGTTGCGCATCCTGTACGATCTCCTCGGCGATGACTTCGCTGATGCGCGCATGGGTGGCCGGCTCAAGCCCCTTGGTCGCGCTGACGAACACCGCTCGGGGCTCGATATAAGGCCGCATCGCGCGATACATTTCGCGCGCGTGCGCCGAAGGCATCACGCCCAGCACGATCTCCGCGGCGGCGAGCGCCTTTTCATACGCGCCGGTTACCTCAACCTCCGCGGGCAATTCGAATCCGGGCAAGTAGATCTCATTGACACGCCGCGTCTGCAGCATCTCCACGACGTCGGGGCTGTGCGCCCACAACGCGAGCCGGTGAGGCTGCCAGGACCGTGTCAAAGCGATGGCCAGCGCCGTACCCCAGCTCCCGCCGCCAATGATGGCGATTTTCTTCACGATTTCTTCCGCCTCAACTCAAAGGGTGGCTCGGTGCCCGCCATGAGGCGTTCGATGTTCCCACGGTGCTTGATGATGATCAGGATCGCCGCCAGTAGCGCGCCTGCCGATACCGCAGCCGGCGGCGCGTGCCGGGGCGCATAGAGCACATAGACGAGCAGCGGCAATGCAGCGGCCGCCGAAATGGAAGCAAGCGAAACGTAACGCCAGAATAAAGCCACGATCACAAAGACCACGACCGCCACCGCGGCGGCGGGCCAGCAGATCACAAGGAAAACGCCAAGCGCCGTGGCCACGCCCTTACCTCCCGAAAATCCGAGCCACACAGGAAAGAGGTGGCCCAGGATGGCAGCGAGTCCCGCGTACATCATGAGCCGGATATTGCCGTCCGAGAAATGTCCGATCAGCCAAACGGCGAAAAAACCTTTTGCCATGTCGAGGATCAACGTCATCATGCCGGTGGGCCAGCCCGCCGTGCGCGCAACATTGGTTGCGCCGATGTTTCCGCTTCCCATGGCGCGCAAATCGCCGCCGCTCCGTGCGCGCACCAGCAGATAGCCGAACGGAATCGAGCCGAGCACATAGGCCAAGAGGACCAAAAGCCACAGCACTGGAACACTGGCCGCCATCGCCTGATTCACTGCGGTACGCCCCCCTCGAAGCGGTATGTTGCCAGCCGAGTATATTCCGCCCCGCCGCGTTTCAGAACGCTTTGATAAAGATGGAATTCCTTCGCGACGGTGCGGCCGAATTCGAACGGCCCGGCGGCGGCAATGGCGTCTCGCAAACGATCGAGTCGATGCGGCGATTCAAACCGCGCGAGCGTCAGATGCGGCGAAAACGCGCGCTGCTCCCGCGCGATCCCGAGCGGCTCGAGCGCCGTCTCCACCGCCGCGGCGAGTTCGCCCAATTCAGCTCCCGCTTCGATCCCGGCCCAGAACACGCGCGGGCGTTTTGCGTCCGGGAAAAATCCCACGTCACGAAATTTCATTTCGATGGGATTGTGCAAGCGGATCGGCGCCAGAACCGCCTTGACCGGCTCAACTTTTTCCGGGGGAACTTCGCCGATGAATTTCAGCGTAACGTGCGCGTTCTCGATCCGCACCCACCGCGCGTTTCGACAGAGAGGGCGCAATTTTTCGGCAAGATCACTGATTGCCGCGCGCACAGCCTCGGGAATGTCCAATGCGACGAAGATCCGCACGCGCTCAGCCTTTCGTGCCCGGCTCGCTGCGTCCGCTCGCCATAAATGGCTTGGGCTGCGCCGCATAGAGGAAATACCGCCGCACCAGGTCGAGCGCCGTCTGCGATGCTTGCCAGCGGATGCGGTCCCGCTCGCCGGGGAATCGCACGACGCGCTCTTTGCTGCCGGCCGCATCTGCGATCGCGACGTGCACCGTGCCCACGGGTTTTTCTGGAGAGCCGCCGGTCGGACCGGCTACGCCCGTAATCCCGACGCCGAGCGTCGCGCCGGTGCGGCGGCGGATTCCGTCGGCGAGGGCGATGGCCACTTCCGCGCTGACGGCGCCGCGGGATTCGATGATCTCCGCGGGCACGTCAACCCACGCCGACTTCAAGGTATTGCTGTACGAGACGACGCCGCCCAGAAAATATGCGGAGCTTCCGGATATTCGCGTCAGCCGCTCGGCGAGAAGGCCTCCGGTGCAGCTTTCCGCTGTGGCGATCGTCGCGTGATGGAGCGTCAACTCGCGGGCCACGACTTCTTCCATCGATTCCCCTGCCGTGGTGAACACCGCCTCGCCCAGCGCGAGCACGATGCTTTCCTGAAGCTGCTGGAGCGTGCGCTCGGCGGCTGGCGCGTCTGCGGACCACGTGCGCAGGTGCACCTGAATTTCACCCGGCGCCGTCAGGATCGTGGTTTGCACGCCGTCATGGCGGGCATAAATTGGCGCAATGCGCTGATCGACATCCGATTCTCCCATCCCCGCCACACGCAGCTCGCGCGCCAGGAGGCGCACGCCCGTCGAGAGGCGCGCCAGGCGCGGCTCCAGCTGTGCGCTGAACATGGCTTTCAATTCGTGCGGCGGGCCAGGAAGCAAGACGACGACATGCCCTCGCGCCTCGAGCCACAGCCCCGGCGCGGTCCCGCGAGGATTTTCGAGGACGGCCGCTCCTTCCGGCACGAGCGCCTGGCGGGCGTTGACTTCGGCCATCGGGCGCCCGAGCTGCTGGAAGCGCGCTTCGATCTTGCTCATGACGGCGGGGTCGCGCTTGAGCTTTCTGCCTAGCAGATCGGCCACCGCGTCCCGTGTGCGGTCGTCTTCGGTGGGGCCGAGGCCCCCACTGGAAATTACAAGTTCGACGCGCTCCATCGCGCCGCCGAATGCGTCGTGCAAAGCATCGAGTTCGTCGCCGACCACGGTCTTGCGCGTAACTTCGATGCCCAGGCGGTTGAGTTGCGCGGTAAGGAAAAGAGAATTGGTGTCAACCCGGTCCGGGGTGAGTAGTTCCGATCCGACGGCGATGATTTCAGCTTTCATCGTTTGACTAGCGCGGTAGAGGCAACCCCTCGACGTCCCAGTCCAGGCTGAAGAGAGCGTTGCTGGTGGCGAGTATGGCGCGATTTCCGGGCAAGAGCGCGAGGCCTACGAGGCCGCTTCCGCCGAGCACCTGCTCGGCGCGGCCATCGGGAGCGATTTGCACGATGCCGCGGCGGCCGCCGTACGACGCGGCAACGTAAAGATTTCCCTTGCGGTCGAACGCCAGCCCCTGCGGCCTTCCGAGTCCACGGAAAAAGGTGCTGATCTCGCCCTTCTGGCTGATGCACAATACGCGATCGAAGCTCGACGTCGTGGGACCGGTAACGAACATCTCGCCGGTGGGGCTGAACGCGAGATGGTACGCTGAGATCGAAGGTTCGAGCGTGGCAAACACAAAAATCTGCCGGTCGGGACTGATCTTGAAAATCGTGCCGCTGCGGTCGCCGACAAAGAGATTACCGATGGTATCGAATGCGATTCCGGTCGCGGCGCCCATACCTTCGACCCAGAGCTGAGAGCGGCCGTCTGGGCTGATGCGATGGACCGTACCGTCGTTGCGGCAGGTGACGTAGAGATAACCTTCGCGGTCCAGCGCGAGGCCGGTCGGATTCATCAGCTCGGTGACGAACGGCTTCACCACGTAATTGGGCGTGATCTTATAAAGCGAGACGGCGACTTTTTGCCCGCGCTGGCCGCTGTAGGTGACGTAAATGTTGCCTTCAACATCCACCGCGGGATTGGCCACCGGGTGCAGGTTATCGGCGATCTGCACGCCTAGATGAAATGCGAACGGCTGGCTCTTGGCGCGCGAGGTCTCCACGCGCACGATGCCGCCTACGGCGCCTTCCGGCACGCGCGCCACCAGATGATCTTCGGCTGATAACAGCAGGTTCGCCTCGGTTTCCCCGAAGCGGACGCGGGGACGCGTGTTGGGCCGCGGCACAAAACCGCTGCCGTATATCGTGACGTCGCCACCGGGAATTGCTGCTCCCGGCTGGATGCGGTCAATGCGTGGGATGCCGTTGGTGTCCAATTTCACTCTCGAATCGTTCAAAGGCCGAGCGCTCGGGCAATCCACAAACCCAGCGCCGCGTAAATTCCCGCAATCCAGTCGTCAGCCATGATTCCCAAGCCGCCGGGGAGGGACTCGGCCTGCCGGGCAGGGAATGGCTTCCAAATATCAAAGACTCGAAAAAGTATAAGGCCCAGCAGTAAATATTTCCAGTTTGGTATTCCAGCACCAATGCCAAGATATGCGATGAGTTGCCCCGAAACTTCATCAATCACAACAGTCTGGGGGTCCTTGGTGTCAAGGTACTTCGCCGCACGGGACGCTGCCGCAATTCCAATCAGGGCGATTGAAAATATTGCGGTCAATGCCATCCATGTGGGTGAGACATCGAAATGAATGTCTCCCGCGAAATGGCCAAACGGTTTGTCAGGCAAAAGCCCTGTCCAATAGAGTGCCGTCAGAGCCACGCCGGCGAGTGAACCGAATGTCCCCGGCGCTTTCGGCAGATAGCCCAGGCCAAACGCCGTCGCAATCGCGAGCGAGACGCGCGGCTTGCGCGCTGCGCTACTCGTCGTCGTGCTCGGTGCGCTCGGGCTGGGCTGGCTCATTCGTGTCGATCTCTTCGGGTTCCGATTCGTCCATCATCGGCGCAGCCACTTTGTACTTCTCCATGGCCCAGTTGCCGAGGTCGCGCTCGCGGCAGCGCTCGCTGCAGAAAGGAAATTCCGCGTGCGTTTCCGAATCGGTCGGCTGCTTGCAGATGGGGCATCGCAGTTTCATGCGTTCTACTCACGGTAGTCGGGCTTTGTAGCGCCCGCCTTCAGCCTGAAGCCTTCACGCGGGCATGTGCTTGAGCCTAGAATGCCGCCCTAAAGGGCGGCGCTACAAGAGTGTCTCAAGCCTGGATCGTCACACATTCACTTCAGGCTAAGATGCGCAACACCGCGCCTGTAGCCACACGTTGCACGGGCCCGGTCACCGCCGTTTGCGCTGCGGCCGGTCGCGGCGCATCCAGAATCTCCACGACCCGTCCAACCAGGTCGTACTCATGCGACTCCGTGATCTCGACAGTTACAATGTCGCCGGGCTGCGCAGTCAGATCTGTTTCCGCCACTTGAATGTCATTCAGGTACAACTTGCCGTCAATTTCGGGCGCCATGCACTCGAGACGGGCCTCCCAGACCAGCGGCGTGTCCTTGGAAGGCCCTTCGACCAGGGCGGTCGCGTGCTGGCCGCGAAAACGCCGCAGCTTGCGCGCGGAAATCTTCTGCTGAATTTCCATCAGGCAATTCTGCCGCTCTTTAATTGTTTCTTCGTCCACTTTTGGGCCGAGCGCGAAGCTGGATGCGTTGTCGACGTCCGAATACGGGAACACGCCCATCCAGTCAAATTCCGCTGCGTCCACGAAGTCACACAATTCGTGGAAGTCCGATTCGGTCTCGCCGGGGAAGCCGACAATGAACGAAGTCCGCAGAGCCACGCCGGGAATCGTCGCGCGGATGCGATGCAGCAATTGCAGGAACGCCTTGCGGCTTGAGCCGCGCTTCATCCTTGCGAGCACGTTGCGGCTGGCGTGCTGCAGAGGCAGGTCCATGTACTTTGCAAGGCGCGGGTGCGCGGCAATCGTATCGAGCAGGCGCTGCGTGACGCGGTTCGGATAGCAGTAGAGGAACCGCACCCACTGCAGGCCTTCGACGGCCGCCAGCTGTTCGAGCAGCAGGGCCAGGCCGTCACGCAATCCGAGGTCTTCGCCGTAGGAGGTGGTGTCCTGGCCGATCAGAGTTATTTCGCGGACGCCGGCAGACGCCAGGCTTTCCGCCTCGCGCACGACGGATTCAAAACGCCGGCTGCGGAACGCTCCGCGCAACTGCGGGATGATGCAGAACGTGCACGGATGGTCGCAGCCTTCGGCGACCTTGATGTACGCTGCGTGCCGGGGCGTCGAAAGAATCCGGGGCGTGAGGTCGTGGTAGAGATACGACGGAGGGGGCGCCAGGCCTCCCGCATCGAATCGCAACTCGCCTTCGACCGCTTCAAGAATTTGTTCGATCTCGCCCGTCCCGACCACCGCGTCCACTTCGGGGATTTGTTGGAGGATCTGTTGCCGGTATCGCTCCACCAGGCAGCCGGCGACGATCAGTTTCTTCGCCGCGCCGAACTTCTTGTATTCGGCCATCTCCAGAATCGTATCGATCGATTCCTGCTGCGCCGGCGCGATGAAGCTGCACGTATTCACCACGAGCACTTCGGCTTCTTCCGCGCGCGGGGTGAATTCATAGCCGCTGCGCGCGAGAATACCCATCATGACCTCGCTGTCCACGAGATTTTTCGGGCATCCCAGGCTAATGAATCCGGCTTTCGGCATGAAGGTCAGCGATTATTCTAACATGGCGTGGAGTTCGCCGTCCGCAGGCCCGCTCAGCGCGGGCGAACGAACGACTGAATGCGATCGAGCAGTGAAGAAGCGCGCCGCGGGTCAGGAGCCTGCCCGCCAAACCGCGCCGCGTGATACATTGCGGTGAGTTCGTGCACGGGCGCGGCCAGATTTCCGTCCGGCACCGCTGTCGCAAACTCGAGCGGGGTCTGTCCCGGCGCCTTGCGCATCCCGTGGCGGGCGAGCAGCCGCAGCATTTCGTTGTACTGGAGCGTCGCCAGGTGCGGCGTCATCGTGGCAGGGGGGGCGATCCGCAGTCGCCACACAGACACCAGGCGCTGGCGGACCTTTGGTTGCAGCAAGAGCGCAGAGATACAGAGTACAGCGAGGATTACGAGTCCTGCCGGCAGCAGCGCCGCCTTATGGACGGCTCTGGCCTGCCAGAGTTCCAGCCGATCCGTGGCGAAGCGTCGCGCAGCCGCGAAAGCCGTCCTCAGGCGCTCGGTCCAGTCGCGTGAAACGCGGTGCAGGTTTTGCGCCAGCGTGATTTGATGCACGAAGTCGTAATTGATGACCCATTCGCTCCACTGCAGTTCGAACCAATCCCAGTAGTGCCCGAGCAGCGCAAACATTCCCGGCGGCTTTTCGTCGGACGGCGGCGTGGGGTCAAACGTCATCCAGCCAAAGGAAGGGAAATAGGCCTCGACCCAGCTATGCGCATCGCTGGCGCGCACCACAAAGTCACCGCCGACGTCGTTGTACTCCCCGGTCTGGAATCCGTTGATGTACCGCGCCGGGACACCGACCGAGCGCAGCATCACCGTCATTGCGGTGGCGAAGTATTCACAGTGCCCCGCGCGCTTCTGGAACAGGAAATAGGCAAGCGGATCGGAGGGTGGCGGCCCAGTCAGGTCAAGCGTGTAGCCGTAGTGCGAACGCAGATAGCCCTCAAGGGCGTGCGCCTTGTCATATGGGGCTTCGGCTCGCGCCGTGATTTGCTTGGCCAGCTCCGGAATGCGCGGGTCGAGCTCGGGCAATTGCAGATACGTTTCGCGCATGGATGCGGAGTAATCGGCACCTGCCTGGCGCAGAGCGGCTGCCGGTGGGACCGGCAACACCGACCGCGCCTCGTACTGCATTCGCGAAAAATTGTGGTAGGGATTGAAGACGGAGCCAGTCGGGTCCTGTAACAGGTAGGCCCGCCGCTGGCCCCCGGGAGTCGTACCTGCTTCGCCGTTGAACCCTCCGCGCACGCTTTCCGCATCGTTGACAAGAAATAGCGCCGTGCTTGCAATTGGCTCGAGCAGTACCGTGTATTGGATCGGCCTGCCGCCTCTTCTCCGGTTGGTTTCGCCGGCGCTCAGATGGAACCAGCCTTCCGAGCCCGGCGTGAGAGTCATGGTTTCGTGCGGCTCGTTGTACCAGCGCCTGCCGTCGAACGTCGTCAGCGCCACGCCGCGCCAATGCACGCTGCGCGCCGCATCGAGGCCCCCGTCGACGCGAATGCGCATAACCACCACGCTGCTCTTCTTGATTTCGCCGATTTCGCCCAGCTCAACATCATCGCTGAAGCCGGAAATCAGCGTAGGCTGCAAATTGAACCCGGACATGTAGCCGCGGGTGAATCGCGGGAGGAATAGGAAAATGACGGTGCCGATCGCGAGCGACCCGAATGCGATGGCAGCGGAGGTCACGCCCAGCGCGTTGTGCAGGCGGTGAGCCGCGCGCGTGCCGTTCGCAATCGGCTGGGTGACGGCGCCCTGCGCGCTGCGCCACATCTCCAGGCCCACGAAGGTGGAAACGGCCAAAGCCAGGAATACAAAGAAAAAGACGACGAAAGCCGTGTCCACCGTCAGAATCGCCGAAGCTAGCATGGACGCGAAAGCCATCAGCGTCAGAAACAGGTAATCGCGGGTTGTCGAAGCGCTGTAAAGCCGCACGATGATGGCGAACAACATCAGATGGATGGTTGCCAACAGGGCGGCGAAGAGCCCGGGGTGTTGCGCGTCGGAGCCCAGTATCCGCGAGACGATCCACAGGTCGAACGGGAAGAATACAAAATACGCGATTGTTATCCAGGTCGCCACGCGGTTCGAAAGCTCCGGCCCCCGCCCGCGCCACCAACGGTAACCCTTGAATAACAAAGCGGCCGGAGGGAGCAAGATCGACACCAGGTCGAGTTTCCCGGTCGAGACCAGCGTCAGGACCCCTGTCAGGAGAAGGAAGTAGAGAGAGATCTCAAAATGGCGCTTCAGAGCGGAAAGGTCCCCGGAGAGATTTGCCTTGGGAATAGAGTCTGCGGTATTCATGGCGCAAACAACAAGCTTAACATTCCGCCCGCGCCGCAGACTTGCGTGGGACCAATCAGATAATGCGCCGATGGCCTCATGCGCAGGATTCGCTTGATTCGGCTCGATTCCGTTTTGACTAGTTTCAGGGGCATGAAGGTTTTGCAGATTGGGCGATTGCCGCACCGGCGATTTTTCGCGTGGCGTTTGAAATGGGAAGGTGGCCGAAGCGTCCGAGTACGGGCGTGCGCGCTCCGCCGATCCGCGGCAGGCGCGCGACACGGATCAGGAATGGCTCCAGGCGGATTTCGCGGAAGGTTACAGCGTGGCGCGCGGTCTTGAGCGGCGTCATTTGGCCGCCCGCGGCAACGCCGAATTTCTCGCGCAGGTGATGTGCGAGTTTGGAAGCGGCATCAGCGGTTGTTTCGAGCGCAGGGAATTGCCACATTCGTGAAAATAATGCGCCGTCACCGCCGGTTTGCCGCACGAGCAACGTCCGACCGCGCGGGTCCATCAGCACTGCCGCAGCCAGGGTCATTTGCACCGTTGCGGGCTTTGTTCGCGCGGCGGGCAATTGCCCGGCGATGCCCAGCTTCTGCGCGCGGCACCATCCGGCGACCGGGCACTCTCCGCACCTCGGCGACTTGGGTGTGCACACTGTCGCGCCCAGCTCCATCATCGCTTGGTTCCAGTCACCCGGCGCGTTTGGAGCAAGCAACTCCTGTGCGGTGGCTCCAAGTTTCCGCCAAAGTGCAGGCGCGCGCAGATCGCCCCGCACGGCGCCCAGCCGCGCCAGTACGCGCGCCACATTTCCATCGAGCACCGCCAGCCGCTGGCCATAGGCGATGCTCAGCACCGCCGCAGCGGTGTAGCGTCCGACGCCCGGCAAGGCAAGCGCTGCATCGTACTCGCGCGGGAAACAGCCGCCGTGGCGCGCAACGATTTCCTTCGCCGCACGGTGCAAATTCCTCGCACGGCTGTAATACCCGAGGCCTCCCCAATGGCTGAGCACTGCGTCGGCGCGCGCGCGCGCCAGCGCCTGCACGTTCGGGAATCGCGCCACGAAACTCTTGTAGTACGGCACGACCGCCGCGACACGCGTCTGCTGCAGCATGATTTCCGAAAGCCAGATGCGGTACGCGTCTTTCGTTCTTCGCCAGGGAAGATCGCGCTTGCGCACAGCGAACCAGGCAAGCAAGCGGCGCCTGATCTTCCCCATTTCCGGCGCGGACAATGTGACGATCCTCACGGGCGCATTGTCGCACACTCTTATTTCAAACGGAGATTTCGAGCGGGAAGGGTGCGCCAGGACAAATTACAGCGACGGCACGAACAGGAAGTACGAGGAACTCCACAGATGGGTGGGAATAGAGCCGCGCGGCTGGCTGGTCAGGACGATCTTGAAAATATCGGGCGCATCGGACAACGAATCGAGGAAGCTGCGATCCGGCTGCGGCTTCAGCGGAGCGACGCGCGCCAGATATCGCAGCACGTCGTAGACGATTTCTCCGGCAGTCACCCGAGGCGTCGCAAAACCGGCGGAGCGGAACTCGAGCACGGAATTGATTTCGTAGAAGTGCCACGCGAGGCCCGCGCAAAGCGCCACGGCGCGCTCGAACCGCTCCGCGGCCTGCCGGAAGTTTTCCTCGCGCGAATCGGTATAGGGATCGAACGCCAGCATGACGCGCCGTTCATCCTCCCGCGCATACTCGCGCACTTGCAGGGTGCCGGTTCTTGCCGAGGCTTTCCAGTCCACATGGCGGGCGCTTTCGTTGAATCGATAGTCGCGGATCGCATAGAGGTCGTGCCCGCGCCCGCGCTGGTAACTTTCCAGTTCACCGCTCACCAGCGGCAGAATTTCATAAAATTCCTCGGTCGGCTGGACGGGAGGGTAAACCAGGGCTTCGATTTCCGAATCCACGCGTCGCGTTTTTTGGAGAAAGCCAAACGGAAATTTAGTGCGCAACCCGAGCGCGTCCTGCCGGTAGACGCCGCGCCGGGGAAATGTCAGCTCGACGTTTTGCCGCACGGTCTGTTGATGCGGAACGTGCGGGAAGTAGATCGGGCGGGCAAGAATGTTCGGCGTGGTCTTCGCAGTGGTTCGTTTTTTCGCTTGTGGTTTTTCCTCGCTCACGAGCGACACCGAAAATGACGGCATGGTCTGTTTCGTGTTGTGGAGCTCTGCGATTGCCATGACCGGCCGTCCGGCGAAGATGTGCTCGGGCAGTTCGAGCCGGACGTCGATTCCGCTGAGCACCAGGCGCGAAAGCAAGCCTGAAATCAGCACGCCCCCGAGCAGGCACCCCAGGATCATGAACAGCAGGTTGTTTCCCGTGTTGAGTGCGGCCAGCGCGACCACGAAAATGCCGCCGAGATAAACCATGCCCTCGCGCGTCAGCTTATAGTCAATTTGGTAGGAGAGCCACCGCAGCGGAGTCCGCCGCGCCAGCACCGGCACAATCGTCAGCGCCACCCAGCCCGCCAGCGCCAGGGCCGCCAGCGCCGAGATGCCGGCTACCAGGAGATTTCCCTCTTCGGCAGCGGCCCCGGAATAGAGCGCCAGAAACAGCGCCGCCGCAAGCGCCACCATCGCGATGGCGAAGCTGCGCCAGCCGGGCCGGTCGAGGCCATGCCGCCACCGCGCGAGGATTTCATAGTTCATCAGAGCGGGACGCGCGTGGAATCGATGATTTCGCGAAGAATCGCTTCGACCTGCGCCGATTTTTTCTGCGTGGTCGCGTAACGCGTGTTGACCACCACGCGGTGCGCGAACACCGGCGTGATGAGCTGTTTGAAGTCGTCCGGCGTGCAGTATTCGCGGCCTTCGAGAAAGGCCCGCGCCTGCGCCGCGCGTTGCAGCATCAGCAGGCCGCGCGGGCTCACGCCGAGAGCGAGCTGCTCGCTGCGGCGCGTGCGCCCGACGATATCGATGGCGTAGTCCCGCAAGCTGTCGTCCACGCGCACCCGCTCGACCGCGCGCTGCATCATTTCGACGTCGTTTGCTTCCATGACGGCGGAAACTTCCGACGCCGCATCCCGTCCGCCCGTGTGCTGCCGCATGATCTCCCGTTCGCTTTCGCGCGACGGATATCCCATGCCGATGCGCAGCAAGAACCGGTCGAGCTGGGATTCGGGCAGCGGGTATGTGCCGTGGTGCTCGACGGGGTTTTGCGTCGCGAGCACCATGAACGGCTGCGGCAGCTTGTGCGTGTGGTTGTCCACCGTCACCTGCGCCTCGTTCATGGCTTCCAGCAGCGCCGACTGCGTCTTCGGCGTCGTGCGGTTGATTTCATCCGCCAGAACGATGTTGGCGAAAATCGGGCCGGGCTTGAAATCGAATCGCTGCTCGATCTGATTGAACACGCTGGTGCCAATCACATCGGAAGGCAGCAGGTCCGAAGTGAACTGGATGCGCTGGAATGAGCAGTGGAAGGAGTTCGCCAGGGCCTGCGCCAGCGTCGTCTTCCCCACGCCGGGGACGTCCTCGATGAGCAGGTGGCCCCTGGCGAGCAGAGCCACAATCGAGAGCCGGATGACTTCGTCCTTGCCGCGAATGACGCGCGCAATCGAATTCTGCAACTGCGAAATTTGGCTGGCTGTGGCCGTGGTCATTGGTTGAAAATCCCTGGCGCTTCTGCTACAAACAAACGTTGGTTCGTGGGCGATTAGCTCAGTGGTTAGAGCGCTCCCCTCACACGGGAGAGGTCCAAGGTTCAAGTCCTTGATCGCCCACCAAAGCTGCCGCGCCCGCATCCGGCAGAGGGAAGCATGAGCGTGCCGGCGGCAAACGCCAACAGCCATTCTAAAGGAATTCCAGGTGGCATCGACTCTCCGATTTCTTCAGTTTTTCTCATTAGGCACCTGGGTTGGCAGCATTCTTTACTTTAGTTTTGTGGTCGCACCAGGCGCTTTTTCCGTTTTGCCTAACAGCGACCTGGCCGGAGCGCTCGTCGGACACACGCTGTCCAAGCTGCACATCATGGGAATCGTTGCCGGGTGTATTTATCTGATCGCGACCGCGGCAGCCGAAAAAACCCTCGGAGCGCTAGCGCGTCCCGCGGCGCTACTGGTTTTTGCCATGATTGTGTTCACGATGGCTTCGCAATACGGTGTGATCGCACGAATGGACGTGCTGCGCCTGCAAATGGGTTCGGTGGAGGCCACGCCTGCCGGGAACCCCCTGCGCGTCGCATTCGATCGCCTGCATCAGTACTCGGTCTGGCTCGAAAGCGCCGTGCTCCTTTCCGGCCTCGCCGCCCTTTTCCTTACCGCGTGGCAAAAAAATCTATGAGCCGTATTTGCAGTCCAAGAAACTTGACGGGGAACGTGGATTGCGGTCTCATGCACTAGACATAAGTGTTCGAGTTCAAACCCAGATGAATGTGGCTGCTAAAAGGAAGAAATACACCCGCTTCGCACTCAACGAGAGTGAAGAGCTGTCTCGTTACATCCCAAAGGAATTTGCAAAGATAGACAATCCACAGACGGCCATTCCCCGCATCGCCAAAGATCCGTATGCGATTCGGCTAATCGAAACGGCAGTTCAGCACGTTCCAACAACACATTCTCTATATTTGAGTGATGCAAGGAATATGAAAGCTCTTCAGCGAGAGAGCGTTCATCTAGTGCTCACATCTCCTCCATATTGGACCCTAAAAGAGTATCGCGACTCAAAAGGCCAATTGGGGCATGTCGAAGATTATGACCAATTTCTTAACGAGTTAGATAAAGTCTGGGCGCAGTGTTTTCGGGCGCTTGTTCCGGGTGGCAGGCTGATTTGCGTCGTTGGAGATGTTTGCCTATCACGAAGGGAGAATGGCGGTCGGCACACAGTTGTGCCTCTGCACGCCTCTATACAGGAACGTTGCCGCAGACTTGGTTTCGATAACTTGGCTCCGATCATCTGGCATAAGATTGCGAATGCTGCATACGAAGTAGAAAACGGTTCCGGATTTCTGGGTAAGCCTTATGAGCCGAATGCCGTCATTAAGAATGACATCGAATTCATCTTGATGGAACGCAAATCGGGTGGATACCGAGCCCCTGATATTTCGACCAAAGTGTTAAGCGTGATTTCTGCAGAAAACCACAAGAAATGGTTCCAACAGATTTGGGCCGGGGTCACTGGTGCCTCCACGAAGCAACATCCTGCACCTTATCCAATCGAATTGGCAGAAAGGCTCGTGCGAATGTTCAGTTTTGTCGGTGACACGGTGCTAGACCCTTTCATGGGAACAGGCACTTCGACTGTGGCGGCCGCGCAGTGGGGCAGAAATAGCATAGGGTTCGAGATTGATTCCCATTACTTTAAGTTGGCCCAGAAGCGGATTGCGGAAGATACATCTTCTCTATTCAGTGTAGCGACCGTGCTTTCTAACTTGGGAGACTAACTTCTAATATGCCGCTGCATCCTGACCTCGAGAGAGACCTCCGGCTCGCAATCAAACATTTCTGGACAACTCGCAAGAAGCAGGCGAGAAAGCAGGGCAGTAAGACGGGTGCAAGAGACGCTGGAGCCCGAACCGCGGTGACCGGCGGGCGTCAAATGGACGGATTCGTCCGAATGATTAGGGATTATTTGTGCAAGAACGGCTTTCCAAAAGCACAGGTGTTTTGCAATGAGGCAGTGGAGCTACCAGGCTGGTATCGACCAGAGAAAAAATGGGATTTGCTTGTGGTCGCGGATGGTCAACTTCTGGCAGGCATTGAATTCAAATCGCAAGTTGGTTCTTTCGGTAACAACTACAACAATCGAACCGAGGAAGCCATCGGAAGCGCAACTGATGTCTGGGCAGCCTATCGAGAGGGTGCGTTCAAGCCATCTGCAAGGCCATGGCTGGGCTATATGATGCTATTGGAAGAAGCCCCTGGATCAATGCGACCGGTGAAAGCGCGTGAACCACATTTCAAGGTCTTCCCTGAGTTTCAAGATGCTTCCTACAGCAAGCGGTACGAGATATTACTGACAAAACTGGTTCGCGAAAGGCTGTACGATTCAGCGTGCTTGCTCTTATCGAACGCAGAAAAAGGAATCCACGGATATTCCCGCGAACCTGCCCCCGAACTCAGTTTCCAGAACTTCATCGCCTCTCTGCTCGCCCGTACACTTTCTGTTTCCAAGACTGGAAATTCAAATTAAGAGGCTACTTTTTCGAACGTTTGGGTAGCTTTGCCAGTCAAGAGGCCGGCCGTGAGGCGCGACGCGCATGGGTATGCTACGATTTGCACCCTATGCAAACTGGGATCATTGGGCTTCCTCAAGTCGGCAAGACTACGCTCTTCAAGATTCTGACTCGCGCACATCTGGACGAGAAGGCGGCGCGCGCGGCCACGCACGTCGGCGTGGCACGAGTGCCCGAGCCGCGGCTCGCACAGTTGGCCGCGCTCTACCATCCGAAGAAGATCACCTATGCCACGGTCGAGTACGTTGACGTCGGCGGGATGGTGAAGGACCGCACGAAGGATTCCGCCGTGCTTGCGCCGCTGCGCGAAGTGGATGCGCTGGCCCACGTGCTGCGCGTGTTTGACGACCCGGCCGTGCCGCATTCGGCGGGCTCGATCGATCCGCTGCGCGATGCTGAGGTGCTCGACCTCGAATTGATGCTCTCCGATCTCGATCAAATCACCCGCCGCATCGAACGCGTCGAAAAAGACCTGAAGAAGAAAAAAGAGCCGATTCTCGAACAGGAGCTGGCTCTGTTGCATCGCTGCAAGACCGCGATCGAATCGGAGAAACCGCTACGCGAACTCGAATTCAATCCTGAAGAACGCAAGATGATCACCGGCTTTAAGTTCCTGTCGCAAAGGCCGATGCTTTACGTCTTGAATCTGGGTGATGGCGAAGTCGCCGAACTCGACACAGCCGTCGAGCGCCACAGCCTTTCAAAACTTGTGGGACGTCCAAACACTGCCGTCGTTTCCATCTGCGGCCGCATCGAGGCCGAACTGGCCGAACTCGACCCTGCCGAAGCCTCCGAGATGCTTGCCGCGTACGGCCTCAAATCCTCGGGGCTCGACAGGCTGATTCAGGCCACATATCACCTGCTTGGCCTGACTTCCTTTTTCACCGCGGGCGAGCCCGAAGTGCGCGCCTGGACGATCAAACGCGGCATGAGCGCGCAGAAAGCCGCCGGCGCGATCCACTCGGATATCGAGCGCGGCTTCATTCGCGCCGAAGTGGTTCGCTGGGATGATCTTCTGGCTGCGGGAAGTGTGCCGGCGGCGCGTGAACGCGGACAGGTGCGCCTCGAAGGCAAGGAATACATTGTTCAGGAAGGCGATGTGATTTTGTTCCGGCACAGCGGCTGACAATGCCGATTGCCCAATCCATCCCCGCCCCCACTTCTCATATGCTGCTGGCATTGTTGCTTGGCCTGACGGCGGCTGCGGCCAATATCCTCGGCGGATTATTCATCCTGCATCGGGAATGGTCGCGCCAATACTTGAAATATTTCCTCGCGCTCGGCGCCGGTTTTATGCTGGCCGCGGCCATTCTCGAGATCCTTCCCGAGTCGGTGGTTTTAGCGGGCCAGCGCGCCTATTTCTTTGTGCTGGTTGGCTACTTCATCGTTCATTTTTTCGAACACAATCTCGCGCCACACTTCCATTTCGGTGAAGAAACACACGTCGAGGCATTTTTGCCGGACCACGCCGGGATTTCCGCTTTGCTCGGTCTATCCATTCACACATTTTTTGACGGCGTGGCGATCGCTTCCGGGTTTCTAGTATCCGGCTGGCTGGGCGGAGTGATTTTCCTGGCCATTGTCCTTCACAAGATTCCCGAAGGCTTTACGGTCGCTTCGGTCATACTCGCCAGCGGACAGAGCCGGCACACGGCGCTTCTGGCGTCGATTTGGCTGGGCGTTGCGACGGTCGCGGGTGTGTTCCTGATGGGCTTGCTGCATTCCGAGGTGGGCTATGCATTGCCGATTTCGGCGGGTGTCACTTTGTACGTGGCTGCGACGGATTTGGTCCCTGAGGTGAACCGCGAGCCCGACACCCGCATGGCCTTGCTCGTATTCTTGGGCGTGGCCTTGATGCTGCTCCTGGGCAAGCTATTTCACGCATGAATTTAGGAACTGCTCGCAGGGAACTTGAACGTTGCGTGATCTAAGCGAATCAGACCGCCACGCCAAGCTGAACGACCCCGACTTCGTCGAGGGCTTGAACACCAGGACCGCAAGACGCTCACCCAACTCGCCCACCTGCACGTCGGCACCGCACCTGATCCGCCGGGGATATAGGATGGGGTTGTTTGCTCCGCTCTTGATATTCACTTCGTGGTTCGCTTGAAATTCGCCACAGTTGTAGAATGTCAGGTTATTCCGAGCGGCGGCTTGAATAACGCCCCAGAGAACCTTTCGGAACAATTCGGAAGCGATCCCGTAACTGTTTCGCAACAATGTTCTAGAACGCCGCGGAAGACGCGGCTCTAAGAATAGTCATAATTGGCGCAATACACCCTACCTGTAGTGTTTTTTTTGAAATCTTCTACAAGTCACATGGATTTCCACAACAAAATCTTCTAATGATGGAATTTTTCCTTGACAAGTTTCCGATCCTGACTAGAATCGTGGCACAAAGTGGGACAAAGTGGTTGTAAGTGAAGTTCAGTGGTGAAGTAAGGATGCTCTGTGGTGCGGGGCCAGTGACCTTGATGCTCTTTGAGCAGACGACTAAATGCTACGGGGAAACATACCGGCAAAAGTGGACGAGAAGGGCCGTCTCAAGATTCCCGCGGCTTTTCTCGAAGAACTCAAAGGCTATGGAGAGCAGTTCTACGTCACCAGCGAAACCGGTGACTATGCTCGGATTTTCCCAATGAAAATTTGGGAAGAGCTCGAGAGCAAGCTTTCCAGGCTCTCGTCGCACAACCGGACCAAGCAGAAGTTCCTGACCTGGACAAACTATTACGGCCAGGCAGTGGGGATGGATGGGCAGGGAAGAGTTCTGATCCCGCCGGTGCTTCGGGAAGCTGCTCTGATGAAAGGCGACGTGGACGTGATGGGACACCTGACGTACCTGGAAGTTTGGAACCACGCCCGGTCGCTCGAGAACCTGAAGAAGAGCCAGATCACGGATGAAGACCTGAAGACGCTGGACGATCTGGGCATCTAATTTGAACGCGCAACATACGCCGGTGCTCGTCGAAGAGGCGATGCACTGGCTGGCGATAAAGCCTGGTGGACTCTATGTAGACGCCACCGTGGGGCTCGGGGGACACGCAGTCGAAATCGTTCGGCGGCTCGGGGTCGGGGGGCAGTTTGTGGGCTTGGATCGCGACGCGGCAGCGCTGGAAATTGCGCGCGGCAGGCTGGCAGAGTTCGGGGATAAGGTGACTTTAGTGCACGCCAACTTCTCACAGATCGGCGAGATTTTCGCGGAGCGAAGGCTTCCGCCCGCCGACGGCGTGCTGGCGGACCTGGGCGTATCGAGCATGCAACTGGATTTGAGCGAGCGCGGCTTTTCATTCCGCGCGCGCGGGCCGCTTGATATGCGCATGGACCGCGACATGGCGGAAACAGCAGAAGATATTGTGAACACGGTGGAAGAAAAAGCACTCGCCGACCTGCTCTATCAGCTCGGGGAAGAGCGGGATTCACGCAGAATCGCCAGGACAATCGTTCGTGCGCGTCCCATTCGGGATACCGAACACCTGGCAACGGTTGTGGCAGGGGCCCGAAAAGTAAGGGGAAGGCAGAAGCTGCATCCCGCGACAAAAACGTTTCTGGCGCTGCGGATTGCGGTGAATCGAGAGATGGAGGAACTCGGGCAGTTTCTTTCTAGGGTTCCTGCCACACTATCTCCTGGCGGCCGGTGGGTGATGCTCAGCTACCACTCACTGGAAGACCGCCCGATCAAGCAGTGCTTTCAGCGTCTGGCCCGGGAAGGCACGCTGAAGATTTTGACGAAAAAAGTGATTCGAGCTTCTGACGCGGAAATTGCGGCCAATCCGCGCGCGCGCAGCGCAAAAATGCGCGTTGCCGAAAAGAGGGGCCCCGACCAGCACGGGGCGCCGCATGAGAAAGAGTGGCTGCAATGACCGAGTTTTTTACCGTTAAACAGATTGATAACTCGCGCCTGGTGCGGCCGAAGGCGCCGAACCGCATGCGCGAATGCGCGCGTCTGGTTTCACTGGGCGGATTGATCGCGCTGTGCGCGCTGCTGTACGCTTGGCAACACTTCGAGACGATACAATTGCGCTACCATCTCGAAACGCTTCGCAGCGAGCGTTCCCAGGCCTCGGAACTCAATCAGGAACTCAGATTGGAAGTGGCGGGCCTGCGCGCGCCCGGACGCATCGACGTCATCGCGCGGCGTCAGCTTGGTTTAACTGCGCCCGTGCCCGGCCAAGTGGCTCCGATGGACCTGCCGCCCAGCGCGGTTTTGGCGGAAGCGCGCCCGGCCGGTATGGCGCCAGCGCAGCAATAAACTTCTAGAGGCGGCGTTCCTTCGCGCTGCCGGCGGCTCGAAAGATGAATCGGAGCCGAACGGTGACATGAACGCGCCTGAGCCAGATGACCTTTTGAACCGGAGTCCCCGGCAAAAATATGGATGTGCGCAGTTCCCGGACCCGATTACTGATAGTGGCCGCCCTGACGACGGTCTGGACCGGGGCGGCGTTGGGACGTTTGGCCTACCTGCAACTTTTCCGCTACAGCGAATATTATTCACGCGCGCAACATCAGCAGCAAGTGATTGTCGAAGTCGGCGCCCGGCGCGCCGAAATTTTTGACCGCAACCTGAACCCTCTGGCCATGAGCGTGCCGGTAGATTCCTGTTTCGCGGTTCCGTCGGAGATTGCCGATCCCGACATGGTCGCGCGACTGCTCGGCAAGGTTCTGGAAGTTCCCCCCGAAGAGATCGCCACGCGTCTGGCCGCGTCGCACTCCTTTGCCTGGATTGCGCGCAAGCTGCCGCCGGACAAGGCGGAGCGGATCGCGGCGATGAATCTGCGCGGGATTTATTTCCAGCGCGAAGGCGCGCGCTTCTATCCCAAGCGGGAACTCGCGGCGCATGTCCTGGGCTACGTGGACATCGACGATAGGGGTCTGGGTGGCGTCGAGTACTCGCTGGACAGCCATATTCGCAGCAAGCCCGGCAAGATGTTGATCCTTGCTGATGCCCACCGCCGCTGGTACGACTCGAGCGACAAAGCGCCGGACACAGGCGCCAGCGTCATTCTCACGATCGACGAAAAGATACAATACATCGCGGAAAAGGAACTCGCGCAGGCCATCCAAGACACGCAGGCGAAGTCGGGCACCGTCGTCGTTGAGAACCCGAATACAGGCGCACTGCTGGCGGTTGCCAACTGGCCCACATTCAATCCGAACGCCGCTAAGGACAGCAATCCCGAGTCGCGCATCAATCGGGCCGTGAGCGCGCTCTATGAGCCTGGGTCGGTCTTCAAGATCGTCACATTATCGGCGGCGATCGATCAGGGCATTACGAATGCGGACGAGCTGATTGATTGTCAGAATGGCGCCATTTACATCGCCGGACATCGTATTCGCGACCATAAGGCCTATGGAATGCTTACTGTCGCGCAAGTGCTGTCGAATTCGAGCGATGTCGGCGCCATTAAGATCGGCTTGCGCCTTGGCGCGCCCAAGTTCTACGATTACATTCGCGCCTTCGGGTTCGGCCAACCCACCGGAGTCGACCTGCCCGGCGAAAGCCGCGGGATGCTTCGCCGCGTGGAAAACTGGACGCCCGTTTCGGTCGGCTCGATTTCCATGGGTCAAGAAATCGGCGTAACGCCGCTGCAGTTGATCACGGCCATGTCGGTAATGGCCAATGGCGGGCTGTTCGTCCGGCCACACGTCGTCCGCGCACTACGCCGCGGCGCACAGACGGTCGAACCGCCGCAACCGCAGCCCCGCCGCGTGATCCGCCAGACCACTGCCGCGACGATGCGGAGCATGCTCGAGGGTGTCGTGCTCAACGGCACGGGCAAGCATGCACAGCTCGACGGGTATACCTCGGCGGGAAAGACGGGCACCGCGCAGAAATTCGACATTGCCACGGGGCACTATTTTGCGCACCAGTTGATCGCTTCCTTCGTCGGCTTCGCGCCGATCAACAATCCCGCCGTGACGATACTGGTGACGCTCGATTCCGCCATCGGCGCGCATGAAGGCGGTCAGATCGCCGCGCCTGCATTTAAGCGCATCGCGCAGCAGATCCTGGCATACATGGACGTGCCGCACGATATTCCTGTTCCGGCCAATACTCTGCGAGCGAGCCGCCAGCATCATAATTATCAGGATCTGGCCGATGTGACTGACTTCGATCCGGCACAAGTCGATATGAATATGGCCGTCGAAGATCCTGCTCCTGTGGCGCCCCAACCTGCCCCTGGAGCGGCAGCCCCGACCGTTGAATTGGCGGAAGGGGAAGGAATCCCCGTTCCACAGCTTCAGGGCTGGACGGTGCGTGAAGTCACCGAGAAATGTATGAAGCTGGGGTTGAGCCCCGTGTTGGTGGGTACCGGGATTGCAGTGGAACAGTCTCCGGCGCCCAGTGCCATGATTCGACGCGGCAGCCGCATCACCGTGCGGTTTGCGCGCGACGCTTCTCTGGTGACCGCGGCGGCCCGGAGGAGGGTCAGGTGAGTGTGAAGGCGGTGAGCGTGGCGGAACACAGCGAAAGCGCGGCGCAGAAGAACACGCCCGGCGCGGTGCGTGGTCCCATTCGGCTTGCGAAATTGCTGCGCGGCATCGAAGTGAAAGGGGCAACAGCGCATGGCGATCTGGAGATCGCCCAACTCGCCTACGACAGCCGCAAAGCGAATCCGGGCACGTTGTTTGTTGCCATCCGCGGAGAGAAAACCGACGGGAATAAGTTTGTCACGGATGCCATTGCGCGGGGAGCAATCGCGGTCGCCAGCGAGCAGCCGAGTCCCGAGACGCTTCCCGCAAAAATTGCGTGGATCGAAGTCCCGGATGCGCGCAAGGCGCTGGCTGCCGCCGCAGCAAACTATTTTGGACATCCCGCCGAGATCCTGAAGCTTATAGGCGTGACCGGGACCAACGGCAAGACGACGACGGCCTACCTGGTGGACTCGATTCTTCGTACGGCGGGCTGTGAAGTCGGCCTTTTTGGCACGATTGCGTATCGCTTGGTGCGCGAAACGCGCCCTGCGACCACCACCACTCCGGAATCGCTCGACCTGCAAAGCTTTCTGGCGGACGTGGTTCGCGCCGGAGGCACGCACGCGGTTCTCGAAGCCAGTTCGCACGCGCTCACGATGGACCGTTTGTGGGGATGTCCGTTTGCGGTGGCGATTTTCACCAATCTCACCCGTGACCATCTCGATTACCACAAGACCTTTGACGATTATTTTGCCGCGAAGCGGCGCCTGTTCGAAGGCACCGGCGCGGCGGCGCCGGCTGCAGGCGTCATCAATCGCGACGATGCGTATGGCAAGCAGTTGGCCGGTCTCGCTTCGCGAACGCTGACCTACGGTCTTGAACCCGGTGCGGACATCACGACTCGCAAGCCGGCACTTTCCTCTTCCGGCATCGAATTTACGGCCGAAACCCCGATCGGAAAAATCGAAGTCCGGTCGCGCCTGGTGGGGCGAATCAACGTCTATAATATTCTTGCCGCCATTGGCGTCGGTGTGGCGCTGAACCTTTCGCCAGAAGTCACCGCCGCGGGAATTGCACAGCTTTCCTCCGTGCCGGGCCGCTTCGAGCGCATCGATCTTGGCCAGCCGTTTCTGGTGGTCGTGGATTACGCGCATACCGACGATGCGCTGGGCAACCTGTTGTCCACTGCGAAGGAGCTCAATCCCGCTGGCCGCATCATTACGCTATTCGGTTGCGGCGGCGACCGGGACCGCGCCAAACGTCCATTGATGGGAGAGGCGGCGGGGCGTTCGAGCGACGTCGTCGTGCTGACTTCGGACAATCCGCGCAGCGAGGACCCGCTGCTGATCATCAACGACGCCATTGTCGGTGTGCAACGCACCAAGGCGAAGTTCGTGGTGGAGCCGGACCGCGAACGCGCCATCGAGATCGCGCTCGATCAGGCGCGTCCCGGTGACATCGTGCTGCTGGCGGGCAAAGGGCATGAGACGTCTCAGGTTCTTCGCGACCGCATCATTGATTTTGACGACCGCGAAATGGCGCGGCGTATACTCCGCCAGCGCGGCTACGGGGAATGACGGCTTTCGCCGCTCGCGAGGAACGCTCGCGGCTTGTCATGAACGGTTGTGCTGAGGCCGCACGCAGGCGCGCTCGCCGTGAACGAGGAATCGCGCAACTTCTGGTGCGCGGCAGGGAACGTACTCTTTGCAAGTAAGGGACGCTGCTCCAAGGGTGACCCGAGACCGGTGAGACCCAGCCCCTTGAGGACGCTATGCAGTGGACGGTTGAAGAAGTGGCTCGCGCTCTGGGTGTTACGCCGCCCGGAGGCGTCGGCGCCTTGGCCCGGCTGGCCGGTGTCTCGATTGATTCTCGGACCGTGGCTGGCGGCGAGCTGTTCGTCGCCATACATGGACCGCGTCACGATGGACACAATTTCGTCGGGCCGGCCCTGGATGCCGGCGCAATGGCGGCCGTCGTGGTGCAGGAGCGCGTGGGGGAATTCGCGGAACCAGTTCGCTCCAGACTGTTCGTTGTTGAGGACACACTCGCTGCGCTCCAAGAACTCGCGCGGGCCGTTCGAACGCGATGGGGGCGCCGCCTGGCAGCGATCACCGGCTCGGCAGGGAAAACCACAACGAAGGAAATTCTGGCGGCGCTGCTGGCCGCGCGGTTCCGCGTACTGAAATCCGAGGGCAACCTGAATAACGAGTATGGTCTGCCGCTGCAATTGCTGCGTCTCGATGACTCGGATGAAGCGGCCGTGGTGGAACTTGGCATGTCCCATGCGGGAGAGTTGCGGCGTCTGGCGGAGATTGCGCGTCCGGATGTGGGCGTGGTCACGCGGGTCGCGCCGGTGCATCTGGAATTTTTCGCATCGGTGGATGAAATTGCACTGGCCAAACGGGAACTGATCGAAGGATTGGCGGGACGCGACAGCGTCGCCGTTCTGAATGCCGACGATCCGCGTGTGGCACGCTTCGCCGAGGTTGCATCCGGACGCGTCGTGACGTTTGGTTTTGCAAGCCATGCAGATTTTCGCGCGGAAAACATGGATGACCGCGGAACTGACGGCAACGAGTTTGACTTCGTAGGACCCGCAGGCCGCGCGCGGCTGACGCTGCCACTTGCAGGGCGCCATAACATTTCCAATGCGCTCGCGGCGCTGGCGGCAGCGAGCGTCTGGGGTGTGGGCGCTGCCGAAGCGAAGGAGGTGTTTCCTCGTCTGGAGCCGGCAGGCATGCGCGGCCGCGTGTTGTGCTACGACGCGGGCTTTTCCGTGATCAACGATTGCTACAACTCGAATCCCGTGGCGCTTGCGGCGATGATTGAACTGCTCGCGCACACACCTGTCTCCGGACGGCGCATTCTCGCCGCAGGCGAAATGCTCGAACTCGGGCCCGCCTCCCCGGAACTCCACCGCGAGGCTGGACACGCGGCCGCGAAGATTGGAAAGCTCGACTGGATCATCGGTGTGCAGGGCGATGGGGAAAGCCTTGTTCGCGGTGCAATCGAAGCCGGCCATCCGGCCGCATGTGCAAAATTTCTCGGATCGTCCGCGGAGGCGGCTGGATTCATTGGGGGTCTGGTGGCGCCGGGGGACCTCCTGCTGGTGAAAGGCTCGCGTGGGGTGAAGATGGAGCGCATCGTCGAAGCGCTCGATGCCCGCTTTACACGGTCAAACGCCGCGCCAGCGGCCGCCACGCGCGGCGCATCCAAGGAGCGCGGCTGAGATGCTTTTCTACCTTTTCTATCACGTGCTGCAGCGTTACTTCCACGCGCTCAATGTCTTCCGCTACATCACTGTGCGCACCGCGCTGGCGAGCCTCACGGCGCTGCTGCTTGCGCTGGTGCTCGGCCCATGGGTCATCCGGCAACTGCGCGAGTTGCAGATCGGCCAGTTCATCCGGGAAGAGGGGCCGAAAAGCCATCACGCGAAAGCCGGTACGCCGACGATGGGTGGCGTGTTGATTGTGAGTTCGACGGTTATCCCCACCCTGCTCTGGGGGGATCTCGAGAACGTGTACGTGTGGCTCGCGGTGTTCACAATTCTTGTATTCGGAGCGATCGGATTTGCCGACGACTACAGCAAGGTGGTAAAGCGGCGAAATCTGGGCCTGAGTGGCAGGCGCAAATTTTCTTTGCAAACTCTGGCGAGTATTGCTGTCGCGATCACTCTGCTCACACTGACTGCGACCGGCACGTACTCGACACAGTTGAGCGTTCCGTTCTTCAAGAACTTTCATCCGGACCTGGTGATTCATTCGCTGCTCGCGCGCCCTTACCTTTGGCCAGTGGCCTACCTGCCGTTCCTGATTTTCGTTGCGACGGTCATCGTGGGGTCTTCGAATGCGGTGAACCTTACCGACGGTCTGGACGGGCTTGCGATTGGGTGCGTGGTCGTTGCCGCGGGCGCGCTCACGGTTCTTACTTACGTCACCAGCCATGCGCGTATCTCGGCGTATCTTGACCTGCAGCATCTTCCTCAGGTGGGTGAACTCACGATTTTTTGCGGAGCGCTGGTGGGTTCCGCCCTCGGATTTCTCTGGTACAACGCGCATCCCGCTGAAGTATTCATGGGAGACGTCGGGTCGCTCGCGCTCGGCGGCTCGATCGGGATGGTAGCGGTTGCCATCAAGCAGGAAATCCTGCTGTTTTTCGTCGGCGGTGTTTTCGTGCTGGAAGCGCTTTCGGTGATTCTGCAGGTGGCGTCCTTCCGTCTGACCGGAAAACGTATCTTTCGCATGTCCCCGCTGCATCACCATTTCGAGCTGGCTGGATGGAGCGAATCGAAAATCATTGTGCGATTCTGGATCGCGGCGCTGGTCTTTGCGCTGTTTTCGCTGACGACGCTGAAATTAAGGTGAAGAGTTGAAGCCGGGAATCGAACTTGCGGGCAAGCACGTGCTGGTCGTCGGACTGGCCCGCACAGGCATTGCCACGGCGCTATTTTGCGCCGCACGCGGAGCGCATGTCACCGCTACGGAAGAGCGTTCCGAATCGCAAATTGCCGAAACTGCCGCAAAGCTGCGGGCCGCGGGCATCGCTCTCGAACTGGGTGGTCACCAGAGCCCGACTTTTGTCCTGCAGGATCTGATCGTACCCAGCCCCGGCGTGCCGCTGATGATGCCCGCGCTTGCCTCCGCGCGCGCAATCGGGATACCTGTGTGGAGCGAGATGGAACTGGCATGGCGCTTTCTCCGAGGCCGCCTGGTGTGCATCACGGGTTCGAATGGCAAGACCACGACGACGTCGCTGGTGGGCCAAATTCTGGAAACCGCAGGGCTGCCCGTGCAGGTCGCCGGAAACATCGGCACGCCGCTCATCTCGCGCGTGGATGTTTCCAGCGACGCGGGCTTCACGGTGGTCGAAGCCAGCAGCTTCCAACTCGAATCGATCGCCGCCTTCCGTCCGGACATCGCCGTGCTGCTCAATCTCACTCCGGATCACCTCGATCGTCACGGGTCGTTCGAAGAGTACAGCCGCGCCAAAGCGCGCATATTCGAAAATCAAGCCGAAGGCGATGCCGCCGTCCTGAACGCGGACGATGCGGTGGCGCCGCAGTATGCCCCCTCAGGCCCGCAGGTCTTCTGGTTCAGCCGGCAAAGACGGGTTGACAGCGGCTGCTTTCTCCGTGGGGACGAAATTGTTTTCCGGCGTGACGGCTCCGAAACAATTCTCTTCCACCGCGCAGACATCGGCCTCCGCGGCGATCACAACGTCGAAAACGTTCTTGCCGCGGCGGCAGCGGCGACACTGGCGGGCGTCGAGCCTGCGGCGATCGCGGAGGGCGTGCGCAGCTTTGCGGGAGTGGAGCATCGCATTGAGTTCGTCGCCGCGATTTCCGGCGTGGAATATTTCAATGATTCGAAGGCCACGAACGTCGACGCCACTCTCAAGGCGCTCGACGCATTTTCGGGCAACCTGCTGGTGATCCTGGGCGGCAAGGACAAAGGCAGCGACTACGCGATTCTTCGCACGGGGTTGCGGCAGCACGCGCGTATGGTGCTGTTAATCGGCGCTGCCGCCGGCAAGATCGAGGCGCAACTGGGCGGCGTCGTTCCCGTCGAGCGAGCGGGCACGATGGAGCGAGCCGTTGAACTCGCCGCGGAACACGCACGGCCCGGCGACACCGTTTTGCTGGCCCCTGCGTGCGCGAGCTTCGACCAGTTTGAGAGTTACGAACACCGCGGACGTGTCTTCAAGCAGCTCGTCCGCGGTCTCGCTGAAAGACACGCGGCGGACGAACCCGCGCGGAGGGCCTGACTGTGCCCCGGCATCTCCAAACCGACCGCTGGCTGTTCGGTTCGACCGTGGCGCTGTGCCTGGTCGGCGCCGTCATGGTTTTCAGTGCCTCGGCGGTCACGGCGCGCGACCAGTTCGGCAACGGCTATTACTTTCTCCTCCGCCAACTTCTCTGGCTGGTGTTGGGCCTCGGCGGAATGATGGCGGTGATGAACGTGGACTACCGCAAACTCCGCCGGCCCGAGGTTGTTTTCACCGGATTGTTTGCCGTGCTCGTGATGCTCGTGGGCGTTTTCTTCCTCGACAAATCGCATGCAACGCATCGCTGGATTCGCCTGGGTCCGGCCAGCCTGCAGCCCTCCGAACTCGCCAAGCTTGCCGTGATTTTCTATCTGGCATGGTTCCTTGAGACGAGGCGCCATTCTGGCAGCTTTGGCGTCAACGACTGGAAGCACACGATCGTCCCCGCGTTGGGACCGGTACTCGTCTTAGGGGGGTTAGTTGTCATCGAACCTGACCTGGGTACGGCCGTGGAAATTTTCATTATCGCGGTGGCCATGCTTTATGTCGCGGGACTCCACGGAAAATACATTGTCGGCGCCGGGCTGGCTGCGCTGCCGATCGTCTATCTGCTGATCGTTCGCGTTTCGTATCGTTATGAGCGCGTGGTCGCGTTCTTGAATCCGACCGCGGACCCGCAGGGACGAGGTTTCCAACTGCTGCAATCGCTGATTGCTGTTGGGTCGGGTGGCTTCACCGGTGTGGGCCTGATGGAGAGCAAACAGAAACTGTTTTATCTGCCTGAAGCGCACACCGATTTTATTTTTGCCGTGCTGTGTGAAGAGATGGGTTTCATCGGCGGAGCGTTGGTGCTGGCGCTGTTTGCACTGTACGGCTGGCGGGGAATGCGCGCCGCCTTCAAAGCAACGGACGACTTTGGCCGCTCCGCCGCGCTGGGCATCACGGTGATGGTACTGAGCCAGGGGCTGATCAACCTGGGCGTTGTGCTCGGGATGATGCCTACCAAAGGTATTCCGCTGCCATTCATTAGTTATGGCGGTTCGAGCCTTCTGGTGATGCTGCTGGCAACCGGGGTACTCTTGAATATCAGCCAACAGGCGGATTGAGTCACAACGCGCGCTTCGGCGTGCCGTGTGGCGGAAGCGGGACGACGGGATTTGAAACTGCTGATTGCAGGGGGCGGCACGGGCGGACACGTTTTTCCTGCGCTGGCCATCGCCCGTGAATGGATATCGCGAGAGGCGGGAAGGGAAGCAGTGTTTGTCGGAACCCAACGCGGGATCGAAGCTCGCCTGGTGCCGGAGGCGGGGTTTTCGCTCGAGACAATTCGCTCAGCGGGCCTCAAGGGTATCGGTGGGATGAAATTTGTGCGGAACGTCGCGAAACTCGGTCCCGCGATGTGTGATTCTTTCGCGATTCTTCGCCGCCATAAGTTTTCCGCCGCCCTGGGCGTCGGGGGATATGCCGCTGGGCCGGTGATGCTTGCAGCCGTCCTGCGCGGCCTGCCGACCGTCGTCTTCGAGCCCAACGCCGAGCCCGGGTTCACCAATCGCGTGCTGGCCGGCATGGTGACGCGCATCGCCACGGCGTATGAGTCGCCGACGAAGCTCTGGGGCCACAAGGCGACGCTCACCGGCGTTCCCGTGCGGCCGGAATTCTTCGCTGTGCCGCCGCGCACGCCCGCCGAGCCATTTCATATCCTGATCACGGGCGGCAGCCAAGGTGCGCTCGTGATCAACCGCACGTTGGCGGACTCCGCCGACCTGCTGGCCGCGAAAAAAGATCGCATCTCCATCGTTCACCAAACCGGTGAACGCGACTATAATGCGGTGTGCGCGGCTTATGCGCGGCGTGAAATCAATGCGGAGGTGCTGCCCTTCATCGGGAACATGGCGGAGCGATTTGCGCAGGCCGACCTGATCGTCTGCCGCGCGGGCGCGATCACGGTTGCCGAAGTCGCGGCGGCCGGTCGTGCCGCCATCTTCATCCCGTTCGGCGCTTCCACCGACAGCAACCAGTTGCGCAACGCCCAGGAAATGCAGCACGCAGGCGCGGCGCGGTTGATCCCGGAGCCCCAGCTTACCGTGGGACGCCTTATGCAGGAAATCTTTGCGCTGCTCGACCAGCCCCTTGAGCTTCAGGCAATGGCAGCAAAGGCGCGCCGCCTTGGGAAGCCGCGCGCCGTGCAGGATATCGTGGACCTGATCGAAACGGTGGCGCTCCGATGATGGTCACATTTCATAATTTCAAGCGCATTCATCTCGTCGGGATCGGCGGGATCGGCATGAGCGGCATCGCCGAAGTGCTGCTGACGCTCGGCTATTCAGTTTCCGGATCCGATGTGAAGCTTTCCGCGATCACAGACCGCCTGCAGAATATGGGCGCCGAAATTTTCGAGGGTCACAAAGCGGAGCAGGTTCACGGCGCGCACGTCGTGGTCATTTCTTCTGCGGTGCGCCGCGACAATCCCGAAGTTGCTGAGGCGCTCCGCCGCAAGATACCGGTCATCCCGCGGGCCGAAATGCTCGCGGAATTGATGCGTTTGAAATATGGGATAGCCATCGCCGGCGCACACGGCAAGACGACCACGACCTCAATGACCGCTTCCGTCCTGGCCGCGGCGGGCCTCGATCCAACGTTTGTCGTGGGCGGCCGCGTGAACCATATCGGCTCGACCGCGCGCCTCGGCCGCGGGAAATATATGGTTGTCGAAGCGGACGAAAGCGACCGCACGTTTCTGCTGCTCGCTCCGGTTGTCGCCGTGGTTACGACGATCGATCGTGAGCACCTGGACACCTACATGTCCCTGGAGGAAATTCAGGAAATCTTCACGCAGTTCGTCAACCGCGTGCCGTTCTATGGAGCCGGGGTGCTTTGCCTGGACGAGCCAAACGTTCAGGCCATCATCCCAAACGTGAAGCGCCCGGTGATTACCTACGGCACTTCGAGTCAGGCCGATCTGGTAATCAGCGAAGTCGAGCTCCAAGGACTCGAGAGCACGTTCCGCCTGACCTATCGCGGTGACGACCTCGGCAAATTCCATCTGAATGGTCCCCCGGGGATTCACAATGTGCGGAACGCCGCGGCGGCGGCGGCCGTAGCGCTCTATCTGAATGCGCCCGCAGACCTGATTCGTGCCGGGCTCGAGGAGTTTGCCGGCGTGGGCCGCCGTTTCGACGTCAAGGGCGTCATCAATAACATCACGCTGATCGATGATTATGGCCATCATCCGGTCGAGATTCGCGCGACCCTCGAAGCGGCGCGCGGCTGCCATTTCGACCGCATCCTCGTGCTCTTCCAGCCGCATCGCTACACGCGGACGAAACATCTCTGGGACGATTTCTGCCGCGCTTTCAATCAGGCCGACATGGCCGTGTTGATGGACATCTACGCCGCGGGCGAGCCGCCAATTCCGGGGATCACCGGACAGGCGCTGGCGGATGCCATTCGCGCCGCCGGGCATAAGAACGTTGTGTTCCACAGCTCTATGCAAGAGGGAATCGAAGAATTACTTCGAGCGGCGCGCCCGGGCGACGCGATTCTGACGATTGGCGCGGGCAATGTGAGCCGCGCGCCGGGTGAACTTGCGATTCTGCTGGGCGCCAAGGTTTCCTTGAATCATGCGCATTAGCGATCCACAATTGATCGGAGCGTTGGCCGCCCTGGGCGTCGAGCACAAGGCGGGTGTTTCGCTGGCGGAGAAAACATCTCTCGAGATTGGCGGCACGTCCGACCTGTTGCTGGTTCGCCGCCATGAATCGCTGCCTGATCTGATCCGCCTGCTGAAGCAGGCCGGCGTGCCGCACCGCTTCCTCGGCGGCGGCAGCAATGTGCTTCTGCCCGACGGCGAACTGCCCTGGGTTATTCTCCAACTCGCGCGGCAGGATCCCGAAGTCCGCATCGAGGGGAATTTGGCATTCGTGGATTGCGCTGCCGATCTCGGCCGCACGGTCACAACCTGTGCCAAGCATGACCTCGGCGGGATGGAAGGCCTGATTGGGGTCCCCGGCACCGTCGGGGGCGCCCTGCGGATGAATGCAGGGGCGTACGGCACGCAGATCGGATCGTTTGTCCGCGAGGTTCAGATCTATCGAGCCGCCACAGGCCGGATTGAAACCCTGCGCGGCTCTGAAATAAATTTCGAATACCGGCACACTTCTTTTGCCCCCGATGATATTATGCTCGCAGTGCGACTGGAGCTGTCCTCTAAACCGTACCGCGAGATACTTCAAGGAATTCGCATCTGCAATGAAAAACGGCGTGCCAGCCAGCCGCTCAACCAGAAAAGCGCGGGCTGTATTTTCAAGAATCCACCGGGCGGGTCCGCCGGCCGCATGATCGATGAGCTCGGCCTGAAGGGCCACGCCGCCGGCGATGCCCGCGTCAGCGACCGCCACGCCAATTTTTTTGTGAACGCCGGACATGCCACTTCTGCCGACATGCTCGCGCTGATTGCCGACGTGCGCCAGCGCGTGCGCGAACGTTACGGCGTTGAACTGGAAGAAGAAGTGATTGTGTGGAAGGATTCATGAGCGCAGAACCAGACTATCTTCCCGCAGACGCGCTGGCCGAAGAGGAGCCAAAGTATCTCCGCCGGCAGAAGCCGGTGGAGGTCCGCAAGCGCAAATTCGGCAGGAAGACCTGGCCGCTGTACCGCCGTGTTCTGGCTGGAGGAATTGCCGCACTCGCCGGGGGATTGCTGCTCTACGAAGCCGGCCATTACTTTCTGTTTTCACCGGGCGTCATGCTGGAGCGCGCGGACCAGATTGAAATTGCGGGTAACCGGTTCGTGCCGCGCGACGCAATCGTCGAGAAATTTTCGGCGGACATGGGCCGCAGCGTCGTTCGCATTTCGCTCGGGGAACGCCGCAAGGCGCTCGAATCGCTTCCCTGGGTGGAGCAAGCCGGCGTCCAACGCGTGCTGCCAAACCGCATCCGTGTCGAAATCACCGAACGCACGCCCGTGGCATTTCTGCGCACGGCAAATGAGCTTTCTCTGGTGGATGACTGCGGTATGATCCTCGAGCGGCCGGTGGAGGGCGAATTCCGTTTCCCGGTCGTCAGCGGCATCAACGAATCCGTGCCGCGCGATGTGCGCGAACAGCGTATGAAATTGTATGTGGGGTTCATGAAGGAAATTGAGCTTGCGCGCCCCGGCGCCGACGATCACGTCAGTGAAGTGGACCTTTCGGATGGTTCCGATGTGCGCGCGACGCTGACCGGATTGGGGGCGGCCCCGGGCAATTCTTCGCCGATTCTTGTACACTTTGGCGACTCCGATTTCAGCAACCGTTATCATCTGCTGGCTGAGAATGTCGACCAGTGGCGTGCGAGCGCCGGGCGCGTGGATTCGGTGGATCTGCGGTTCGCGCGGCAGGTGGTGGTGAATCCGGAAGGCAAGACGATGGAGGCCAACGCATCTCAGAGCGCTCCTCAGCGGGCGCCGGCCGCGCGGAAGCGGCGGTAAAACAATTTTGCTGGACATCCGTCTCGGCGTGTCCTCGCCCGGGCCGGAGGGAACACGAAGGAGCGGCAGGTTGACCAAGAAGGATAAGTACCTGGTGGCGCTGGACATCGGGAGCACGAAAACGTGCGCCATCATCAGCGAAGTAGGCGATTCCGGAGCGAAGTTTGTCTCCATGGGTGCGGCGGAGTCGAAAGGTCTGCGCAAGGGATTGATTGCCAATCTGGGCGCGACGGCGACTTCGATCCGCCGCGCCGTCGAGGAAGCCGAAGGCGTCGCGCGTGTGCCCATTGAGCGCGCCGTCGTCGGCGTCGCCGGGGGCCACATCCGTGGCGTCAACAGCCGTGGGGGCATCACGCTGGGGCACCGCGCGCGGGACATTGACCGGGAGGATATTCGGCGTGCCGTGGACGCCGCGCGCAATATTACTCTGCCCGAGGACCGCGTCGTGCTGCACGTGCTCCCGCAGGAATTTCTTCTCGACGCACAAGACAACATTCGTGATCCGATGGGAATGGTGGGCCAGCGCCTTGAGGTCAATGTGCATCTGGTGACTTCCTCCGCTTCGGCGATGCAGAATCTAGTGATTGCCGTCAATCAGGCGGGCATTGAGGTGGCCGACACCGTGCTCGAGCCGCTCGCTTCGGCGGAGGCCTGCCTCACGCAGGATGAGCGCGAGCTCGGCTGCTGCCTGCTCGAAATCGGCGGCGGCACGGCAGAGCTCGTCGTCTTCGGAAATGGCATGTTGCGCCACGCGGCGGCCATCCCGGTGGGCGGCGACCATTTCACAAATGACCTGGCCGTCGGCCTGCGCACGCCGATTCCCGAGGCGGAGAAGATAAAGCGCGAGCAGGGATGCGCGTTCAAGGATCTGCTCGGCGAGGATCGCGCCATCGAGATCGCCAGCGTCGGTGATCGCCCTCCCCGCACGGTCTTTGCGCGAATGCTGAATGAGATTGTCGAGCCGCGCGCGCAAGAATTGCTCTCGCTTGTTCGTGACGAATTGCAGCGCAGCGGTTTTAGCGCGCTGATCCCCGCCGGTCTGGTGCTGTCCGGCGGCGGAGCACACCTGAAGGGCCTGACAGAGTTGGCCGAGCGCATGTTCAATTTGCCTGTGCGCCTGGCCACCCCGCGAGGCCTGGAGGGGATGCCGGAAGAGCTTTCCCAGCCCGAGTACGCCACGGTGGTCGGTCTGCTGCTTTACGGCGCGCGCGCCCGGCGCCAGGCGCCCCAGCGGCCCGCGAACTTTGTGGCGAAGATCAAGAGCATGTTCGCCGGTGGGTAAAAGAAAAAAACCGGCGCGACAGGATCATTATTTCCGGGGGAGGAGAATATGACGGCGAAAGACGCGGGAATTCGAATTTCATTCAGCGAAGAGAACAAGCAGGGCGCGAAGATCAAGGTGATCGGCGTCGGCGGCGGTGGATGCAATGCCGTCAACCGCATGATCCGAGCCAAGGTCGAAGGCGTCGAGTTCATTGCCGCGAACACGGATTTGCAGGCGCTCAAGCTCTCGCAAGCGCCCGTCAAACTGCAACTCGGCGGGAAACTCACTAAGGGGCTGGGGGCGGGCGCAAATCCCGAGGTTGGCCGCAAGGCGGCGCTCGAAGACACCGACAAGATCATCGAAGCCCTCGAAGGCTCGGACATGATTTTTCTCACCACTGGCCTCGGTGGCGGCACTGGCAGCGGAGGCGCTCCCGTCGTCGCTTCGCTGGCGAGTGAGCTTGGCGCGCTGACCGTTGCCGTCGTGACCAAGCCGTTCGCGTTCGAAGGCAAGCGTCGAATGCTGCAGGCAGAGCAAGCGCTTTCCGAACTGGTCGGCTGCGTGGACACTGTGATCGTAATCCCCAACGAACGGCTGATGGAGACGGTCGAAGCCGGAACCAGCTTCTTCGAAGCATTTCGCATCGCCGACGACATTCTCCGCCAGGCCGTGCAGGGCATCAGCGACATTATTACGATCCCTGGGATCATCAATCGCGACTTCGCCGACGTGAGGACCATCATGCAGGGGCAGGGCTACGCCGTGATGGGCACCGCCGTCGCGTCCGGTTCGAATCGCGCCATTGATGCCGCCAACCGCGCCATCAACAGCCCGCTGCTCGAGGACAATTCGATCCAGGGCGCGCAGGGCATCCTCATCAATATCTGCGGATCGTCAAGCCTCACGCTCCATGAAGTGCATGAGGCCTCTTCCGTCATTCAGAAAGCCGCGCACGAAAATGCCAACATCATTTTCGGCGCCGTGATGGACGATGCCATGAAGGAACAGGTAAAGATTACCGTCATCGCCGCAGGATTCCGCGAGGCAGCACGCAAGCAGGCCCACCAGAAGCCGGCGTATCTGCCGAAGACGTGGAAGGCTGGGCGCGAGGAACAGCTCGTTGAGGCGCAGGAAGTTGTGCAAGAAACTCCGCGTCCCGCCGTCAGCGAAGTCATTCACCAGCAGGACACCGCAGCCGCGGATGACCTCGACGTGCCGACGTTCCTCCGGCGCGCGGCGCAAAAAGCGTAGCATTATCCTCGGCCTTCCTTCGTACGCGATCCTTCGCCGCGTTTCCCTACGGGGCGCGGCGAAGGTTGTCAGCATCTGGAGTTTCATCAATCGCCAAAATGGCGCGCGTACTGTTCTATCTTTTCGTTGGCCTCAATCGAAAATGAAGTGATGTACACTTGCGCAGATGATCCCAGGAATCCGAGTGTGCGCGGGAATCGTTGAAGAAATGCTGCGGCATGCGCGGAACGAACCCCGCATCGAATGCTGCGGGCTGCTTGCCGGGCGCGATCATGCCATCACGGCAATTTTTCCCGCGAAGAACGCGCTCGCGAGCGCAACGACTTACGAAATCGCCCCGCAAGAATTGTTTCAATTATTTCGGCGCATGCGCTCGGAAGGTCTCGATCACATGGGCATTTATCACTCGCATCCTGCCGGAGAGAATGCGCCGTCGCCGCGCGATATTGAGCAAGCCTACTACCCGCACGAAGCTTACTTCATCATTTCGCCGGAGCCGAGCGCGCCGCGCGCAGTCCGCGCCTTCTCCATCCGTGATGGCCTCGTGGAAGAATTGGAAATCGAAATCGTCACGCAGTGATTCTTATTGCGCGGGTGTTCGCAGCGGGCCTTTACTGAGTTTGGCACGGTGTGCGCAAAGCCGGAGGGACAGGCAAGGGTACCTCTCCTACTTTCTTGCCGGGGGGCTGGCGAACACGGAGCGATAGACCTCGCGGACCTGGCCGGCGGAATGTTCCCACGAATACTTTTGCACCAAGTCGTGCCCGCGGCGCACCAGGGCTTCGCGTGTCACGTCCTCTGTAAGAATCTGCCGAATACCGCGGGCAATTTCAAAAATGTTTTCTGGATTGACCAGCAAGGCCGCGTCCGCGAACACCTCCGGCAGCGATGACACGCTTGAGGTCAGCACCGGCGTGCCGTGCGCCATGGCCTCCAGCGGAGGCAGTCCAAAGCCTTCGTAGAGGGATGGAAATAGGAACGCCCGCGCGCGGGAGTAGAATACCCGCATCACCTCGTGCGGCACGAATCCCAGGAAGCGCACCTCACCCTCCAGTCGCGAGCGCAGGACGGCGCGGCGCAAATCCGAATGCTCCTCCGCGGAATCGCCGATCAACAGTAACTTCAGCCGGGAGTATTCCGGATGATCACGCAGGTCCGCTTTCGCCACTGCGAAGGCTTCAATCAAACGTGGCAGGTTCTTCTGCGGCTTGATGTTGCCCGCGTAGAGCACGAAGGGATCGGTGACGGCGTGGCGCTCCAGAATACGGTCGGCATCGGCGGGCATCGGCTCGCGCAGGAAACGTTCATCGAGCGCGTTATAAATGACCTCAATTTTTTCTTCCGGGACGTCAAACGCGCGCGCGAGCTCGCGCTTGGACGAATGCGAAACGGCCAGGATGCGGTCCGCGCGGTTGAGCGCCCGCCGCGCAAAAAATATTCGCCCCGTTTGCACCAGCGGTGTGTCTCCGACCAGGGGAGCGAGCACGTCGGTCAAATCGTGCACGGTGATGACCAGCCGCGAGAGCACAATGGCCGGCGCATAAAGCCACGGCACGTGAAGAATATCCACGTCGTGCTGGCGCAACAGAAACGGCAGGTACATGTGCGTGTGGAACGAGCCGGGCTCGGCCGTGCACTCGAGCAGTTTGAAATTATCGGGAAGCGGATCGAATTGCTGGAGGTGGTGCTGCTGTCCGATCAGCAGGTATTCCGTCCCGCTGTCGGTCCGTGCGAACTGGTTTACGATATTGCGAACATAGGTGCCGTACCCGAAATTGCCGGCGCGCCGGATATCAATTGCAACACGCATCGGCGCCGCGTTCAGCCTGTCCCGCCGCGGCTACCGGCGAGAGACGGTGCGATATCCCAGCGGCGAGTATAGAGGGGGAATTGCGTCGCGAACTCCGTAACCTCGGCGCGGATGCGGCGCTCCCGTTCAGCGTCACCCAGATGGGAGAGTACTTCGGCGATCCACGTGGCGATGCGTTCCATCTCGGGTTCGCGCATCCCGCGAGTTGTGACGGCAGGCGTGCCCAGGCGGATTCCACCCGCCGTCATCGGTGGCGTGGGATCAAACGGGATCGAATTCTTGTTGACGGTAATGCCTGCGCGGTCCAGCGCCGGCTGCGCATCCTTGCCGGTGATTCCGCGCGAATACAGGTCGATCAGGAAGAGGTGGTTGTCCGTGCCGCCGGTAACGATCCGGAACCCGGCTTTGGCAATTTCGGCGGCTAGTTTGCGCGCGTTCGCAACGATCTGTTGCGCATATTCCCGGAACCCCGGATCGGCTGCTTCCTTGAGGCAAACGGCCTTGGCCGCGATGGTGTGCATCAGCGGTCCACCCTGCGTGCCGGGAAAGGTGATGCGGTCAAGCTCCTTCGCGTACTGCTGTCTGCAGAGCACCAGCCCGCCGCGCGGCCCGCGCAGCGTTTTATGCGTCGTCGTGGAAACAAAATCGGCGTGCGGCACAGGGCTCGGGTGCACCCCCGCGGCCACGAGCCCCGCGATGTGCGCCATATCCACGAAGAAGAGCGCGCCCACTGCCCGCGCGGTTGCGGCCATGCGCGGGAAATCAATGATGCGTGAGTAGGCGCTCGCACCCGCGACGATCATTTTCGGTTTGTGCTCGCGCGCGAGCCTGTCGAGTTCGTCGTAGTCGATGGTCTCGGTGTCCTTGCTCACGCCGTAGGGAATGAACTTGTACATCTTGCCGGAAAAATTGAGCGGATGCCCGTGCGTGAGGTGCCCGCCGTGCGCCAGATTCATGCCGAGTACGGTGTCGCCCAGCTGCAGCGCCGCCATATACACGGAAACGTTCGCCTGCGTGCCCGAATGCGATTGCACGTTGACGTGCTCGGCGCCGAACAGCGCTTTCGCGCGGTCGATGGCAAGCTGCTCCGCGCGGTCCGCGAATTCGCAGCCGCCGTAATATCGTTTGCCCGGATAGCCCTCGGCGTACTTGTTGGTGAGGACCGAGCCCATCGCCTCGAGCACGGCCTCGGAAACGAAGTTTTCCGAAGGAATCAATTCCAGGCCGGTGCCCTGGCGGCGTCCTTCCTCGCGGAGAACCTCCGCGATCTCCGGATCGACTTCCTGGAGAGGCCGGTTCATGCGATGTGAAATCGTTGTATCTTTGGTCATGTTTTGTGTTCGCGTGTCTGGTCCATCTCCTTGATTTTGTCGATGCGGCGCTGGTGCCGTCCGCCGGAAAATTGCGCGCTCAGGAATTCCTGCACGATGGCAATCGCTTCGTCGTCGCCCACCACTTTCCCACCCAGCGCCAGCACGTTGGCGTCGTTGTGCTCCCGTGCGCGGCGCGCCGTGAGCGAATCGTGCGCCAGCGCCGCATAGACGCCTTCGACCTTGTTGGCCGCGATGGCAACGCCGATTCCCGTGCCGCACATCACGATCCCCAGCGGATCTTTCCCGGAGGCAACTCGTTCCGCCACAGCGCGCGCGAAATCGGGATAGTCCACCGATTCCTCAGAGTGAGTGCCCACGTCATCGACGCCGTAACCCGCGCCTTCGAGATATTTCTTGATCGTTTCCTTTACGCGGAACCCGGCGTGGTCAGCGCCCAGCGCAATGCGCGGTTTGGATGAGGAATCTGCCAACGAAGTATCCGCTGCGATTCTATCGGAATCCGCCGGGGAATTCCAATCTTGGGGAGGTGACGAGTTATCGGGAAGCCGGCTTCGTCACGGTCATCTAGATCCTCTCAATCGTCCCAGCGGCTCAAAGCGACATCCAATTCGGGAAGAAAAAGTAGAAGACAATCATGATTACGATGAGGTAGGCAAGCACTATCAGGGTCCAGCCCATGTTGTGCCGAATCACCCGGCCCTCGCTGCGCACCAGCTTGCTGGTCGAGACGCCCACGCTCGCTGTCTGCGGTGCGATTGGTTTTCCCACTTCCGCTCCCACGGAGTTGAAGGAGGGCAACAGCAGGACCGGCAGATTCAAAAGCCTGCCGGTTACGGCCTGCACAGGTCCGAACATGGCATTGGCCGCAGTGTTGCTGCCGGAAAGCGCAACGCCGATCCACCCAAGAATGGGCGCCAAGACCACGAAAAACACTCCGATCTTGGAGAAACCATAGGCCAGTGAATTGGCCATTCCCGTAAACACGAAAATATAAGCGAGGGCAAAAATAAAAAAACCAACCAGTAACGCGCCCCACATTTGCTTGAATGTCTTGGAAAAGACCTGCTTGATGATCTGCACGCTCGGGTGCAGGATGGCCAGGATCACGAGCCAGGAGGCCAAAGTAGAGGTACCCCCGCCAAATGGGGTAAAGTTGAAAATGGACAGGACTGGCTTCTGTGTGACCGAAGAGGTGGCTGCTACCGACAGTCTGAACCAGCTAATGAGCGGCAGATGGGACCACGGGCCGGTCCAAGAGATTACCACGGCGATGAGGACGATGAAGGGAAGCCACACGAACAACGCCTCCCTCGGCGAATTTAGCTCTGATGAACTTAACGCCCGCGACGTTTTCCCGGACGCCAGCACGGCGCCGCCAAACCCGCGAATCGTTTTCGGGCGCCAGATCTTCACAAACAAGAAAAGAACCCAGAAAGAAACCAAGGCGCCGCTCAGGTCGGGCAGATAAGGACCCAAGAAGTGAGCCACCGGCCATTGGCCGGCGATATAGGAAACAGACCCCATAATCGCCAGCGGCCAGGCTTCTATCATTCCTTCCCAGCCGCTCACCAGATAGATCAGAACCCAGGGCGGCAAGATCGCAAGAATGGCAACGATATTACCAATGGAAGCGGAAAGCGCCAGCAAAGGGAGACCAGTCACAGCCGCCAGGCCCAGAATAGGGGCTCCCAGCGCGCCGTAGGAGACGGGCGCATTGTTCGCTAAGGCGGCAACGCGAATCGCATCCAGGTCCGCGATTCCCAAACCGACCAGAATCGGCACCACCACCGCCCACGGATAACCAAACCCCACCAATCCTTCCAAGAGGGCGCCGAAAGCCCATGCCAGCATAATGGTTTGGATCCGGATGTCGGTGGTGGCGTGGTGAACCATCCAATTCTTGAATCGTTCAAACACACCGGTTAATACTAGGGTGTTGAAAATGATCAGACCCCAGAAAGTGATCCAGTCAATCGCCCAGGCGCCGGTGAGACCACCGTAGAGGTAGGATTTCAGCGTTTCGCCGAGAGGCGCGTGCCATACCAGGACACCGAGGGGGACAGTGATGAACCCTACGATTATGGTAGCGAGCCAAGCAGTCATCCGCAGGACAGCGAGCATGAAGAGCAAGACGATCAGCGGGACTAGAGCAATAAATACCGTAAGCCACAAATTTCCCGCTGGATTGAGAGTTTGCTCGAACATCAACTTCCCGCTCCCTTCAAGTTCGAGATTTAGGCACGCTATACAAAAGGACGCCCGGATGCTCGGCCGTGGCGGCGACATATATAGCTGCATTGGGCATACAAAAGCAAGAACACGAATTCTTCACTATCCCGAATACGTGTTGACGCTAAACCCACGCCCGCTTGAATGCGGCGGCCAAACTGCGATACAGTACCGACCGTCACAAAATTGCAAGACAAATCTGGACTGTGGAGAGGATTCATGCCCAAGGCATATACGATCACTTTTTATCGATCGATCTCTGACCCCGCAGCGCTTGCCGAATACGCCAAGCTGGCAGGGCCGGCAATACAAGCGGCGGGCGGCCGTTTTCTAGCTCGTGGCGGGACTGCCAAGACTTACGAAGCGGGGATGAACCAGCGAGTGGTGGTCATCGAATTCGACAGTGTAGAGAAAGCCGTCGCCTGCTACGAAAGCGCCAGGTACCAGGCCGCCGCGCGCCTAGTTAAGGGCACGGTGGAGCGGGATGTGCGAATCGTGGAGGGGGTCACTTAAGGGTAAATTTTAAAATCGTTTGGGAGGATCCTCCTTCCTTCCGCAAAACACGTTGTTCTTTGGAACCTGTTTTCTCAGCCGGAATTCCCGACTTCAACCCCGATCTCTGCGCGAAACCATACGAATCTTCGCATTGGCAGTGAGTTAGTCTCCGACGTGCCTGTTTTTCCGGGCCTGGTCTTGGCCGTTTCACTTGCAAAGACAGTGCTTGCTTTTACCCTATCGTTCTCAGATGATCTGCGAAACAGTCGCACGGGTGCGGGCTCCGCTTGGAGCGCCCTGGAATAAACGAGAAAGCTGGTTGGGGGAGGAAATCGTGAAAGTGAAAGCAACGAGAATAGGTACAATCGCGGCGATCACGCTGGTAGTGACTGCCGGATTTATTTTCCTGTTTGTCCAGAAAACTCCGGCGCAGGACAGCGAACTCCTCGGTGTCGTCTCTAACGGCATAAAGCCGTCCATGGAGGAACTCGCACCGCAGATCGAGCACTCAATCGGACGTCGGCTCAAGATGCAGTTTAGTTCCTCGGTGACGTTAGAAGAGAAGATCCAATCCGGCGAGCCGTTCGATGTCGCGATTCTCTCGTCTGATGTCATTGATGATTTGATCGGGCAAGGAAAAATTGCGGCGGGCACACGCGCCGACATCGCCCGCACCGGAATAGGCGTCGGTGTTCGCGCCGGGGCTCCCAAGCCCGATGTCAGCACACCTGAAGCGCTGAAACGAGCCCTACTGAGCGCAAAATCCATCAGCTTCAATCCGAGTGGTGCGAGTGCGCCGCACATCCGCGAGATTTTTGAGCATTTGGGGATCGCCGAAAACGTCAAGTCCAAACTCATGCTTAATGCGGAGCCGGGACGCCCTCAAATGAACGTTGCCGATGGCAAGGCGGAACTCGTCATGACGCTGATTCCTGAGATCAAGTTTTTTAAGGGTGTGGAACTCGCCGGCCCGGTCCCCGCGGACTTGCAGAGCTATATAAGTTTCTCTGCCGGCGTCGCAACAAATTCACATAATGCTGACGCAGCAAAAGCACTGATCAAGTTCATCGCCGGACCTGCGGCAGTGCCAATCCTGAAAGCGAAGGGAATGGAACCTCACTGAACGCGGGCGGCGGGATCGGGCAATCGGTCCGGGCATTTGGTTGACACTCGCGGGGGCGTCGGATACGCTTTTTTTTCTTGATTCTCACCGCTCTAGACGACAGCAGCGCAAAGGACCGGCGCGTATGGCGAATTTGAAGCTCCCCGGCCATGAGTTGTGATAAACGCCGTATCGGACCTCTATGCGCGGTTGAGCGCAGTTGTCAGACAAACCTCACCGGTTTAGAATCTGGCGTCCTTCCTGATCCCCCCTGGTAAGGAGATCATGATGAAGCGAATCCTCACGAGTGTGATGTTTGTTGTCGCTCTGTTCCGCTTTGTCACTTTCGTGGATGTGGCGACCGCGCAAGCATCGCAGTCAGGAGATCCAATCATGACTGGTAACGACATTTCGAGGCTTCCGTTCAAGCCCGACCATGACTTGGTGCAAGCGATTGCTCGAAAGGACATAGGGGCGGTTGGCCAGCTTCTCGATGTCGATTTCACCTGGACAGACTCGCAGGGGCGTACCCTGACCAGAACCCAAGTCCTAGAGAAATTACCCGTGCCCGCACTCGGCGATGAGAGTCAAGTCAGCGAGCAAGAACGCGTAAACAGTCAGATCGTGACTCACAGGGCTGAGCGCGGCAAGATCTATGTCCTGCGCGTGTGGGTGAAGCGACCAGCAGGTTGGCGTGCGCTGGTCTATCAGGAGGTCAGTCAGCTCGGTGCGTCCCCTCAAAACGATCCCGGCACACCAGACTGCGACAATCCGTGCAAGACCGTGCCCTTCAAGCCGAAGACCGAACACGAACACGAAGTCATCCTGGCGTACCAGCAGGTGGAGAGAGCGGTGGTGGCACACGACTCCGCGGCCTGGAGTGCCCACATCGCCGATGAGTTCTTCGCGGTCACGGACAATAGTGATCGTCCACTGGACAAGGCGAGCCGCATGGCAGGCCTCGATCAGCAAAAGCAAGGCGGAATCCCGCCATTCCCGCTTGTTTCCGCGCGCATGTTTGAGTTCGGTGACACTATGGTTATGGTGTCGCGCCAGCAGCCCGCTCACGGCAAGCCGCTCCACGTCACGCGCGTATGGATCAAGCAAAAGGGCACATGGCTGGAAGTTCTGAGCTATCAGACCACGATTCAAACTGCGGTTCCGTAAACCTTAATGAAGCCGTTGGCGCATAGACCACTGGACATTGGTCATAGACCAGATAATGGAATGCCTCCTTGCCCCGCACACTCTATTCTTCTAGAGTTTCTGCGCTGAACCATCCCATTAACTGATCCATTTTCGATTTCGGCCGTCGGTTGACACCTCCGGCAGCGTCGGATACGCTTCTTTTTCTTGATTCTCACCACTTCTCATCACAGCAGCACAAAGGACCAGCGCGCATGGTGGATTTGAAGCTCCCGACTCGTTCTGAAGATTTCTCGGAATGGTACAACCAGCTCGTGCTGCGAGCCGAGCTGGCGGACTACGCACCGGTGCGCGGCTGCATGATCGTGCGTCCCTATGGCTGGGCGTTGTGGGAGAACATTACGGCGCAGCTCGACAGGCGATTCAAAGCGACCGGGCACGTGAACGCTGCGTTTCCGCTGTTGATTCCGCAGAGCTTCATCAGCAAGGAGCGGTCACACGTAGCCGGGTTTTCGCCGGAACTGGCCGTGGTGACGCACGGAGGCGGCGAAAAGCTCGAAGAGCCTCTGGTCATCCGGCCGACGTCGGAGACGATCATCGGCCACGCCTACGCGAAGTGGATTCAGTCTTACCGCGATTTGCCGGTCCTGATCAATCAGTGGAACAGCGTGGTGCGGTGGGAGCTGCGCACGAAGCTTTTCCTTCGCACACTCGAATTTTTCTGGCAGGAGGGCCACACGGCGCACGCGACCTATGAGGAAGCCGAAGCCGAAACGCGCCAGATGCTCGACATTTACACCGACTTCGCCATGAACGAGGCCGCGATTCCCGTGATCCCCGGCAAGAAGTCCCAATCCGAGCGTTTTGCCGGGGCCGATGCAACCTATTCGATCGAAGCCATGATGGGTGATCGCAAGGCGCTGCAAGCCGGCACATCGCACAATCTCGGCCAGAATTTTGCGAAGGCGTTCGAGATCCGCTATCTCGATCAGGCAGGCGCCCTGCAATACTGCTGGACGACGTCATGGGGCCTTTCGACGCGATTTATCGGCGCCATCATCATGGTTCATGGCGACGATCAAGGATTGATCCTGCCGCCGAGGCTCGCGCCGCACCAGGCGGTCATCGTGCCCATTTTCAAAACCGGCGAGGAGAAGGCGCTGGTCTTTGAGACCGCAAATAAGATCCGCGAACAGCTAGTAAAGGCGGACATTCGCGTCAAAATGGATGAGCGCGAAGGGCAAAGCCCCGGGTTCAAATTCAACGACTGGGAAATGCGTGGCGTTCCCCTGCGCATGGAGATCGGACCGAAGGACGTCGCCAAGGGCAGCGTGGTGCTGGCGCGCCGCGACAAGCCGGGCAAGGAAGGGAAGAGCTTCGTTTCACAGGACGGCATTGCCGGGTCCGTGCAGCAGTTGCTCGCGGAGATTCAGAAGGCGCTGTTTGACCGCGCGCTGGCGTTCCGTGAAGCGAACACGTTTGAGCCGAAAAGTTTTGACGAGTTCCGGGAAGCGGTGGAGAAAGGCTTCGCGCGGTCCTTCTGGTGCGGCAATGGCGCGTGTGAAGAGCAGATTAAGGAAGCCACCAAAGCCACTCTCCGCTGCATTCCCCTCAAACAGCCCGGCGGCACGGGGGCGTGCATCTTCTGCAGCCAGACGGCGAAAGAACTTGCCATTTTCGGGAAGGCCTACTAGGGCTCCTCCTGCAAATCTGCTGAGATGCCTCGACGAGAGGTTGAACCGGTTTATTGCCGCTCATATTCTTTGTAAGACTCGTTGTACCAATGGTTTATGGAAAGTAACTGGGGGGCAACCCATAGCGGACTCTCACTCGACACCTTCCATGGTGAATGCTAGCATCGCAGTCATGAAACAATCCCCGAGCGCAATCTCGACTGAGAACGTTGCGCCCACTCCCGTGACTCGCTGGAGCAGGTCTTGCCGGCTTTCCACCATGGCGGGCTGGCCGAAGCGCGACGCGGAGAAGGGCGCTGGGAGACTCAAAGCAATTTTCTGGACGCTGCTGTTAGCTGCTTTTGTCTATGTGTCCGTTAAGGTGATTCCGGTTTTGATCAACGAGTACGAGTTTCAGGATGGCATTCAAACGCTTGCGCGGTTTGCCACGATAAACCGGCAGACTCCGGAACAAATCCGGGCGGCGGTTCTGAAGGAAGCGCAAAAGGACGATGTACCCATCGGCGCCGAGGACATCAAAGTTGAAGCAGTGAATGGAGATGTTAAAATCAGTGCGGATTATTCCGTAACGTTAGACCTAGGTGTTTATCAGTGGACATTGAATTTCCACCCCTCTGTCAGTAACACCGCGCTTTTCTAGCGCGAGCGAGACCGAGTGGGACAAATCGCCCGCAAAGGACCCTGGCCCCGGTCGTTCCGTGAATCGCCCACCCGCTGGCGATGGTTGTCCCCACCCCGATGAGGGCTGCGAAATCTGACGCCGAGCCGTGTACACTTGTTCCGGCGGCGCATCTTATACGTATTGGGCAATCCAGAGTTTTCTCGCGGCGGAACGGAGAATCATTTTGCGTATTCGGATCAGCCAGGGTTTCTGGGCATCCCGCTTTGGCCTGGTTTTGCTGGGGGCCGCGCTTTTTCTTCTGCTAACCGTCACCGGCATTGCAACGTATTACTGGATTTCCTATGGCCGGATGATTGACCTGCGGCTTTCGGGGCACATCCAGCAGACAACGGCGCGAATCTACGCCGCGCCCATGCGGATCTCGACCGGGCAGACACTCACCGCCGGGGAACTGGCAAACCACTTACAGCGTGCCGGCTACAATGAACTGGATGTGCCTGGCACGCCCGGGCGCTACATTCTACATGGCAACGAAGTCGAAATTCGCCCATCGAGTGAATCCTATTTTGGAGGCAAGAACAGGCTCATTGTTACTTTCAGCGGCAATGAGGTGCAGAAGATCCGCTTGCTGGACACAGGCGCGGCTCTGGATTCCGTCGAGGTCGAACCCGAGCTGCTGACCAGTCTGTTCGATAACTCGCGCGAGAAACGCCGGGCCATGCATTTCGAGGATATTCCGAAGGTGCTGCGCGATGCCGTGCTTTCGGTTGAGGACAAGCGTTTCTTCGAGCATCCCGGCTTTGATCCCGTGCGAATTCTGGGCGCCGCGTGGGCGGACCTGCGTCACGGGGCGCGTTCTCAGGGCGCCAGCACGATCTCGATGCAAGTGGCGCGCAGTTTTTTCTTCTCCAGCGAACGCACCTGGCGGCGCAAGGTCGCGGAGACCATGGTGGCCCTCGAGCTCGAGCGCCGATTCACGAAGGCGCAGATTTTCGAACTCTATGCCAATGAAATTTATCTCGGAAATCGCGGGAGCTTCGCCATTCACGGTTTCGGCGAAGCGTCTTTGGCCTATTTCAACAAAGATGTCCGTGAAGTGAGCCTGCCTGAGGCGGCTTTCCTGGCCGGGATCATCCACGCCCCGAACCGCTATTCCACCGCGGAGCGGCGTCCCGAGCGAGCCGTCGAGGCGCGCGATCGTGCTCTGACGGCGATGGTCGAAAACAAAGTGATTTCGCCTGGACAGTCGCAAGATGCCCGCAAAATCCCGCTGCACATCGTGGGAGGCGCGCTCGAAGGAAGCACGGCGCCGTACTTTGTGGACATGGTGAAGGAGCACCTGCTCGACCGTTTTTCCGAAGCGAACCTGCTCTCTCAGAGTTTCCGCATTTATACCACCCTCGATCCGGATCTGCAGCGGGCCGCCTCGGAGGCTATGGATATCGGGATCAAGAATGTGGATGCCCAGCTTGCGCGGCGTTATGCGCGATGGCGCAAGGAAGGCCAGCCGGTTCCCCAGGCCCAGGCAGCGATTGTCGTGCTCGATCCGCACACGGGAGAGATCAAGGCTTTGGTCGGCGGGCGCGATTACGGCCAGAGCCAGCTCAACCACGTCCTCGCGCGGCGGCAGCCGGGCTCCGCCTTCAAGCCGTTTGTGTATGCCGCGGCGTTTGAAGGTGCGGTGGACGGCGTGCAGCCCATTGTGACTCCGGCGACGACGATCATGGACGAGCCGACGACATTTGATTTCGACGGTAAGGAGTACACGCCGAATAATTATGGCGAAAAATTCCGGGGCAAGGTCACGCTGCGCGAGGCACTGACGTATTCGCTCAACGTCGCCACGGTGAAAGTGGCCGAGTTGGTTGGTTACACACGCATCACGGACATGGCGCGCCAATTCGGGCTCGATCCCTCGATCCAGCCGACGCCGTCAGTGGCGCTCGGCGCCTATGAAATGACGCCGCTCGAAGTCGCCGGTGGATACACGATTTTTGCCAATGAAGGCGTGCGCGCGGAGCCGATATTCATCCGTAGTGTGGTTAATTCCAGCGGCGAACCGCTCGAACATAACGTGGCCCGCACGCGGCGGGCGCTGGACCCGCGCGTCACTTACCTGGTGACGAGCATGCTCGAGGATGTAATCGACCATGGCACCGGCGCGACCGTGCGCGCCCGCGGGTTCACCGCACCGGCGGCGGGCAAGACGGGCACTTCCCGCGACGGCTGGTTCGCCGGCTACACCTCGAACCTGCTGGCAATCGTCTGGGTGGGATTCGACGACAATCGTGACCTCGGGCTTTCCGGCGGGAGTGCTCCCGCACCCATCTGGGCGGAATTCATGAAGCGCGCGATTACACTGCCCGCTTACCGTGACGTTCGGCCATTTTCAATGCCGGAAGGCGTCATACGAGTCACCGTCGATCCCGACACCCTGCAACTGGCCACACCCGCGTGCCCGGTCACACGCGAGGAGGTCTACATTCACGGCACGGAACCTACGGAATTCTGCTCCGTGCACGGCGGACGCATGGCGAGCGATGCGCCACCGGCTTCGTGGCTCTCGCGAATTTTCGGCGGTGATAAATCAAAGGCGCCCGAGCCTGCGCTACCGTCTGCTGTGCCTGCAGGTTCGGACACCGCACCCGCAGCAAAGAAACATGCCGCGCAAGCTCCAACTGCGGCATCAGTGGAGAGCCAGTCGCCGCCCGAAGACAAGAACAAAAAAAGCCTGTTCAAGCGTATTTTTGGTATCTTTGGCGGAGGTAAGAAGGACGCCGACAAGACGAACTAGGGCACGCAAGATCCCCAGCAGTGACGCGGCGTCGTCCGAGGGGGTTTGCCATGAAACTGAAATTCCTGGCATTGGCCGCCTTTTTTCTGCTTATCTTCGCGGTTGCACTAAGTTTGAATGCGCAGCAGCCTGCTGCGCATTCTCCTGCACCGTCGTCTCAAGCGCAGTCCAGCCCTGATGTTCGCCCCGCGCGCAGTTCGAAAGACGTGGCAGTGGAGCGCGCAAACATCTTGATGGCGGAGAAGCGGTATGAGGCCGGGATCCATGCCTATGAGGAAATTTTGAAAACCGAGCCCAAGAATGCAGTTGTCTTGAACATGATCGGCATCGCTTACCTGAATATGGCCAACTTCAATCAAGCAAAGAAATACTTCGGGCGTTCCGCCAAAGCAGACAAGAAGAATCCCAGTCCCGTGAACAATCTCGGCATGGTGTGCTATCAGCAAAAAAACTATCGCCGCGCCATCCGGGAGTATCAGAGAGCAATAGCGATTGCCCCCGTTGAGCCCGGGACGCATGCGAACCTCGGCTATGCGTATTACAGGACCAGGAAATATCCCGAGGCAGCCGCCGAATTTCGCAAGGCGCTTCAACTCGATCCGCACGCTTTCGATCACAGTGAGCGGGCCGGTACGTTGATGCAAGATCGTTCCGTGGAAAACCACGGCATGTTTTTTTTCATGATGGCGCGGGAGTACGCTCAATTGGGAGACGCCGAACACTGCGCCGGCTATCTGCGCAAGTCCCTCGACGAGGGCTATAAGGATGTCGCGAAGGTCAAGACCGATCCGGCGTTCAAGAAAGTCCTCAACGATCCGGCTGTGCAAAGCGTTCTCTTGCTGCTGACGCCTGCAGATTCAAAGGCGGCTACGACTCAGCGGGGCACTTAGCAGGTTGCTGGCAGCAGTTCGTCAGCGTGCGTACTCGTTGCGCGTCCTCTGCTACAATATGTTCACGATGCCCCCGCGATTTTTCCGGATTGGCCTCTTGGCCGCTTGCGCGGCGTTTTGTGCGACCGCTGCTGTGCGGCCGGCGATGTTCCGGCAGTCCGAAGGTGCTTCTCGCGCCACGCCGCCGGAAACCCATCCCGGAATGCTTCTCGTATTTCCATTCGAAAATGACGGCCGTATGGCCAGTCTGGACTGGCTCGGCGAAGGTTTGGCCGAGTTGACCGTCGAGCGCCTTCAGGACCGCGGGCTAAGCGTGCTTTCACGCCAGGAGCGCCTGGCGGCTCTTGAGAAGATCGGTTTGCCGGATTCCGCCCGTTTTTCTCACGCGACGATGATGAAGATCGCAGCCGAGGCCGATGCCGATGAAGTCGTCTTTGGCCGGTTTGTCTCCGACGGGAAGGCTGTGACGCTCGAAGCGCGCGTGCTGCGCATCAGTCCGCCATGGCTCTCCCCGGCCTACACGCAAACGAGTTCGTCCGAGGATCTGCTTCGCGCGCATGCGCGTCTGTCGTGGCAGATCTTGTGTGCGCTTGAGCCAAAAAATTGTTCCCCACAGGGAGCGAATACGGACGAATCGAGTTTTGCAGACCCGCCCCCGTCGCTGCGTGTCGATGCGCTTGAGAATTTTGTTCGCGGGATCCTCGCGCCGGACGACGAATCACACATCCGCGCCTTGCGTGAGGCGGCGCGTGTGGAGCCTGACTGGGACCGTCCTCCCTTCGAACTTGGCCAGGTCTATTTTGCGCGGCGCGACTGCGAATCGGCTCTGCCATGGTTTTCGCGCGTGCCACCCAATCGCCCGGACGGCCCCGAGGCCAGCTTCAACACCGGCGTGTGCCACCTGCTTCGCAATGACGCGGCGCGCGCCGAAGCGGCATTCTCCGGCCTGATCGAACGCACCCGCAGCGTGGACCGGGGAAACTGGCTCCCGGAATTGTCCGAAGTCCGCAACAACCTGGGGGTCGCGCGCCTGCGCCTGGGGAAATGGAGCGAGGCAGCCACGGAATTTGAACGCGCCGCGGCGCTTGACGAGAAGGAACCAGATTACTGGGTAAACCTCGGCATCGCGAAGCTGGCTGCAAGACAGCTTGCCGGGGCTGTCGCGGCGTTCGAACACGCCAGCAAACTCGATCCAGACGATAAGGGCGCGCGAACCCTCTTGATTTCGACGCTCGAATCGCTCGGGCGCAGTTCCGATGCCGCTGCCGTTCGTGCTGAATCAGCCGAAAACGGCGGCCATGCCGCTTCGCCCGCGCCGCAGGATCCCGCTGCGCTTGCGCGCCTAGCGCGCGTCTCGATGAAGTTTGATCGCGCGCTGCTGCGTCCCGCAGACGATGCGCCTGCCGCACACCCTTCGAACGGGGTGGGTTCACAGAAGCGTAAAAACAACGGAGAGCATCGATGAGGCGCAACCGCATGGTCCGTGCAGCCCCTTGCCCTCTACAGCGCGCCTGTGTCTGGCTTGCGGCACTTGCGTTTGCGGGAATTCTGGCGGCGGCGCTGACGTTACGCGCGCAAGGGCAAGCCCCAGCGCTGTTTCCCGTCCCCTCGGCCGGCGTGGCGCAAGTCATCGAGTTGCGCATCGGCGATGAAATTGAGCCCATCATGGCCGAATATATTGACGGCGGAATCGACGAAGCCGCACGGCGCCATGCCAGCCTCGTCCTGATCACGATAGACACCCCGGGGGGCCTGTCGACCTCCATGGAGGAGATCATCCAACACATCCTCGATTCGCCGGTGCCGGTGGTCATCTATGTATCTCCCGTTGGCGCTCGCGCCGCCTCTGCGGGATTTTTTATTTTACTTTCCGCAGATGTCGCGGCGATGGCGCCCGGAACGCACACGGGGGCGGCGTCGCCGCTGCTGGCCATTGGCGGAGTCCCGCTCCAGGTGGATGACACGCTGAAGAAGAAGATCCTGAACGACGCGACCGCATTTTTGCGCAGCTATTCCGCAAGACGCGGCCGCAATGTGGATCTGGCGGAATTGGGCGTCACCGAAGGCAAGGCATGGACCGAGGCGGAGGCGTTCGACGGCAAGCTGGTGGATCTGACCGCGAATTCACCTGAAGATTTGCTGTCGCATCTGGATGGCCGCACGATCAAGAGATTCGACGGTTCGACCGTCCAGCTTGCGCTTCATAATCCCGAGCGAATACCGCTGCAAATGACGTTTCGCCAGCAATTTCTTTCGCGGATCGTGCAACCGGATGCATTTTTCATTCTGCTGATCGTGGGTGTGCTGGGTCTCTATACGGAGTTTACGCATCCCGGGATGATCGCGCCGGGAGTGATTGGCGGAATTTCGCTGGTGTTGGCGCTGTTCGCGATGCATATTCTTCCGGTGGAGCCTGCGGGCATCGTGCTGATCCTGCTGGCGCTGGGGCTGTTCATCCTGGAGGCGAAGTACACCAGCCACGGCGTACTGGCGGTCGGCGGGATTGTGGCGATGTTCCTGGGCGCGCTGATGCTGGTGCGGTCGCCTCTGACCCACGCGGGAGTAAGCCTGGGCGTGGCCGCGGGCGTAACGCTGCCGTTTGCACTGATCACGATTTTGCTGATGCGGTTGGTGCTGCGCTCGCGCTCGTGGAAATTCTCGACCGGCCGCGAACAACTCGTTGGCGCCGCAGCCGAGGTCACCGCCCCCTTGGTACAGTTGGCGGGCAGCGAAATCTTCCAGGGAATGGTCTGGCTGCATGGCGAACTGTGGCGTGCCGTAGCCCACGAGGCGATTCCTGCAGGCGCTCATGTGCGTGTGACTCGCATTGAGGGATTGACCGTGCATGTTGTGCCGGCCGGACACCACGTAGCTGGCAAGTGAGAGGTTGTTGCGGGTAAAGTGCAAGTGCTGCGATGGGCCGGTTCAGACCGTCGCGCTTCTGAGGAGGAGAAATGGATATTTCGTTTTACGGACTACTGATCGCGGTGTTGATCGTCGTGATCTGGTTCTGGAATTCGCTTTACGTCATCAAGGAATGGGAGCGCGGCGTGGTGCTGCGCCTCGGGCGCATGCAGCCGGATGCCAAAGGGGCCGGTCTGCGCGTCGTATTCTGGCCCATCGAGACGCTGTATCGGATCCCGCTGCGGATCGAGACGCTCGACGTGCCTTCGCAAGACATCATCACGCGCGACAACGTCTCGGTGAAGGTAAACGCGGTCGCGTATTTCCGCGTGGTCGATGCGAATCTTGCGCTTTCGCAGGTGCAGAACTATCTCTACGCGACGTCGCAGAAGGCGCAGACCACGCTGCGCAGCATCGTGGGACAGTTCGAGCTCGATCAGATTCTTGCCGAGCGCGAGAAGGTTAACAGCAAGCTACAAATCATTCTTGATCAGGATACCGAACCTTGGGGTATTAAGGTAACGAAGGTCGAAGTCAAGCAGGTCGATATTCCGGAACAGATGCAGCGCGCCATCGCGCGCCAGGCGGAGGCCGAGCGAGAGCGGCGCGCCAAGATCATCCACGCAGACGGCGAAGCCCAGGCATCGGAGAAGTTGGCCGAGGCCGCAAAAGTGCTCCAAACGCAACCCGCCGCGATACAGCTCCGCTACCTGCAGACCTTGACCGAAATCGGCATCGAGAAAAACACGACCATCGTGTTCCCACTGCCGATTGACATCATCAACAGATTTTTCAAATCCGGTACCTGAAGGCGCCTTTTTAGGGGCCTCCCGGAAGAGGGTTGTGCTGAAAACAAGATGGAGGATTGCAAGCGGAGGAGTCAGTCGTATGCTTGTATGTTACCAGCCAGCCGGGGCAAGGCCCAGATAACATATTTGCCCACGTGAGGTCGAGATTTACCGCCACGTTGGCACACAAAACTTAGTGATGGGCCAAAGTCGCAGACTACTAGCAAAGAAACTGCGGCGCAGGTTTTTCACCAGAAGTTGCCGGCCCGCTCGGTCGCGGCCACCAAATTAGGACGCTACCTGTAAGCGCTTAACTTGAAAATTATAAGTCCTTTAACTTATAATGCCGTTAGGCGTGTGTGATGTCCATCACAAAGGATTGTGACATTGGCCGCAGCGCCAGATTGCCTAATGAATGGATATGTTGGCATGGTGCGAATTAACTAAATTACACAGGGAGGAATGCGGTGGTGGAAACCAAGAAAACTCAAACCGAAAGATGCACAACAAAAATCGTTTCGCTCGCGCGGCTCAGGAGGCAACATCGGCTCATTCCTTGGATTTCGCTGCTCTTGCTGGTCGCGATGATCGTTCCGGCGCTATATACATTCGCACAGGGGCCTCGCGTGATCCAGCTCACCGCCGACCATGATAACAAGTACAAGGTTCCCGGGCAGAAGGTGCCCGTCATCACGGTGAAAGCGAAGGAGGTAATTAAGTTTAACATCACCGGGCATAAAGGAACCGAGTCGGACCCGAAGTACCCCGGCTGCGTTCACACCTTCACCATCAAGGAACTGAAGGATCAGGGTTGGGACGTATGCCTGAAGGAAGGGATGAATGAATTTGTCCTGGTCGCGCCTAGCAAGCCGGGCGAATACAAGATCGAATGTATGGATAAATGTGGCAAAGGCCACGATGACATGAATACGAAAATGATCGTCCAATGAAAATGATCGTCACAGGGTGAGGAGACTATGTGTCGATATCACCCTGTGACGATGACATGAATATGAAAATGATCGTCCAATGAAAATAGTCGTCACAGGGTGAGGAGGCTGTATGTCGATATCACGCCGAGGTTTCATGCAGGGAACCGGAGGCGCCTTAGTTGCTTCCTTAGCTGCTGCCAAAGAAACTGCAGCGCAGATTTTTCACCACGAGTTGCCGGCCCGCTCGGTCGCGCCCACCAATCAGAAGTGGGTGATGGTAATCGACCTGACAAAATGCGACGGCTGCGAGGACTGCACGAGAGCTTGCATTGCCATGCATTTTGCACCCCCGATGCAGGAATGGATCAGGGTCTATGAGGTGGAGGACAACCCGGCTGCCGGGCCCTATTTCCTGGCTCGGCCCTGCATGCAGTGCGACAACCCTCCTTGCGTGCGTGGATGCCCGGTGGGAGCCACCTTCAAACGCACCGACGGAATTGTCATAATGGATCAGGATCGCTGTATCGGTTGCCGGAACTGCATGGCCCAGTGTCCCTACTCAGCGCGTTCCTTCAACTGGGCCGAACCGCCCCACACGCGGGAAGAGCTTTCGGTACCATACTCGACGGATTATAACTATCCCCATCGCAAAGGTGTGGTCGAGAAGTGCATCTTCTGCCCGCACCTGTTGCGCGCGGGAAAACTGCCGGCCTGCGCCGCGAAGTGCACCATGGGCGCCATTTATTTTGGCAACGAATATGAGGACGCAGTCACAAACAGCAAGGGGGAAACCATCCAGTTCTCCAAGGTCACCGAACGGGGCGCAAGCTTCCGGCTGCTTGAGGAACTGGGCACGAGCCCTCGTGTTTACTACCTACCTTCCGCCAATCGCAAGTATCCCGGGCCGAATGAACTTAAAGAAAAAGAGGCTGCGGAGAAGAAGTTGTGATTTCGAAACGAGAAGCCAACTTGCTGCGTTCCGTCACCGAGACGTCGTTGGCATTCTATCTGTGGATCGGGGCCTTATCCTGCGTCGCACTTTGGGGGCTCTACGCCTACATCCATCAGATTCGCACTGGACTGATCGTCACCGGAATGCGCGACCAAAATTCCTGGGGCATGTACATCACGGACTTTGTCTTCTTCATCGGGATTAGTCACGCCGGAACGCTGATCTCAGCCGTTCTTCGGGTCACCAATGCGGGGTGGCGGCGTCCGATCACCCGGTTGGCCGAAGGTATCACGGTGTTCGCCTTGTGCATCGGCGGGCCCATGGTGATCATCGATATGGGCCGTCCGGACAGGATGTTTTATTTATTCTACCACGGACGCATCCAATCCCCGATCTTCTGGGACGTTCTCGGGGTGAGCACGTATCTGACCGGCTGCATTATTTATCTCTACGTTCCCATGATTCCGGATCTCGCTTTCCTGGCGCAGCGGGAGGAGTTCGGACAGCGGCGCCGGAGATTTTACCGCGCACTTTCGCTCGGATGGACGGGCAGCGTTGAGGAACAGCACCTGCTGGAAAAATGCATTTCGGTATTGGCGATTTTCATCATCCCGCTGGCGATTTCGGTGCATACCGTTGTTTCATGGATCTTCGCAATGACGCTGCGGCCCGGCTGGAATAGTAGCATCTATGGCCCCTACTTTGTCGTGGGCGCAATCTATTCCGGGGCGGCGGGCGTCGTGCTTTCGATGTACATCCTTTGGCGGGTGTTTCACCTGGAAGACTATCTCGAGCCCATCCACTTCCGGAATCTGGGATTGCTGCTGCTCGCATTCTGCTTGATATATCTTTACTTTAACATCAACGAATACTTGACCACGGGATACAAGGTCCAGGGGCCGGAGAAGCTCTTGGTGCACGGGCTGTTCTTCGGTAGTTTCTCTACGTTGTTCTGGACAGTCCAGAGCATGGTCATCATTGTCCCGTTCATCTTGATGACAGCTGTCCTTGCCCTGAAACCCTTGCGGAGGTTCACCCCCTCCGTACTCGCGGTGGCATCTTTCTTGATTGTCGTTGGGGCTTGGGCCAAGCGCTATCTCATTATCATCCCCACGCTTGCCACTCCATATTTGCCGAATCCAAAGCTCCCATATGATTGGCTTCACTATCGTCCCACCTGGGTGGAATGGTCCATCACTGCTGCTGCCACGGCTGTATTCCTGCTTATCTATTCGCTGTTCGCCAGCATATTCCCGATGGTTTCTATCTGGGAGACACGCGAAGATGACGCGGCGCGGGAAGCGGCACACGCCATGGCGGCTCCTCCTCAGCCTGCTCCTCAAGGGTTAGGCACAATCCGGCCGTGGTCTAAATGAATATTGCTAGCCCCTCAGTTCCTCAATTGTGGACTAAGCTACGGGTGCGGCTGGCGGGTGTTTGGCAGGGCATAGGACGTTTGGGTGTATTTTCCAATCCAGTAGCCTGCACTTCTCAATAAAACGAACAGAAAAAGTCTGTTGTTTCCGGCATAAGTTTTTTCGGTTGCGGCACGTTTGGAGCCAAGTTTCGAAAAACTTGCGGGGTATATCATTCCAGAAGTCCGCTGCAGCGGACAGCGTAGCTTGGCGTGGCAACCAGCCGGGCCTCGGCGAACGTCCCTTCCACATCAATCAGGTTTTCGCGAGATCCTAATGATTTTCAAATCCGGTATCTGAATGCCCCTTTTTAGCGGCCTCCTAGAAGAGGGTTGTGCTGAAAACGAGATGGAGGATTGCATGCGAAGGCAGTCAGTTGTATGTTACCGGCCGGCCGGGGCAAGGCCCAGATAACATATTTGCCCACGTGAGGTCGGGATTTACCGCCATGTTGGCATACAAGACTTGGTCATGGACTAATTTTTGAATACGTTGAAAATTAGGAACGGATTGAGGAACGCATGGCTCAGACCAATCAGAACATCGATGTAGCAGACCTGATCGAAAACCAGAAGTTCAACTGGTTTCGAATCTCCATTCTCGTTTGGGCGTGCGCAGTCATGTTCATCGAAGGCTATGACATGCAGGTGGTCTCCTACGCGGCGCCCTCGATTATCAAGACGTGGCATGTCAGCAAAGCTTATTTTGGACCGGTTTTTGGTTTCGGCTTGTTCGGATACATGCTGGGTGCCACGATGCTCAGCAACCTGGCTGACCGGTTTGGGCGAAAGAAACTAATTGTTGGAGGGGGCCTGCTGTTCGGCGCATTTACGTTTGCAGCCGCATACTCCTCGTCGGTTACGGAATTGCTCTCTCTTCGATTTATCGCCGGACTTGGCCTTGGCTGTTCTATCCCAAGCGCCATCGCACTAACTGCAGAATACGCGCCCTCCCGAATACGTGCGACGACAATCAGTGTGATATTCGTTGGGTATAATATTGGCTCCGCCGTGGGCGGATTTATTGCCGCAAAGTTCATTCCGGCGTTTGGCTGGCCATCTATATTTTATCTTGGAGGGATCGCACCGATCGTTCTCAGCCTCATTTTGGTTTTCACGTTGCCGGAATCGGTCCGCTTCCTCGCATTGAAGCAAGGCCGCCCCGATCGTGTCGCTGCGATCCTTGCCAAGCTCACAGGGCAAACTTTCGCACCCGGCGCGCAATTCATCCTTCGGGAGGAAAATCAACCGGGCCTTCCCGTCAAGCATCTGTTCACCGAAGGCCGGGCTATGATGACTTCCCTGCTTTGGCTGGCTTTTGTGGCGAGCCTCTTCGGGCATGTTTTCTTGACGAGCTGGCTGCCCACGGTTCTCGAAAGCTCTGGGCTATCGCTCGCGAACGCCGTCATGGCGGGCGCTTTGCTTCAGGCCGGCGGCGGAGTCGGATGTTTGTTCATTGGCTGGCTTCTGGACAAGCGTGGCATTATCGCCATTGCCCTTGCCTTCGCCATTGCCACTCCACTGACCGTAATGATTGGTTTCTTGGGTGCGTCCGCCGCGCTGATTATGACATTGGTGTTCGTCCTGGGGATCTGCATTCTGGGAGGACAGGTAGGGTTGAACACCGTTTCCGGAACCATTTATCCGACATATATTCGCTCGACCGGCGCCGGCTGGGCGTTCGGAGTGGGCCGGATCGGATCGATTCTGGGACCTGTCATCGGCGGCTTGTTGATCACCGTGCTGCCGACGACGACGGTCTTCCTGTGCGCTGCAATTCCCGTGCTCTGCTGCGCTGGCGCTACGTATTTTCTCGCGCGTGTGCCCTTGGCCCAGCCGGCCCGCGAGGCTCCGGCAGTTTCTTAGACTGCGCGGCTACGCAGCCGTGTGGCGTCAGACCCGAACACGTTTCCGCACTTGCGACGGGAACTATTCCTCGGGATTGCAAATTGGGGGTGTATGTGAAAAAGGCGAATGTTAATAAATCCGGGAAGAGCACCCGCGCCCGCAAGGTGACGGAGAGAGCGCGTCTTATTAGTGGCGCCTCTCCCAATGTGGCAACTGTTGAGGAACTAGTCACAGCCAATCGCATCCTCTATGCGCAGTCGGTACTTGATGGCTACGGCCACGTCAGTGCGCGTCATGACACAAAGGCACATCGATTTTGGATGTCACGTAGCATGGCGCCTGGTCTTGTTACCCCCGGCGACATCATGGAGTTCGATCTAGACGGGGAACCTGTCGATGCTCGCGGACGCGGAACGTACGCTGAGCGTTTTATTCATAGCGAAATTTACCGGCGCCGTCCGGACGTGAATGCAATTGTTCACAGCCATTCTCCCGCCGTTATTCCTTTCGGTGTGACGAATGTTCCTCTGAGGCCCATCTTTCATATGAGCGGCTTTCTAGGGACCGGCGTTCCTGTCTTTGAAATCCGGGAAGTCGCGGGGGATACAGACATGCTGGTTCGAAATCCCGCACTTGGTGCCGCACTCGCCCTTCGTCTGGATGACAAACCCGCGGCGCTGATGCGCGGTCACGGATCGGTAACTGTAGGTATTTCCTTGCCGCAGGCTGTTTTTCGCGCGGTCTACCTCGAGGTAAATGCCCGGCTGCAGTCAGAGGCCATGAAGCTTGGGAGCATCAATTTTCTGACGTCCGAGGAAGCAAGGTTGGCGAGCGCCATGAGCGATATGCACTTGTCACGGCCGTGGACGCTTTGGAAGTATGAGGTTACGCGAAGGAATCCAGCATAACTTTAGAAAAGGTTCTCTTGCAGAATCTGGAATTCACGTCTTGAAGAATTTGCCGAGTTCCCGCGGAAAGAGTTCCTCGATCCGCACTTCGCGATTTGTGACGCCTTGTTCATAGCAGTACTGCAGAAACGCCTCGAGTGTGCGCCGATTGGGTTCGATCCCATAAGGCCAGCAGTCGTCCCCAAATACTTTCTGCGCTTCGAGCGCCGCATGGTGGGACCACGCGATCGGGATCCGCGAGGTCGCCGATCTCAAGATATTCCTCAGGCTGTTCGTCTTGGCTTCTTCGAAGGCCTTGAACAGATTCATCGCAATCCAAGGATGGCGGTCGAGCGTCTCCGCCTTAATGACGATTGCGTGCATGATAGGAAAGACGCCCGTTTCACGATAGTACGCCTCCTCAAGGACACGATAGCCGGGCCATAAGCGGACGATGCGTGGATCGTGGGTCACAAAAGCGTTCGGCTCGCGGGCTGAAATGATGGCGTCGAGATCACCGGCCAGCAACATGTCGTTGAGCGATCGGTCTGAGACGCGCTCGATGGCCACGCCGCTCGGCAGCGACAATTTCACTTTCTCAATCCGTCCGGGCTCGTTGACGCCGGCCTGCACCCAGCGAATGTCGCGGAGTAAAACGCCACACTGATGCTGGAGATAGGCGCGGGCATAGATGCCGGCGGTCTGCGCCCACTCTGGGATGCCGACGCGCCGTCCCGCAAGGTCACTCGGGCCAGCGATGCCAGCGCGCGGTGCAACATAAAAAGAAGATTGACGAAAGACACGCGATGGAAATACCGGGATGGCGCGAAACGGCGGCGCACCCGTTCCGACAAGTGAGACGTACTTTCCCATGGAGAACTCTGCGATGTCCCATTCGGTGAACGACACCATCCGAAAGAAAATCTCTTCAACGGGGAGCTCGTTAGTGATGAGAGTAATGCCCTCGGCGCGAACGCGCCCTCGCACGAGATCGCTCACATGATCGTAATAGCTCATGGCCAACGAGAGTCTAATGTCCGACATAACGCGGATCTCCCTAGCAGGCGCGCCGCCGCACTTCGCGATGCCCTGGCCGTCTACTTCAGCGCTGGAATGCTGTCTGCCTTAGGTGGCTGAGGCAGCGATTGCAGGAAAGCATAGATATCCGCCAGGTCCGCGTCTGAGGCGACTTTGCTGGTGTAGGGCGGCATCTGTCCCGTCGGCTGGCGGATGTACTTGACCAGCTCCCGGAACGAAATCGGGTTTGGGCCGAGGCGCGTTTTGCCTTCAGGCGTGCCCTCAGCCTGATGTCCATGGCATTCAAAACAGCCGTAGCTGGTAAACAGCTTCTTGCCGTTTTGGCTGTTGCCCGCGGGGGAATCGTCAGCTTTCGGAGCCGGACTCACCCTTTGGGCTCTAGCATGGGAGGGCGCGAGGACCATCAGGGCCGCAACGGTCATCAGGCCCAGAAAGCGCACGATGTGGTTGTCCATGTTCGCACTCATCAACGGGGCTCCGTGACTGCATCTATCAGTGCCGGCTCACCGCGCTTGACTACTTCGATCGCTCGCCGGAGGGCTGGCCCAAGATCCTTAGGATCGGTAATCGGCCCCTGAGCGTAAACGCCCATGCCCTGTGCAACTCTTGCAAAGTCGATATTGGGATCCTGGATCGTGGTTCCAATACCGGCGCGAGTGATGCCGCGGTTGTGCCGGTTGGCCATGCGTTGAATGTGCATGACTTCCTGGTGATACGCACGATTGTTGTGCATGACCGACAGAAGCGGAATATGGTGGTGGGCCATAGTCCACAAAATGCCTGGGGCATACATCAGGTCCCCATCAGTCTGGATACTGACGGATAGTCTGCCGTGCTTCTTGTTGGCAAGCGCGGCCCCCGCTGAAGCTGGCGCGCCGTATCCCACGCCCGCTCCGCCTGAGCCGCCGATGAACTGGTAGTGCTTATCAAAGGACCACATCCGGAGAGGCCAGCGGCTCGCATGCCCTACGTCCGACACTAATGACCAATCCTCGTTCTTGATCTGCGCCCACATCTCCGCCGATAGACGGGGAATGGTGATCGGGCTAGTGTCCCAGCCGTAAGTCGCCTGGCTGCGCGTCTGCACCAGAGCTTTCTGGTATGCATCAGCCAGCTTGCTACCTCGGTCTTGCAATGTCCTCTTGCGATCGTTGGTGATTGAGCGCTTCACGGCCTCAAGCAGCGAAGGGAGGGTCGTTTCCGCATCGCCTGCGATGGCCAGATCAACTTCCGGATAGCGCTGGATATCCTGATGATTGCCTTTGACATCCAGGTCGGTGGCGCTGATGCTGATCAGCTTCGCACCGTCTCGGGTTGTTGGCTTCGATGTGCGGTGCAACTGATCTCGCATCGAGTGGACAGTGCCCCAAAAGTCAGTCAACTCGAGCCCCAAAATCACATCTGCATCTGCCATAAGTGCGCGGCTGCGCTGCGTATGATTCAGGGGATGACGCGTCGGGAAGTTCAGCCGTCCCTCCTGATCGATGACCGGCGCCTGCAGCGCTTCAGCAAGTCCGATCAGGTGCATCATGCCGGCTGGGGTGCGCGCCGCGCGGTCGGCGATGATGACCGGATTTTCCGCTGCAACGAGAAGTCGCGCCGCCTCAGCTACCGAGCCCGACTCACCTTGTGGCGGTGTCGCCAGCGCCAGCTTGGGTATGTGGAATTTGGCGTCTGGTGCGATCGGACCTTCTTGCAATTCGGAATCCGCCACCAAAAGCACCGGCATCGTCGGCGTGGTCATCGCAATCTTATAGGCCCGCACAGCGGACTCGGCAAAATGAGGAAGCGAAATCGGGAGATCATCCCATTTCAAGAAGTCGCGGACCATCGCCGCCAAATCCTGGGCGCTGTGATCCCATTCCACTCCGGGACGGCGCACCGTGGCGTCAATCGTGTTACCGGCGATGAGGTAGACCGGCACCCGGTCGCAATAGGCATTGAAGATCGCCATCGATCCATGCTGTAACCCGACATTGCTATGCACGAATACGCACATCGGCTTGCCTTCGATCTTTGCATAGCCATGGGCCATGCCGATCGCCGATTCCTCATGGCAGCAGGTAATGAACTCCGGGGCCTGATTGCCGCCGTAGTTGATCACCGATTCGTGCAAACCCCGAAAACTCGAACCCGGATTGGAGGCAATATATTCGAAGCCCAGAGACTTGAGCACATCGACCATGAAATCGGACCCCGAGCGATCCGTTGTCAACACATCGACGTTCGAGGGATCGACCTCCTTAGGCATCAGCGGGGCGGAAGCGGATTGAACCGGCGTGGGTTCCTTCGCCCTGATTGCCGTGGTGCTCGCCACAAGCCCCGCCACACCTCCGGCAGCACCCTTCAAGAATTTTCGACGATCAACGGTCAGTTTTCTTGCCATCGCCCAGGTCCCCTTTGAGGAGATTTCTGCATCGCCTCGCGGCTCTTATCCCACAGACGTATACCACAAATCAATGGTTACCGGGAGCCGAATCACGTCCGGGTAGTGAGCCACCAACCTTTCCATCAACAAATCTGAAAATGTGCCCCGAGGAAGGCAGTTGCCAAATGGATGAAGAATCCGCGCTCCTTTGGGGTTTGCTGTAGCCAGGGGGATCGCAAGCCGAAAAGCACGATGCCAAAAAGAGTCCTTGTCGTATACTTTCACAGCTAACCGGAACTGGAAGGGAATTGCCAGCATCATCCGGATGGAGAGGCCCTCGTGATTAGCGAACCGCGCGCCCTCACTGTAACCGACCTGATCGACCGGCGGCCTCTGAGCCGCTTTCAAATCACTACAATCGCGTTATGCGGCTTGGTGATGGTTCTAGATGGCTTCGACGCCCAGTCGATCGGATTCCTTGCGCCTTCCATGGCTGAGACATTGGGAGTTCCTCTAAAGGCGTTCGGGCCGGTTTTTGCTGGCAGCTTGATCGGATTGATGGCCGCTTCGATGGCGATGGGACCTGTCGCTGACCGTTGGGGGCGCAAATGGTCGGTCGTGTTCTCCACGCTCACGTTTGCGATCTTCGCGATGCTTACAGGTCGGGCGAACACCTTCCACGAAGTCGTGATTTTCCGCTTCTTGACCGGGCTCGGGCTTGGCGGGTCAATGCCCAACGTGGTCGCTCTCACGTCCGAATACGCTCCTAAGCGTCTGCAGCACGTTCTTGTTACAACGCTCTTTTGCGGGATGCCGCTTGGCGCGTTGATCGGCGGACTGGCAAGCTCGGTGATGATCCCAATATGGGGATGGCGATCGGTTTTCTACCTCGGCGGAATATTGCCGTTGGTGGTTTCGCTCGTGTTAATCAAAGCGCTTCCTGAGTCGGTCCGTTTTCTGGCTGTACGTGGCGGTGACCCACAAAAGATTGCGAAGATCATGGCGCACGTTGCGCCCGAGCTTGCAAATGCGCCTGTCACCAGCCTTGTTTCTCCCGACCGGCGGCACGAGGGCCTGCCGGTCAAGCACCTTTTTACCGAAGGGCGCGCGTTTGGGACGATCTTGCTGTGGGTCCCGTACTTTATGAATCTCCTGATTATATATTTCATCGTGAGCTGGTTGCCCGCACTGCTCCGGCAAGCTGCAATGCCCATCTCAGCAGGAGTCGCGGCAATTTCCATGTTCAGTTCCGGCGGGATCATCGGATCTGTTGTGCAGGGACGGCTGATGAATGGATTTGGCGCCTATGCGGTTCTCCTAACAGAGTTCGTGTTGTCTACCCTGTTTATCGGCTCACTGGCTTTCCTAACCGTTTCGTTTCCGCTCATGATGACGGTGACGTTCATTTTGGGTTGCTCGGTCCAAGCTTCGCAGTCAGGCCTCAGCGCGCTTGCCGCAAGTTTCTATCCGACGGCGATACGGTCCACGGGTGTTGGCTGGGCGTTGGGAGTTGGCCGAATCGGTTCCATCGTTGGCCCTGTGCTCGGCGGCGTCATGTTGTCACTCGATTGGAACGTGCAGCAGATATTCCTTGCGGGAGCGATCCCCGCGTTGTGTGCCGGGGCTGCGGTTCTTTTGAGCAGCCGCCTTCGCGGCAATGCGACTGCCTATCGTCCGGAACCTGATCCGGACCGGTCAGAAGCTGTGTAGCAACTTACTCGCTTGTGTGGTGAAACCTCTCCCGCGCTGGAGCGGCGCCCGCGACGATGGTATTCATCAGCAGGGAGGCGCCGCAGCCACAGCACATGCTCGGTTTGCGATCCACCAATTAACTCGTCTTCGACCTCGCCATCTTTTGAGCCATGAAAAACAGCAATTGCCGATCGTTCTCGCTCGCATGACCCAACAGACGGCAGAACTTCGCCAGCACTCGAGCGCTCTGGCCTGAACTGCCCCACCCGATGTCCTTAGCGTTCTTGCGCTTCGGAAGATCCGGAAGTTTTGGAGGTTCTTCACCATCGTAAAAGAGTTGGTAAACGGGGACTTCAAGAGCGCGGGCAAACTTCTCCAGCGTCTCCACGGCAGGCACGGTGTGCCCGTTTTCGACGCGAGAAATGTAGCAACGGAGGAGTCCCGTCCTCTTTTCAATTTCGCCCTGTGACAACTTTTTCTGTTCACGCAATGCACGCAAGCGGTCGCCAATAATCATATCCGTCAAAACCTCCGTCTTATATCAAAGAGTTGATTTGAATAACCAATACGTCTAAGAGGATTAGAGCCACAACAGTATATCTTAGACTTTGATAAAGTCGCAGATATTCTTGCAGCTCTCAGCGAAGGATCCAGTGGCGCAACGCCCTCTGACGGCACATCCGACGATCGACACGGCCATCGCGATCACTCGTGCGACCAGCCGGTAGCGCCGCGACATCCAAGCGATGGGCATGGACTTGAATCGGGCCCGGGTGTTTTTCGGCCACCGCAGAAGAAACTAGTTGGCTCAACCCTCCGGTTTTTTTTCTGACCGCATCTTCCAGACGATTTGTCGCAGGATGCCGAGCCAGACTTCGGCGTCGCGGGCCGGCAGGTTAAGGCGTCGGACCAGGCGGCGAATCCTGTCCTCTACGTCACTAATTCGGCGCCGGTTCAGGTAGCCGCTGGCGCGCATCGCGTCGAGTAGAATCCTCGTGATCCGTTCGACCTCGCCTGCCGTTGCGGTCTTCGGCTTTTCCGGTTGCGCCGCGAACTTCGCATCGCGCACAACCTCGTAGAGGCAAACCGCCACCGCCTGTCCCAGGTTCATCGAGATATTCTCTTCGCATGTCGGAATGCGCATCAGCCAGTGGCAGTGACTGAGGTCTTCGTTCGAAAGACCGAACTTTTCCGACCCGAACAAAAGGGCGACGCGGCTCGATCCTAGATGCTTGCGAATCAGGCGCGCGCCGTATTCCAGCCGCCTGAGCGGGTGTTGCAATTCCCGGTGACGGACCGCCGTCGTTCCAACCACGAGCGTGCAATCGGCCACGGCTTCCGCCACGTTCTTGTATTCTTCCGCGTTCGCGAGCAGCGCCGAAGCGCCGACGGCGGAACGCGCCTCACGAAATGCCACCTCGTACGGGTTTACGATTCGCAGGCGTGCGAAGCCGAAGTTGCTCATGGCGCGAGCGGCCGCGCCGATGTTGAGAGGATTGCGCGTGGCCACCAGGACCACACGCAGACGGTCGAATTGAGTCGGAGCAGCCAAGGATGCTTATTCTAAGGCACGGACAGCACAGTTGTTCCTTTGAATAGTTGCTTTATCACGACTTCGTGTTCGCGAGAGTGCCATGCAGACGCGCGGCAAACTGGGCTGCCACATTGTATGCCAAGGCCAGCAGAGGTATATTGGGCGTCAGCCGGAAGTGAACTTGGAAATCTCGGATTAGGAGGCATTCCTGTGATGAAGCGATGTTTGCTGATTTTGGCCGCTCTGATCGTAATACTTTTGCCCGCAGCTGATTCCGCGTTTGCGCAGACCACGGTAGGTGTCCGGGCGTTCGAGCAATACTGCGCGACCTGCCATGGGAATCCCAGTAGCAAAGTGGCGGCGCCTGATGAGTCGCAGCTCCGGAGATTGACGTCGGAAGAAATTGAAGCGGCGTTTGGGAAGGCGCCGCACACGAACTTTCAGGGGCTGACGGACGAACAGAAGCTTCGAATCACGCAGCGGCTTGGCGGCCGGACGCCTGGCATCGCCCAGATCGCGGACGCAAGACGGATGTCGAACCACTGTTCGAGCAATCCTCCGATCAGCGGTCTGTCCGCTAAGCCCTCATGGAACGGCTGGGGGAATGACGCCACGACGAACGCGCGCTTTCAACCGGCGAAAGCCGCTGGCTTATCGGCCGATCAGGTGCCCCGATTAACGCTGAAATGGGCCTTTGGCTTCCCGGGCGCCGAGGAAGTCTACGGCCAGCCGACCATCGCGGCGGGACGCGTCTTCATCGGCGTGGATACCGGCGCTGTGTATTCGCTGGACGCGGCTACCGGATGCGTCTATTGGTCGTTCCAAGCGGACGCAGGAGTGCGCAACGCCATCAGCATCGGTCCGGTGAAAGGACAAGGCTCCGCGAAGTACGGAATCTACTTTGGCGACATAAGAGCAAATGTTTACATGCTCGATGCAACTACCGGCAAACTTCTCTGGAAAGTCAAAGTGGAGGACCATCCCGTTGCGCGCGTCACCGGCGCACCGACGCTCTATCAGGGCCGACTTTATGTTCCGGTCGCGTCCTCGGAGGAGAGCACAGCAGGCTTAAGTACGGTTTATCCCTGCTGCACGTTTCGCGGCAGCGTAGTAGCGCTGGACGCCAACACGGGCCGCAAGATCTGGAAGACTTACACAGTTCAAGAGGCGCCCAAACCCACCAGAAAGACCTCCAAGGGCATACAGCTCTGGACGCCAAACGGCGCTGCCGTGTGGAATTCGCCGACAGTTGACACCAAGCGCCATGCTCTCTATATCGGGACAGGAGATGCCTACCTCGAACCAGCGGCGAAGACAACCGATGCCATCGTGGCTTTGGATATGACCACCGGCAAGATTCTTTGGGCGCATCAAGACACGGAGAATGACGCGTGGCTGGTCGGTTGCGGATCTCAATATTCCTCAGAAAACTGCCCGAAGGATTTAGGTCCCGATTATGACTTTGGTTCCTCACCCATTTTGCGGGCTCTGCCGGACGGGCACAGGATCTTGGTAGCCGGACAGAAAAGCGGAATGGTCTGGGGTCATGATCCCGATCAAGAGGGAACCGTACTCTGGAAAGCTCAGCTCGTCCAAGACCTGGCACTCGGTATCATTACCTTCGGCGGGGCGGCGGACGAGCAGAACGCATATTTCGGATTGAAGACAGGCGGTGTGGCTGCGGTGCAATTGACAACGGGCGATAAACGATGGTTCACACCTGTGGAAGCGCCGCCAGGCGCACCCGTAGGCGGTCAGAATGCCGCGCTAACCGTCATTCCGGGCGTCGTCTTTTCGAGCGGGTGGGATGGCGTCGTGCGCGCGTTTGCGAGCAACGATGGTCACCTTCTCTGGCAATACAACACGATCCGCGATTTCCAGACGGTGAACGGAGTTACAGCGAAAGGCGGCTCAATGGGAGCTCCGGGCCCGACGGTCGCTGATGGCGTGCTCTTCGTAGGGTCAGGATACCTCTTCGGCGCGTGGGGAGGAACCCCTGGCAACGTGCTGCTTGCATTCTCCGTCCAGTAGTAGTGTCGGACATGGACTCGACTGTCGTCGAGACGTCACGTCGAAATCCCCGGGATGTATGGACCCTCGGCGGACGAGATGAAGCTCTGGCAAGCGCAGAGCGCGTGAATTCTTTTGTAGCGCAGACTGTGCTACTTGTCCGCTCGGCAAGCTCTGGTTAAGCCGATAGCCGCTTCAGAAAACTCTTGCGGGCTAAAGGGACGGGGTGTATATCTCGTCTGCGGGAATTTCCAAACGGGAGATTCCTGGTTTCCGTGGCGGCGAAATTCGCAAGGATTCCCGCCGTTCACTTCCTTCCAAAATCTGACCATCTAAGGAGGTTCCCATGCCGCATTTTCTGACCCAAGTTGCCTACACCGAACAGGCTTGGCAGTCGCTTCTTGCGAATCCCCAAAACCGGTTTGAAGCACTTCGGCCGGTGTTCGAAAAATTGGGCGGGCGGATCGTCAATGCGTGGTTTGCGTTCGGCGATTACGACGTCGTTCTCATTTCGGAACTCCCCGACAACGTAAGCGCCGCGGCCCTCTCGATTGCTGCTTCCGCAGGAGGGGCGTGCAAGTCGATCAAGACGACTCCGCTGATGGATGCAACTGAAGGCGTCGAGGCCCTGAGGAGGGCAGCGGCGTCTGGCTACCAGGCTCCGACAAGCAGACGAACCGCGACAGCGTAATTTCAGCAAATTGACGCCGCCGAATGCTGACGGCATCCAGAGGGCATCCCAGCAACAGCGGGATGCCCTTTTGTTTCAATATGTTATGGAAGAACAGAACGCCAATCCCGTCGTTTGGACTATCTACCTTGCGGGTGTACGGTGGTTTTTGTATAGTCAGGGACGCCGTCCATACGTTACGCGCGCCTATATATAGGGGAGCTCCGAAAATATGCCAGGGTTGTTGAGGAAAATACTGCCGCGAGAAGACTCGTTCTTTGCCCTTTTTACCGAGCTGGCGGAAAACGTTCACGCGGCGTCAGGAGCGCTGGTAGATCTCCTGACGAATTTTACGGATGTGCCGGCAAAAGTCGAGCGCATCAAGGCGTACGAGCACAAGGCCGACGACTTGACGCACGCTCTGATCACGCGTTTGAATCAGTCGTTCATCACTCCGTTTGACCGCGAAGACATCCACGACCTTTCCACCGCCATCGACGATGTATTGGACCTAATTGATGCCGCAGCGAGCCGCATGCTGATGTACCACGTGGACCGCGTTCGACCGGGCGTGGCCGAGCTCGCATCGACCCTGCTGGCCGCCACGGAGCAAGTCGCCGCAGCCGTAAGAATGCTCGAGAAACGCGATCACATTCTGAATTATTGCATTGAGATCAACCGTCTGGAAAATGAAAGCGACCGGTTGTGCCGTACCCTGATCGCCCAGCTCTTCGATGAGGAAAAAGACCCGGTACAGATCATCAAGTGGAAGGAAATTATCGAAGTGATTGAGACGGCTGCGGACAAGTGCGAAGATGTTGCCAACGTGATCGAGTCCGTTACCCTGAAAAGTTCGTGAGCCAGACAGATTCCAGCTGCTTCTTTCATTCGCACCGGTTTGTCCGGCCGGTGGCGTCGCGTATTGCATGGCGAGGGCTGCCCTGTGAATAGCTTTCCCCTGCTCATTGCCATCGTGTTCATCACGCTGGCCTTCGATTTTTCGAACGGCTGGCACGATGCCGCCAATTCGATCGCGACGATCGTTTCCACGCGCGTCCTGAAGCCGCTTTGGGCAGTTCTGTGGGCCGCATTCTGGAATTTCGTTGCGGCGTTTATCTTTGGCACAGCCGTTGCCAAGACCATTGGCGGCGGCTTGGTCCGCATCGAGATGGTCAGCGAATACGTCCTGATCGCCGGTCTGCTGGGAGCGATTTCCTGGAATTTGTTCACGCTGATCCTGGGCCTGCCGACCAGCTCGTCGCACGCGTTGATGGGGGGGTATGGCGGCGCGGCCCTGTCGAGCGCAGGCACTGCCGCGATCATCGGCAAGGGCTGGGTCAATCCCATTCTGTTCATTTTCCTGGCGCCGTTTATCGGCTTGATTATAGCGGTGATCGTCACGGTGATCACGAGCTGGGCCGTGCATGAGCATCCACCGCAGCGGGTGGACAAATGGTTCCGGCGCCTGCAACTGGTCTCCGCCGCGGGATACAGCCTGGGACACGGCAGCAATGACGCGCAGAAGAGCATGGGCATCATTACCGCGGCGCTGATGGCCAGCGGTCTGATCAGCAAGGATGTTGTCCCCTATTGGGTTATCGTTATATGTTACCTGGCCATGGCTGGTGGTACGATGGCAGGTGGATGGCGCGTCGTTCGAACTATGGGCCAGCGCATTACGAAGCTCAATCCGTTCGGTGGATTTTCAGCGGAAACCAGCGCGGCGATAACGCTACTGGGCACAGCGCACTTCGGAATTCCGGTTAGCACGACGCACACCATCACTGGTGCGATAGTCGGAGTCGGAGCGTCCAGGCGTATGACGGCCGTCCGGTGGGGAGTGACCCGCCGCATCGTCTGGGCCTGGGTGCTCACAATCCCCGGTGCGGGATTGATGGGCGTGCTGCTGGAGCACGTACTGCGCTTCTGGAGTCACTAGGATGTCTGCGGAACAAATTCTCTTTGCCACCGTCGAGGAAGCCCTCGAAGAAATCCGCCAGGGCCGGCAAATCGTCCTGGTCGATGACGAAGACCGCGAAAACGAAGGCGACCTAACGATGGCAGCGGAAAAGGTTACGCCCGAAGCCATCAACTTCATGACCAAGCACGGCCGAGGGCTGGTCTGCCTGGCGCTGACCGAGGAACGCTGCGATGACCTTGGCCTTCCTCTAATGACCCCGCTCAACACGTCAAACTACGGCACAGCCTTCTGCGAATCGATCGACGCGCGGCGCGGCACGACCACGGGAATCAGCGCTTCTGACCGCGCCACGACAATCCTCACGGCAATCGATGCCAGGACACGTCCGGCCGACTTGGCGCGTCCAGGCCACGTTTTCCCGCTGCGCGCGCGGCTTGGCGGCGTGCTCGTGCGGGCCGGCCAGACTGAGGCGTCGGTGGACCTGGCGCGCATCGCGGGACTCACGCCCGCGGGCGTGATCTGCGAAATCATGAACGACGACGGCACGATGGCGCGCGTGCCGCAACTGGCGGAATTCTGCCGCACACATGGCTTGAAGCTGCTGACTGTCGCGGAAGTGATCCGTTACCGGATGCGGAACGAACGGTACGTCCGGCGCGTCGCCGAGGCCGCTCTGCCGACGCGCTACGGCGAGTTCCGCATGATCGCGTACGCCTCCGACGTGGATCGCGAGCAGCACATCGCGCTGGTTCGTGGAGACTTGGCCGGCGCACCGCCGCTGGTGCGCCTGCACTCGCATTGCCTGACCGGCGACGTCTTCGCATCCACCGAATGCGACTGTCATGAGATCATCGAACGCTCACTCCAGGCCATCGCGGCCGAGAATCGCGGCGTGTTCGTCTATCTCCACCACAGGGGGCGGGGCTTCGCGATTGATTCCGCCGCGTCCGCGCCGGACGCGCTGCCGCATATCCTGTACCACTCCCGCGGCCAGCTCGACCAGGACCTCGCGCGGCAGCGGTTGGTACAGCACGAGAGCGGCATCGGCGCGCAAATCTTGATCGATCTCGGCCTCAAGAGCCTGCGCGTGCTCACCAATCACCCGCGAAAAGTGGTGGCGCTCGAAGGCTATGGCCTGACAATCGCCGCGCAAGTACCAGTCCTGTCTAGTTCGAAAAAGCCAACCCACCAAACATTTTAGCTTCGTCTAATTCTTGTGAGTCTGCGATGCAGGAGAGGGTTTCTTCGCCGTCGATTGCGGAGGAGGAGGAGAAACGGTGACGTATGGCCGCAGCGCTTGGAGTTTCTTCTGGCTGATTCCACGGATGGCGAGCAAGTCCTCCACGCGGCGGAACCGGCCGCTTTTCTGGCGCATGTCGATGATCCGCTGTGCTGTAACCGCCCCCACGCCGGGCAATTGCTGAAGTTCCTTCGCGTTTGCGACATTGAGATCAATTGGTTTCGCAGGAGGATGCTTCTGGGCGCGCGCACTCGCAAACGAAATAAGGAGGACAAGGGGCAGGATCAAGCCTCTGGCGCGGCACAAGATGGATAAGAACGGCATCATGACCTTCGATGACGGTTAAGAATCACCAGACCCAAAGCGCACAGCGAGATACCGGTGAGGAAGGAAAAAACGTTGATCCCTCCGCCCAGGTGAAGACTGATAAACACACGCCAAACCGCGAGTGAGACGAGTCCCCCAAAAAGAAGGGCCAAACCTGTATTTCTCGACATCCCGGCCCCCCAAGAAATACTAGATTCCATTCCCTTGAGCGTCATATACCTCTGGCTTGCCGAACAAGGCAGCTTGAGCCTCAATCTGCGCGCGATCGCCAACGATTATAATCTGCGCGTTGGCGGAGTCGAAGTATTTTTGCGCGGCGTCGAGAACATCGGCAGCTGTAAGCTTTAGGATACATTCGCGATAGGTTTCGAGGTAATCCTCCGGCAACCGTTCGAGCGTGGACGTGGCGAGCTGCCCGGCCAGTCCATCCTGGGTTGCTAGGCCCAGCGAGAAAATTCCGCTCATGTAATTGCGCGCGTCAGCCAGTTCGTCTTCGCCGACCGGGGTCGAGCGCATCCGGTCAATCTCATAAAACATCTCGGTCAGCGTGGCGGCCACCACGTCGTTCCGCACGGCCGCCTGGACGCTGAAATAGCCGTGCTGGCGCAGGGGATGGGCCCCGCTGCGCGGGCTATAGGTATAGCCCTTCTGCTCGCGGATATTCATCACCAGCCGCGAATTGAACGCCCCGCCATAGATGGAGTTCGCCAGTGTCAGGCGCAACCAGTCTGGATGCTTGCGGGTGATAGCCCGATTGCCGACCAGGACCTGTGCCTGCACGGCTCCGGGCAGGTGGACCAGATAGACGCGGCGGCCTTGCAATTCCGGAAGCGCGGGGTTCGGAGCCTCTTCTACCTTACCTGCCGCCCAGGAACTGAATGCCTTCTCGATCTGCGCAAGCATGGCCTGCGGCGAAAAATCTCCAACCATCACCAACAGCGCATTGTTGGGGCGATAGTACTGCCAGTAGAAATCCTTGAGTTGCTCAAGACGGTAGCTTTCGACCTGTGCCTCCGTAGGCGAAACCGTGCCATACGGATGCGCACCGAATAGGACCCTGCGAAACCGCTCGCCGGCCAGAAAGCCCGGCGTGGTGCGCTCGATCCGCAGGCCCTCGACCAACTGCCGCCGCTCGCGTTCGAATTCGTCAGCGGGAAACGAAGCCTGCTGTGTCAGCTCGGAAACAAGACGAAGGAGGCCGCTCGAAAAATCCACCAGCCCCGTAAAGGAAATCCCACTGGTGTCAGCGCCGGCCCCGGAAGAAAGATCCGCGCCCATGCGGCGCAGGTCTTCTTCAATCTGTCGGCTGGTACACGCGATGGTGCCGGTGCGCACGACTGTGGCAGTGATATCCGCCAGACCCGGCACGGTGGCGGCCGTGACGGCGTTCCCGCTCCGGAAGAAAAGCTGACCTGTGAATTTAGGAATCGTGTGCGATTCCACCAGCACGACTTCGAGGCCGTTCGGAAGCGTCTTGTGCGTGCGCGGCGGCCAGATCACAGGCCGCTCGGGGGAAAGTGCCGGGATTGCCGTGTGTGTTTCCGAGCGCGGCGCGGAAGCCATCATGCCACCGCTTTCTTCGCCGGCTGGCGAATGACGATGGAACGATTGGGGGGCGTTAGAAGTTTGTGCGCAACAGACTGCACAGCGTCAGGGCTGACTTCCATGAAACCGCCGAGGATCGTGTTCACCAGATGCGCGTCGTTGTCAAAGAGCGTGAAACACGCGAGGAGATGCATCAATCCGTAACGCGGGATATAGGCGCCGTGGCCGCCTTCGAGCATGGAGAAGTAATTCGACCGGAATTTTACTTTGATGGGCTCCAGCTCTTCGGGGGTGACTCCCTTCTCTTTCATTTCGTCGAGAATCTGATCATAGGCTGCGATCGTCTGATCGGCGGAATATTCAGGCTTGTGCAGAAGGCGCGTAACCATCAGCGTCGGCCCGTTGTAATCGAATAGATCGCCAACCGGATAATGGATGCCGCCTTCGGCGTCCACCGCGATCTGCTGTTCGAGCACCAGGCGCCGATACACTCGCCCGGCGCGTCCGCCATGCAACGCCTGGTCCAGCATTGCCGCAGCGTACCACTCCGGCGTGAGCCGGCGCGGCGCCTGGTAACCGATGGCCATACCGGGCAGCGTGCCGAATTTTTCCTCCACGACGCCGCGGCGCTCCTCGATCTGCGGCGGTTCGTCAATGTCCGCGGGCTCAGGCTGCGGCCCCGACGGGATGCCGGCGAAATAGCGCTCCGCCAGTTGGAACCCCTCATCGGTGTCCACATCTCCAAGGATCAGGAGGACGGCGTTCGAGGGCGCGTAGTACGTCTTGAAAAACTTTTGTACGTCATCGAGGGTCGCGGCGTCGAGATCGGCAAAATCCCCGTAAAAATTATGCGCGTTAGACCAATTGCGGTAGGCGATGGGAGGAAGATCGAGCCAGGGAAAACCGCCGTAGGGCTGGTTGAGGACGTTGACGCGCACTTCTTCTTTGACGACGTCGCGCTGGTTGCGCAGATTCTCGTTGTCCACCTTGAGGGCGCGCATGCGGTCGGCTTCGAGCCACAGCACGCGCTCCAGCGCGTTCGAAGGCACGGATTCGTAATAGTTCGTGACGTCATAGTGCGTCGAGCCATTCAGGACGCCGCCGGAAGAATTGATCAGCTTGATGTGCACCATCTTTCCGGCGTTGGCCGATCCTTGAAACATCATGTGCTCGAACAGATGTGCGAAACCGCTCCGGCCGCGCGGCTCGATGCGAAAACCAATGTTGTAATAGACCCCCACCGTGGCCACTGGCGCGGCACGGTCCGGCGAAACGACAACGCGCAAGCCGTTGGGGAATGTCGTGCTCTCGATCGGAATGTTCAGTTGTGTCAAGAAGTCCCTCGCAGTTAGGAATGCGTTACTGAAAAAAGTTCTTTGCAGCGAATGTCTTCCGGGCCCTTATTTCTTCCGCCCTTGTTGCCGCGGGCCGAAGATGCGGTCGAGCTTCTGGAGCGCCGCGCTGGAATTGCCCGAAAGTACGACAGCGGTCAGCCTCGAAAGCGCCTTATAGGCATCGAGATACTCGCGCGGAAAATCCGCAAGGGCGTCCGAATGACGTTGCAGTGTCGAAAAATCGCCTCGCGTCATTGGCCCCGTCCAGGCCGCGCGCGGCCCGATCCGCTCGAAATTATCCAGCGTCTGGCGCGTCAGCGGCAACAGCGCACGAACGGCTTGCCGGCGGGTGAACCCCTGAGCCATCAGCAGGCGGGTCGCTGCCTCCATCAAGGTCAGGACATGCGAGCACGCAAACGATCCAGCCGCATGATACGCCGCCTTGTTTGTTCCGGACAAGCGCACCGCCACTCCACCCATTTGGCGGCTCATTTTTCGCGCAACCTTTAACGCTGCCGGACTGCCATCGATCCCGAACACGCGTCCCGCGAGTTCCGGCGGACCCTGGCTGCCGAACGTCTGCATCGGGTGGATCGACCCGGTTGCCGCCCCCACGCTGGCTAGCGGCGCGAGCACGGAGGAGTCGAGCGCGCCGCTGGTGTGCAGCACAACCTTCCCTCGCCACTCATGGCCGCCGAAATCCGCAAGATTTGCTGCCACGTCTCCGATGGCTCTATCCGGCGTAGCGATCAGCACGACTTCGGAAGCCAGCACCCGGCGCGTAAGCCGGTCCGCGGGATGTCCCGCACCGATGGCGCGCACGGCAGCGCGGGCCGTCGTGATGGAACGCGTCGTGACGGCGCCCACGCGCCACCCGAGTTCGTGCAAACGGCGTCCCAGCGCCCGCCCCACGCGCCCCGCGCCCACGATGGACAATGTCTCCGGCATTCGCTGTGTTAGCATATCGTGTTCGGCCAGCTTCTCCTTACGGAAAATTCGACTTTGCACATCTTCTGGACTGCGCTGTTCGGCCTGATTGCGTCCCTTTGGATCGTCCAGGGAATCCGAGCCGGGATTGGTATGGCGCGGCTGCCATGGCTTTCCGATGCTTCTCCGTTGTTTTCCGGCAGCGCGCCGCTGATTTCGGTGATTTTTGCCGCCCGGGACGAAGCGGAAAAGCTCCCCGGAGCCATCCAGACGCTCCTCGCGCAGGATTATCCCCGGTTCGAAATCGTGGCGGTCAACGACCGTTCCCAGGACCGGACCCCGGCGATCCTTCACGAATTCGAACGCGCCAACCAGAATCTAAAGGTCATCGATATCGCCAACTTGCCGCCCGGTTGGCTCGGGAAGCCGCACGCGCTGGTCGCCGGTTTCGAACAATCGCAAGGTGAATGGCTTGTCTTCACCGACGCGGACGTGCATTTTGCGCCCGACGTGCTGAGCCGCGCCGTCGCTCTCGCCAACCAGCGGCAGTGGGATCATTTGAGCCTTCTCGCTTCCATCGAGATGCGCGGGTTCTGGGAGATTACGGCCATCTCCTACTTCGGACTAGGGTTCGTCTTCGGCAACGAACCGTGGCTGGCTTCGAACCCCCGCTCCGGACGCTATGTAGGAATTGGGGCTTTTCAGCTCGTGCGCCGGGCCGCCTACGAAGCCAGTGGCGGACACCGCCGGTTGCGCATGGACGTCATCGAAGACATGAAACTCGGCAAACTGATGAAGGTCAGCGGATTCCGGTCAGGCGTTGCCGTCGCACAAAGCATGGTCCGCGTTCGGTGGCAGAGCGGCGTGCGGAACGTGATTCGCGGTGTCACGAAAAACATGTTCGCCGCGTGTCATTACAATCTCCTGTTGGCAATCGCCGCGATCGTGCTGGCTGTAACGATGAGCGTCCTGCCATTTTTCGGCCTGGCCTTCGCATCGGGCTGGGCGCGCGCGTTCGCAGGGATCGCGGCAGGCGCCGCGGTCCTGACTCACGCGGCGATGATCTGGGCGACGGACGCTCCCCCGCTCTATGGTCTCACGCATCCGCTGGGCGCCCTGCTGTTTTGCTGGATGCTGGCGCGCTCTGCCGTCGCGACACTCTGGCGCGGCGGCGTCGTTTGGCGCGATACGTTCTATCCCATCGACGAATTACGCAAAGGGCTGGTGTAAAAAGGAGCGCCGCCCTTCAGGGCGGCACAGAGCGCGGTCGACTGGGCACCCCTTGCCTCAAGCTCGGCGCACGTGAAGCTGTCGCCGAAGGGTAGCAAAAGAGAAGACCCACAATTTTTATTCGCGATTCAGCGATTGCACCTTGGGTATAGCTGTGTTGCAATGACTCCGTAGAATCCTCCGAGGAACCGTATGAATCATCGCGTTTGCCCCTGGTGGATAGGATACTCGCTGATATGCCCACTGCGCCGCTGGGGGCAGAATCCTGCCAAGATTCTGGCTCCGCATGTTCACGAAGGTATGACCGCGCTGGAACCGGGTCCCGGAATGGGCTTCTTTACGCTGGATCTGGCTCGTCTGGTTGGGCCCTCAGGCCGCGTAGTTGTTGTGGACATCCAGGCCAAGATGCTTGACCGCCTGAAACGCCGTGCTGCCAAGGCAGGCCTGCTTGACCGCATCGACGCCCGTCTTGCTTCCCCAGCTTCAATGGGAATTACCGACTCACATATGTCAATTGACTTCACTCTTGCATTCGCCATGGTACATGAACTGCCGGATGTGGCCCGCTTTTTTGCCGAAGTTGGCGCAGCCTCCAAACCCGGCGCTGTGCTGCTGCTCGCCGAACCCAAGGGCCACGTGAATGCGTCTCAGTTCGATTCCGAGCTGCAAACCGCCCGTGAGGCCGGATTTAACCTCGTAGATCGCCCTTCCATCCGCCGCAGCCATGCCGCACTGCTAAAGAAGGGCTGAAAAGAGGCAGAGAGATTCCTCGCTCCGCTCGGAATGATGTCGCAAAGACACTTTCTAACTTTTGGCGCGCTCTCGGTGTCAGCGACAAAGTGGGTGCCGCTCATTCAGGTGGGGCGACCTGTTCCGCCGGGGCGGGTTCTGTCACGGCGGAGAAGAATCCTGCAAGATCGCGCTGCTTGAGCGCGCGGATGCGGTCGCGTAGCGCGGCGGCGCGTTCGAATTCGAACTTCTTCGCGGCTTCACGCATCTGCGCTTCGAGCTGCGTGAGGACTTCGCCCAGCTTCGCTTCGCTGGTGATGTCCGCATCGGCGAAGTCCTCGACGGGCACCGTTACGTAATCGGCTTCCACAATCGCGGCCAGCTTCATGTCCACCGACTTGATGATGGATTGCGGCGTGATGTGATTCTCCTTGTTGTAGGCGACCTGCTTGGCGCGGCGGCGGTTGGTTTCCTCGATGGCCTGCGCCATTGAGCCGGTCATGCGATCGGCGTACAGGATCGCGCGTCCTTCGACGTGCCGCGCGCACCGGCCCATCGTCTGGATGAGCGCCGTGGCGCTGCGCAAGTAGCCTTCCTTGTCGGCGTCGAGAATGGCAACCAGCGAGACTTCGGGCAGATCGAGCCCTTCGCGCAGGAGGTTAATGCCGATCAGGACATCGAATTCACCTCGGCGCAGGTCGCGCAGGATGCGGACGCGCTCGAGCGTATCCACCTCCGAGTGCAGGTAGCGGCAGCGAACTCCGGTTTCGGTAAAGTATTCTGCAAGGTCCTCGGCCATGCGCTTGGTCAGCGTGGTGACGAGCACGCGTTCGTTGCGCTCGGCGCGCAAGCGAATTTCTTCGAGCAGATCGTCCACCTGTCCTTTCACAGGCCGCACTTCGATTTGCGGGTCGACCAGCCCCGTCGGGCGGATCACCTGCTCGACGACGACTCCCGCCGAGCGCGTCAACTCATAGGGCCCCGGCGTCGCCGAAACGTAGATCACTTGTCCGGTGCGGTGTTCGAATTCCTCGAAATTCAGCGGACGGTTGTCGAGCGCGGAGGGCATGCGGAAGCCGTAGTTCACCAGCGTCTGCTTGCGCGAACGGTCGCCGTGATACATCCCGTGGAGTTGCGGGACGGTCTGGTGCGATTCGTCGATAAACAGCAGGTAATCCTGCGGGAAATAGTCCAGCAGCGTGGGGGGCGCTTCGCCCGGCAGGCGGCCGGAGAGATGCCGCGAATAGTTCTCGATGCCGTGGCAATATCCGATCGTGCGCATCATCTCAACGTCGAACATCGTGCGCTGCCACACGCGCTGCGCCTCCGCGTATTTGCCCTGCTTTTCAAGTTCGGGCTTCCACCAGTCGAGCTCTTCCAGAATGGTGCGGATGGCGCGCTCCTTCTGCGCGGCGGGCATGACGTAATGCGATTTCGGATAGATCGTCAATCGCGGCAGATCATTCTGGCCGGAGCGAACTTCCCCGGTCAGCGGGTCCATCTGGCGGATGGCGTCCACCTGAGAGCCCCACAGTTCGACTGCGTAAGCGTTGTCCTCATACGGCGGATAAATTTCCAGGCGATCCCCGCGCACGCGGAACGTGCCGCGACGCAGTTCCTCCGTGCGTTCGTACTGGATGTCCACCAGCTTGCGCAGCAATGCCTCGCGCGCCGTGCTCTGCCCTTTCTCGATCATCAGGAGCATGCCGTAATACGCTTCCGGGGAACCCAGGCCGTAGATGCAGGAGACCGATGCGACGATCACGACGTCCCGGCGTTCAAACAGCGAGCGAGTCGCGCTCATGCGCAGCTTGTCGAGTTCGTCGTTGATCGTGGATTCCTTCTCAATGTACGTGTCCGAGGCGGGAAGATACGCTTCCGGCTGGTAGTAATCGTAATAGCTGACAAAGTATTCGACGGCGTTCTGGGGAAAGAAACTCTTGAATTCACTGTAGAGCTGCGCCGCGAGCGTTTTGTTATGCGCGAGCACCAGCACCGGACGGTTCGCCCGCTCGATCAGCTTGGCCGCCGTGAATGTCTTTCCGGAACCGGTGACGCCAAGCAGGACCTGATGCTTCTCGCCCGCCTCGATGCCGCGCGAAAGTTGCTCGATGGCCTCCGGCTGATCTCCGCGAGGCTCGTAGTCGCTCATAAGCTTGAAGTTCATCGGTGAAGGGCCGCACAGCGCGGCGGGCGAGCTGCGCAGAACCCCTCATTATAGCGCAGAGGGCTGAAGACCGAGGAAGGCGGCTGATTTCGGGCGGCGGACCATCCCATTAATTGATCCACTACCCGATTTCGACGAATTATTTCCCGTGCGCATCGTCCGCGACCAGGGCAACCTGGGAGCGCGAGAGAATCGTGCCGGCATAGCGCAGAGACTCGTGCTGCGCGGTCGTGAGAGTCACGTCCATCACCTCGGTTCCGGTTTGTGTGACGCTCACGACGAGCCCTGTGCGCAACGAGATGTAACTTAGGCTCTGAGCTGAACCGTTCCAGTTTCCCGCGGTTTGCACTCCATTCTTTCGGTATTCCTCGGGAGTTGGGTCGTGAACGGGTTTTGGCCGGACCAAATTCAAATGAGTGAGGATCACGGCGCAGGTCTCCCCAGATTCCGAGCTCCCTGACGATTCGGCGTTAGGTGGGGCCGGCGCTCCCTCGGGATTCGGCGGATGGCAAGCCTCGTTGCGGAGGTATTCGGATTCGGTGCGCCAGACCATCCCGGAAACCGGCAGCGATGCCGCTGGCTGTTCGGAAGACCATTTCTGCCCCACATTGACGCCGCCCGGGGGCGCTCCCGAGCTTGCATCGAGTTGAGCGATCCATTCCCGGGCCGCCTGCACGGCCTTTTCCCCATCGACGATCTCTGCAAGGCCCGAAACCGAGATCACCTTTCCGCTCGCGTCGAGCGTGAACTCCACGACCTTCCCTTCGAGCTTTTGGTACTGCTCCTGCGTCGCGGCGGCCGTTGGGTCGAATGTATCGCTGCGGACATCGGCCGTGGACTTCTCATAGGTTGTGCGAAGGCGAACGCTGCCCGGCGCACTGGCGTCCGCGGGGAGAACTTCCAGCCGGATCGTGGCGTCCCAACTGATCACCAGTGTGGAAGGGCCTTCTCGATCTGTGACAAGGCCGGATCGGGAAGTAGCGGTCGTCGTCTCAAATTGCATTTCATAGCGGAATACCTGCCCCGGAGAAAATCGTGGCGAAAGGGAAACGCGCGGCGGCGTTATCTTGACGCTTCGCTTTGTCTTTACAGGGGGATTCTCCGGCGCCTTCTGCTGCGCGCCAGCGCCGAGTGACAATGCGAACAGCGCCACGTATACGGCTGCGCCGAACCTCATCGGCTTTCTTCGACTTGAGCGGGAACCGTCACGTATTGGCACGCTTCGATACTAAGCCGCCACATCGGCTGTTGCAACGCGAGGCAACCGGGGCTCCCTATCTCCCGCGAAAGCCGGACCTGGCTGCCGCTTTGGGTGCCGGAGATGAAAGGACCAGCTTCGGGGCTTCCACGGTTCCGCTCAGCAAGAAACTTGGCAGCGATGTGTTTGCCGGCGATGTTGTTGCGTGGAACATCGAAGAACGAATGCGAAAGTTCAGCGTGCGTGAAAAGTCGATGCGGCCTTCCGCTTGGAAGCGGCCCTGCGAATTGTCCAAAACGAAACCTGTGGTTTCGATCCTGCCCCTGCCGATGTGGAAACTTCCTTTCGCGGACGCAAACCGGCCCGGCGGGGAATCCCGATTGCCCCCTGGAAGCAAGCTCGCAAGATCCAGCCCACGCAGGTCCGCGTTCCGCGCGTCCATTGTCCCATCGCCTTCCATGGAACGAACCAGGTTCTCGCGGCCGACACCGTGAGCGGCGAGGGTAACAGTAGCCGACGCCGTGCCGGAGATGCGATTGTTCAGCGAAGGCACGGCATGTCCCAGCCGTGCAAGATCCACTCGATCGAAACTCCCTTGGAAGCGGTAAGAGGGATCGGCGAGGAGTTGGGCGTCGAATCCGCCTGCCACCTGGCCCCCGAAGAAATCCGCCCGTGCGTTGCGAATCATGATAGTTCGGCCCGCAAGCTCCGCCTCGCCGTCGAACCTCTCCAAACGTAACGGCGCAAGCACGATTTCCGCTACGCGAAGACGCCCACGAGCAGCCATTCTTGCAATGGCAGCGTCGCGTCCGGAAGTATCCGCAGCGGGTTTTCCGAGGCCTCTGAACCGTGCCAGCAGACCGGGCCGGGCCCGGGGCCCCAGCCAGCGGTCGAGTTCCGAAGCGTCCAAATGATCTGCGGACAGATCGAAGGTCCATTGACCTTCGGCGTCCTTGCGCACCACGGTACCTTGCCACGTTGCGCCGAAGGCTCTCGCGGCAAACAGTGTGATCGTTCGCTGCGATTGCGCAAATTCAATGTGCGCTCTGGGGAAGCGCAGCGCCTGGTTTACAAATGGCGGAGTTGCCGTGAGTCCGCGAAAATCCACCGTTCCGAGCCAAAGTGTTGCGGGCGATCCCGTTCGGTGAACTCCGCGCATGTTCATGGCGAAGCCGCCGGCAGCGGTCCATCCGCTGGTAAGCGGCTGCGCAAGTGTCTGCGAAAGGGCCATCCAATGCTCAATGCGGGATGTCCCACCTTCGATCGAGAAACTCCAATTCGGCGGCCAACGGAGTGCGCCGGGTCTGTCCGGGAAGATCGTCCCGCGCATCACGAATGTATTTGGGGACGCATCGACCGCTGAAATCGTTCCGGTTGTCCCCTCCGAAGCGGCCGCCGGGAATGAAATCTCGGTCGGGGCAAAATCGAGTCCGCCGCGAGACACGCTGGCGTTAATCGCGCCGATACGCAACGGCAACGGCAGGGACGCTGCTGTGAATCTCCCGCCAACGCTGGCTAGAGCGCCCTGTTCGAGTTGAAGAGGCCATCCGCTGAGCGTCGCATCCACGCCGAGCGTCCCTTCGAGACTAAGATTTTCCGCAACGCCCGGGCGAAACGCGCGATACCAGGCTAACAGGTCCCCAAGGCCAAGACTCGACGACTCGATGTGCAGTTGCGGGTGGAATCCGTGCCCCCAATCCAAATTGCCCGAGCCCTGCAGACGCGAACTCGGCATTTCAACGAGAAGTTTCCCAATTTCTGCGCGGACTCCTCCTAAACGCCATGCAGCCTCCAATGAAAGATTCACTGCCGGGTCGGTGGCACGTCCGGGAAGCTGCCATCCATGAATTCCCGTCAGGCGGGCCACACCGGAAATCGACCAACGTGCTCCACGTGGTCCAGCAGCGTCATTTGAAGCGGGATTGGGGGGAGCAACTCGCGCGCTGAGGTCCACGGCAAGTTCTCCCCGGACTCCATAGTCAAACTGGCTTGAGAGCCGCAGGGCATCGGCCAGAGAAACGCCGCGCCAAGTCAACCTCAGTTCGGCGGGTTGGAGCCGCGCCGAGGTACCTGCAATGTTGCCGCGTAAACGGAGCGTGCCAATTTCCTGCAACTCCACACCGGCACGCATGGGCCGGGCTTCGAGGTCCAGTTCCCACCGCCCCACACTATCCTGTTCGAGCCGGCCCGAAACGTCAAGCAACGCGAAGGGGCTCTTATCATCTCCCTGCTTGAAATTGATGCGCCCGCCGTCCACGTCAATACGGTAGAGCCGGGCCGCCAAGACGCCGCGCGGTGCGGCCGGAGGACCCACAAAGCCGGGAGGAGACGTGCCTGGCGAGGTAGGCGGCAGCCAGTGCTCGATGTTCCAGCGGCCCTGGGCATCGCGTACCAGGTTCAAACTCGGCCTCGAAAGAGAGAGTGTGCCGAATTCGAAATGCCCGGAAAGCAAGGCAGGCCAGCGCAGCCCTGCCGTCAAGGTTTCTGCACGAAGGAAATATTCTTGGCCGAAGCGAGAGTCCTCCGAGACGGTAATAGAGTGCGCTTCGAGCCGTGCCCCATCGAGCAAACTGAAATCGAATCGGCCGACCTCCACGGGGCGGCCAAAGCTTGCTTCGAGATGTGCGGTCAGGTAACGGCGCGCGGGGCTGGTTCGCAATGCGCGCGAGAGCCCGGCGCTAGCGGCAAACAGCGCGATGGCAAGGGTAAGAATCCAACGCAGCCATTTTCGTTTGCGCATCGTGAGGTCAAGAATTGTGGCAAAAGACGGACAAGAAGAAAAGCGCCGTGTCAGTGAACCTGGTGGAACATGCGGGACCATCGCGTCCGCGAGGGCAGATGGAGAACCGTATCCAGAAAGCTCAACAGCCACCCATTAAGGTTCTGGTCCGCTTCGTCCTCATGGGGGCCTTGAACCGACCAGTAGATGACCACAGGGCGGCCCATGATTGCATCACGGTCCACAAACCCCCAGAACCGGCTGTCCCAACTGTGATCGCGATTATCGCCCATCGCGAAGTATTTGCCGGGAGGAACTACAATCTCCCCGTTATAAACGTTTGCAAGGATTTGATCGGCCCACTCCGGCTGCATGTTGGACTGCAGGTATTGTGCGCCGCGCGGCGGGAAATTATCTTCGAACGGTTCATAAGGCGCGGTCGGGTCACGCACGACATACGGTTCGTTGAGACGCTTTCCGTTCACATATACCTGCTGATCCACAATCTTGATGCGGTCCCCGGGAATGCCGATCACGCGCTTGACGTAGTGCGGGTGGTTTTGATACGGAAACTTGAATACGATGATGTCACCCCGGCGAACGTCCCGGTACGGCAGCAAGCGGTCATACCAATGGCCACGCCCGCCGAATATGAACTTGTTCACGAGAAGATGGTCCCCAACCAGAAGGGTCGGCTCCATCGATTGTGACGGAATCTTGAAGGCCTGGACGACAAAGGTCGTGCCGAACAGTGCCAGGATGACCGTAACCAGAAGTGACTCTATATATTCGCGCAGCGTCGCGGGATGCGTTTCTTCGCGTTTCGCTGCGGCGCTCTGCGTCTCCACGACCTGTGCGGTTTGTGCCATCCCCGGTTCCTTCAATCTCCCGTGATGCCCAATTGCTGGAGGGCGGCCACGGCTGCTGACTGTTCGGCTTCCTTCTTGGTCTTGCCTGTCCCGACCGCCCTAATTCCATCGGTGACACGGACCTCGACGCGGAACGTTTTCTCGTGGTCCGGGCCGGTTTCCTCAACCAGGTGATAACTGCCCGGCGCCATGCCCCGCGATTGCAGAAGCTCCTGAAGCGCGGACTTGTGGTCGGGACGCCCCAGACGCCCGGCCTCGGCGGCAATTGCGCTTCCTACGAGTGACCTCTGCACGAACTCACGCGCGGCGTCCAAACCGGCATCCAGATAAATCGCTGCCACAACGGCTTCGTATGCGTCCGCCAGCAATGCCGGTTTCGATCGCCCGCCCGTTTTTTCTTCGCCCCGGCCGAGTCGCAAATGATTCCCCAAGCCGAGCCGCTGTGCCGCATCGCAGAGCGAGGCGGCGTTCACCAGACGGGCCCGGCTTTTCGAAAGCTGGCCTTCGCTCCAGTCCGGAAATGTCCGGACCAGTTCCTCACTCACTAACAACTCAAGGACAGCGTCCCCCAGGAATTCGAGCTTCTCGTTGTCCTCCGGGGGATCATCCGCCGTGCGTTCTGGGATGCGCGAGCTGTGCATCAGGGCCTGCAAGAGCCAGCGCGGGTCGCGGAAGGGATGTCCGAGAACCAACTCCAATTCCGCAATCCCGCTCACAGGCATCGGTGTGAGTCCCACTACCTTCCTAGCTTCGTAGCAGCATCTTTCTTGGCAAGCTCTGCGCCAGCCTTGCATTGCGCGACCAGGGGGCCCGCTTCCGCGCATTTCTCGTAGGCTGCGACCGCGTCGTTATAGTAACTGCCCTGCACGTCCGCATTGCCGAGGAGGTAGTAGTCGACAGGGTCCGGGTTCGATGCCAGTTGCACGGCCTGGGTAAGCTCGTTCCGCGCGTCTTCGTACTTTTGATGCCGAAAAGCGATCAGTCCCAGGCCGCTATGAGCCATCGAAAGCTCGTCATTCTTCGCCTTTTCGAAATTGGCTTCGTCAATCTCAGCGGGTTTCGGGAGATTCGGGATCAGCTCGATCGCATGCCGGGCATAAGCTTCTGCTTTCTGATATTGCTGCGCGGCATCGGGGGTGCTCGCGTTCACATGGCGAGGCATTGCCATAGCAAACAATGCCAGAACGTCCACGTTATCCGGATTGAGCTCGAGAGCCTTGTTGCCGGCCTCGAACATTTTGTCTTTCTGGCCTTCCTTAAAATAGGCAGTGGTCAATTGCGAATAAACTCCGGCCAGGTAGTGGCTTTTCGGGAATTTTTTCGCGAAGTCCTCCCCGAGCTGAATTTGAGTTTCTGAACTGCCGCCGCGCGCCGCGTAGACAACCTTGTAGGCAGCCTCTTCTTTCTTATTAACCGCCGCCGGTGCATCCTTGGTTGGCGGCGCTTGCTGCGGCACTTGCTGTGGCACTTGCTCCGGTTGCGGTTGATGGTACTGTGCTCTCGAAACGTCTGCCCCAATGGAAACCGCCACAGCGAAAACCAGCAGTGGGGCCAACCACCTGAGAACCTTCGCCTTCATATATGAATCTCCTGTGTGAAAATAATTCTCGGAGATAAAATCAATGCTCCGAGTGGATTGCTTCCTGCTCTATACCCTCTGCCGTCTACTTTACTTTATTCATTTCAGAGACGCAGAGAAAAACATTCACGACTTGCCATCGGGCTTTTTTTCACGCGGCGGTGTCTGATAGCCTGTTTCTACCCCGCGTTGCGCAGCAGCACGTGCCGACTCCGGCGCCCCACCCACAGCCAGCGCTGCCTGATACTCGGCGACCGCGAAGTCGCGCCGGCCCTCTATATCGTACATTCTCCCGAGATAAATGTGCGACCAGGAAAGATTTGCAGGATCCGGTTGTGCACCGCCTTCCGCGCTTGAATTCTGCGAGGCTGCCGCGATCACCTTGGAAAAGAGTTCGCGCGCCCGATCCGCATTGCCCAGAAGTGCCGAGGCCACGGCCAGGCCATACGTCGCGCGCAAGTCGTTCGGATGAGCCGCAAGAACCCGTTCGAATGATGCTGCCGCCGCCGCGCCGTTCCGTGCTGAAATTTGGCGCTGCCCTTCGGCGAAATCCTTTTCCTCGGGCGCTGCGGATTTCGAAGCAGCCACGGGCGCGCTTCCCGACGCGTGAATCCCATCACCGGCCGCCGCCGCATCCGAGAATTTCACGCCGCGCAGCCGCCTCGCCTCGGCAGTTACATTGATGCTCTTAATCAGATCAGGAAAATAGTAGCTCATCGCAGGTTCCGATTTCTCAAACCCGGGAAGTCCCGCATAGATCGGCCGGACCAAAACGTAGCCGGCGCTTTCAGCCTGGTCGATTGCAGAGGCCAAATCTTCCGGCGCGAAATGGCGAAGCCGCAGCTCGACAGCGCGAACCAGGCACTCGCTAAAGAAGGCAGAATAATCGTCGTGAAATTCAACCGGGAGGCGCGGTGCGCGAGCAGCGTACTCCAGCAGCGGCGAGGCCCTGGCTGCTTCGGCCCGGTATCGGATCGCCATCGGATCAAGGAGAAAGTGGAGGAATGCGTGGCGAATGGCATCCCTCGGTGGATCGGAGCCGGGACTGACTACCAGATCGTAATGGTCGCCGTAATTACGGAAATAGATCTTCCCACCGGCGAGCGGCTCGACATACACCGAAAAAGTCCGGGGACTATTCGACTTTATGATTTCACGAAGGTAACTCATGACCGTGATGGCAATCTCCGAGACAGGAGCGCGATAGATTTTCACACCGCGCTCGTAGTCCGGTTGATAGCGCTGCCAGAGCTGATCGAGCTGCGCCTCGCGATAGAAGTTGGACAGAACCTCGTTGAAGCCTTCCAGTGCGAGCGCGTCCGGCGGCAATTCGTCGCGGCGTAGTTCAAACTCAAATTTTGGCGGTGGACCCGCCGCCAATGCAAAGGAGACAAACCGCGAAAACGTCGCCCCGGAGTCCGCGAGAGCGTGCTCCCGGTAATATTTGCGCAGAGCGTCGACGGCTGGGCCCTGCAATGCAAGCATCCTCTCGCGCAGTTGGACACGCCCGGCGCTCTGATTGGATGGGTTCACGCCGGTGTCAAATCCAGCAGCATCGAGGGCGCAAAGCGTCGCGAACAGCTGCGGCCGTGTCTCAACGGAAACCGCGTGCCGTGTTTCCTCTCTGAGGGGGGGCGCGGACTTCTTATCCTGCGGCTCCTTCGCATGGACGATTGCCAGGGCGCCAAAAAACACACCGAAGGCAATCATTGCGAGCCGTACGAACGAATTCGTCCTGGCGAATGGGTGCAAGAAATAGTTGCGTCTAAACATGTACTTCCAAATTTACAGGGCCGTTCGAGCCCAGTCAAGAATCGTATCGCGTGGCACTGTCCAGCATTTCTGTTGCAAAAGCCGTGCGACCTGATGCGCTCTTTGGTTTGAATCGCCCGGGAGTTTCCTGAGACGTTTCAAGTACCAATTATGGCAGGATTCGAGCCAACATCTAAGGATGCCAAAATCAACATGAGTCACTGGCAACGAAGCGCAGCTTGGAGCCTGGGTTATCGGCAGCTAATTGCCGACACTGGACTTTGGCGCAATATAGCCCTGGCGCGCGTACACCTGGAATTTCACCTTTTTGCCTTTCTGATCAGTCACGGTCAGAGGACCGCCGTCGGGCGCCACAAGTTCCACCTTGATCTTACGGTATTTGCCGTCGAGCGTCGCGTTGGAGGGTGTGTACGCCAGGCTGTATTGGTAGCGCAAACTAGCAGCCACCTCCTGCATGATGCTGGGAATTTCGCCGTCGAATCGCGGTAGCCACGCGCGTCCTCCCGTCATCGCCGCAAATGCTTTCAGCTGGTTTTGCGCCTGCAGGTAATTTAACTCTGCAATGGGGCCCATGCTTCCCGATGCGTCCGCTTGTATGAAAAGCCGCTCGCCAACGCCGACGCTGAAAATGGTCGCGTCGGATTCACGAATCCGTCTTAGGACTTGGTCGAAATTCATCCTACTGAACGTGTCCATTCCGGAAGCCAGCAGCAAAACGGCCTTTCTGCCCTTGACGTCCTGCATGCGGTCCAGAACATCTGAGACCGCGTCAAAGAGATTCGACTCGTGGAATGGAGGAAACATGAGCGTCCTAAGATCTTGCATGATCTGATTACGGTCATGAGTGAAATCCACTTCGATGTTGGGACGCATGTTGAATGTTTCAAGCGCGACCCAATCATTCGGTTTGAGATTGTTCAAGAATGCGGCTGACCAATTGCGCGCATTGTAGGAAAACACTTGATAGCCCAACTTACTGAATTCCAACAACAGCACGATCGTAATCGGAGCATCGGTAAGCGCGAAGTTCGTGATCGCCTGCGGCGCGCCGTCTTCAGTGATGCGAAAATTCTCTTTCTTCAGCGCCGTCAAATAATTCCCATTGTTGTCGGTGACTACGGCGTTCACGTTTACCAGCGGGACCATCACTGAAATGGAGAATCCGTCTGGCGTCTGTTGCGGCTGTGTTTGAGGTTGCTGTTTGTCCTTCGCCTGTGCCAGGGCGCGTATTTCTCCCGCCGGAAACATCAGCGCGAAAATGAGCGCTCCCAGGCCTAACCCGCGAAACAGATTGGTTCGCATGGCTTCGTACACCTCTCGGAATCGCAACGTACCACCGGCTGCGTGAGACCCGATCGATGGGTCTCCAAGAGCGGGCAACACCCGCACTTTACCTTCTTTGATGCTGCCACGAAGCGCCGGGATGTTCAAATCTAGTTTTTGTTCACGGCACACCAATCGATGTGCCAGGTTTTCATGTTACGCGCACATGGTACGATGGATGAATTGCGGGTGCTTTTGGATGACCCATTGCGGGGGAGGAAAATTTGATGTTTCGTCGCTCGTTTCCCATGATCCTGGCCTTTGTATGCGCCATTTTGCCGGCCGGGAATGCCCGCGCGCAGGCCCCAGCCGCTCAGCCGGATCTTACGATGCTTGCCGGGGAAGCCCAAGGCTGGCTGGCCGACCTGATTCGGATCAACACGACGAATCCTCCCGGCAATGAATTGGCAGCAGCGAAATACGTGGCCGGAATTCTTCAAAAGGAAGGCATTCCAAACGAAGTGCTTGAAGTCGCGCCCGGAAGAGGTGTTGTCGTCGGGCGTTTGCAGGCTGGGCCTCTACCGGATGCTGCGAATGCACTCCTGCTGGATGCGCATCTGGACGTTGTGGGTGTGGACGCAAGCAAATGGACTGTGGATCCTTTCGCCGCGGTCGTTCGCGATGGATTCCTTTACGGCCGTGGCTCGATTGACGACAAGGGGATGCTTGCCGCCAATCTAGCCACGATTGTCGCTCTGAAGCGCAGCGCGGCGCGGCTAGGCCGTGACGTCATCTTCCTTGCGACAGCCGACGAGGAACAGATCGGCGCGGCTAGCATCAAATTCGTAATTGAAAAGTACTGGGATAAGATCGCGTGCGCCTACGCCATCAATGAGGGGGGACGCGTCCTGGTGAAAGACGGCAAGGTGCAATACATTGGCATCCAGGCAAGTGAGAAAGTGCCGTACAACATCACCGTCACCGCCACAGGCGCATCGGGGCACGCCTCGGTTCCCCGTCCAGATAATCCTGTCGTGCATTTGGCCGCGGCCATAGCCAAACTCGGGACCTATCAGGCGCCGGCCCAGCCTAACACGGTCACGCGCCGGTTCTTTGAACAGCTTGCTAAGGTCGAAGATGATGAGATCGGGAAATGGATGCGCGCGCTTGAACAGCCCGAACGATCGGACCTGGCGGCGAAGCATCTCTCTGAGCAGAGCCCCGTATGGAACTCGATGCTGCGCGACACGATTGCACCAACGATGCTTCTAGCTGGCGTTCGCCAGAATGTTGTGCCCTCCGAAGCCACGGCCAACTTGAATATTCGTCTGCTTCCCGGCCATTCGATCGATGAATTGATTTTGCAGTTCGGCAAGATCGTCAATGACCCTCAGATCCGTTTTCAGCTCGCGCCCGATTCCGGCGAAAATGCGCCGCCCTCAAACCTGGACAGTGCCTTCTACAAATCCATTGAACGGGTTTCGGCGCAAGAGTTTCCAGGCGCCATCACTCTGCCGCTCTTGGGAACCGGCGCCACAGATTCGGCGCAACTCCGCCTGCACAAGGTCCAAGCCTATGGCCTGGTCCCATTTCCTCTTACCGAGGCTGATGATTTGCGATGGCACGGTGACGATGAGCGCATCCCTCTCGACAGTTTTCGCAAAGGGGTGGCATTCCTTTATCATATCGTGAGCGACTTCGCCTCGGCGAAGTAGGACGAAGAGACCTCATACCCCTTCTCTATAGAGCGGGTTTGGTTAAAACCATGAATTTTCGAAGCGCAAAGATTGTATGCACGCTTGGACCCGCCAGCGATTCGGCGGACATGATCGAGCGGCTGATGCGCGCCGGGATGGATGTCGCGCGGCTCAACTTCTCGCACGGAACCCATGCGGGGCATGCGCGGACGATTAAGAGGTTAAGGGAGGCTTCTGCCCGCCTTTCGAAACCCATCGGTATCCTCGCTGATCTGCAGGGCCCGAAGATCCGCACGGGCGCGCTCGTGGAGGGCCACCCTGTCCAGTTGCGGGCCGGACAGCGCTTCACGATTTCCACTCTCCGGCGCCCTGGCAGCAGTTCCGGCGTAAGCACGACCTACAAACGCCTGCCGCGCGATGTCTCCCGCGGTTACCGCATCCTGTTGGGTGACGGCCTCATCGAGCTTCGTGTGCTCTCCACGACGTCAGACTCGGTCCTGTGTACGGTCGTCAACGGCGGAGAACTTGGTGAACACAAGGGCATCAATCTGCCCGGCGTCAAGCTGCGGATTCCGGCTCTCACTGCAAAAGACCGCGACGACCTTATGTTTGCGTTGCGCCACGGCGCAAATTTCATCGCGGTTAGCTTCGTCCGCCGCGCCGAGGATGTGCTTCTGGCAAAGGCCGCTGTATCGCGCGCCCGGAAGGACGTTCCGGTCATCGCCAAGCTCGAAAAGCCAGAGGCCATTGAGAATCTCGACGCCATTCTCCGCGTTGCAGATGGCGTGATGGTCGCACGCGGCGATCTGGGGGTGGAGATGAGTCCCGAAAAAGTGCCTGTTGTGCAGAAGCAGATCATCGCGAAGGCGTGCGAGGCGCGCCTGCCGGTCATCACCGCAACCCAGATGCTCGAATCCATGACGCAGAACCCGCGCCCCACGCGCGCCGAGGCCTCCGACGTCGCCAACGCCGTCTTCGACGGCAGCGATGCGCTGATGCTCTCCGCCGAAACCGCTACCGGGGCGTACCCGCTCGAAGCGGTCCAAATGATGGACCGCATCATCCGCGAAGCGGAGTCGAGCGGTTCGCAGGTCCTGCGGCCGCGCCCAGCGCAATTCAACATCGCGGAGACTGCCGCCGAACTGATTTGTCATGCTTCGGAAGAGTTGCAGATGAAAGTCATTGCCGTCTTCACGGAGACCGGGTCGACGGGGCGCCTGATTTCAAAGCATCGGCCGAGCCGGCCGATTATTGCGTTTTCGACCATACAGGAAACACGACGGCGTCTCTCGCTTTACTGGGGTGTGGTGCCGCGAACGATCCGTGAGGTGCAGAATATCGAGGAACTTGTCCGGGCCGCCGAAAAGCGGCTACTCGAAGAACATCTGGTCCGGCGGGGGGATGTCGTCGGGATCGTGGCGGGGACACCTTTGTTCGTCGGCGGCACGACGAACTTCATGAAATTTCACGTGATTGGCAGCATGGACAAGAAAAGACGCCGAGCCGGACGGTAAAGGGCGGTCGCACGCCCCCCGGCTTCCTGCATTTCATTCCTAGTTCACCCAGCGGTCATCAGGGTTGTGAGGCGGCTCGTCTTTGTGATCGCGCACATAGACGTCAAACTTGCGCCGGGTGCGGCGGCGCTTCCAGTCAAGATAGTCGTTGCGGGCGCGGTAGAGGAACAGCCCTCGGCGAAGATAGATGTACCCTACCAGCGCGCCGCCGAGGTGCGTGACGTGGCTCACGTTGTCGCCGCCGGTGCCTAGGGTCGCAAAGAATTCGATGGCAATCGCTCCCGCCACGTAAATCTTCATCGGGATGGTCACCGGGAACGGGATCAACCAGACCTGCCGGTCGGGAAACACAATCGCTGCGGCAAGCAACACGCCATAGATCGCGCCGGACGCGCCGATCGTTGGAATTGTCACCGATGCGCCCGTGCCGTGCGGATCGAGCAGCGTCTTCACCAGGACGTTGGTGCAGCCCGCCCCAATTCCCGTCAGGAAATAATAGACGTAAAAGCGATGCGTGCCCCACGCGCGCTCCAGGTCCGCACCGAACATCCAGAGGAACAGCATGTTGAACAATAGGTGCCAGATGCCTCCATGAAGAAACAGGTAGGTCACCGGCTGCCAGAGACGCAGTCCATGCGTCACCAGCAGGGGCACGAGGCCGAGTTCTTGATTCACTCTCACGCTGACGATCGGAGGAAAGAACAGCAGAAGCAGCGTCTGCACCAGGAAAGCGCCCGTGCAAGCGATGATAATGTTCCGGATGGCGGGCGTCAGCATCCGGCCCCAATGGAGGCGGGAGCCTGGAGAGCGCGGGTAGCGTGGGAACGAACTCATCATTGCGAGTGTAAGCGCGCACGGACCGGGAGTCAAAGTGTCTGGGGGGTAGAACACGAAGGGAACGATTCGGCGACACCTTGGTTTCGGCGCGGGATGAGCACCCTTCCGTGCGGCGAGGGTCGAGGCCGCGATAAGAGTAATTAGCTTCCTTGACTTATCCAGTGCAGGAGTTCTACGATCTTCGCTATGTCTTCGCCAAAAAAGGCCGCTACTCCAAGCCGTTTTCTTCGCGAAGTTGTAACAAGCTGGATCGGCGCACTTGGCGGTATTCTATCGATTGTGTTTACCGTTTCTGCGTTTTATGTGTCGAACCGAACTCAGAGGGCACTCTACGTGGTGCTTGCGTTCGCTGCTGTCTTATGGGCTGCGTATTCAGCTTGGTCCAGAACATTTGACGAATTAGAGGCAGAACTGGCCAAGCACACGAACCCAATCTTGAGAGGCGAAATCGAAGAGCTTTATATATCCGTGTATTCGCCCGAACAGCTACAGGGCAGTGATATATGCGATATCGTGGTTCTTCTTAAAGTGGTGTTGTACAACGATTCCGAATGCTCGACTACGACTCGCGCGTACGGCCTTACGGTCAAGGATGCTGACGGCACCCACAATGCAAACTACCTGGGCGAAGCCGAAAATTGTCTGATCGAACTCGGGCGTCCCTATCAAGACAGTTCCGGAGAATTGATCGGAAGCAAGACTGAACGCCCCAACGATCTGCTTACAGATACGGCTATCCGTCCCATTGTGCGGGGCGTGCATCGTGTTGGTTGGCTCCGCTTCAAAGTTTTGGGCATGAATCCTGCATCAGCCGAGACCGGCCTATACTGTCTGACGGCAATCGATTCGTTCGGCATCAATCACGATGTTGTGTGTAAAGACAGACCACCGCTTGGTAAGGGGACTTCCGTCCACAATCTTAATGCGTGAATGGCGGGTGGGCCACGCTTTGAGGGAATTTGAAGTTTCGGGTGCCGCATCCCTTATGTTTTTCAAGGGTGCGATTTCCGTGATTTATTTTTTTTCCGTACTTCCCCGCAGCAAGTCGCCCGGCTTGCATCGCCCGGCACACTCTGTCCAAAACGTCCGAGCTGGATAGATTACTGTGGTCCGCTGAAGGTCCCAATCCTGACGAACGAGTGGCGGCGTGTAGTTGAGGAGAAGTCCACCGGAGGGTTGAAAGATGATTCAGCCCTCCGGCAAACTGAGAATCAGGTTAACTCGGTAGATGTGCTTGCAGGATTTCGCCCGGAAGCCGGGACATCCTCCCGGGAGGCGCTACGATGCCATCCATATTGATTTTCGGTCGTTCCGGTCTTGCAGGAGGAAGATCTTTATCCGCCATCCTCTCCATCCGGATGCCCAGCGTGCGCTCCAATTGGAGTAGCTCCGTCCGCTGGTCCCGCCCGAAGAGTGTTGAAGCAAGGCCGCTCTTGCCGGCGCGGCCGGTACGGCCAACACGGTGGATGAAGTTCTCCGCAATCTCAGGGAGATCGTAGTTGATAACGTGCGCGATGTCCTGAACATGGATGCCGCGAGAAGCAAGGTCCGTGGCGACCAGGACGCGATAGCGGCCCTGCTGGAATCCTGTCAGCGCCGCCGTCCGCTGGGATTGCGAACGGTCGCCGTGGATCATGGCGGCAGCGAATCCTTCGCGATTCAGGTTGTTGGCAAGCTTCTCGGTTCCGCGCTTGGTGCGCGTGAACACCAGACACCGGCCTGTCTCTTTAATGAGCAAACGTTGCAGCACTTCCAGTTTGCGATCCCCGGAAACTTCAAACGCCTGGATTCGCACACTCTCCACGGGCTTGAGCGTGGACCCGAGCGCGAGACGCACCGGGTTTCTCATGTAGTCATGCACGAGATGGGCCACGGAAGCTTCCAGCGTTGCGGAAAAGCACATCGTCTGGCGTTCCTTCGGCAGGACCGCCGCGATCCTGCGAATCGACGGAAGGAATCCCATGTCCAACATGCGGTCAGCCTCGTCGAGGACGAGCACGCGCAGCGCGCGGAAATTGATGAGTTTGCGGCCGAGGTAGTCTTCCAGGCGTCCTGGAGTGGCAACGACCAGGCGTGCTCCGTCGCGAATGGCGTTGAGCTGTTTGGCTTCGGGCAAGCCGCCCACCACCAGTGCTGCGGGTGACAGTTGCTTCCCCCTCAACGCGTTATACTGATCCACCACCTGCATGGCGAGTTCGCGCGTGGGCACGAGCACCAGTGCCGCAATTCCCGGCGTAACCTTCTGAAGCATCTGTTCCATAATAGGGATCAGGAACGCCAGGGTCTTGCCGGTTCCCGTCTGTGCGGTTGCCAGCACATCTTTGCCTGCCAGCGCTTGCGGGATCGCCGCGGCTTGCACCGGAGTCGGCGTCGAAAAACGGGCAGATGCTAGCCGCTCCTTCGTGTAATTGGAAATCTGTAGTTCTGAAAAATTCTGCATTGGTCTTTTCTTGTCTTTTCTGCTGGCAGGAGCCGTTGCGGCGCGCACACGAATTCTCGTGACGGCACGCAACTGGCATGGCCAGTCCTAGTTTGAATTACGCTGAAAACCTACGGAGGAAATCAAAGGCGGGGTTTTCTCGAATCGGATTACGTAACCTGAGCAACCACACCAAACAACCGATGTATTAAGCGCAAATGCAGTATACCACATACCGCAGCAGAACGGTTACTCCAAAAATCGGATGGTAAGGTTACCATTAGTCCGCATCACCCGAGAGCCGAAAACGGAACAACCGCTTACTTCCCTCTGATCTCGAGAGGCTCTTTCAACTGGAAGTGGAGCTTCGTCTCGGCTGAGATCGTGATATCCCGGTTGCCGGTAAACGCAGCGCCCGCGGTCCCCGCGCCAGCGCCGGCACCGGCGCCAATGGCCGCGCCCTTACCGCCTCCCGCAAGCGCGCCGATGATCGCCCCGACGGCTGCGCCGCCTCCAGCGCCGACAGCGGTTCTCTTACCACGTCCTTTACCGGATTCGGTGATGGCCGTCGTCTTCACTGGATACGCTTGGCCGTTCACCGTAATGGAATCGAGGGTTACGCCAAGCGCGGCGTTCCCTTTGAACTTGCCTGCGGACTTGGCAACCGTCACGGTTCCAGAGGCTCTTGCGCCAGACGGAATCACCTGCTCATTGCCGACCATCACGGGCGCCGCGAGTGAAGCGTCGAAATGATCTCCCGGATTGCTGGTTTTCGAACTGATCGTCTGATCGACCGTGACCGCTATCGTCGTTCCGGGTTCCACGACAATCGGTGGTTTAGGCGCAGGGACTGGTTCACCAGCTTTCTGGTTCCGTCCGGCGGATGCGGTGGAATTTGCCCCCGTAGAAGTCGCGGACTCTGGTGTGGAGGACGATTTGCCGCAACCGAACAGACCTAGCAGACTCACGAGCATGAGAAATCGGGTGATCGCATTGTGTCTCATCTTGAATTCTCCTGTTCAGCGAGAGGCTGTGAATCGAATCATAACAGGGTCTGGGCGGACCAAGCACTCAATTTTCATGAGCAATGTAATCACGATTGATCTGTGTGCCGGTGGAAGAAGCAGTGGAACGCTATGTCGCGCCTGGCAAGCTAAGAGATTTTTCGACAGTTTTCCTGCGCCTTAACGATCGGTGGGACGATTGAACAACTCTACGCTGAATGGCAAGACAAATCAGGCCGCATTCTCAACTACTCTTAGGCTGTCACGAAGGCCGCAGGTAGGGGAGCCGTCGCGGCTCGGCCCAGCGGGCGTGTAGCGGACTCAATAGCAAATCACCCAAATCGCGTCTGTGCAATCTGCTCGTGAGGAATTTTCGCCCGGTACGGCGCAGCCAATCCTTCCCGTAGCACAAGTCGAATCCTTGCTTCAACAGTGCCTCCAGAGTTCCAGGCTGACATTCCGGGTGGTTCCAGACCAGATGCTTGGTGTCGTACTTCGACAGATCTTTCTCGAAGATTCCGTAATTGGAGTTCAGCTCATTCCACAATTGCGTGCGCGGATGGGGCGTCACAATTGTGATCTGCGTGACGTCCAATTCCATGGCGGCCAAAGTCTTCAGATCCTCGTGTATCGATTCCGGCGTTTCGGATGGAAACCCGATGATGTAGTACCCATGCGCATATTTTCCCGCTCTGTTCAGCCGCTGCGCCAGTTCCATCACGGCTCCCACCTTTTCTCCCTTATGGATCTGCTTGAGCACGTCTTGGTGAAAGCTTTCGATCCCGAACAGTGCGCCTTCCATCCCTTTGCCGAGCCATTCATCGAAGTTGCGCAACAATAAATCGACGCGGGTTTGCACCAGCCAGTTGACCTTATACCGCGCCATCAACTCGATCACCGCTTCCGCGTGCTGCGGGATGTTCCCGAAATTCTCGTCGAGAATGAGCACGTAGTTTATCCCGTGCGCGACGTAAAAGCGGAGCGCCTCTTCGATGGACTCGAGAGGAAGCGCCTTCGGTTGAGACGCAAAGACAGTTGTTTGGCAGAACGTGCACTGAAAACTGCAGCCTCGGGTCGTGAACAGGATTCCAACGGGCATCGGCCAGCCCCCCGGAAGCACGAACTTCGTTACCAAAGGTGGATGCCTGACCGTTTCAATCTTCTTACCTAGACTCTGTGCCACGGCATCTTCGCCATATCCATGGAAAACATCGTCGAAGCTGGCCTGCACCGAAGGAGTTAGCGCGCCATAGTTGCCAGCCCACAGCCGGCTTATACCCGCCTTATGCGCTTCTTCAGCCATCTCCAGAATGCGATTGCTCTCCTCCAGGTAGAAGGAAAAGCCCACAACATCCCAGCCCTTCTTCAGAGCATTCCGGTACTCGGCTCGCGTCGGGTATTCGAGAATTTCTATCTCCGGGACATTCTGGCGGAGGAACCGCAAGCCGAAGGAAATGCGGCGCGGCATTTGAAAGCGCCAGCGGAATCGTTCGGGAGCATTCTCACCATAGTAATCATAGAGGCCAAGGTCCCGGTCGACCGTGGTCAACAGAACGCGGGTCATCAGCAGCGCCTCCGCAACGAAGGACTTGGCCGTGGCACCCACGGCTGGTAAGTCGCTCGATCAGTCTAGCATGGCTATGGCTAGCCAAGCATAGAGCGTGAAGTGAACAAAGGCGCCTTATTCCAGCTTTTTGCGCGCAAAGACGAACAGTGACGACGCAAGCAGCAGGAACATCGCGACGCCCAGCCAGCCGTTGGTTGCGAGGCTGCCGATCCATTGCGTCCCGACGTTGAACCGGCCGGGCTTGACCCAGCCCTTTATTTCCGTCAGCTTGATAATGATCGCGAGCAGGCCCACAACCCCGCCCGCGGCGATCAATCCGCTCGAATAGAGCGAGCCAGGACTGACTTCGCTTTCGGCCCCAACGGTCTTAGGCTTGTTGCGCTCAACCAGCCAGCGCACGACGCCGCCGGCAAAAATCGCCATCGTCGTCGCAATCGAAAGATATGAGCCAACGGCGAATGAGAGTGAGCGCACGCCCAACAGCTCAATGGCCAGGACCAGAAACACACCAAGCAATACCAACCGCCAGGGAAGGCGCCGGGTCAGGATGCCGTTGATGACTGTAGCCATCAAGCGCGCCTGCGGGGCTGCCGCCTCCTCACTGCCGATCCCTTGCACCCACTGGATTTCAATCCGCTTCGTAGCGGTATCGTAGAGGTACTTGCCGTCGGGCACTTCGCTCGATCCCAGCGCGTTGATGAGGATATACGTCTTTCCGGCGTGGGCGTAGTTTTGTGATTCCACCTGCACGCCCTCGGGAAGCTGCGCAAGGTTGACGGGGATAACGGTGGGCGTGTATTTCTCGAGGCCCTTATTCATGGCAATGAGCGTGAGGCCGATGACAAACGACGCGGCGAACACCCCAACAATCAATCCGATCTGCTGCCACACGGGAGTCGCGCCAACCAGGTAGCCCGTTTTCAAGTCCTGCGAGGTCGCGCCGGCGTTGGCTGCGGCAATCGCGACCACGCCGCCAATGGTGATCGCCAGCGCTGCATACGTACCGCCGGTCCAACCCGCCACCAGGAACATCGCACAGGTAGCGATCAGCGTCGCGATCGTCATGCCGCTCACCGGATTCGAAGACGTTCCAATCAGCCCGCAAATCCGCGAAGATACGGTCACAAACAGGAACCCGAATACGATGACGAACAGCGCCGCCACGAGATTCGAGAACAGCCCGGTACGCGCTCCTGGAATCGGCTTGATCGTCAGCAGTGCCCACATCATGGCCACGATAACGAACGACCCAATGAGCACGAACTTCATCGGAAGATCGCGCTCGAGCCGGCTGGCCTCTGGCGCGACGCCGTTACGCTGCGCGCGCACATCCTTCAATCCGGAAGTAAGCGCGCCGAGGATGGTCGGCGTGGTTCGAAGCAGTGTAATCAGTCCTGCAGCGGCCACCGCACCCGCGCCCATCGGACGGATGTAGCTCGCCCACAACTGGTCGGGAGTCATCTGCGCGATGGGGATCGTTGAAGGATAGAGCGGCCCGAGCATGTTCTGCCCGAAGAACCGGATGGCCGGCATCAATACGAGCCACGAAAACACGCCGCCGGCGAAAATCGTTCCCGCGGTCTTCGGCCCGATGATATAGCCGACACCGAGGTACTCGGATGTGATCGCCGCGCGAAACGACGCGCCGGGCAGCCAGTTTGGCCGGTATTCCGGCTGGACCGGCCACATCTGCATCGAGTTCATCAGCCACGTATAGGCGCCTCCGATGCCGAGCCCCCAGAAAACGCGGCTGGCGAAGGAGCCTCCGCGCTCACCGGCCACCAACACGTCGGCGCACGCCGTGCCCTCGGGAAAGGTCAAGTTCCCGTGCTCTTTGACGATGAGCTGCCGCCGTAACGGGATCATGAACAGGACGCCGAGCCATCCGCCGATCAGCGCGAGGAAAAAGACGCGCCAGTATTCGGTGTTCAGCGAAAAGCCCATGAAAATCAGCGCCGGCAACGTGAAAATGACGCCGGCCGCGACCGACTCGCCCGCCGAGCCGGTGGTCTGCACCATGTTGTTCTCGAGGATGGTGGACTTGCCGAACGCGCGAAGGATGGAAATGGACAGCACCGAAATCGGGATCGACGCGGAAACCGTCAGCCCGGCGCGCAGCCCCACGTACACGGAAACCGCGCCGAACAGGATGCCAAAAATCGCGCCCAGAATAACCGCGCGCCAGCTGAACTCCTTCAGCGTGCTCGACGCCTCCACATAGGGGCGGAATTCCAAAGGCGGCGCCGTCGAACTCCAGGGTTTATTGGCCAAAAATCACCTCCGCAATCGATCCGGTACCACTTTTCATTCCTAACAGCTTGCGGAAAGACGGTCGAAGCCTTTTCAAAACATCGTCATTCCGAGGCACGCTGCGTGCCGAGGAATCTCTCTTTTCCCGGGTTGTGAATAAAGAGAGATTCCTCGCTCCGCTCGGAATGACAGAGCTGGGAGCTTTTTTCCGCAGCCTACTAAACACCGCAAGGGCGAACGGTTCCGCGGTCGCACGGCATTATGGCCCAAAATGTTTGGGCGAAAAGAAAATTCTGAAGGCCACTTCCAAATCCCAGTTGGTCTTCGTTCATTTGCGTGTTTGAGGCTGCCGCGTGTTTCCAAGCCGCGGACAAACGAACACAATTCTCGCGGTGCCGGGCAGCACGCGCAGCGCGGAGCGCAGATTCCTGGGCGCCAGGTGGTTTGCGGCGTGAACAATCTCCGCGACATTCCGTCCGTTTAGCTCGAGCCGGTAGAGGTCCGCACGATAGGTGTAGGAATAGCTTTGATACCCCGGTTTTTCGCTCTCGGCGATTTTCAGCAAGCGCTCCCAGAAACTCTGCCCGCGAAACATCCGGCGTTGCGAACCTGCCGCGCGAGCAAGCTCCAGCAAGGGTTTGGGATTTATCCCGCCGCTTTCGAACACGGCCGTTGCACACGCGTCCGAGAAAAATGCGCGCGCAGCATCGGCATCCGGAAATGCTGTGAGGGCAGCGCTCAACTCTGCTTCGTCCGCCTCAAATCCCGCCCACCAGTAGCGATAGAAGTGATAGACGACCGTCCCCGATCGGAGGATTTGCCGGATGCGCGCCACATCCTTGCCCGTCACGCTCAGGACCATGTCCAGGAGTTCGTCGAGGCGGAACGTCTGCCGCACGATCGGCCGCACGGTCACATACCCGGCCTCTTCATCAGAGTAACGAATCGGAATCGATTCCGGCAGCGCCATGAGGCGAGGATACGCGGAGAAAGACTCAAAAGTCGATATGAGAACGAAAAAGCCTGGTAAGACAAGCGTGGCATAAAGATTCGGAGAATTACTTCGAACTCTTAACTGTCAACTCTTAACTTTCACCTTCCCACTTTGCACCTACCCCATCTTAGCAAGGCGTTCTTTCACGCGGTCCGACAACACTTTGCCATCCACGGTCTTCCCTTGGAGGCGGGCTTTCGCTGCTTTGATCACCGCGCCCATGGCCTTCGGCGAATTTGCTCCGGTTTCCGCAATCGCCGTTTCAATGGCTGCGTTCAAATCGGTGTCGGAAGGCGCTGCCGGCAGATAGTTTTCGAGGATGGCGATTTCCTTCGTCTCCTTATCCGCGAGGTCCTGGCGGCCGCCGCGCGCAAACTGCTCCACCGATTCGCGCCGCTGCTTCACCAGTGTTTGCAGCACCTGCAGCGATTCGGCATCTTCGAGCGGACGAATTTTTTCGATCTCCTTGTACTTGAGCGCTGACTTGATCATGCGCAGCACGCTCAGGCGCAATTCGTCCTTCGACATCATCGCTTCGGTCAGGTCCTTCTGAATGCGCTCGATCAATGCCATTTCGTTGTGCACGAACCCACGCTCGTGCTCCTCTCTGTCTTAGAAGCAACTCGCACAATACGCCGGAATTATTCTTGCTTGGCTCACTATAGCACAGCGTTTGCCATCAACCTTTGACGACGCCCATCGGCCGCAGGCGGGCAACTCGTCGCGCCAGGCCCGCCTGGTGCACCACATTGACGACCGCGTCCACATCCTTGTACGCCTCGGGAATTTCTTCCAGGACGCTGTCACGCGTTTCCGAACGCAGAATAATTCCCCGGTCAGCAAGCTTCTGCGTTTCGATCCTCGCGTCACGGCCTCTCTTCGCCGCCGTGCGCGACATCGCGCGCCCCGCGCCGTGACACACGGTACCGAAGGTCTCTTCCATTGCGCGCGCGGTTCCCACGAGCACGTAACTCGCCGTGCCCATCGATCCTGGAATGAACACAGGCTGCCCGGTAGTGCTGTATGCGCGCGGAATGCCCGGTGTACCTGCCGGAAAAGAGCGCGTCGCACCTTTGCGGTGCACCAGGACTTCCACCTCGGGCGATTGCTCTCCGCCATCCACATGATGCCGCTCGCGCTTCGCCATATTGTGCGCCACGTCGTACACGACTCGCAGTGTTGCCCCCGCGCCGAGCACTTTCGCAAATGCGCCCCGCACCGCATGTGTGATCGCGTGGCGATTCGCCCAGGCAAAATTCGCCGCCGCCGCCATGGCCGCCAAGTACCCGTCGCCTTCCGGAGAGTTGGTAGGAACGCATGCCAACTGCCGGTCCGGCATCGTGATGCCGTACTTACGCATCGCTCCGTCCATTGTCTTCAAATAGTCCGTGCATACTTGATGGCCGAGGCCGCGCGAGCCGCAATGGATCAACACGACGACCTGGTCTTGCTTGAGGCCAAACCCCGCCGCAGCCTCCGCCTCAAAGATTTTTTCGACGTATTGCACTTCGAGGAAGTGATTTCCGCTACCGAGCGTCCCGAGCTGTGTGCGCCCGCGTTGCTTCGCCCGGTTGGAAACTCCATTCGGGTCCGCGCCCTCCAAGCAGCCTGTTTCTTCGCAAAATTCAACGTCCGCAGGTGCGCCGATTCCGCGCTCGATCATCCAATGCGCGCCTTGTTCCAGAACGCGGACGAGGTCCGTGTAATCAAGCGGCAGCGGCCCTTCGGAACCCGTGCCCGCCGGCACGTCGCGGAACAATTGATTCACCAGTTCGCGGAGGTGCGGCGTCACGTCTTCGCGCAGGAGCGGGCTTGCCAGCAGCCGCACTCCGCAGTTGATGTCGAACCCCACGCCGCCGGGCGACACAACGCCCTCGGTAATATCCGTTGCTGCCACACCGCCGATCGGGAACCCGTATCCCTGGTGAATGTCGGGCATGGCCAGTGACCGGCCGACGATTCCGGGCAGGAACGCCACGTTCATGGCCTGCTCAATGGAGAGGTCGCGCACAATTTGCTCCAGCAATGCGCGGTCCGCATAAATCAGAGCGTCCGTGCGCATGCCCGGCTTGAGCGAACGCGGCACCAGCCAGCGATATTCATCCAGCTGCTTCAATTGGCTGAATTCAATTCCCAAGTGGTGCCCTCTCGGTGCCCCTTATGCGTCAACGATTATAGTCGCATGTTGAGTTGTGCGCCTGCAGCAACTCAGCCGGACTCTATGCTCAAACTCCGAGCTATGCTATTCTGAATCTTCCATTCGGGGTGTCTTTCCGCGCCCGAGTGCCTACTGTCGGGGCGTAGCGCAGCCTGGCTAGCGCGCCTGGTTCGGGACCAGGAGGCCGGTGGTTCAAATCCACTCGCCCCGACCATTTATTTTCAATGAGATATGCCGTTGAGCGTGGGCCGAAACTCGGCCCCCTGGTTTCAGTCCAGGTGACCGAGCACGAAAAGACGCGAAAAATAAGGAATTCTAGCGGCTGAGACTTTGTCTGATCTGTAACAAAAACATCTACAGTCCATTCCCGATGCAGGATGGGCGACCCGAATCTTGCTGGATCTGCTAGAAATTGTAGTCGGATGGCAGCTAGGTGAGCTGCTACGGAGACGTTCCATCTCCTGATCCCTTCCCGCCCAATCTGCCACTTCTCTTCCGGAGTTCGTTCGACTCGCGATTTCCTGCCCATTTTGCCCCCTGTTGCGAGGCCCTGATTCCACCTGGGTAGGCTGTCTAGCCTTAGAGGGGAGCAATGCAAACTCTTGAACAGGGGGACAAGACCGAGGCAAGCAGAGCCAGTTGTTTGGAATGCTAATTAAGAGATACACTCTTTGTTCAGCTGACTGAACAAAGCGAGTGCTTGAGGCTTGTCTTATCCAGGGCTCGCACAAGAGGGAAATCCGATACCTATGCAACTCAAAGTCTGCTTGCCGATAAAAGCGACGGCTGGAGAATATCTCAAGGTTGTGCGCGAACGCTTGCAACTTGGCCTCCGTCAGGTGCAAGACGTAAGTGCGCTCATTGCTGCGGAGGAAGCCAACGATGAGTTTTATATCTCTGCCGCCAGACTCACTCAGATCGAGAATGAAGAATCGATTCCAAGTGTATATAAGCTCTTCAGCTTGTGTTGCGTCTACGGGCTCGATTTGCACGATGTCTTGTGCAAGTATGGGCTGAATGCGAATCGTGTCCATTCCTACAGAGCTAGGCTTCTGCCTGAAGTCACGCGGCTAGCACCCGCGGAGATATACGGCGTCGACGACAAAGTGACAATCCCAGTAAGGCTGGACCCGAGCTTCCGTTGGGAAACAACACAGTTGGTTAACCGAATGGTGGCTCTCTGGGGAGAGATACCAGCAGCATTCTTGCTTAATTGCACACAACGTCGTCACGCCTATGGTTTTGTGGGCCTGACTGACAGGACAATGTTTCCTATACTTCATCCCGGGGCACTCGTGATGATTGACCCTGAGCGCCGACGTGTAACGCGGGACGGCTGGAAAAGTGAGTCAGATCGCCCTATTTACTTTATAGAGTTGCGGGAAGGATATCGGTGCGCGTGGTGCCAAGTAGAGGGTTCCCAGCTGACGTTGATCCCGCATGCTACATCGAACGTGCCGGTGCAAACCTTCAGTCTAACCAGTGAGGCCGAGGTTGTCGGCCAGGTTGTAGGAGTGGCGATGAGATTGGTTCCCCCCAATTCGTCAAGCTCGGAGCTTGGATCAAAACCTCCAGCGCAAAGTGAACCTGTGAAATAAAGAATTTGCGTGTCAGTGGCGAGCATCCCGCAGGAATCATTTCGTTAAAAGGTGCCATTTCTAGCCACAGCTTCGCTACCCCAAGCCCATTCTCACCCAACGAGGAAAAGTGTTTCCGCAACGCGCTGCACATATCCGGTAGTCGTAAATTCAGCACTGATTCGAAAACGCGCCGATGAGTATCGGTGAGAGCTGCGTGTACTATTTCCATAGATGCAACTGTGGCCCACCCCTCATGCAGATAATGGCCCGTGTAGGGATCTCTCAACGACGTTATGAAAACGAGTTGCGCGAGTGGATCATCTAGCGACTCAAGCGCACGGCTTAAGTAACGATCCAGAAGATTTTCCGCTGACATTGAGTTGGGCATTATGGCGCTTTACCTCAACAAGTACAAATCGGCATTTTCAGCGGACTGAACAAAATCAGATAGCGCAATCGATTATTCCAGCTTTCGCCTACAGTGCGCATCGCACTCACCTTTCCAGGAGGTAACGCCATGCGCCCAATGATCAGTCCACTACCGCCGCCCTGGCCCCCTGCATCGAGGGACTAACGGCTTAGGATTGAAGGGGGGCCTTGTCCCCCCTTTCAAAACCGCAAGATTATAGTACAATCAGCGTCGCTGTGTCAGTCGCATCCTATTTGATCTTCTTTCTTGGTCTTGCCCTAGAGGTGCTCGTTGTCTATCGACTTCTTAAGGGGGTGTCTTGGCGCCGATACCCTTTTTTCTTTTGCTATGTCGTTTATCTCGTCGCTCTGAGCATAGCTCAGTTTGGCATCTTGTCTTACATACCTGTCCTCTACGCGAAGGTGTACTGGTACAGTGAGGATGTAAGTATGTTTCTTTATTTTTTCGTGATCTGGGAAGTGTTTCGCCATGTATTTTCCAAGTCCTCCGTTTTGCATGAAATCGTTTTGAGAGGATTTATGCCCGGTGTTCTCGGGATAATCGTCTCCTTGGCGGCTATTTCCTGGGGTGCTGCGAACTACGAAACATCGCACTCTGTATTGTTCGCGTCAGAACGCATATTGGGTTTCTGCCAAGCCTCCTTGATCTTGGCCATTTTACTCTTGGCACGATATTACAATTTGCATCTCGGACGAAACTTATGGGGAGTTGCAGTCGGATGCGGGCTATTTAGCTCCTTTTCGATAGTCAATTTCGCGCTAATTGATCTGGCTCCTTCTTTCTTTCCATATTGGCAACTGTTAACCCCGTTTGGCTTCATCTCCATGCTGGGTATGTGGACATGGGCAACATGGAATTATTCGCCCAATCAAGTTGTCACGGACGGCACGTTCGATCAGAGCGACATTGAGCGATGGTCAGAGAACTGGAGCCGGGCATTGACGGTGATTCGAAGGGTTATCCATCCATGAGCCACATCGCAATTTTCGTCTTCGCGACCATAGGGCTTTTGCTGTTTCTTGTGTTCCTAAGAATAGCGATACAAGGAGTCCCCAAAGCCGAGCCGTCATCCCGCGCTATATCGGCAGTGGGGCAAATAGTCACCTTGCAGGGGTTGTCCTTCAAGGGCACAGAGCAACTTTTGGAGCCCACGGAATACCGGTTGCTAAGATCAACACCTGAACTTTCCCAAGTGGCAAAATCGTTCCGAAAAGAACGAAAAGCGCTGGTACTACTGTGGATTTCTTTGCTTCAGCAGGATGTGAAAAGCCTATGGCGCTTTCGGCGCTTTCTCGTCCGCACTGGCGTTCCGGCAACACTCAGTGAGGAGGCGGAGATTTTCGGTACTGCTATTTTGGCGATCATAGTTCTTAATTTCCTGTATGTTTTTGTCTGCGTGTTTGGTCCATTCGCATTCTCGGATACGACTCGAAGCATTCGAAGCCTCGTCGAGCGAGTTTCTTGCGCCTCAGCTCTCATATTGGAGCGGCTGCCACAAAGCGGCTGGCCCGAACTCGAACGCAATTGGCTGAAGAGTCTCGGATAGTCGAATTCATCGCACGTCATCGATTTCGTTCGGTTCAAAGGCTTTTCGGGATGAGGTCCGCGAGTGGCAATCAAGATCCGCGCTGCGACTCGGGATGATGCCGACTTTTTGGCTCAGGCGATGCTGTCGGCCTCGCGAGGACATCTGGGACGTGGCATCTGGGATCTCATTGTGGACACAGACGAAGCGAGTCGTCTCGAATACCTGAGGCTACTGGCAGTAGCCGAACCGCTATCGCCGTATCATTACAAGAGCCATCTCATAGCTGAAGTCGATGGTCATCCCTCGGCAACGCTATCTGGTTTCGACATGCGCAACAGCGGGTTGGCAGTTGTCGGCCAGGCAATGGCAAACGTCCAGAAAGACCTCGGTTGGACCGAAGCCGATCTTGCGGCATTGCGGCAGCGGCTAGTTCCAGCGTGGACCTGCTTCCTGCCGGAAATAGGCGCAGATTGGCGAATCGATAATGTCGCAACCATCCTCGAATACCGACGCCGCGGATTGGCCAATATGTTGGTGAATGAGATGATCCAGGAAGGAATTAACTGCAAGTGTAAGCTCGCGCAGATCGAAATTCTAATTGGCAATGACGCAGCACAGGCAACGTATGAAAAACTGGGATTTAGGGTTTTTGACGAGAAGCGTTCTGTAGAATTCGCCGCCGTTCTAGATGCGCCTGGCCTTCGCCGGCTGGTCCGCGAGCTCTAGCAGGTGTTGCACAACTCTTGTTGCCAAATGGAATCAATGACTCAGCTGGGGTTATGAAATCCGCTCCAAAATCCGGAGTCATAGATTCATTCCTAAGAGCGACTGGCCCGCGGGCGGGTCTCCCACGTCAACGTGAGTACGCGTTCAACACTGGCACTGTTGGTGTGGCGCGGTATTCCGGGGTGGGGTTCACGCAGCAGCCTGTCGAGCCACTGATCCGCCCAGACTTTTCATACCCCTCTTGACGTGAATAATAATCAAAACTGTTCATAGTTATGGTATAAGATCGCAAGCTAATTTCTCGGGGTTATAGATTCCTCATACGCGTCACGGTATTATCTATGGAATGGGATCAACAGAAGGCACCAGAACTGGCGTTAGGAGGACTCATTGGCGTTTCTGCCGGACTGCAGCGTGTCTTTAGCCTTCTAAGAAGTGTAAGTTCTCACAGTTATCCTCTCCTAATTCTCGGAGAAAGTGGAACAGGCAAGGAAGCGGCCGCTCGTGTAATTCACTCGCTAGGCCAGCACAAAGATAAACCTTTTGTCACCATTGATTGTGGATCGTTAGCGCCCGCGTTGATCGAGTCAGTACTCTTTGGGTATGAAAGGAGTGCTTTTACGGAGGCTTCTCAGGTGAAGCCGGGGCTGCTCTACGCTGCAGACCATGGAACTATCCTCCTAGATGAGATCGATGAACTCCCTTCTTATCTCCAAGCAAAACTGCTGCGGGTCTTTCAGGAAGAGGAGTTCAGGCCCATCAGTTCGACGCATCACAAGTCGTTGAACGCGAGAATCATCGCTGCTACGCATCGTGACCTTATAGCACAAGTAAAGGCAGGATCATTTCGAGAAGATCTTTATTTTCGATTGAACGTTGTCCAGATCAACATGCCTCCTCTCCGAGAAAGGAAAACTGACATTCCGCTTCTGGTCGATTTTTTTATTGGAAAACACACCGAAGGAGAATCTCAGATTGAATTTTCCGAGGCGGCTCTCAAACACCTTTTCGCTTACGACTGGCCGGGGAACGTTCGAGAACTCGAGAACGCCGTGCGACGCGGACTCGCCTTAGCGTCAGGTCCGAAAGTCGAAGTCGCAGACCTCGGCTTGGATTTCTGTGAAGACGCGTTAAATAGAAATGAGCCACTTCCGTTGAATGAGTTCGAACGAAGCGCGATTCTCAGTGCCCTTCACGAAACTCAAGGGGACAAGATTTCCGCGGCGCGCGTTCTGGGCATTGGCAAGAGTACGCTTTATAGAAGGCTGAAGTACTATGGATTCTGGTAAAATATTTACCTGCCGTGTGCGTTCTCACCAGGTTCTTCCTTGATGGGGAAAATACCGCCTGACCAATCTAGGACCAATGAAGTGGTTAGTTTCGGCGGGAAAATTCCATGCGGCCGCCGGAGAGAATCCGGAGTCGTATATCGGCCGGCGCTGCCAAGTTTGCGGCCATCAAGATTGGAAGGGAGGACAGCGTCTGTTATGCCGAGCGATCAGGCGAAGAGGGCCGGGGTTAGCGCGTGGCAACGTTTCGCGGCCGTCTTGGCCGCTCTCCTGCTCTGGACCGTTCCCCTGCTCGCGGCCTTAACTGGGGATATTCGAGGCCTGGTGCTGGACCCGCAAAGTCTTCCGGTCGAAAACGCTCAAATCACAGTGAAAAACATGGATACGGGAGCGACCCGTGTCGAGGCCACTAGTTCCGCGGGCAGCTTCTCCGCCTTGCAGTTGGATGTGGGGAATTACCAGATCAGCGTCGAAAAGCAGGGCTTCCGGATTTATTCCCTGAACAACGTAATCGTCCGCAGCGGGAAGGTCGCCAGCGTTCGCGTGGCCTTGCAGGTCGGCTCGGTGAATGAAACAATGACGGTTGAATCCGGAGCGGAAAGCTATCTGGATGTGGCCAGCGCCCAGGTGGCTACTTCCCTGAGTGCCCAAATTATACAGAACCTTCCTTCCTTGGACCGCGACCCTGTGGCTCTGGCGGGACTTGCGCCTGGCGTCGTGCCGGTCAGCAAAGACAACTCGAACTTTCTGTCGTCGGGAAACTTCAACGCCAATGGGCAGCGCGCGCGCTCCAACAACATCACGGTGGACAACGCCGTAGCCACGGATATTGCGAACACCGCGCAGGTCGGAACGGGTACCTTCAGCCTGGACTCCGTGCAAGAGTTCACATTGATCACCAGCGGCTTCTCCGCGGAATTCGGGCGTAATTCCGGCTCCCAGCTTCAAATCATCACCAAAGGAGGCAGCAACGAATTCCATGGTACGGCGTACTGGTTTCTGCAGAATTCAGCGTTAAACGCCAAAGACTATTTCGCCGCCAAAGTCACGCAGTTCAACCAGAATGCGTGGGGCGGGAACGTCGGAGGACCGGTGGTCAAGAATCGCGTATTCCTGTTCGGAGAGTACCAGGGCCTCCACTCAGGTGGAGCGAGCGGCTCTAGGGCCGCCGCCGTTCTGAACCCGGAACAAGTCGCAGCCATTACCGATCCGACCTCCTTGTCTCTATTCAACGCTGTGGGCGCGCCGCAATCGCCCTCGGGTTCGGAGAGCAATGCCGCGCCCAACGCGACGAAACAATACTCCTGGTCGCTTCGCGCCGACGAGATCTTCGGTGGGGGGAAGGACCTGCTTACCGAACGCTATAGCACCAATCCCATAACTTCAGTCACCCCCAGTCTGACCTTTGTGACCTCGAGTTTGCCGAATTACGGTGCCATTCTCGCAGGTCTCAACCATTTCCTGAATGTCGGATACACGCATACGTTTACGCCGAACGTCATCAACCAGGCGCGTTTTCAGTTTGCGCGCTCGGGCTTAGCGTTCGCACCGTTTACGAATTTAAGCCCGCCCTATGCACCGGCCATAAGCATCTCAGGCTATCCGCTCATGGGGGTTTCCGACATCCTGCCGCAGGCCCGCGTGGAGAACATATTTCAGTATAGCGACGCGCTTTCCTGGGCCAGCGGCCGTCACGGGCTGAAGTTTGGCGTGGACGTATTTCGAAACCAGGATAACAACGTGGCCGACTTTTATACCCGCGGGGTGTTTTTTTACGGGAGCTTGAAGAATTTTCAGGACGGTGTGCCGTTCAGTTACTTGCAAGTCTTTGGCAATCCGGCGCGCGGCTATCGCTCCACCGATGTCTCGCTATTTGCCCAAGACGACATTCGCGTGACCCCCACGTTCACTCTAAATCTGGGGCTTCGCCTGGAGTCTCCCGGTGGGGTATCCGAAGCTCACAATATTATGGGCAACCTGGACCAAAGCAGCCAAGCTCCCCTGGGTGGGGGCGGCTCGGGACCGCTGGGCTCGATCGACCTTGGCGGCAATGCCTATGGCCGCAACAACAACTGGGCCCCGAGACTGGGAGCGGCGTGGAATCCAGGCGGCGGTAAGTTGGTTTTGCGCGGTGGCTACGGCTGGATCTACGATTTCCTATTCCTGAACCCCGTCATTAACACAGGGGGGCTCACGGTGCCGTATTCGGTAGTGCTCTTCTACAGTGGTGCGGCCATGACCGGCAGCAACTCCTATGCCAACTTCGCCGCGGGCACCGCTGCGGCACAGGCTGCCGCCCAGGCATCGGTGGGCACCTTCCCTTCGAATCAAGTGAACTTCGGAAACGTTTTGGCGGTGCAGCAGAATTTAAAGAATCCGATGACGGCGCAATGGAACGTCGGTCTGGAGTACCAGATCGGCAGGGACTTCGTGCTCAAGGCCACCTACATCGGGAGCTCCTCAAAATATCTACAGGTCTCCATGCCCATCAACTTGATTCCGGCGCAGAACCGCCCGGCTCCGGCAACCAGCATAGCGGATGAACTGGCGCGCTTTTCGACCTTTGAGACCACCTCAAATCTGGAGACCGGAACAGCTAGCGGCTCGTTAGTCAATAACCGCCTGGATCATCGCTTCAACTCCGTGGTCCAGGTACAGAGTGTGGGGAAAGCCGAATACGAGGGGTTGCAGATCCAGGTGCTGAAGGTGTTCAACCATGGCCTCGGTTTCCAGGCCTCCTACACCTACGGGCGCTCCATGGACGACGTCTCGGACGCGCTATCCGTATATAGCAACGAGTCGAATATGGCGCAAAATCCCCTCAATCTGGCCTCGAATTGGGGCCCTTCGGCATTCGATGTGAGGAATCGCTTCGTTCTGAACAGCCTATTCGAGGTTCCTTGGACTAAGCACTTCACCGGGGTTCGCGGCAAAGTCCTGGATGGCTGGGCGGTGGATGGCCTACTCATCGTTCAATCCGGCATACCCGTGAGTATCCTCAGCGGACCGGTAGGACCGGTAGGACCGTTACTGCCAATTTCCGATGTGGCTATGATCGGTGGTGGCACGGAGCTGGCGAATGGCGATGTGTCGGTGTTCACACCGTCGATCTCTGGCTCTGCGGCGGCGGCTGCGATCCCCATCCCCTGCGACCGAGGCATCCTCGGTTCACCGCCTACCGCGGGCAATCCAACTTGCGCCAACGTGAGCAATTTCCCGCTAACGCAGCCGTTGCTGGGCACCTTCGGCAACAGCGGTCGCAATCATCTGCGCCTTGAGGGCCTATCTAAACTGGACATGGGCGTTTATAAGAACACCCGCCTAAATGAAAAGCTTACGGTGCAGTTCCGCTGGGAGACCTATAATGTCTTCAACCATTCGAACTTTTCGGGATTCGTCAATACACTGACTGCCCCCAACTTCGGTACCTACACCAGCACGGCAACCGACCCGCGCAAGATGCAATTTGCACTCAAGGTTCTTTTTTGAAAGCCACGAGCAGGTCGCGAACACAATACGGGAAAGTCCCTTAGTTCACTCACTGGGCCAAAGCTCAAGATAAACCTCCGGAGGCTGAAGTAATCTAAGATGCTTCTCATCACCGGTTCTGCTACTACGAATCCATCAGCCATGACAATTCTCCCGGTGTTACGCACTTTTCAACCGGATACCGCCTGATTGGCTTCCAGTAGCATCCGTGGCTAACGGCACTCGGCCGTAATGGAAACTCTTTCACTCGCCCTTGTACAAAAACTCCACCCGGTCACGAGAACGGCTGTCCGCCACCCCGAAGCCTACAAACGAACTCAACACAAGTCGTGCAATGTCCGCACGCTCGCCCCCGGGATGCACGGTAGGAAACACAGCAACGATTGCATGTCGCTCAACAATTTTTCTGAAATAAACTAGATCAGCCGAACGCCTGCAGGGTTTCCCCCTCCTGCTGTCGGTTGGAATTCGGAGGTCTCATCAACTTCCGCAATTTCCTGTTCTACAGTGTGATTTGCATGGTGGGGCCACCAAATGTGGACTAAGCGCGGTGCTTGTGATATCTCGCTCGAGCCGAATCGTATCGGAGGCCTGATTGAGTTGCAGGCCACGGCACTAGAGGCGACGGCTAACGCTGTTGTGATCACCGACCAGACCGGAACGGTCATCTGGGTCAATTCTGCCTTCGAACGATTAACCGGCTACACAAATGCGGAAATAGCGGGACAAAGCACGCGTGTGCTCAAATCGGGCCAGAACTTACGGGTACTATACGAAGAGATGTGGCGAACCATTCTCGGGGGAAGGGTTTGGCGTGGAGAACTAATAAATCGGCGCAAGGACGGCAGCCTGTACGACGAAGAAATGACCATTACTCCCGTACAAAATAGCAGAGGAGAAATCACTCACTACGTCGCAATTAAACTGGATATTTCTGAACGCAAACAGGCTGAGGCCAAGCATCTATTGCTGACCGAACGCCTGTCGCTTGCCACCGAAGTTGCAAAGGTGGGTGTGTGGGAGTGGGACCTGGCCAGCAATATGTTTACATGGGATGCCATGATGTTTGAAATCTACGGTTTCCCGGCCATCGTTCCGTTGCCGTATGAAAAATGGTCCGGAGTTGTTTTTCCCGAGGATCTGCCGGCAGTCGAAGCTTCATTGCGGAAAGTAATCGAAGAAAAGGGTCAAGGATCTGCGGAATTCCGCATCACGCGGGCCGATGGTGCTGTTCGGAATATTTCGGGTGTGGAGAGAATAGTTCTCGATGAGCACGCGAACGTCATTCGCGTGATCGGTGTCAACATGGACGTCACCGAACGCAGGGTGGCTGAGGAGACTTTGCGGAACAGCGAAGCGCATCTGACCTATGCGTCCCAGCACGACTTCCTGACTGGTTTGCCCAATCGAATGCTCCTGAACGACCGGGTTAGCCAGGCGATCACCTTAGCGCCGCGCCACAAGAAAAAAATCGCGATCCTGTTTTTGGATTTGGATGGATTCAAACACATCAACGATTCCCTGGGACATCCTTTCGGCGACAAACTTCTTCAATCCGTCGCCAAACGTCTGGTGGGTTGCGTACGCTTCTCGGACACGGTAAGCCGGCAGGGAGGCGATGAATTCGTCGTGCTGCTTTCAGAAGTGGAACATGCGGAAGATGCCGCCATTACGGCGAGAAGGATGCTGCAGTTGGTGGCGGAGGCTCATTCCATCGACCATCACGATCTCCACATCACCACAAGCATTGGCGTGAGCGTCTATCCCGATGATGGCCTGGATGCGGAAACGCTGATCAAGAACGCGGACACGGCGATGTACCAGGCAAAGGAAAATGGGCGTCAGAGCTATCAGTTTTTCAAGCCGGCCATGAACGTCCGCGCCGTAGAGCGGCAATCCATGGAGGAGAATCTGCGGCGCGCCTTGGAACGAAAGGAATTCGAGCTGCTCTACCAGCCGAAGGTCAATCTCAGGACAGGAGAGATTACCGGCGCGGAAGCATTGATACGTTGGACTCATCCCATTCAAGGGCTGGTCTCTCCAGCACAATTTATTACCGTTGCCGAAGACTGCGGCTTGATTCTGCCGATCGGCAACTGGGTCCTCCGTGAAGCGTGCAAGCAGGCCCGGGCATGGATAGATGCCGGCCTGCCTCAGGCGACTATGGCGGTGAACATCTCCGCGATGGAGTTCCGACAAGAGAATTTTCTGGAAGGTGTATTCACCATTCTCAAAGATACAGGTCTGGATCCGAGATCTCTTGAGCTGGAGCTGACCGAAAGCGTTCTTATGAAGCGCGCCGAGTCCACGGAATCCATCCTTAAGACACTGAGAGCCAGAGGGGTGCAGTTGGCGGTCGATGACTTCGGCACGGGTTACTCCAGTTTGAGCTATCTTAGAAAGTTTCCGGTCGATTCCCTCAAGATTGACCAGTCGTTTGTCTGGCAAATCACTAATGCTCCCGACGAAACGACCATTGTGACCGCAATCATCGGTATGGGCCGAAGCCTGAAGCTGCGGGTCGTTGCCGAGGGCGTGGAAACGCAAGATGAGCTGGCATTTCTTCAGGCTCACCAGTGTGACGAGGCGCAAGGGTACTATTTCAGTCCTCCGGTGCCTCCTCAGCAGTTCGCCAAGTTGCTCGAAACCGGCATACCAGGAATCCTTCACTGAAGGCAGAGTCAGTATTCTTCAAGTCGGATCACCTTAACGTTCAGGAAGGTTCTCCAGTACGCCCCCGCGTCATGCCGATTGTTCCGGAACGGAAGTCAGGCCTAGAGGGAGAGTTTTCGTCCCAGGCAAGCTTTCTGAGGCGGTCCTATGAGAGTGAGAAAAGAAATCGAGAAAAGCAGCCGGGAAGTTGTGGTGTGCATTGCCCGTCGTTCACCGTATTGTGCCTCGATAACCGCGCACTCTCCAGTAAACAAACGCGTAAGTCGTTTGTTTACTGGCACCATTTACAGCGCCGCGCGGTCCTTGCTCGGGAAGCTGATCTGGGACCAGATTTGTCGGGCGGCAAGTTGGAAAGCTGCTGTGAACACGGATTATCGGAGTGTGGCCTAGGCCGAGGGGCAATAACGGTCCATTTCAGGCCCAAAAAGGCGCAACAGAATAAGCATTCTGTTGCATTTCGCTGGATCAAGGCACTAAGAACACAAGCGGTTAACAAGGGTAAGCAGTACCGACTGCTGTAGCGAAATATTGCATTTCCGTGCTGGTCCGACAATAAGATACAAGGTGCCGCTGCGTTGCAAGCCAGAGACGGAACACAGACGCAGCCGCAGGAGGTTGGTGGTTCAAATCCACTCGCCCCGAGCATTTGTTTTCAAACACATATGGCGATAAGCGTAGGCCGAAAATCAACTCTCTGGTTTCAGCCCAGGTGCCTTAACGCAAAAACACGCGAAAAATAAGGAATTCTGGTGACTGAGACGTTCCCATAGCTGTAACAAGAACACCTACAGTCCGTTCCCGTCGCTTGCAACGCTGCCCAAGTTCGGAAGCAGGCTGGCACGGAGAAAAGCAGAAAGACGAAAAGGGTAAACATGGCTCTAGCAGCCTACATGGTGCAGCTTTGCAAATTCAACTGCTTCAATAAGAACAGACTTTTTGGTAGGGACGGGTATAAAATAATTAAACATTTTGGTCATTTGCAGCCGGTTGGAAACGGAAATATCCGAGATGAAGTGAGACGGTCATTCGGTTCTTGAAGGGGCAAACAACATGCTAACTGCGAAGCGAATGACTGTGGAAGACCTTGCTTCCGCCTACCGGGTAATGATGCTCAGTCGCCGCTTCGACGAGTGGCTCGGCGAACTCAATCATCGCGGCACGCCTGTCCCTCACTACCACTCCGGGGTAGGTCAGGAGGCGCTCATGGTCGCCGCAGTCACTCCTCTGCGCAGAACCGACCAGATGATTTATACACATCGCGGTTATGGTCATCTCCTAGCAAAGGGAATTTCATTGCGTGAAATCGCGCTCGATCTGTTCATGAAGGCTGGCGGCACGAACCATGGGTTGGGCGGCGTAATGCACGTGAACCGCCCCGACCTCGGCGTGCCGGGACGTGAGGGTGTTTTCGGCGGACGTTTTGCGATTGCGGCGGGACTTGCATTAGCCGCAAAGCTGGACGGACGTGACGAAGTCACCGTCTGTTTCTACGGCGAAGCCGCAGGAGCGCGCGGGAATCTTTACGAGGCGCTCAATATGGTGGTGCTCTGGAATCTGCCTGTGATCTACGTCGCCGAGAACAACGGCTGGTCGTTCTCGTCGCGGACGGAATGGCTGTATCCGGAAGGTCGAATGAGCCGCGTTTGGCGCGGCTTTGAGATCCCCGTTGAGGTCATCGACGGGAACGACGCAGAAGAGGTCTTCGCAACCGTCTCGCGCGCTGTAGCCCGTGCACGCGCCGGCGAGGGCCCGTCAGTGATCGAGGCGCTCACCTACCGGCTCGAACCGCATATCTGGCGTGATAAAGCGGCCTACCAGCCGCCCGATGAAATCGCGTCATGGCGCCGGCGCGATCCGATCGCACGCGCTGCGCGGCGGCTGCTCGAGCTCGGCATGAACCAGAATGAGATTGATTCGATCGCGTGCTGGGCTGAAGACGAGGTCGAGCGAACGATTGCGGCCGTCGAGGCCGCCCCCGATGCGACTTGGGAGGATGGACGGCACCAGATGGAGGTGTGATGACATCGACAAGGCTCACAGGGCGCGAGGCGCTCAACCGTGTGTTGGCTTCAGAGCTAGCTGTCAACCGCCGCGCCGTCGTGATGGGCGAAACTGTGCGTCTGGCAGGATCTTCCGGTGTGCTCCATGGTCTATATGATCGGTTCGGGCCAAGTCAAGTAATCGAAACTCCCGTCTCCGAGAATGGGATCTTCGGTGCGGCGCTAGGGCTCGCCCTCGCCGGCTTTCGTCCAATCGTCGAGATCTACTCGGCTGACTTTTTGCTCGTGGTGGCGAATGAAATCATCGGTGATATGTGTAAATGGCGCCAGCAACAGGCGAGGCCCGGACCGATGCCGATTGTCATACGCGGCTGCATGGGTCCAAACGCGAAGGGAGGCCTCGGTCCCGAACACTCGCAGTCGATGGAACCCTACTTCCACCACGCGCCGGGACTCGTCATCGTGACGCCCGGGACACCTCGCGATATGGCAGGCCTTCTTCGGGCGTCTTTGCGTAGTCCGGACCCGGTGCTCTTCTTCGAGCATCGGCGCGTGTACGACCTCGCCGACGAGATCCCAGACGACGAGAGCTTCATCATCGAACTGGGCCGTGCCGAAGTCGTTCGCGAGGGGAAAGATGTCACGCTTGTCGCGTGGGGATGGATGCGATCAGAGGCGGAGATCGCATCAAGCGTACTCGATGCCGAAGGCATTTCTGTCGAATTGATCGACCCGCGCACGATTGCACCGATGGACCACGAGGCCATCAGGCGCTCGGTAGCACGCACGGCCCAGCTCGTTGTCGCCGAAGAGGCACCCCGAACTGGCGGAGTCGGGGCTGAAGTGCTCGCACGGGCGGTCGAGAGCGCGGCGAGACCGATCCGCGTCGCACGCGTTTCGATGCCCGACGCCATCCATCCGTATAGCGCCTCTATGGAACGCCTGTTCATCCCAAATGCAAACACGATCGCTGATGCGGTACGCCGACTCGTATCAAGCGCCAGGTCGGCTCCGCCGGTGCTCGCCCGCTGATTCGACGTGGACTTGCGGGTGCATTTCGGGAATCGCGAATGCGTCCGTCTCTGGATTGACGCTGCCGACTGGACGTGTGGAGTAGGATCAGACCTACGCGACCGAATTTCGAGCTGGACGGGGAGAGAGTCCGATGATCGCCCGGGCTTCGTCTGGACTTGCGATTTCGCGCCCGACCGCGCGCGCCATCGCCACGGCGACCTCGACCAGCTCGGCGTTCGACCGGGCCGCTTCGCCGTTGGGGAGATATGGGTAGTCCTCCCATCCGACGCGGACGTGGCCCCCGAGCCCGATCGCAAGCGCCAACAGCTTCCAATGCATCGGATCCATCACGCTGAGATTCCAGTTTACGTACTTTGGCAGGTGGTGCACGAGATGCAGCAATGATTCCGCATCCGGTGGTGTCCATGCTCCCCCGGGCCAGCCGATAAAGAGGGTCATGTAAACGGGATCGTCGATCGGTACTTTCTTGCGCCGAAGGAACTCAAGATTCCAGAACGCGCCCGTATAGAAGGCTTCCACCTCGGGCTTAACGCCGTGATTTTTGGCGACGATGCAAAACTCCTCGAGTTCTTCGCGGGGATGGAGGCCATACATGTTCGTCGGCGGGTACTTGGGGTCTGGTTGGAAATGTTCGTCGTGCACATTGAAGGCGTACGACATCATCTCGGGACCGTATTCCATCAGCTTTACCTTATCCGGTAGCCGCGCGCTCGCAACGCCGAACTGCATGACCGGATTGACTTTGTCACGAATCAGTTCCGTGAGCCTGCGCCATCCATCGAAATTGATGATGGAAAACTGGCGTCCATCGGACTGTATTGCTTTTTCCATATGACGAACCCCGTGATGGTGCGCCAGGCTCGCGCCCGCATTCACCGCACGGACGTACTCGTCCGCGACCTTTTCGACTTCTTCGACTGGAATTACGTATTTGAATCCCGGATAGGACTTTGAACAATCGCACGCTGCGCTGATGATCAGCTTCTCCATTGTTTTCTCCAACCGTCCAAGTTACTGCTGTGAAGCTGCGAATTATCTCATATTTCGAGGAGCTGTTTAGAACGAGCTGGGATTAAGATGCTATTATCCTTTGCTTGCCTTTTGTTAATGAAGCAAGTAGCTTTTGTTAAAGTCGCCATGACCTTTGGTCATGATGCAGTGAAGGATCAAGAACGCGGGCCATTACTATCGGCCGGAAACGGAAAGTGTCCCCGGTCAGGAACGGATTCCGGCCATGCGTCTGGAGGCAATCATGATGAGATTCTGGGCGAGAGCAGTATACATCGTCACGTTGCTCGTCATGTCGACCTTGCCCTTTGACCCGCTGTTGAACAGGCGGCACGTAGTGCTGCCAGTGTGCATCATCTGCGTCGCACTGGGGCTCATATCCATGTATGTTTGCACGCTTCCTGATAAGCCGCAGCGCCCATCTGCTTGAGGTCCATGTGATTCTTAGTACCCTCACCATCCTTGGCGTCTACCTGATAATTATACTTGTGATCGGTTTCCGCTCTGGCCGCGGCACCGACCGTAACAGCGAATCTTTCTTCGTCGCCAATCGGCACCTGAACTGGCTGCAGGAGTCGATGGCCGTATTCACGACCGCCGCTCCTGCCGGTGCGCTGCTAGGAACCACCGGTCTGTTCTACTCGGCGGGGGCTGACATGCTCGGTTACCTCATCGGCTATGCGTTCCTGATGCCGCTGACTTATTGGTATGTCGGCTCGCGGCTACGCCGTCTCGGCCGTGCGCGAGGATATCAGACGCAGGCGGCCTTCCTTGGGGATTTCTTCCAGAGTGGTTATCTGTACTGGGGCGTTGCACTGGCCGGAGTTTTCTTCTCCATTCCGTACTTCATGGTTAACCCGGTCGCCCTTGGGATTCTGCTTAACCACTACACACGAATTCCGTTCTGGCTCGGTGTCCTGCTTTTCGTTGTCGTTTCCATGGCGTACTCCCTGAAAGGCGGCCTGCGAGCCATCGCCAATACCGACATATTCCACGGCGTTCTGCTGATCTTGTTCTTAGTCGTCACGCTCGTCATGCTCATTTTGCATGCCGGCGGATTGCCGCATGTCCTCGACACACCGAAGGCGACGGTCGCGACGTCGGGACCTGGGCTGAAGCTCTTTCTATCTTGGATCATCTATCAAGGCTTCGTCGTAATGTGCTGGCCTGACCGTTCGCTTCGAATGTTTGCCGTTCGTGACGACAACAATATGCGCAAGGGGGTCATCATCAGCGGTGTGATGCTCAGCTTCGCCTCGCTTAGTTACTTGCTCATCGGTCTTGCCGTGCGCGTCATGATGCCGGATATCAGGAATACCGATACGGCGCTTGCGACTGGCCTCCAGGCCGTGGGAGTGTGGATGGTCCCCTGGTTCGTGATGAATGCCTGGGGAAGCGGCATGTCAAACTTCACTGCCGGCATGATCTCAGTGTCCAACATCTTCATCAAGGACATCTTCGAGCCCTGGTACGTGCGTTGGTCCGGGACGCCCACGGGTCCGCGAAGGGATCGCATCGTAATGCGGGGGACCAAGGCGTGGATGGTCGCGCTGGCGCTCCTGACGCTTGGGGTCTGTTTCTACCCGCCGCCGTTCATCTGGAATCTCATCAACCTAACGATGGGACTGTTTCTCCAGTTCGCTCCGATGTTGATATTGGGGTTGTTTTGGCGTGGTTCGACGCGGCTCGCCGCCCAGTGCTCGTGGACGGTCGGTGTGGCGCTCATGTTTCTGTGGTCATTCGTCCTTAAGCCTCCTTTCGGGCCGCTAGCTGGCTTCAATGCGTTGATGGTGAATGCCTTCATCTTCGTGGTCGTCTCACTTCTCGTTCCGGAAAAGCAGGAGCTGAGGGAGCAGCGCGAGTCGATGCGAATGCTCGCCAGCCCAGATACTGATACCGAGGCATCGGTGGTGCATCGACAGCCATGAATTCTCTCTCACTTCGGCTGGTACAAGAACTCCACCCGGTCACAACCACCAATCTGTCCAGATGCGGGACAACAAGACCAAGAAGAAACATTCACCAGAATTCAAACGAAGGCGCTTCCTGTTATGCTGAAGCACCGTAATCCGGTGGTGTAAGTCAATGTTCTCTGTTTATAGAGCGACTCCACTCTGGAGGCACGACCACAAGACTCGAATCAAAACGAAAAACATGATTTTCATGGAATAACAGAGCAACAACAAAAAGCCGGTAATAGTAATGGTTTTAATGCGGGTGGAATTATTGGTAAGTATGGCTATCTTTTTGGAACAAAGTGGAATAATTATTCTTTCTCTCTGGGATCACCACGAGCTTATACATCCAGCCCTTCTAATTGCTTGCGTTAAAGCGACTTAGCAGGAGCCGCCCTGGGCATTACGCACCACAGTTGGCACATTGAGTGCCTTCATTTGGGTGGTGTGTGGTTCTTCGTTTAACTCAAGCCCTGGGCTGGTGGTTGATCTCTGTCACTCAGACTGTCGCTGAACGTCGGGAAGCCTGTCCTTCAAGGGCTTGCCACACTCGCTCGACCCGTCCATTGTATGCTGGTTTCCTCTTTGCAGTTATCTTAGGATTGGCTTTCGCTACTCCCACAGTGGCGGCGGATCCGAGTGCGCCAGCGATCACCAGCGCCAACAACACAACATTTACGGTGGGCACAGCGGGCTCATTCACGGTTACGGCCACCGGTTCTCCCACCCCGACACTGAGCGAGTCTGGGACTCTGCCCACCGGCGTCACCTTCAACACCAGCAATGGAGTCCTCTCTGGAACTCCCGCCGCAGGCACCGCAGCCACCTACCCCATCACCTTCACTGCGCACAATAGTGGAAGTACGCCCAATGCCTTCTTTGTTCAGAAAAAAGATCAGTACTTTGGAAATGGAACCGGGGCCGCGTCCGAGTCCATTGCGTTTACCTCGAATGTGACGAACGCAGACTTGTTGTTCTGTACGGTGGGATGGGACATTGCCAGTGGTGTTTTAATCAGTTCGGTCACAGATACCATCGGAAACACCTATGCATCATTACCTTGGGTTGTACACAGTCCACACCAGATGCAGGGGTTTTATGCCTTTAGCAACAGCACCGGGGCAGACACGGTAACGGTAAACTTTAACGGCACCGGTGGAACCTACGTGGGCATTGCTTGTGGCGAGTGGTCTGGCCCCACCCATCTGGATGTCCATGGGGAGGCCATCGGAACCAGTGCTACACCCACTAGTGCCTCGGTCACTCCTGCGGCCAGTGGCGAGCTGTTGATCGGATATGCGGATGACTCAAGCAATACCTGGGCTGCCAGTGGAGCTTGGACGTTACGGTCAACCGCCGCGAATGTCCGCTATGGCCTGGAAGATCAATTGAGCTCAGCCACGGCTCCTGTTGCGGCTGGGTTTACGATCGCCTCCGCTCCTTGGACCGCCGGTATCGCCGCCTTCAGTAGTTCCACCGACGCCACGCAGAATTTCACTCTCACTGTGGTGAACCCTGTACTGGTTGCTCCCTCGATCACCAGCGCCAACAACACAACATTTACGGTGGGCACAGCGGGCTCATTCACGGTTACGGCCACCGGTTCTCCCACCCCGACACTAAGCGAGTCTGGGACTCTGCCTTCGGGTCTGACGTTCAACCCTTCTACCGGGGTGCTGAACGGAACGCCGGCGCCAGCAACGGCAGGCACCTACCCCATCACCTTTACCGCACACAACGGGGTCGGTGCTGATGCCACACAGAACTTCACTCTCACGGTGACTGGTAGCATCTGGCCCAACGGTTATTCCAACCGTCGCATGATTACCATTGACCATACGAAGGTCCCGCACACCGACCAGAGCAACTTCCCCGTGCTGATTTCCGGAACCTTTCCAGACCTGGCTTCCATCGGTAACGGCGGCAGCGTCTCCAATTCCAATGGTTACGACATCGTCTTCTCTTCCGACCTGAACGGCATAACCCCCCTGGCCTTCGAGCGTGAAAGCTACAACGCCTCCACCGGTGCGGTGAATTTCTGGGTCCGAATCCCCACGCTGTCCCATACCACCGATACCGTGCTGTACATGTTTTACGGCAATTCCTTGGTCACCACCGACCTATCCAATAAAGCAGGCGTCTGGGACAGCAATTACCAGGGAGTCTGGCACATGGCCGACAATGCGGCCAACACCACCGTTTCCGACTCCACTGTCAACGCCAATACCGGCACCAACACTACCAATACGAACACGCGGACGACCACGGGCCAGATTGCCGGCGCACTGAGCTATAGCGGTGGAAGTCAGTATACGCGAGCTGACTATAATTCGAGTTTGAACCCCTCCCAGATCACCGTCGAGGGATGGGCTTACGTGACCGGGGGAAGCGGCAGCTACCGTAGTTTCGTTTCCAGTCGCGACGGCAGCAACGTCAGCCTTGTGAAGGGCTATATCATTTATGCCGGCAGTAACAACCACTGGACTTTCTGGACGGGGGCAGGGGCCCAGGGCTGGAACATCTTGGACAGCGGTACAGCGGTCTCTCTGAACAGTTGGACCCATGTGGTGGCTACCTACGATGGGACCAATGCGGCCCTCTACATCAATGGGGTTCAAAAAGCGAGTGCGGCAAAAACCTACAATGTCAATACGACGTATGAAACACGGTTTGCAGCGGGCAGGAATGAAAGCAAAACTCCAGACTATTATTTCCCGGGGAATCTGGATGAAATCCGGATTTCCAGCGTCGCGCGTTCAGCAGATTGGATTGCCACAGAATTTAACAACCAGAGCAATCCTTCCGCATTTTACAGCCTAGGATCTGCTGTTAGTGGCGACCTGACTAGTCCCAATATTTCGAGTCCGAACAATGCGTTGTTTACGGTTGGCACGACGAGTTCGTTCACCGTCACCGCCACGGGTCTGCCCACACCGATACTCTCTGAATCCGGAGCGTTGCCTTCGGGCCTGACGTTCAACCCTTCTACCGGGGTGCTGAACGGAACGCCGGCGCCAGCAACGGCAGGCACCTATCCTGTCACCTTCACCGCGCACAACGGGGTCGGCAACGATGCCTCACAGATCTTCACGCTGACCGTAAATTCTGCACCGGTGATCACCACACAACCCTTGAATCAGACGGTAAACGGCGGTCAGACAGCGACATTCATGGTTGCGGTAACGGGATCGGCTCCACTGACTTATCAATGGCGGAGCGGCGGTGTGAACATTAGTGGCGCGAACTCTTCAACTTATACAACACCGGTGACGATGGGTGCGGATGATGGAACACAATTCACCGTAATCGTCAGCAACTCGTTGGGAAGTGTGATCAGCACCGTGGCTACTCTCACGGTGAATACTCCCCCCACCATCTTTATGCCGCTGGCAAATCAGACAGTGACGGTCGGCGAGATGGCCACATTCAGAGCATCTGTATCCGTGACGGGGACGTTGCCGCTGCACTTTCAGTGGTCGGTGAACAATGTGAGTATTCCGGATGTCACGTGGCAGAGCTATACAACACCGGTGACGTCAGAAGCGGACAGCGGAGAGCAGTTCAGCGTGGTGGTTTCAAATTCTCTGGGGACTGCTTCTAGCAATGCCGCGACACTAACGGTTATACAAGCCACTTCGCCAGCAACATATTACGTGGATTTCGCCTCCGGCTCAGACAGCAACAATGGCGTCTCGAAGGACACTCCTTGGCAATACGCGCCAGGCATGAAAGGGTGCGCGTTCAATTGCGCCCTGATGGCGCTGCAACCCGGCGATCGGGTCATCTTCAAGGGAGGAGTGACCTGGGATGCAAGCGGTTTCCCGATGGTCGTAAAGGCATCCGGGGCAAGCGGCAACCCCGTCTATTACGGAGTGGATCAGACGTGGTTCGCCGGCAATACGTGGAGCCGCCCTGTGTTTGATTTGTACAATTGGACCTGGTTCGTCGCTCCTGTTCTTGTGGATTCCGCGCATTTCGTTACATTCGACAACCTCGAAATCAAGAACGAAGAAGTTGACAACTCTGGTTCCTGGTCTCCCCGAAGCAGCATTGCGGTCAATGGCGGCTCGAACATCACCATTCAGAATTGTTACATTCATGGCTGGAGTATTCAGAATCCGGTCACCGGCAGTGACACCTCTCCGACCGGCGGAATCGCCTTCTACAACGGATCGGCAGGGGGCACCGTCCGGAACTGTGTTCTCGATGGCAGTCCGGAGAGCGACTCTGGAGTTGGCATCTACGGTGGTACCTCCATTCAAGGGAACGTTATCGAAAATGTCCCCAACGGAATTGTGCTAGCCGATCCTGCAGCGAATGTCAGCGGAAATCAGGTGTTCGGCATCCCCTATTCTGTCGATCCATCGATGAGCAGCAACTCGATATTCGCCTACACGGGCGGGTCCATCTTTAACAACATCGTTCATGACCTCGTGCCGGGGGCTTTCGCCATAACTCTGGAGGCCGGTGCCAGTGAATTCGGCACACAATACGTCTACAATAACCTGGTCTGGAATGTGGGTGACAATTCGCCTATTGTGATCATTTCGGACATATTGGGTCCCAACTCCTCGTCGAATCAATTTATCTACAACAATACCCTCTCTGGTGGCACCACTGCGGGATGCGTCAGTGTGATCCCGAATCTTTCCGCACCCACCAATCTTACGGTTCAAAACAATCATTGTATTTCCGAACTGCCGAGCTCTCAGGCGTGGTGTTGGAACACTGCCGGCGGCAGCTTCGACTGCGGCCTGGTGACCAATCTGACCTTCGGGAACAATGTGTTGATGACAACGGAGACCGCGGCGTCTCAGGGCTACACCCTGACCTATAGCTTCCAACCGTCTGCTGCGAACAGCGCAACGGTTGGCGCCGGACTGAACCTGATTCCAAACTGCGTGACGGTCGGCTCGTCTCTATGTAGCGATCGCCTCGGCGTGGTCCGCCCTGGGGGCTCAGCGGCGTGGGATGCCGGTGCGTACTTGTATCAGGCTGTGGCCGGTAGTATCGCGCCCACAATCACAGTGCAGCCAGTTCGTTCGGCCGTTGCAGCGGGTCAAACGGCGACATTCAGCGTGATCGCGGCAGGGACTGCGCAGCTGCACTACCAGTGGCGGCAGAATGGGATGGCAATCCCGGGAGCGACGTCGTCTATCTATACAACGCCCGCCACCCAGACATCGGATAACGGAACGTTGTTCACCGTCGCTGTCAGTAACGCCGTGGGCAGCGTGACCAGCAGCCCCGCCATACTTTCGGTCAACACCACTCCAGGCCAGCTAACCTCCAACCCCATCAGTTTGACTTTTGGAACTGTAAGTATAGGGACGGTGAGCACCGCTAGTGTGACGCTTTCGAACGCAAGCAATGCCTACATCACGATCTCGAACGTTAGTATTTCCGGTGCAGGCTTCAATGCCAGCGGCGTGCCCTCCGGTATTATTCTGGCCCCCGGGCAGGACGCAACCTCGCATGTGGTCTTTGCTCCATCGGGAATCGGGGGCGTCGCGGGCAGCCTGACCATCAGCTGCGACGCGGTGGGTTCGCCCACTACCATACCGCTGTCAGGCACGGGCATTGAACCGCCGCATTCGGTGAGTTTGACGTGGGATCCGAGCACTTCTTCAGTGTTCGGCTACTACGTGTACCGGGCCCTGGCTACGGACGCGTACGGGCCATATACCAGATTGAATGCCACACCGATCACTACAACTCAGTATACGGACCTCACCGTCGTGCCCGGTCAGATTTACCGCTACTGGGTGACTGCCGTGGA
>JAIQES010000045.1 GCA_020073705.1 Terriglobia bacterium
CAATGGCAAGACATGGACTAGGGCGCAGGTCCTCCAGAACATTGCCAACTTCAAAATTGAGAGCGAAGCCGACTGGACACACGCCTATCCTCATGTCGGAGTAGTCCTGAACATCCACCATAGCCCGCGTTTTGCGCATATTTGGGTGAAGCGCCCAGCGGGCTGGCGAGCGTTCGTCTACCTAGATACCCCCATTCCTGTGTCGCCAGCGACGCCTGTTCCTCCAACGCATTACGATCCCAACGCTGTCTGCAATAACCCATGCAAGACTATACCCGTCACGCCCACAACGGCCGCCGACAAAGCCATCATTAAGACTTGGCTGACAGCGAAAGTTGCCGAACGGCATCCTGACCCGGACGCCTGGACGCTTGTGGCCGGCGACGAGTTCTTGATCATCAACGACCTTCCCCGCCTGAAAGATGGAATCGCTATGAAATCGGAGCGGATTGCACAGATGGCTAAGGCGAAACTGCGTGGCGGAATCGGTGTGCCGGGTGACCCGATCACGTCCATGCGCATGATTGATTTCGGCGGGGACTCTTCCGTGTTCATTTCGCATCACGTGCCCCGCGACGGTGGCAAGCCCTATTACAACGTCCGCGTTTGGGTATATCGCAATGGTGGCTGGCAGATTGTGATCAGCCAGCAGACGACGATTCAGGACGCCCCGCCCGTAGATGCCAAAATAACGCTGCCAATGTAATGTAAAAGGAGAATACGATGAAGCTCTTTATTAGCAATTTAGTTGTCATCGGCGCCATGTTCGGCACCGTGTTGCTTGTGCAGGGAGGTAGGCCGGTTGCTGCTGCCGATGATGAACAGGTTGCCGCGCAGGCCGACCACGCTTTGAACGAGGCGCTCGGCAAAGCGGATAAGACAGCCGTAGGCCGGCTCCTGGACGCAGACTTCGAATGGACGGACGTGGAGGGAAAGACGCGGACGAAAGCCGAAACTCTCCAGGCCTTGCCTGCCCTCGCAGCAGACACCCGAGATCAGGTGGAGATACAGACGCACAACTTCGGGCAAGTCGAGCGCTTTGTCGGGAGGCAGCAGAGCACGCGCTTCGCGCATTTATGGGTAAAGCGCGCAGACGGTTGGCGGGCGTTCTCTTTTCTCGACACGCCCATTCCCGCGGCGGGTTACAAGAACAAGCCTGTGCCTCCGGACGGGAAAGACTGCATCAATCCCTGTAAAATGCTGCCATATAAGCCCGCCAATGCGGCTCAGCAGAACGCTGTGAACGCCTGGCTGGCCACGAAGATCACCGAATGGCACGCCCTCGCCGACGAGTGGCCGAAGCACGTCAGCGAGGCCATGGTGGTCATCAGCCCGACGATGTGGTACGACAAGGCCGGGCGCCACGCGCTGTTGATTGAGCAGCAGAAAGCGTATGGAGACGGTTCAGGCAGTCCTGCGGTGGAATCCATGCAGATGTATGATTTCGGCAACGCCGTGATCATGAGAGCGCTCCATGCGCCCGGGCCGAACGGGAAACGCGCGCGCGCCCTTCGAATGTTTGTCGAAGAAAACGGCGCCTGGAAGATCGCCTTGAGCGATCAGACGAATATTCAGCAACCAGCCAACTAGCTAGCAATCAGGACTGAGGTGGTGGTCTATGGCAGCTCCTAGCACACCTCCACATCAGCCCGATAAGCTGTACCGGGCTCAGCGGATAGTGGCGCCAAAGTCGGTACACTGTGGTTTGGCGTGCCTTTCCGCGGGCGCCTCAGCCTTTGCTCTGGTCATGCTGAGCGTCAGCATTCTCCGTTTTCACAAGTCACTTGAATAACTCTTGTTGCCAGTCTTGCGGCACGGTGCGCTTGTTTCGGTTCGGCAATTTTGCCCAATGACCCTGTCATGTTTTTCAAGTCGCCGCGTATAATGCCACCTGATCGTCGGCCACAAAAGTTCTTCTACGGACCGTGGGCTCGAACAGTCCGCCTACACTTACCCCGCGCAAAGGGATAAAATACCTATCCTTAAGACGCGCGCAAGGAGGAATACCGATGGATAAATCGAGAGAGCAGGAGAAATCCGAGACGAATTCGCTGGTTGAGCGGCGCGAGTTTCTGGGCGGGGCGGCGACTCTTGCTGGAACTTCGTTTCTTGGGCTTGGCCTGCCGGCCGCTGCGCAGGCTGCCGAGGCAGTGCAGGATCGAATGCCGCCGATTGCAACCGATAAGATGACCGACGCTCAAAAGAAGGCCGCCGAGGAACTCGTTGCGGGCCCGCGGGGATCCTTGGTTGGGCCGTTCGTGCCGCTGCTTCGCAGTCCTGAGTTCTTGAGCCGGCTGCAGAAGACGGGAGAGTACCTCCGGTTCAATACCAAACTCGGATCGAACATCAGCGAGTTCATTATTCTAGTGACAGCGCGGCAATGGACGCAACAATTCGAATGGGATACACATTACTCGCTGGCTCTGAAGGCCGGCGTGAAGGCGGAGACCGTAGCTGCCGTTGCCGAGGGGCGCCGCCCAACAGGAATGTCAGCGGATGAAGAGATCGTATATGACTTCTTGGCGGAACTCCGGCAGAACCAGAGCGTCAGCGACGCCACCTACTCGCGCGCAATAAAGAGGTTCGGCGAGCAGGGTGTGATCGACATGACAGGAATCGCCGGTTATTATTCGATGCTGGCGATGATCATGAACGTGGCGAGGACGCCCCTGCCGCCCGGGAAAACGCCGCCGCTTTCTCTTTATCCACATTAGCGGCGTCGGCAAGCCGACACTTAATCGGAACCGTGGCTCCTTCACGTAAACGGCGCAGTTGCATTCCGTCCATGGTGTGCTACAACCCATTCCGCGCGACAGGACGAAGCTTATTTTTGGCTTTCTCCACTGAGGACGAGTGGAAAAACGGAAAATTAGCCGGACTGATTCGCGCGCTGGGCCGCTGGGCGCTCTCGGCGGTCGTCACCCTTGCGCGTTCCAATTTCTCGCAACGCGTGCGTAAATGTCGTGACAATGTATTTCTCTGGCGAGAACTTCTTTACGCAATTTCCCCGATTAGCGCCCGGTTACCGGGATCCTTGGCGGATCGGGTCGCGGAAGGGCATTCCATGAACTGTATGCTAAGAATTTTGCTATTGGCCAGTGCCATACTTGCGTGCGTTCCTGCACTACAAGCACAAACTCCCTCCAAGCATGCGATGACGTTCGACGACCTGATTGCCATGCAGCGCATCAGCGAGCCGCAGATTTCACCTGACGGACGTTTGGTGGCATACACGGTTGGCACGCCGGAGACGGAGTCGAACCGAATCGCCGGCAACATCTGGGTCACTTCCACCGCACCGGGAAGTCAACCTCGCCAGTTGACGCAGAGCGGACATGATGCGCGGCCGCAGTGGTCACCAGACGGAAAGAGAATCGCATTCCTCTCCAGCCGCGACGGTGCATCTCAGATTTACCTGATGTCCGCCCAAGGCAAGAATGTGACGAAGATCACTTCCCTTTCGACGAGCGCGAATAACGAACAGTGGTCACGCGACGGCCGATCGATCGCCTTCACGGCGAGCGTCTATCCCGATTGCACCGATGACGCCTGCAATCGTTCGCGTGACGAGACTGCTGAAAAGAACAAGGTGAAAGCGCGCACCTATGATCATCTGCTCTTCCGCCACTGGACGCACTGGAGCGACGGCAAACGCAGCCATCTTTTTGTGGTAGCCGCAAACGGGGGCGTCCCTCGCGATTTGACCGCGCGCGCCGACTACGATGTGCCTCCCGATGAACGCGGCGACGCTGGCGATTTCTCATTTTCTCCCGATGGCAAGCAACTGTGCTTCACCGCGGTAACCGACCGGCCCGAAGCCATCAGCACGAACGGCGATCTTTTCCTGGTGCCCGTCACTGGAGGCGAGCCGAAGCGAATCACGACCAATCCCGGTTTCGACGGCCATCCCGCATACTCGCCCGATGGACGTTTCATCGCCTATCACTCCCAGAAGACAGCCGGGTACGAGAGCGATCGTTGGCGCCTGATGTTGTATGACCGTGCAAACGGCAAACAGACCGAACTGGCCGAATCGTTCGACCGGAGCGTGGATGAGATCGTTTGGTCCCCGGACGGCAAACGAATCTACTTCACCGCGGAGAATGAAGCTGAGAAACCCGTCTACGAAATCGCCGCCACCGAAGGCAGCGCACCGCGCGAAATTCTGAAAGAGACCTATAACGAAAATCTATCTATTTCCGCGGATGGCAGCGCCTTCGCGTTCCTGCGTTCGAGTCTGACGATGCCTGCTGAGGTGTTTACCGCGCGCGCCGACAGCGGCGCTCAACAGCTCTCGCATCACAATGCCGCGCGCTTGACCACGCTCGATCTGAATCCGCCCGAGCCCTTCTGGTATGAAGGCTCTGGCGGCACGCGCGTGCATGGAATGCTGATTCGCCCGCCTCATTTCGATGTGTCGAACAAATATCCGCTGCTGTTGCTGATCCACGGCGGTCCGCAGAGTTTGTGGGCCGATTCCTGGGGCTACCGGTGGAATGAAGAGTTGTTCGCCGCGCCCGGCTATGTCGCTGTGATGATCAATCCGCGCGGATCCACCAGTTACGGACACGAATTCACTGACGAAATCACGGACGATTGGGGCGGCCGTGTCTACGAGGACCTGATGAAGGGCGTGGACTTCGTGCTCGCAAAATATCCGTTTGTGGACGCAAGCCGCGTGGCTGCGGCGGGCGGCTCCTATGGCGGCTACATGGTGGACTGGATCGCGACCCATACCGGACGTTTCAAGGCGCTGATCAGCCACGCAGGAGTGTATGACAAAGTCGGCATGTATGGCGGCACCGAGGAACTTTGGTTCGAAGAGCACGACATGCGGGGAACACCCTGGACCAACCCTGAGAGTTACCACAAGTGGTCGCCCAGCTCGTATGCTGGCGATCTGGGCAAGTACAGGACACCAACGCTGGTGATTTGCGGCGAACTCGATTACCGCGTACCCTACACGCAGAGCCTTGAGTTTTTTACGGCCATGCAGCGGCAGGGCGTACCGTCCAAATTGATCGTCTATCCCGATGAGGGTCACTGGATTCTGAAGCCGCAGAATAGCCAATTCTGGTACAAGGCGTTTTTCCAATGGCTCGCAACCTACCTGAAGTAATCCGCGGCATGGAGAATTAACCCCGGTTTGGTTGAAAGCGACAGGTCCCGACTTGTTGCACGATGTGACCTACTGCTGAGTCAACGAGGGATTCGGTTTGCGATGCAAGACCTTCAGTTCCCGGCAGCCTTTCACCTTTCGGAATTCCTTCTCCGCTTCGAGCAATCCGGTGGCCGTCCCGTGCAGCGCGTGATGGCCGACTCGCCAGCGCTTCATACGCCGGGCCACTTTGTTCACGATGGAAAAAACAAGACTTGATCGTCGGAGCAACCCTGCCAGATACAGTTGCCCATCGATTTGAATTTTTAACGATGCCTTGAATCGAATTTATCTTCCGGCTGCGCGCGCCGCGCGGGCGTATTTCCTGACGGCGTTATCCATGCTGGGTTTGGCATTTTTCAAGTCTTCAAGGTTCATCGCAGGGTGAAACTCAACCTTCGCATTGAATGCCAGAAACCAGGGTTCAGCCACCGCTGGAATCTGTGATGAGTTTTCCAGATCGACGAAAACGAATGCAGTCCTGGCGCCATTATCTTCGGCAAAATAGGCGGCTTCGGGTTTCAAATCACTGAGGATGGAGTTGATGGTTGTTGCCAGTGATCCGTCCGCAACCGCAGCGTTTCCTTCTGCTACGGGAAGGGCGATCTTAACTAAACAACGCATGTGACACCTCCTTGAGACTGGAACAAATCTACTGCACTAGCTGGAGGATACCAATGAAGAACGCCGTGTTCAAGACACACGCGATTGACGGCGGCTCGCGCAATAGGTGTCGTGACCTTCCTTCAATAACCCGATGGGGAGCGACCTCGAACAAGAACAAATGTTGAGGGCGACCCACCCTGAATCCATCGCTGGCAATCTCGGGGTGTGGCAACCATCGCAAGATTTCGAGAATAGTGCCCTGCACCCCGAGGATTCCCGGCGAATCGGATCATTTAAGACCGCGAACTCATGACATCTTTCTGTTGCTATTGGTCTGTATGTTTGAAAATTCAACCGCCTGGGTCTTCCCTCCCACTTGAATTTCGGTCAGATGATCACGGTCCATGAGGAATTCACTGTTGACCGCCTTATTTGGGAGCGTTTTCCAGGTGCAAGGAACTTCGGCAACGGTCTTACCGTCGCGCTCAAATCTTGCCTGACTCCCTTCGGCGATGACCTTGTATTCGCCCGCTGAGAGCGTTTTGCTACCCACCTTTGCAGTTGAATCGAGATCGATTGTCGTGGTTAGATCGCGTTGTGTAGTGGACTTGGCCCAAATGGGAACGGCCATCGCCATTATTGCCAACGTGGTGAGAAAATGTGCCAACGCATGTCGAGACATGATTCGCCTGCCTCCTTTTGATATCAATTGTGCTGCTGGGGGGATGATCGAAAACCGAGGAACGTGAAATCCTCAGGCCGAGTGCGCCCTCGCAGCGCTCAATGATATAGACGTAACAAATTGCAAGAAGGTAGCACCTTTGTGGCCCCGTAATTTCATCCCGATGCAGTCGTAGCTTTCTCGCATTACATCTGGATGACTCAACATTCTGGGTTTCGTCGAATAATCGGTCAGCTTTGTTTCCACGCGCCGAGAAGGCGGCGAAGAACAATCACTTGGCCGAGGTGGTATGCGTTGTGGTCGGCAACGAGCAGGGCTTCACGGAGAATCGTTTGTCCTGTGCCGTGAGGAATTCGCGCAAAGAGGTCTGTTTGGGGATTCACCACCAGCCTTTTCATCGCCGCAAGGTCGCGGGCAAATGTTTTCAGGCTTTTCCCCCACGCCTTTGTACTCGGGGGTTCCGGGCTTTCGGGCCAGTATCCGGCGGGCCAATCCGGCGAGACGTGTTTCGGATCGCGCGAGAATTCGAGAATGTCCCACTGCGCGATCCGCATGTGCTCCAGCAATTCCCACGCCGAATGCGGCAGACCCTCGGGCCGGATTCCCTGAAGTTTGGGAGGAATCCCGGCAAATGCTGCTTTCCAATCGAGGTGCGCGCCACGGCCGGACAGAAGATTCATAAGATGCTCGCGTAATACTCTTTCCTTCACGGGGTTCTCGCGATCCTCGACTCTGCGTTTCAATTTGTGCCCTGGCTTCCTGCGAACCGAGGAGCCGGTTCCTGGACCGTGCACGCGGTCAATCGCATGGTCCCTCGCCAGGCCTGGAGCAATGTTTCCGTTTCGGCATTGATCTCCTCGATCGGCCTCGGCCGGCCGTTTCCAGATCCGGGAAAAACGAGATACAGAATACCTCTCCGTGCGCCGCCATTGCGTGCACTGGATCGAATGCCAAGATTTTCGGCCAGCGCCATCGAGCCTTCGCCAATTCTGTCGAATGGGCCAACGTCACCAAAGATCGCATAGGTGTTCTTGCCGTTTTGCAGGTTGAAAACCGCCGCGAAGTCTCCCGGGCGCGCCCCCAACTGACGCGCCAAGCCGCCTGGCAGCACAATGAACGGAATCTTCGAGGCATCCACGTAGCGCGCAGGGTCGTTCACGGGCTTAGTCCGGTCGGAAAGCGCAGTAGCGGAAACATAGTAGCCGGGGAAGGGATCGTCCGGGCCTTGCACAAAGGGTTCGCCGTCTTCATTCTTGGCCAGTCCCTGCCAATGCCCCGGCACCCCTGCGTTCGCAAGATCATCGAGGCCCGTATTGTCAGGATGGTAAGCGTTCGGCGCGCCATCGGCGTCGATTGTCATGCCCGACTCATAAAAAAAGGCCGTATTGCCGGGCAGTTGCCAGATCGGAACTTCGCGGACAGGCTCGCCGTCATGGCTCACCTGGAAATTCAAAAGCGGTTCGCTGGAGCAGCTTCTTGACGAGTCCTGCGCCGCGCTCAGACCATTGTTCACAACCGCGCACCTGCTCAGATCGGTCTCTTTCTGCTCGAGGATTTTCAAATCCTGCTGCAACTCGATTGACCGGAGATCCGCATTGTTTATTGCCTGCATGTCGCGCGAGTCATCCACCCCCACGAACTGGCGCCGGTCGCGCTCCACGTACTGCCGTTGTTGGCGGATCGCGTCAAAGGAACTGCTGCAATCCTGTGCGTTGTTCGGAGCTGCTTGGTCCTCCACCTGCTCAGGTGCAGGCTTAGGGGAAACCTGCTGCCCCCGCGTCACGGTCGAGGAACACAGGAATATTCCCCCCAGGAATAGAACCACAGCGCGCCGCATGGCCCGTTGCCTCCATCCGATCCGTGTTCCCAACAGCTCTTCGAGGAACACGGGTCAGTCACACGTGTATTTTATACGATTCCGCAGGACAGCGTGTTTCATAATTTTCTTAGCCACATCAGAGGGCATAACCAGCGGCAGGCGTGTCCAAGCACGCACTCGACGCAACAAAAGTTCTCGGGGTAAACTTGGCTGGAGAGGTTAAATTCCACCGCTGCACACCTCCGGCACAGGTCCATGGTATGCTCCTGCCGCATAAAATTTCCTCGCCTCCCAGGATTTTCACCTCTAGAATGTTTCCGTACGCGCCCGTAGCTCAGTTGGAAAGAGCGTCTGCCTTCTAAGCAGAGGGTCGGGGGTTCGAATCCCTCCGGGCGCGCCACAAATACAATAAAAACGAGGGTTTCGGAAAGTCGCTGCGGGAGAGAGAGTCTATATTTTACTTCGATTTTACTTTTTGCATCTGATGGTTCTCCTCTACCTTGCGGCAGAAGGTCTGCGCCTGGTGAGTGTGTGAGGCTTTTCGTTTATGATCATCCGCGCGAGGCAAAGCAGCATGCTCGTTATCGCTCTGGCAACCCTGGCGGTGGGTTTCTTCGGAGTCGCGGTGGCAATGTACTTTGGCGTGATAGATACCAGGGCGTCGAAGCGCCAAGAGAGACAGGACCGCGAGGACCACGAGTGGCAGTTGAAGCACGAGGCCGTCGCGCTTCACGTCGCTGAGTACGACCCGGCAACCGTGTCTCTAGAGACAGGGCAATTTGAGATGCCGCCACCTACCAAGTTGCAGATGGTCCCATGGGTTCGCTTTCGCAAGGCCTTCACTTCTGCGGGAAGGGACATGGGTGCTCGAACGATCTTTGTCGTGAGCGCCGTGGAACTTGCTAGCTGGCTTGGCAAGCTCGATTTCATGGAGCAGTTTGCCTCAGAGATCGGCAAGGTTCACATTCAATGGTAATGGGGTAACCGCCGCAACGGGACACGCAGGGATAGCGACCCACATTCCGATAAGGGGGGCGAGCTCAACCGGTCGATGCAACACCATCTAAGCTAGATGTTCTCTTCAAAGGTGGTGTTTATGACCCAGGAGAAACGCGTAGGGCTTTCAGCGACGCAGAAAGCCGACTTATGGTGCCGTTGGAAGGCGGGACAGTCATCACGATTCCGGCAGATTGAGCTTCCGCATCAACCCTGCCCAGCGCGGAGTAGAGCGCAGCTCCCTTCCGTACCAGAACCGCAGATATACGGCACCGTAAGCATCGCGCTGGTCAATGGCCTTCTCGAGCCAATCTGCCTCCGCGTCGAATTCCCGGAGCACCCAGTGGTAAACGGCCAGGCCTCGGGGAGCGCCAAACGCATCGCCGGGCTGGAGGTTCCCCAACAGTTCTTCCGCCCGGCGCGTCTCTCCGGTGCGCTTCAGTAACCCGGCGAGCAATCCGATCACATGGGGAAGCAGCGGCGCGAGGGCGTACGTCTTTTCGCAAAGTACCAACGCCTCGTCCAACTCCCCCCGCGACGCATAGTGAGTGGCCAGAGGTCCTAGCGCACCCACGATGCTCGGATTGAGCTCCAGAGCCTCGCGATATCCCGCGGCAGCTTCCTCGTCGCGGCCAGCTGCGACGAGACAGCCCGCCCGGTTAATTCGCAGAATAAGATTTAGCGGGTCTTCTTGCAGTCCGAGCTCTATCTGCTGGAGTGCTTCCACCGGCCGACCAGCGCGCAGAAGGTAACCAAGAGCGTACTGGAGGCGCACATTGACCGGCACGGGATCGCGAGCCATCGCTAGGCGGAAGCGCCTCTCGGCTTCCTTCCAGTCGTATTCGCCCGCCGCCACGACGCCCAACATCGAGTCTCCTTCGGGGAGGGAAGGATCCAGCTCCAGCGCCTTCTGCGCCTGGGAGCGCACCATGGGGAAGGCCTGGTTAGCCGGCAGCGCTCCCATAAGCGTCTTGCTAAGGAAATAAATTCCGTACTCGCAGTGGGCCAGCGCGAATTTCGGATCCAGCGTAATGGCTTGCTCGAAGCATTCCTTAGCGCGCGAAAGCAAGTCCGGACGAGAGGCTCCGAGATAGTGCCGCGCCTTCAACAGAGCCTCATAAGCGGGCAGGCTCGGCTTGTACTGCTCGAACGGCGCGGGCGTTCCGGACAGCTTCACCCGCAGCGCGGACGTGATAGCCTGCGCAATCTCGTCCTGCACCGCGAATACATCCGCCAGCTCGCGGTCATAGCGCTCCGACCAGAGATGCGAGCCGTCCTCGGCGTCGATGAGCTGCGCCGTCACTCGGACGCGGCTTCCGGCACGGCGTACGCTGCCTTCGAGAATGGAACGCACTCGGAGTGTTTCGGCGATCTTGGTGATGTCCTGCTCTTTGCCTCGAAACGCGAACGAAGAAGTGCGCGCGATCACCTTCAGCCCCGGAATCTGCGCCAGGAAATTGAGGATCTCCTCAGCCAGCCCATCGCTGAAGTATTCGTTTTCCTTGTCCCCGCCCAGGTTGACGAACGGCAGCACAGCGATGGAGGGCGTTCGCTCCACGGACGAGTTTTGCGCATGGAGCGCAGTTTGCGCGCCGGAAACGGCGGCTCCGGGCGAACTCACTCCGCTGGTTGCAGCCAGTAGAGCGTCCTTCACTTGCGCAATGGATTGGAATCGGTCGGCGGGCGATTTGCGTAGACAGCGAGTGACAATACTTTGCAACGCCGGTGCAACCTGGATTGGTTCGGGCTCCTTGTACAAGATGGCCGCCATGGTGGCGATTGCGGAATCTCCGGTGAACGCGCGCTGCCCGGATAACATTTCGTAAAGCACCAATCCAAATGAGAAAATATCGGAACGCGCATCGACGGGTTTGGCTTCGGCCTGCTCGGGAGACATGTAGGCAACGGTACCAAGGATGGTGCCGGGCATGGTCATGCCGAGGCTTGCTGTCGCGCCCGTCGCCGCTCGCTCGTGGCCATCGGCGTCGCGGTTCAACAGCGCAAGTCCGAAATCGAGCAACTTGATGCCAGATGCCGTCACCAGGATATTGGCGGGCTTCAGATCACGATGCGTGATGCCCTTGGCGTGCGCGGCGGAGAGCGCATCGGCGATCTGCGCGGCATGGCGCAAAGCAACATCGATTGGCAAAGGGCCAGCGAGCGGAGCGCCCTCAATAAACTCCATGACCAGGTAGTTCGGGCCGATGTCATGCAGCGTGCAAATATTCGGATGGTTCAGTGCGGCAATCGCGCGGGCCTCGCGCTCGAATCGATCGGTAAACTGCACCGCGGAGACTTTGATGGCCACGTCGCGCCCCAGCCGTGGATCATGCGCGCGATACACTTCGCCCATCCCGCCGGCGCCGATGAAGGCGAGGATTTCGTAAGGCCCGAGTTTTGTGCCGGCCGAGAGGAGCATATTGAGGATTCACTAAGTGTACAAGATCAGGACGCGGTTAGCACCTGGATCGCGGCCTACTCGGAAACGGTCCTCTGCCTCCACGTGAACCGGATAGGTCCTGATAAACGCATTATAAAAGGGCGCCCCTTTTATAATGCGTTTATCAGGACGTGGCCGGGACAGGATCTCAACAAACGGCGAGGTCCAAGGATTCTGAGCAAAATCTTGGTTGCATGACGAGGTCGCCCGTTGTAGATTCCCGGTCATGTACATTACGCGGGTACTCTTCCTTTGTGTTGTCACGACTGCACTTACGATTGTCTCGTCTGTGCTCGGCTCTTTCCCCGCCAAGGGAGCAAGAGGTTCGTGAGACACACGCGCATCATCGTCACTCACTACGGTGGGCCCGATGAACTTCGGGTGGTTGCAGAAGAGTGCCCGGAGCCGAAGGATGGTGAGGTGCGGGTGAAAGTGCTCGCCGCAGGTGTCGCCTACCCCGACCTACTGATGCGCGAGGGCGTTCATCCCGAGAAGCCCCCGCTGCCCTTCACGCCGGGGTGGGATCTGATTGGCGTGGTGGATCGGCTCGGCAAGGGTGTCTCTGGGATCGAGCCAGGCCAGATAATTGCCGCGCTGCCGATAAGCGGTGCATACGCGGAGTTCGTCTGCCTGCCGCAACGTGAACTCGTTCCGGTGCCATCTGGGTTGGACGCAGCCGAGGCTGTCAGCCTCGTGCTGAATTACATCACGGCGTACCAGATGATGCATCGTTCGGCTCAGGTCAGACCGGGCCAGCGCGTGCTGATTCACGGCGCGGCAGGCGGGGTCGGCTCGGCACTATTGCAGCTTGGGCGCATCGCCGGCCTCGAGATGTACGGCACTTGTTCATCACAAAGGGCGTCGGCCGTTTCCGACCTGGGCGGAATCCCAATTGATTACCGACATCTCGACTTCGTGAAAGAAATTCACCGCCTCACGAGTGAGGGCGTAGACGTTGTCTTTGACGGCATCGGTGGTCCCCATATGTGGCGTTCACGCAAGGCTCTGCGTCCTGGCGGGAAGGTCGTGGTCTATGGTCTCACTGCGTCGCTAAGTGGGGGGCGATTGGCTTCAGGTCGTCGTCATCGCTTTCATGGAATCGCCATTTACGGGTTGTACATCGCTGGCGGCTGGCTTCTCCCGGGCCGGAAACGGCTGGTCCCCTACAGCATCCAGTGGCTCAAACGGCTGAGACCGGCATTGTTTCGACAGGATCTGATCGCCCTCTTTGATCTCCTTCAACAGAAAAAGATCAAGCCGCTGATCGCGCAGCGATTTCCCCTTGCCGAGGCAAGACGTGCGCACGAGTTGCTCGGGAAGGAAGGCGTGGCCGGCAAGATCGTGCTCCTCTGTAACGGGTCCTCGCTTGCATCAGGACCGGCGTAACGACGGTAAGCCGAGCCTACAAGCCGGGCGGTACACAGGCCAGACCCACGCTTTCGACCATAGGTTCTACATCGTTGATTTCGACGATGACGGCCTTGAAGGACGAGAAATCACTCGAACGTTTGGGCAGTCAGCATAGCTGATGCCAAGTCCTGATAAGTCGGCTTATCGGAATGTGGGAGCGGGGATGGATCGGGATTTCGGATGCCTCCCCGCTGGCGGGTTTGTTCGTATACCCAGGACGGTTTGACTTGGAGGCGTTCGGCAATCCGCTTGGGAGTAAGTATTTCATTAAAGGTTTGCTCCTTGTGAAAGGTCCTCAGCGCGAAATCTCATCATAATCTGCGAGAACCGCTGGACGGGGATCGAGATTGCTCTAGATGAGATGTATTGGGGAGCATGTCGTACTTCGCACTTCCACCGGCTAGTATGGCAGGGTTACGTCACAAAGTACGTCACAAAAACGCAAGGCCTATCCTACGGTGGCGGTTCTCTGTTGGAAGTCATGGTTTGCCCTGCGGCGAGAATGTCTGAAAGTAAGTTTCAAGCGCGGCGACCGTCGCATCGTCGTAGTCCGGGTTACCGGCCATCTGCGTCTGAGGATTCGTGGCTTGCGGATTGCGTACATACGCCGCGAAAGCTTTCGGCGTGTTCGCGGCGAATGCGGCGAGTGCCGTCCACGAAATCCCTGCCTTTTGCCCGCCTTCATTTCCCATGTTGTGGCAACGGAAGCAATTCTGCTGCGCGATGCCGAAACCGGCCTGCACCGCGGGATCGGTCGCATGCGGCCCCCGCGGAGCGATTACCCCCAAAACTGTGCTCTCTTTGCGAAACTCTAGCCGCACCACGCCCCACGGAATCTGCGCTTCATCGGACTGCGAGAGGATCTTGAAGCTCGGCGTGAATGTCGCATGCGAAATCATGTACGGCCCCATCTCGTTGCCCCCGGGATCTTTCGGCCAACCCGCGGGCGGCTGTCCATTCACTTCGAGCACCAGCAGCGGGTGATGCGCGGTCAAATAAGAACGCAAATAGTGAGCGCGGTACTTGTCGTAGCACACTGCGATGACCAAGTCCGATTCCGGCGCTGTGCCCAGCCGCTGCATCAACTCTTCCAATGTGACGCCTCTTACTTTCGCAGGGCTCGTGAAATTGGAGTCATCCGTGGCGGTGTAGCGTACTTGAGGCAACGCAAGCAGATCATTCCGCGTGAGAAAACGCGTGGTACCGGGCGGCAGACCTGCCAAATCGCCTCCGATCTCGAGGTCCGCAGGAGAAAGGCGTAGAGGGTGCAGTGCGATGCCAGCCGCGACCGAAACTACCGATTGCTGCCGAGTCTCTGCCGCTCTTCCACTCAGCAGTGCTGTTTTCCCCACCAGAAAAATGCTAGCCGTAGTGAGCAGGCCAATCCAGGCTCGTTGCATGCGCTATCCTAGCGTATAGCCGCGACCGCGCAAGCCGGAATCTTGCGCCGTGCTAAGCTGCGCCGGTCCGGATTCCTTGCCGGTCATCCTGTGTGCTGCCGTAGCGTTCGCTTCGCGTTCATTGGAATACATGCGTTTCCCGAATACTGCACATGTCCTCGGTGGGTCTCTCCTTGCATCGTCCATTTCCCAAGAAGAGTTGGGCGGGGTGCCCCATGTTTCGTTCGCGAAACGCGGGGGCTTTTCGGGTTACCCCTTGCCGCTCGCGGGGTTCGCCACCCCGGCTGGGGGCGCAACTTCACCCCCTATTTCACAATTGTCCATTTTGTGATGTCGGGCCGCCCATCCACTAGGGCCGGAACCAGCTTCAGGAGGGCTTGCAGGTGTGGGCTTTGAAAGTGCTCGTCCAGAGTCTCCTGGCTCGCCCAGTTCTCATAGAACAGGAAGAGTGCGGGATCGCCCGTCGATTCGTGTAAATCATAGCTCATGCAGCCTGCCTCCGCGCGCGTTGGCGCCAGCAGGCGCTGCAATTCTTGGCGTAGGCGTGATTCCTGGCCTGCCTTTGCCCGGAAGCGCGCAACGACTGTCACTGGTTCGCTCATGTCAGCTCCTATGGATCGTATTGTGACTTATAAATCGAGCGTGGAAAGAGGCGTGTCCTGCGAGGCGACGATCAGTTCGCCCGAAAACGCCGCGTCGCCTGGCCGCCGGCTGAGCGCTTCTTCGGCCGAAATGCGCGCCACGTCGGGGTTGTTGTTGTTCTCGGAGAGATGCGCGAGCACGACGTACCTCGCATGCGCGTCGAATCCCTCCGCATCGGCGAGGAACTCGCTGACCGAGTGATTCGAGAGGTGCCCCGTGCGGCTCATCACGCGCTGCTTGACGTGCCACGGATATGGCCCGACTTTAAGCATCTCCAGGTCATGGTTCGATTCGAGCATCAGGCAGTCGGAATCGCGCAGGTGATGTTTCACCAGTTCGGGCAGATAGCCGAGATCGGTGACGATGGCAACTTTGGTTCCATTCGCTCGGAACGTGAACCCCAGCGGATCGGCCGCATCGTGCGGAATCGAAAACGGCGAAACCTCGATATCGCCCACGATAAATCGCTGCCCGGCACGAATGTGCTCCACATGGTTCAGACGCTTCTGCGAGCTTTCCGGCAGAATGCGCTTCACCTCGCAGTGCGTCGCTTCGGTGAGATAGACCGTCGTGCGCCACTGGCCGAGCACCTGCGCCAGCCCGCCGATGTGATCGCTGTGTTCGTGGGAAATGACGATGCCGTCGAGCCGGTCCACCAGGCGCTCGACCGCGGCGAGCCGCCGCAGCGTTTCTTTCTTGCCGAGGCCTGCGTCCACCAGCAGGCGAGTCTGCGAAGTCTCGAGCAACGTGCAGTTGCCCGAACTGCCCGAAGCCAGTATGGTGACGCGCAAACTGATAGATTCCCCCGGCGAACCGGCCCGCAGGATGCGCGGGTCCATCGAATAATGACAAAGAGATGCGCTGGCGTCAATGAGATCGCTGGCAAGCTGCTAACACTTGTTTAGGAGGCGGCGGAAGAACTCAAAATGCTGTCATTCCGAAGCACGCTGCGTGCCGAGGAATCTCTCTTTTCTCGGGTTTTGAACAAAGAGAGATTCCTCGCTTCGCTCGGAATGACACCGTAAGCCACTTTTTCCACAGCCTGTAAGAGAGCAAGGAAAGAGGAAACCTGCTTCACTACCCCAGCAGGTCCTGCGTCACTTGAAGACCATTTAGATTGCCGAGGACGGTGAGGGCGATCTGCCCGGGTTCAAAGAAATCATGAGCAATGGCGAGGACTTCCTCGCGCGTCACAATTTCGATGGACGCAAGCATTTCGTCGAGCGAGACAAACCGGTTGAAATACATGGCCTGTCGCGCCAGGTTGGACATCCGCGCGCTCGTTGATTCGAGCGAGAGCATCATCGAGCCTTTCAGGTGGTCTTTGGCGCGGCGCAATTCTTCAACGCTCACGGGCTCCCGCTTGATGCGGCGGAATTCCTCCACCACGGAGCGGATCAACTGCGCCGCGGATTCGCGCGATGTCCCGGCATACACCGACAGCATGCCCGAGTCGGTATACGGCGACAAGTCACTGAAGATCGCGTAGGCCAGTCCCTGCCGTTCGCGGATGTTCTGAAATAGCCGCGAGGACATCCCGCCGCCGAGAATAACGTTCAGCAGGGATGCCGCGTAGCGCCGCTCGTGCGCCAGCGGGTACGACGGCACGCCCAGTACGATGTGCACCTGCTCGAGTTCCCGCTTGTTGCGTTGTTCGATGACGGCGTGTGTTCGTGGCGCTGTGCGCGCCGCCGCGGCGCCGGCCCGCGCCGCGCCGTCGAACTCGCGCGCCACCAGATCCACCAGCCGCGCGTGTTCCAGATTTCCCGCCGCAGTGATGACGGTATTATTCGGCGCATACCACGCATCGAAACATTCGAACAGCGCGCCGCGCGTAAATTGCGGCACCGTTTCCGAAGTGCCCAAGATCGGCAATCCCAGCGGGTGCCCGCGCCAGAAATTCTGCGTGAACATTTCATGGATCAGGTATTCGGGGTTGTCCTCCTCCATCTTGATCTCTTCGAGGATTACCTGTTTCTCTTTGACGATGTCCGCGTCGTCGAATCGCGGGCGCAACACCAGATCGGAGATCACGTCGAGCGCGACCGGCAGGTGCTCATCGAGCACCTTGGCGCTGAAGCAGGTCATCTCCTTGGCCGTGAATGCGTCGAGCATCCCGCCTACCGAATCCATTGTCTGCGCGATCTTCTCGGCTGTGCGCCGCTCGGTGCCCTTGAAGACCATGTGCTCGATGAAGTGCGCCATCCCGTTGCGCTCGGGAGTTTCGCCGCGCGAGCCGGTGCCCACCCAGATACCCACGGAAACCGAACGCACGTGCGGCATCTTCTCCGTGACCACCACAAGGCCGTTCGACAGCTCCGCCCGTTCGATATCGCGTACTGGCTGGCTCATTTTGTTATTGTGGCATACGTCCGGCGGGAACGCGACCCGTGAGACCTGTGTGTTTCCTGCCTCCGTGTCCTTGCATGTTAAAATGAAATGAAGACATCGTAATACGGAGAGCGCACGTGCCTGTGGAATTGCTCGGAAAATCGGCAGAGGAATTGCGCGCGTTCGTCGCATCGCTCGGCGAGCCGACCTATCGCGGCGGACAGATCTACCACGCGCTCTACGCCGAGCGGCGCCTCGATCTCGCCGCAATGACGAACCTGCCTGCGGCCCTGCGCGCGCGGCTGGCCGAAGAAGCGCGCGTCACGCTCCCGCGCATTGTGAGGCGATTTACATCCGTCGATGGATCCGTGCGGTATCTGTTCTCGATCGGCGGTGAAGATGCCAAGCCCGCGCAGATCGAGGCTGTCTTCATGCCCAAAGAAGGCCGCCAGACGATTTGCATTTCGACGCAGGCAGGCTGCGCCGTTGATTGCCATTTTTGCCTGACGGCCCAGTTGGGGTTGATTCGTAATGTCTCGGCTGGGGAAATCATCGGGCAGGTCCTGGTCGCGCTCGAAGAAAACCGGGAACACCTTGCGCCACAGACGAACGTGGTTCTAATGGGCCAGGGCGAACCGCTGCTGAACTACGACGCGACAATGGCCGCGGTCCGGATTTTGCTTGATCCCAAGGGCCTCGCGCTTTCGCCCAGGCACGTTAGCCTTTCGACCAGCGGCATCGTCCCGGGCATCGAACGGATGGGGCAGGAGAAAATCCGGCCCAGCCTGGCGATTTCGCTCAATGCATCCTCGGATGAGCAGCGCGATGCGCTGATGCCCATCAATCGCAAATATCCTCTGGATGTGCTCCTGGAGGCATGCCGCCGCTATCCCCTGCGCCCACGGGAGTATTTCACGATCGAATATGTTCTGCTCGGCGGCGTGAACGATTCACCCGAAGATGCGCGGCGCGTGGTGCGCCTGCTCGCGCACATCCGCGCGAAGGTGAATCTGATCCCCTGGAATCCGGGCAATTTGCCGTACCGCGCGCCGGAGCCGGAGCGAATCGAAGAATTCCGAACCATCCTCATCGAAAAAGGCGTTCCAGCGTTCACGCGCTACTCTCGCGGGCAGGATGTCTTCGCCGCCTGCGGCCAGCTCGCGCTCATCGAATCCGCAAGCCCGCTTTCCGCTGCGTCTGTATTCCTCAGTTGAATTGGCCCAGGATGTCCCAGATAGGGTCCCTGTGGTTTGTGGCTTTACTCGCGACCCTGGATGGGGGAAGAAAGTGATGTTTTAGCCCGCGTTTCTCACGAGCGCGCGATGAATTTGCTCTAAGAGGCTCGGTTGTGCCGCCATGTATGCGGGTTTTAAGTAGCACAGACTTCAGTCTGTGCAGTGTTCTGAGGGGGTGAACACCAAAACCGCACAGGTTGAAACCTATGCTACTTTACCGCGCCGGACCTGCTCTGTGGGCGCTGGCAGTAGGACCGGCAAGAACTGCCCGAAAGTTCCTCTGCGAAATGCAGGTTAGCGCCTGAAGCCTTTATTCCATTTCAGGAACGCACCCCAATCACCGCCATCATCCGTCCTGTCTTTGCACCTTCGCGGCGATAGCTGAATAGCAGATCTGTCCGGCAGGCTGTACAGAGATCGCTGACATCGATCTGCGTCTCCGGCACGCCGGCATCGAGCAACTGCCAGCGATTGGCGGCGCGCAGATCAAGCTGCACGCGCGGCGGGGGAGGCACATGTCCCGGGGGCATCATCGTTAGCCACGGCAGCCAGAGCGGCTCTTCACCATGCGCTAGTTGATCAAAGGGACCATCGAACCAGTCCGCCGCGCCGGGGAACTGCGCCGCGAACGCCTGCGCCACTTCCGGACCGACCTCATAGCAGCAGCGGCCAATTGCCGGGCCGAGCGCCGCGACGACGTCGCGCGGGCGTGTCCCGAATTCCATGCGCATCCGTCCGAGCGCCTTCACCGCAATGCGCGAGAGCGTGCCGCGCCAGCCCGCGTGAATTGCCGCGACCGCGCGTTGCCGCCTGTCCGCTAGCAAGATCGGCACGCAGTCGGCTGTCTGCACGCCCAGCAGCAGTCCCGCGATTCGCGTTGCCAGAGCATCGCCTTTAGGAGCATCCGCAACGGGTGCGACGGCTATGTGAATCACATCGGAGTGAATCTGCCGCAACGTGACCAGTCGCGTTTTCCGGGCAGGCAACGCCGTAACAAACTTGGCGCGGTTCGCCGCAACGCGTTCGCCTTCATCCCAATCCGTGAAGCCCAGATTCAGTGCGTGCTTGCCGCCCAGCAGGCTCTCGCCGCCCGGGCGCGTGCTGAATCCATGGACCAGCCAGCCGAGCTTTGCGAGCCCTCGGGACTGTACGATCTGTAAACTGTGTGCACGGCGTACGGTCCAGCCGGGATTTCTGGTCTGGGGTGCCAGGTTCCGTGTTCGGGCGCTGCGCTGTGATAGACGAGCTTTCATCCGGAATTTCCATTTTGAAATGCACTTGTGAATCTTTGGATGTTCGTCGGCATCACTCTCCCGAGGTCGTCCAGCGGACGCTTTTCATCATTTCGTCTGTGCCTCATCCCCCTGCCCTATCCTATGACTCGGGTCTCAGCCCTGTGATGCGAATTCCGCTGTGGTGCGTGCGGTAGCGGCGGTTCAGCGAAATCAGGAGTGCGGTCATACTCTCCACGATTCGGGCCATCTCCAACGGGCCTGCGTCGAGCGGGCGCAAGCCGGGAATTAGCTTCACGAGGGGGAATAGAGTTTCTTTGGCCAGCTGATCGTCCCCGCAAACCAATATGTCACAGTCGAGTACTGCGGACAGATCCTGCAACGCTTCGGCGGAAAGATTGTGGAAGGCCGCCAGCAGAGGTGTGCTTGTGGGAATCAGCTCGCGAGCCTGTTCGGCGGCCGATCCCTGCCAAACACCCAACAATCGCGTCGGTTTTCCCCCGAGCGTCGCGGCCAGAGGAACAGTAGTGTCCACGACGACGGCGTTTTTGAGGGAGCCGCGAATACTTTTTAAGATTGTGACTTGGCCGGGGAAAGGAATGGCCAGCACTACGATAGATGCCATTGCGGCAGCCTGTGTGTTCTCAAGACCACTGACAAGGACCCTTTCAGGTGGTGACCCGCTCTCACACAGTTTCTCTTTGACGCGCTCCGCGCTGTCCTGAGCCTTCTTCTCATCGCGCGAACCAATGACGACTTGTGCTCCTGCGTGTGCCCATCGTAAAGCTAGCCCAAAACCCAGGTCACCAGTCCCCCCGATAATGGCGATTTTGTGTTCGTCCACGCACCCTCCTCTGGATTCTTCAGATCCCCATAGGCAGTGTCGTGTGCCGCTGGGACTTACCCTTCCGAAAGCACGAGCACTCAGGACTGCTTCACCCTGTAAAGAGGGCCTGTAGCAATTGTAATTGTTCGGTGAACGGTCACGAAGCAAAAGAAATCGCGCGTGTTCGCCCGGCCTTTCGGCTGCACTCGGGGCCTTTCCGGACACTTGAGCGCTTTCAGTAGTGCTTGATCTCCCATGTCCAACTGACGTAGTCTCGATTTCGGCAAAATCTTGCCTCTAAATTCTCAGTCTACTGAAAACAGTGAGTAAATATTGCTAAACGTGAAAGGACAAGCGTGCTGACAAATCGTAAGAAAATCAGGGTCGAATGGGGAGATTGCGATCCAGCGCGGGTTGTTTTTTACCCGCGCTATTTTGCCTACTTCGATGCATGCACGCACTCTTTGTTTGAACGTGCCGGTCTTTCCTGTCAGATGATGCAAAAGAAGTATCAGATCATCGGTATACCTCTCGTAGAAGTGCGGGCGCGATTTATGGCACCGTCCCAATTTGGCGAAGAGATAGTAATCGAATCCTGTGTGGCGGCATTCCGTAACCGCAGTTTTCAGGTGCAACATAAGCTCTACAATGGTGATGAACTAGCCGTCGAGGCATTTGAGATTCGCGTTTTGGCAATTAAATCCGCCGATGATCCGGACAAGTTCGCGGCGAGGCCGATTCCGCCTGACGTAGTTAAGAAGTTCCAGAAGCCATAGCGAGTAGCAGTTCGGCGGCTCTGGTGCGCGCCAGATCCTTCTTCACACAGTTGAGTTGTTCGACGAGCGCATTTGGCCGCTGCACGTCATGCCGAAAATGGGCACGTAGGTTTGTTGACACGCCCTAGTTCGAGGTCTACACTCTGCGACGTTGTCGTTGGAAACTCAGAGTCACATGATATCAGGAGGGGCTTATGAAGAAGGATAGGAGTGCATGGAAGCGGGTGTTCGTCGGCTTGGCCGGCCTGGGCATATTGGTTTTGTGTGCGGTGGTAGGAGCGCAGGTGCGAACCGCTCCAAAGTTTAAGTTCGATCCGAACTGGCCCAAACCCCTTCCGAACAAGTGGAAGATGGGCGGCGTCACTGGCTTGTCCGTGGACAAGGACGATAATGTTTGGGTCTACGATCGCCCGCACGATCTCACGGATATTGAGCTCCAGGCAGAACTAAATCCTCCGATTGCCGATTGCTGTGTCCATCCTCCATCGATGATCCACCTCGACAAGAACGGCAACGTCATCGGCTCCTTCAACCCGCCGGAAGGGCACGGGATGGCTGTGGACAGCAAAGGATTCGTCTACCTCGGAAACGTTGTCGACGGGATAAGCAACGTCCACAAATACGATCCGGCAACCGGCAAAATGGTCGCCGAAACGCCTCACACACCGGAAATGCCCCCCGATGCCAGTGGCAGTGATCTTGCTGCTCCGCTAAGTGGAATTCCGGGTCGCGGCAGCGCGGGACCAGTTGCAGGATTCCTGACACCACCAGGGGGGCGTCCTAAACCCGATCCCGCAGTTCAGGCGGCTCGGGCGGCGGCGATAGCGGCCTTCCGCGTCAAGTATCCGCCGACAACGCCGATGATCGTGCAAGGAATCGAAGAGGTTCGGCTTGATGAACCCCACCGCGAACTTTACGCCGCCGACGATTACTTGGGCGGACGCGTCATGGTGTTTGACTTGGACACGTTCAAGTTCAAAAGGGGCTGGGGCGCCTACGGACACAAACTATCGGAAATCACCACCGATGACAAAGACCGCGAATACACTCCCAATGGGCCCATGCCCAAGGAGTTCCGGGGCCACCTCACGCTGAATGTGTCCAAGGATGGGTTGGTCTATGCCGCGGATCGGAGGGCAAACCGCATCCAGGTCTTCGACAGGCAAGGCAACTTCAAGAAGGAATTCATCATGGCCCCATGGACGGGCGTGGGTGGTTCCACCGGTGGGGTCATGTTTTCGCCGGACCAGCGGCTCTTATATATCTCCGATCTCACGAATGATCACATCTGGTTCCTCAATCGCGAGGACGGCAAAGTCTTGGGCACAATGGGCAGCATGGGCGAAAACGGGGGCCAGTTCTACGGGCTGCACATGGAATCCGTGGACTCCAAAGGCATCCTCTATACGGGAGAGGTGTTCGGCGGCGAGCGGGTGCAGAGGTTCCTCCCGGTTAAGTAGGAGGCACGCAACCAGCTGCCAGTAGCCTTCCGAGGGTTCTAGGGAACCTCTGAATAAGGTCTCTGTTTCCCATGGTGCCCTGCCCTTCGTGGCTAGAAGGGCGGGGCTTTGTGTCATCCTCATCTGAGTAAACTGGTCAAATCAATTCTGTGAGGGATGAATCTCTTCCAGCCCCTCCGGCGTAAAGAGTTTTTCGTCCAGACCTGTATTGAACTTCACTTCGTCGATGGTCAACACGGTTCGGGTTGCATCCTGCACGGAACTCATTTCGGTGTGCCGTGCCCCCCAGATGCCGGACTCCCGCTTGAGCTGGGTGGCGTGGAGTACGCGCACCTTCCGGCCATTCGCATCGTACATTTCGGCAAAAAGAATGACGGGGACATCCTGCGCCACCCAGTAATAGAGAAATTTGTATTGCGAACGTCCGGGATCGACCGGCGTGGCTTCCACCTTGTAGGTTTTGTGTCCATCGATATTTTCGCCGTCGCCGAGCAGCCGGTAGGTGAAATCGTCGAGCACGTGTTCCGCGATGTCTTCGTATGTAAAGTCGCTGCCGATAAACCGCGCGGAGCGCTCCTGGGCAGACACGCTACGGACCCGCTGAGTCGCCGGAGTATACATAAATTGACGATCAGTTACGCCCCGGCGATTGATCGATAGAAGCGCCACGCCACGAATCTCTTTGGGATCGGTGAACACAACCAGTGTCTTGCTGTCGCCCAGAGAACCGATGCGCCGGTAGGAGAATCGCTTCTTCTTGCCGTGGCCTTCTTTGTCAAACACTTCCAGGTTCGCCCGCATCGCTGTGTCATGGCTAGTATCCTGCTGGTACACATCTTCCATGATTTTTCTGGGGTCCAAGGGCGAACCGGAAACGGAAAATCTCGACGAGAAGCAAACAACAACGTACACCGAAAGTGCAAGCATTGGCACCAGGATCTTTGCATCGCGTGCGGCAGTGCTATTCATATCCAATCGCCTCGATCACCTGCACCTCCATGGCGTGGCGCGCCGGCAGCCAGGCCGCAAGCAGGGACGCTGCCACAACTACGGGTAATGTACAAAAGACCAGGGTCCAGGGAAAATAAAATGGAACCGCGTAGCCCGTCAGAACCATGGAAACCGTGTGCGACATGAATTGGATGTTGAACAACGCGGCTACCGCGCCCACGAGCACGCCTACAATCGAGATGGCAACGGCTTCCAGCAACACCAACTTCCGGATTTGAGAGCGCAATCCTCCGACAGCGCGAAGGATGCCGAACTCGCGGCGTCTTTCCGAGACGGAAATGATCAGCGTGTTCACGATCCCTACCAAGGCCACGAGCACGGCCACAACGAGCTGCATATCATCTAGGACGAAGAATTGATCCACCAGGCCCGATATCCAATTCCTGAATTCCGCGTTCGTGTAGACCAGCGCGTGCTCCGAACCTGACGTGAGTTTCTCAATCTCACCTTTTACGGCGGTTGCGTTCCCGCCCGGCTTCAGACTAATCTCGACGAAATCGACGGCGTCATCGTCCCAATATTTTTTATAGAGTGCGCGATCCAGGAAGATGGTTCCCTTATCAGACCGATAGTCCTCCACAAGTCCAAGAACGGGCAGGTCCAGGGCTCTGGCCGGCGTGTTGAGATGCACCCGGCCACCCGCGCCTATTTTCCAGCGAGTAGAAAAGTTTTTCGAGATCAACACGCCTTCCCCCCGCGGCAACAGTTCGCGCGCGGTCTTCTCGTTGCCATCTTCGATCGCGCCTCCGGCACGCTCCAGAAAACCGTCCATTTCAACGGCAGCCACGGCAGCGGTGTCGCCTTGAAAAGGGATGAGTGTAAAACGAACGTTATCCACGCGTTTCACTTCCGGCAGAGCAGCGATGCGCTGCCCCAGCTCTTCGCTGAAATGATAGGTAGTCGAGCGCAACAGCGTGGACGTGGCCACGAAAAGATCGGCGTTGAGCAGCCGGCTCGTCCAGCGGTCGATCATGCGTCTGTAGCTCTGGATATAGGCGCCCGTCGAAAACACAAACATCAGACCAACCATCAACGCACCCACTGTCGCGGAGATTCGCCGGGGCGACTGAATCATGGCGTCCACCGCCAGGGCTCCCTCGGAGCCGCCGGCAAAATCCATCAAGGGCCGCAGCGCGAGCGCGGCCCATTGCACTAGCTTTGGGAGCACGATAGTCAGGCCCAGCAGCATGAGCGCGGCGTATGCGAATTGCAACGTCATACCCACGCGAGCCGGCGATAACTGGATCAGCAGCGAGCAGAGCAAAAGGAGCCCGCCGCCCAGCGTGACGCGCGCCCATCCCAGCACCGATTCCTGCTGACGCGCCTCGACGTTGTGCAACGCCAATGCGGGGTCAAGAAGGGACGCGGCTCGAGCCGGGAACCACGCGCCGGCCAACGAACATGCGACGCCCAGCGCGAAAGAGGTTAGGACCAGATTGGAATGCAACTGCAACGGCTGCGGCGTGGAAATCACTCCAAAGATCGACGCGGCAATGGAATTCATCACTTTGCTGGCTAAGGCGGCCAGATAGTAGCCTCCCGCAATGCCAATCAGCGAGCCGATCGCGCCCATCACGAGCGCTTCCCCCAGAAACATCCCGCTGATATTCCTGCGTTCCACTCCGACCGCGCGAAGAATACCGATTTCCTTCCATCGCTGATTTACCGCAATCGTGAACGAGTTGAAGATGATGTAGACGCCCACCAGCAGAGAGATAAAACTGGTGACCAACATTCCAACCCGCATTGCCGTCACGGCGTTTTCCAGCGCTTGCCCCCGCACCTGCGGACGGACCGTTTCAAGACCGGACGGCAACCGTTCGCGCAAACGCTGCTGAACGGTTTCGACCGGGGTGTCCGGCGAATTCACGAGATCGATCCGGTCAAAATTTCGACCGCGACCGAATACGACCTGCGCGGAGTACACATCCATGACCGCAATATTCCCGCCGAAAACCTCCCCGATCCCCACCGGCTTGAAAAGCCCTTGCACGGTGAAATCCTTGCGCCCGTGCGACGTGAAGAGCGGCAATGCATCGCCGATTCGCAAGCCATGGCGCTCCGCGAAAGACTGGGAAAGCAGAATCGAGTTCGGCTGCGCGAGATAAACCAGCGGGTCCGAGATCTGTGTTTGCGACCGGTCGAACTGATATTCGCGCAATTGCTGGTCGCCCGTGGTATCCACTCCCATGATGAGCAGATTCCCCTCATCCTCAAATCCGGTGTTTGCGATAACCTCAATCACGGGCTCGGCAATCTGAACCCCGGGCGTCGACCGCACGGTTTCGAGTATTTGTTCAGGGAATCCAGTCTCGCCGGCGGTGACTTCCAGTGTGGATTTCCCGGCCAGGCGCTCAACCGTCAATGTAAGGGAATCGAGCAATGTGGCGTTGGCGGTGCGGACCGCGAAAAATACGGCGACGCCAAGTGCGATGCCCAGCGTGGTTAGCGCGACCCGAAGGCGATGGCTTTTCCATTGGCGGGATGTAACGTGCCACAGCGCCGGATACATTACCGGATCTCCGCAAGGCCTTGCTCGATTCGCTCATCCCGGACGATCTGGCCATCGTGCAGGGACACGATCCGATCGCAATGGCCCGCAGCCTGGACGTTATGAGTCACCAGCAGGAGAGTGTTGTTGTATTCGCTGTGCAGATCGTCCAGCAGGCGAAGTATCTCTTCTCCCGTGACAGAATCGAGATTTCCTGTTGGCTCATCGCCGAGTAGAAGAGGTGGCCTGAAGATAACGGCGCGCGCGATAGCTACGCGCTGGCGTTCGCCGCCGGAGAGTTCGTCAGGACGATGAACGGCCCGGTCCTTAAGTCCTACACGCTCCAGCATGGCGACCGCGCGGCGTTCGGCCTCGTGTTTATGTTCGCCCTGGAGGCGGAGTGGCAGAGCGACGTTTTCGCCGGCAGTCAGAGTGGGCAGGAGGTTAAACGTCTGAAAGATCATTCCAATCTTTTCGCGCCGCAGCCGAGTACGCGCGTCATCGGTGAGGCCGGAAAGTTCCACACCCTCCACCTTGACCGAACCTGACGTAGGTTCATCCAGACCGCAAACCAGATTCAAAAGCGTGGATTTCCCTGATCCCGACGGCCCCATCACGGCCACCCGCTCGCCAGGCGCGATCGTTAGGTCGATATGGCTCAGAGCGTGGACAGTTTTTTCACTTCCATAGCTCTTTGAAACGTCCGTCAACTGGATCATGCCGGGGACCTCAAGGCCGTGTCGGCCACAAGATTTCACACTGCGAGCCTAGAAAGTCTATCGTAGCACCTCCGAACTGCGCAGTAAGAATTTCTGAGGCGCCGGAAGGGTTGACCAATTTCGCTTCATCCCTTAACCTGTACCAGCACTCGTAACTGTACGCATACGGCGGATTTGCATATCTTGAGATCTTATCAATTGAATCCGAGTTAGGCGTCGTACTGAGGAAAGCTACCCTAACCCAATTAGAATGGGCTGAGAGAACACTCCTATGACTGGAATCATCAAAGAAAGACTGTTTACACCGGGGCCGACACCGCTTCTGATGGAGGCGCAGTTGCGGGCGTTGACCATGACGTTGCATCACCGCACGGATGCCTTCCGAACGCTCATGCGGGAGACGCTCGACCACCTTCGCTACTATTTCAACACACGGAACGACGTGATCGTGTTTGCAAGTTCCGGGACGGGCGCGATGGAAGGAGCGGTATCGAATCTCCTCTCGCCCGGCGACCGCGTTCTGATTGGAACGGCCGGAAAATTCGGCGAGCGCTGGGTCCAACTGGCAAAAGCGTACGGCATTGAATCCGTCGTGGTGGAAGCTCCCTACGGCCACACGGTTCCGATCAGCGAAATGAAGAAGCATCTCGATGCCAGCGGTCCGTTCCGCGCGGTATTCATTCAGGCGACGGAGAGTTCCACGGGTGTGCGTCATGACGTCAAGGCGCTCGGCGAGATGGTGAAGGCGTTGCCCGAATGTTGTCTGGTCGTGGACGCCATCACCGGGCTCGGCACCACGGATCTTCATCCGGATGAGTGGGGCATCGACATCCTGATCGGCGGCTCGCAGAAAGCGACGATGATTCCGCCGGGTCTCGCGTTTGCCAGCGTCAGTGAGAAAGCGTGGAAGACGATCGGAAATTCGAAACTTCCCCGCTATTACTTCGACTACGCCAAGGAACGCAAGAATCTGGCAAAAGGGGAGTCGAGCTATACTCCGGCGACTTCACTGGTTGTGAGCCTGCACGCGGCCCTGAGCTACATCAAGCAGCTTGGCCGTGAAAACCTGGTCGCCAATGCCGCCCTGCTGGCCGAGGCGACACGCGAGGCTGCCAGTGCTTTGGGGCTTACACAGTTTGCCGTGAGTTCCCCCGCAAATGCCGTCACGGCGATCAATGCCCCGCCGGGGATTGAGTCGACCAAGGTCGTCAAGGAAATGCGCGTGCGCTTCGGCGCGATCCTCACCGATGGCCAGGGTTCCATGAAGGGCCAGATATTCCGTCTGGCGCATCTCGGCTACTACGACTTTCTGGATCTCCTGGCCGTGCTTGGGGGACTCGAAATCGCCCTTCTGAAGGTCGGGCACAAAGTCGAACTGGGGAGTGGCGTCCGGGCCGCGCAGAATGTCTATTTGCGCCAGCCCGCCTAGCGGCTTCGCAGCAAACAACGCGGAACTGCTCAAGAGTTTAGCGTTCATAACAATCTGGCGTTCATAACAACTTGCTTGATGGACAATTTGACACAAAACGAGGCGTCGAAATCGCCAGCCCGGCGATAGAAAACACCATGAAAATCCTTGTCGCAGATAGCGTTCCTGACAATATCATAGGAATTTTAAAGGCAGACCCCTCCTGGGAGGTCGTGAACCTCCCCAAGACCAAAGGCCAGATCGCAGAGGAAATTCGCGATGCCGACGCATTGCTGGTGCGCAGCGCGACGAAAGTGACGTCCCAACTCCTCGAGAATGCCAAACGCCTGGTTGTAATCGGACGCGCGGGGGTGGGTGTGGACAACGTCGACCTCGAAGCCGCCACGCGTAAAGGCGTGCTCGTCATGAATACCCCCGGCGGGAATGCCATCAGCGTGGCCGAGCACACGATGACGCTGCTGCTGGCCATGGCGCATCCCGTGGCGCAGGCCGACGCTTCGATGAAGGCGGGCAAGTGGGAGAAGAAGAAATTCACCGGAAGCGAATTGCGCGACAAGACGCTGGGCCTGATCGGCCTCGGGACGATCGGGACGGAGGTCGCGCGCCTGGCGCAGGCGCACAAGATGACGGTCGTCGCCTACGATCCCTATGTCTCCGCCGTCCTTGCCACTGAGCAGAATATTCGTCTGCTGTCCCTCGAAGAGGTGTTGCAAACCAGCGATTTCATCAGCCTGCATTGCTCGCTGACTCCGGAAACGATGCACCTTATCAATGCTAAGACCCTCGTGCTGACAAAGAAAGGCGTTCGAATCATCAATTGCGCGCGCGGAGAGCTTGTGGACGAAGCGGCGCTGCTCGCCGCGCTCGATAGCGGTCACGTGGCCGGCGCCGGACTCGATGTGTTCAATGCCGAGCCGCCAGCCGATCCGCGCCTCGTGAAGCACCACAATGTGCTTGCCACGCCGCATATCGCGGGATCGACAGAAGAAGCGCAGCAAGTCGTGGGCACGCGCATTGCGGAGCAGTTGCGCGACTATCTGCTTACCGGCGCGGTGCGGAATGCCGTGAACATGCCCGCTGTTTCGCCCGAGGAGTTCAAGAAGCTCGAGCCGTACATCCAGTTGGGCGAAAAGCTGGGAACCTTCATCGCGCAACTGGCAGACAAGCCAATCGCGGAAGTCTCGATCAGTTACGATGGAGGTCTGGCGGATTTGAACACGCACCTGGTGAAGAACGCCGTACTGAAAGGCGTCCTCGGCCAGATCCTGGCCGAGCAGATCAACCTGATCAACGCGGGGAACTTAGCCAAGGCGCGCGGGATCGAGGTGGTCGAAGTGCGCAGCGCGCGCCGCGCCGCATACGCGAATTCGCTCGGGGTGGCCCTGCAGACGGCGGGTGAGTCTGCCTCCGTTCTGGGCATGATCGGTCTGAATGGTTCGTTGCGTATCCTGGGCGTGAACAACATCGATATCGAGGCGCCCCTTAAGGGCTTCCTGCTCTTGATTCGTAATCAGGATGTCCCCGGCGTCATCGGCCGCGTCGGCACATTGCTCGGGCAGCATAAAATCAACATCGCCAACTTCGCCCTCGGCCGCGTGCAGGATTCCAAGGAAGCCTTGGGCCTGGTCAATGTGGACCAGAAAGTTTCGGCGGAAGTCCTGGGTGAACTCCGCGCCATTCCGGCTGTCCGTCAGGCGCGAATTATTGAGATCCGCTGAGTAGATTGGTTGCTGGGAAGTTAAGTTCACGAACCGCACCCTTGAAAACCAAAGGGTGCGGCACCCGGCGGCAGCGTTGCATCTCGGCTACGAGGTCGCGACGCTGAACCTCCGCGATTTCCAGAGAATCCCCGGTCTTTCCGTGATCCAACTCTGAAAGATTGACTGCCGACGAAATTCCCCTCCGCTCTCGTGCGGGCTACGAAATTGCCGCTTTTCGCCCCTCCTGCCACGCGTAATCGTAGTCGTTCTTGAGGTCATTGAGAGGAGGGGTCGAGTCGATCTCCTTTAATAGAGTGAGGGTTTGTACGGCTCGGAACGTGCAGTAGTGGGCAGTTTGCAGTGCCTGCGAACAGCCAACGATAGATGGCGGTATGGCAGGCTGCGACTTACCCTCAACGATATTCTCGACATGCTGCACCAGACCGCCGAAAGAGCCGTGCGACAGTTCGCTAGAAAGCGCGTACACGCTGCTGTACATCCCCTCGAAGTTCGCTCTTATCGCACGTTCTCGTAGGTTCAGCCTGCACCATGATTGACGCAATCTCTTCTTGCTGTTGGCAACCAGAAATCTCGGCCTGACCGCCTGATACCTTTTCTCGGTGTCGGCAACCATCTTAGGGTCGAGATTGGCCAACTTACCCGGCATATACTTCCGCATGTATTCGACTTTGCGGCACTGTTCGATCAAACCCCAGTCCAGAAAGTCCCTATACTCGGTCGGTTCGAGACACAGATATTCGACATTGATGGCGGACTCCAGGCAAGTCCGAGCAATCTTCATTGCGCCAAGGCCGTGGCCGTGAGCGACCAACATACTTACGTCCGCGAAGGCAATCCCCGTCGAGGTACAAAGACGGCGGATGATCATTTCATTTTTATCTTTCGCCTTACCCGCGTTCAGTGTGAACTTGCTGAGCGCGTTAAAGAGGCGATTGCAGACTTCCCAGAACCTGACAAACTTCGGATACCCCTCTTTTTCCCAAAAGACGGGTTGGGCTAGGGGCGGGGGAATCATTGGAGTGGCCTTTCAATCAAAAAGAATAACACGTCAAAGGTGTGACCTTACGAGAGTGGCCGAGATGCCGCCTGGCCGGAAGCACTTTACGTGGAAACCGATCTTGGTGTTACTTGGCCGTGCGCGGCGGAACGAAAAAAGCGTCCAAGTCAATGTCGGTGAAATCTGGGTTACCTGTCTGTTTGACTTTTCGCAGTAGTGCTTCAAGCTCTGGCCTGCAACCCTTCAATAGCTCGAAGAGCAGTTGGGTGCTGCTAGCGAGATCGACCGAATCCGAAGGCGTCAGTGTGCGGATAAACTCCCAGTCGTCAGCATCATCGTCCGTGATTCGCTCGGCAATCTTCCTGTCAATGTATTGGTTAACGCGCTGTTCGCCAAGCAGACACTCGCCAACGCACTTGGAGACGATCCGCGCCTCTACTTCGGTGGGAATATTAGACCACTTCAGATTCAAGGCATCGATGACCTTCTTGTCTAGCTTGCGAACGAGACTGTTTGCGGCCCACAACTTTCGCACTTGGGCGTGTTGAATGGAGTGCTGGAGTTCATGTGCCAACGTCATTGTCAAACCCACTTCATCGACGCAGGTAGTGCCATACAAATAAACAAAATCATCGATAACGCGAGTACGCCTGCCGATGCGGTCGCTAGGGCGGATGCAATTCGTAACGTAACTCGGCCATCCATCCAAAACAGTGTTGTCGTGGATAGGCATGTAGAGTCCGCGATTTGCAGGCCCAAGGCTGGGGCTGTTTCTAAGCGTGGACGGGTCTTCGTCATCCAAGAAGCAAAGCAACTCAGACTCTGGCAGGCACACGCCAAAGTAGTTTATTACCCGCTCTGCCGCCGCTTCCCGCTGAGACTTAATCTGAGCGTCCCCCGATTGGACGTGCGGCTTAATGGACATCGAAACTCCTAGAAGCTGTTGCATAACCCAATTGCGCCCCAATGGAATCAATGACTTAACCAGGTTATGCAATACGCTCTAGTAGAGCACTCTACCAAATCTTGGGGCGAATATAAAGCAAATATGGTAAGTTTAGTTTAGTCTATGAAAAGCGCAGCATCGATCTTGACACCCGGACACCCGAAAAATCCCTCGGTACTAAAGGCTGCGCCACCCGCCTATTTCCTGGAACTCCAACACCGCCGGCAAGATGCCAGCGCTACCTCAGCACGCTGCCGCCTTGGTCCGGAACAATTCCCAGCCCGTTCGCCATCAACTCGAATGGGCTTGGAGTTCCAGACCGCGTCACTACCGATCGCTGCGCACATTCTCGTGAAGTAGTTTTCATTCCCAGCTCTTCTTCTGATTATACTTGTGCCTTCCCGGGCCTGCCGGTCAAATTTCGCTCACAGGGCCGGAACGAAGAACACGATGACACCTGAAGAAAAACGTCTGGACGAAGCGCACCAGCGCACCAAGCGCTGGAAGCGTTGGGGACCCTACCTTGCCGAGCGGCAATGGGGCACGGTCAGGGAAGATTACAGCCCGGACGGGGCCGCCTGGGAATACTTTCCGCACGACCATGCGCGTTCGCGTGCGTATCGCTGGGGAGAAGACGGGATTGGCGGGATCAGCGACCGCAACCAGCGAACTTGCTTCGCGCTCACGCTTTGGAACGGGCTCGATCGCATCCTCAAAGAACGTCTGTTCGGCCTGACGGGGGATGAAGGCAATCACGGCGAAGACGTGAAGGAGTATTACTTCTACCTCGATTCGACGCCGACGCACTCCTACATGAAGTACCTGTACAAGTATCCCCAGGCAGCCTTCCCGTATGACCAACTCGTGGAGGAGAACCGGAAGAGAGGAAAGCGCGACCCGGAATTCGAGCTGATGGACACGGGTGTCTTCGAGGGGAACCGCTATTTCGACGTGTTCCTGGAATATGCCAAGGCGGCGCCGGAAGACATTCTGATCAAGATCACCGCCTGGAACCGCGGCCCGAAGGAAGCGCAACTCGATCTGCTGCCGACCCTGTGGTTTCGAAATCTATGGTCTTGGGGGCGCACGCACGGGCGTCCCAAGCTCTGGCGCATGGAGGACTATCTGGGCGCGGCGGTCGTTGCGGCACAGGAAGACCGCTATGGCGCGCGGTGGCTGCTGGCAGAGGGCCGTCCAGAGATGCTCTTCACTGAAAACGAAACTAACGTGCAGCGCCTGCAAGGCATTCCGAATGCAACACCATACGTCAAAGACAGCTTTCACGACTATCTGCTGCACGGGGTGAGCGAGGCTGTGAACCCAGCGCAATCGGGCACCAAGTGCGCCGCTCATTACCGGTTTCGAATCGCGCGAGGCGCTTCGGCGACAGTACGGCTGCGCCTGACCAACACCGATCCACATGGCCAAACAACCGGTCCTTTCGGAGAAGATTTCGAGAAGATGTTTGACCTGAGGCGCGGCGAAGCGGACCAGTTCTATGCGCGCCGCTTCCCACAAGAGCGCTCCGAGGACGCGCACAACGTCACGCGGCAGGCGTTTGCGGGCATGCTGTGGTCGAAGCAGTTCTACCACTATTACGTCCGCACCTGGCTGGAGGGAGATCCGGGATGCCCGCCGCCTCCGCCAGAACGCAAGAAGGGCCGCAACCACGATTGGACACACCTCGACAACGCCGACGTGCTCTCGATGCCCGACAAATGGGAGTACCCCTGGTTTGCGGCATGGGATCTTGCGTTCCACACCATCACGCTCGCGCTGGTGGACCCCGATTTTGCCAAAGAACAACTCATTCTTCTGCTGCGTGAATGGTACATGCACCCCAACGGACAGTTGCCCGCGTATGAATGGGCGTTCGGCGACGTCAACCCGCCAGTACACGCCTGGGCAGCTTGGCGCGTATATAAGATCGAAAAGCGCGTCCGTGGTCGCGCCGACCGGAGCTTCCTGGAGCGCGTGTTCCACAAACTCCTGCTGAATTTCACCTGGTGGGTAAATCGCAAAGACCCCGAGGGTATGAACGTATTTCAGGGCGGTTTTCTTGGCCTCGACAACATCGGTGTGTTCGACCGCTCAAAGCCGTTGCCCACCGGAGGCCACCTGGAACAGTCGGACGGCACCAGTTGGATGGGAATGTATTGCCTGAACATGCTGGCGATCGCGCTCGAGTTGGCGCGCGAGGACCCGGCATACGAAGATGTGGCCAGCAAATTTTTCGAGCACTTCGTGTATATCGCGCATGCCATCAATGTTCACGGCGCCGAGGGCCTCTCGCTCTGGGATGAAGAAGACGGTTTCTTCTACGATGCGATCCGTCTGCCGGGCGGTGACCAGCACTACCTCAAAGTGCGTTCCATGGTCGGCCTGATTCCTCTGTTTGCCGTGGAGACACTCGAGCCGGAGATCATTGAGCGGTTGCCGGGCTTCCAACGGCGGATGCAGTGGTTCCTGAACAACATGCCGGACTTCGCGCCGTGCGTGGACAGCAGCCAGAGCTCGCCGAACGGAGTGCGCCGTCTGCTTTCACTGGTCGGCCGGAAGCAATTGGTGCGTATCCTGGGATACTTGGTCGACAAGGAAGAGTTCTTCTCGCCGCATGGCATCCGCGCGCTCTCGAAGTATCACGCGGCGCACCCCTATATCCTCGCGGTCAACGGCAGTGAACATCGCGTGGATTACGAGCCGGGGGAATCGCAGACCGGTATGTTCGGAGGGAATTCCAACTGGCGCGGCCCGGTATGGTTCCCAATGAATTTTCTGATGATCGAATCGCTGCAGAAATTTCACCATTACTACGGAGATGATTTCCGCGTGGAATGTCCGTCCGGTTCCGGACAACAGATGACACTCTGGGAGGTGAGCGCTGAAATCTCGCGTTCGCTAGCGCACATTTTTCTGCGCGATGCCAATGGGCGGAGGCCGCTCTATGGCTCCCTTGAAAAATTTCAGAATGACCCTTGGTGGCGGGACCTGATTTTGTTCTACGAATACTTCCACGGCGAAACCGGCGCCGGGCTGGGGGCCAGTCATCAGACCGGGTGGACCGGCCTGGTGGCAAAGCTCCTCGAACAAACCGGCGAGTAAGTTGGTTTGCGGATAAACGGAGCTCTCATGAACTTCCACAACAAAATCGTCCTGGTTGCAGGAGGCACGGGCGGACTTGGCCGCGAAGTCACAAGGGCTTTTCTCGAAGCCGGAGCGAGTGTGGTGGTTACGTACCGGCGCGCGGAAGAATTTGCTGCAGTGATGTCCGCAGCGGAGCGAACCGGAGCGACACCGCCAGAGGGTGTGGCGGCAGATGTGACCGACCCTGCGGCCGTTGAGAAAGTCGTCGCCGATATCGTGGCAAAGCACGGGCGCATCGACATTCTGGTGAACGCGGTCGGCGGGTACGCCGGAGGGACAAGTGTTTGGGAAGTGGACCCGCGGATATATGATCAGATGCTTCAGCTCAATCTGAAGGCAGGGTTTATTCTTGCGCGAGCCATCGTGCCGGTGATGATCCGGCAGAACCAGGGATGGGTGGTCAACATCGCGTCGAAGGCCGCGCTGGACCATGCTGCGGGCGGCGGGCTTTATGCAGCGTCAAAAGCGGGTGCGCTGGCCCTGTTTGATTCGCTCGCAGCGGAAGTGAAGCCGTACAACATCAATGTAAACTCCGTGTTGCCGAGCATCATCGATACGGCCGCGAACCGGAAGGCCATGCCCGGGGCGAATTTCTCGAAATGGCCGAAGCCGGAAGAAATCGCGCGGGTGATCCTATTCCTGTGCTCGGAACAGGCGCGTGTGATTCACGGCGCAGCGATCCCGGTTTACGGGAAGACCTGAGTGGCAGTTTTCGGCTGCTCGACTAGTTCGGCCAGAACTTTCTTGCCGTTCCAGGCAGTCGCCAGGAAAAAATTTACGCGCGTGCCATTCGCTCCTAGCCGCGTCGCAGGATAAATCGGTTCGACCTGGAACCGCGTGCGCAATATCCCGGTCGCGCGGTCCACGTCGGTCACGTCGATCTCCACTTGCTGGATTCCCTCTCCAAATTTTTCGAGAAAACGCGCAATCGCACCCCCACCGCCCGGCGCCTTGGTTGTGAGAATATCCAGGCGAGGAGTCGGTATGAAGCGTCCGTTAAATTCAAGCTCGAACTCCAGGGCGTCCTGGTCGGGAGGGACGCCGGCGAGAGGCGGAGAGCCGTTGGCTGCGCGAATCTTTTCGAAGGTCTCTGGCAGGACGGCAATTCCGACCGTCAATCTGGGGAAGGAAACTTTCTCTCGGTGGGAGCGAACGAATTGTTCACGCACGAGGAGGACCCGAAACTCCTCATCCTTTTG
>JAIQES010000069.1 GCA_020073705.1 Terriglobia bacterium
TGTGCCCAAGTGGCGGAACTGGCAGACGCGCTAGATTCAGGACCAAAAACCGCTTGGCCTGCAAATACCCTGCCATCAACACAACCCGCTGATAAGGCGGGTTTTCTTCTTGTAGGGCGTTGACGCTCGTTGGTAGGTTTTTGACGACAATGGGCACAAATTGGGCACGCGCTTGGCGCGTGCACATTCAGTGTGCCTCGGGTTGAGGCGGTATTGTCGGCGCAGCCTCAGCCGGTGCGGGAGCTGGCGGGTCTTGCCAAGGGTTTCTAAGCCCAGCTGCAATCTCATCGTCATTGATGCGGCCAAACGAGTAGGCGAGCTTAATCTTAAATTTCACTCGCGTTCTGTCATCCAGTTGGAGCACCTTTTTCCGAAGCAGAAGCCCAATATCTGTGGTAGGTAAGGTCACTACTTGATTGAAATGCACGTTCCAATCCGTGCCTTCCAGAAGCGCGTGGGGTTCAAGGTAGAAGAAGTCGATGTATCCGGCATTCTCAGTGTCACGGGGGTCTCTGTTGGCCCTCAAGCTAGCGAAATTCTCTGCGTTATTCCGCGTGTCTGCACTGATGGGCCGGAGACGGGCCAATGAAACAGCGTGGGCTTGGACGCGCCCGTCTCGTGGTTCGAGGTCACAGCAATTCGAAAGAACGGCACAAAGGCCAAAACGTGCCGGTACCTGAAGTGTCACCCAACCTCTATCGGTGCGGTGTTCGTGTGTCTTAGCTGAAATGCTGGGGAGTGCTGCGTAATCGTAATCTTGGGCGATGGCACCAAGAACATGCATCTTTCCATGTTCCATAAGCGCAAAGGGCACACCTGCAAGGATGTCGCCTTGTCTGAGGCTTGCCTCGCCGAAGCCGTCGGTGCCACGGGCAAGATACAACGCTAAAGTTCTCCGCTTGTATCCCGCAAAATGGCGGCTTCAGACACGCGGGACTGAAGTACAGAATTGAGCGCGCTCACTGCGTCAGGGTTCAAAGGCTTGGAGGGCGCGCCCTGAGGTTCACTATCCGCCGCTTCAATAACTGCACCTACCGTGTAAGACATTGAGCTATAGGTACGCAGTTCCCCTAGCTGGTCGGGAGCTGAACAGTTGGAAGTGCTAATGACCAGCGTGGTACTTGAGATTTCATTGTCAATTTCAGGCTTTAGGTCAGGCATCGTTCTCTCCCTTTTTTTCCTTCCCCTTGTCGTTACTACCGCCACCCTCATCCACTTTCTTATGGTGACGCTCGAATGTTGGTTCAGGGTTTAATTCGCGAGTAAAATAGTGCTTACGTTGAACCCAGCGGAAACCTTCATGCTTGCTGATTGCTGCGATTTCAATAGGGCCGCCAACAGTGGGTGCTCCCGGCTTGAAGCGGGAAAACTGAATTGTCAAATCAACCATGAACTCAGCCAAATCTATGGCGTCTTTCAGCGGCATAGCAGGCAGCACGACCGGAAGTTGCATTTGCGCCTGAATGTTCGCCATCGCCTGGTTCATCTGCGCAGGTGGCACTCCTAGCTGTGCTTGCAAGAGTGCGGGTAACACCGTGCTTCGACCGATTATGAGACGATTCAATGCTTCTGGTTCTCCGGCCCAAGTTAATCCCACCTCTTCCTGGTTCCGCAACCGTCGTGGCCCTATACATTGACCGTTCTGGATGTCGATTTGGAATTCGTCGGCCATTGGCGCTTTACCCGAATAGCCCGCCACAATGAACCCAAGGCTGGGTTTCGGGAACGGAAAATTCGTATACTCCTTCTGGTACAGTTCATCAAAGACGAATTCCTTCAAGCGGTTTGCGACGTCTTCCACAATGTATTTATCTTCGCTCAGCTTCCAGTCTTCGTGGTCCGCATCATCGCCTGTGAATCGTTGTCTCAGGTCTTTAACAATCGTCGAAATTGATGCTTGCCCGATGCTGCCTGCCCCCCAGGTAATGGCACCGATAGAAAGACCTTTACGTAGGTTGTAGATTTTGTTTGCGTTGTTGTAAACATTCAACGCCATCAACTGTCCGGTCGGCGGAACCTGGCCCAAAATGGTAGTAGCGCTATCAGAAGCTAGCACCACTCCGTCATTAATTTTGATGCAGACGGCGATTGTCACGGCTTATTGACCTTGCCCGGTGCGCGGTTGTGGGCACGGTAATCCATGTGTAGGGCGCTGAGAGGATACATCACCCGGCCCCTATTGCAAAGCATCGACTTTGCCCTCTTCCGTACACCGCCTCTAATCATTTGCACGCTGAGGACCAAAATGCCCTGGTGCTGTTACAACCCATTGCGGTCTACTACAAACCGCACTTTACCTGCGGGGAATCGGTGACAATGAATACGAATAGTGGCCGAGCGGGCACAAGCTTCCGGCGACAACGTTCCAAGCGCTGATACAAAATGTAACATCTGAGACCGCAGATTAGCAAATCCTCAGAAACAACGAGTGCTCCCACGGGCACCGGATGGGTTGAGCACCAATTTTGTGGTCTCACGTTTTCAGTGAATCCTCGCGCTGCTTTGCAAGGCTTATCCACTCTTTCACTATTGCTGGAAGCCTATCTACCACCTCTGAACCGAATAGCACTTCATCCACATACCCCATGTGAAGCATGTCCACGATTCGGCACAGGTATGAGCGGCCCATGTTCCACCACGTATCGTAGGCATCCACCATCAAGTAGTGTTTGACATCGATGTCCTCGTGTTCGCGTAGTTCTTCGAGTTCCATTCCATCAAGGAGGCTTTCATAAACGCCATCGGCGATGCGACTTCCAACCGCGAAATTGCAGTCGCGTTGACAAACGCGGCTATGCACGGGCACAATGAATTTGCCTCGCGATACCCGCTGTTGTGCCCAAGTGGCGGAACTGGCAGACGCGCTAGATTCAGGGTCTAGTACCGGCAACGGTGTGGAGGTTCGAATCCTCTCTTGGGCACCAAATAGTCCTTAGAATTCCAGTATTCCTTGTTCAGCGTAAAAGTGGAGCCCGCACCGGCGCCAGTCCGTCGGGTACTTCACGAGTCTCCCCAGCGCGAGCGAGACGGTCATGAGATGCTGCGTGGTCACGCAGGCGTGATGACTCGAATCGGATTGCCGGCGAGGAAGGCGCGGACATTCTCGACGGCATCGCCGTAGTACACGCGATAGTTTTCGGCCGTGACGTACCCGAGATGCGGGGTGAGCACGACATTTTCCAGGCGCCGCAGTGCATGATCCGCCGGCAACGGTTCTTGGTCGTACACATCGAGCGCGGCGCCCGCGATTTTATGGCCTTCGAGAACGGCGATGAGCGCGCGCTCATCCACAATGGGGCCTCGCGAAGTGTTGATCAGGTAGGCAGTAGGCTTCATCAAGGCGAGAGCGTCCGGCCCGACAAGGCCGCGAGTGCGTTTGCTCAGCAGCAAGTGAATCGTAAGGAAATCCGCGCGACGGAACAGTTCGTCTTTATCGACGCGCTGCACGCCTAGAGAACTCGCGCGCTCTGGCGTGAGATTCTCGCTCCAAGCGACGACCTCCATCTGGAAGGCTTTTCCAAGCACAGCCACCTGTCCGCCAAGATTGCCGAGGCCGAGAATGCCGAGCACTTTGCCACGCAATCCGATCCCGACCGTGGTCTGCCATCCGCCCTGGCGCATTCCCGCATCTTCGCGCGCGACGTTGCGAGCGAGCGCCAGGATCAGGGCCCAGGTGAGCTCCGCTGTCGGATATGGCAGTGACCCGGTGCCGGCGACCACGATCCCTCGCTCGGCTGCCGCTCTCACATCAATCGCGGCGTTGCGCATGCCTGTTGTGATTAGGAGCTTCAGTTTCGGGAGCCGCTTGAGCAGCGACCGGCGGAACGGCGTCCGCTCTCGCATCGCCACGATGATCTCGAAGTCGCGCAGGCGTTCGGCCACGGCGTCTTCGCCGGCGAGCGTGTCGTGAAACGTCCGCACTTCGACGGCGGGCCGGAGGCTCTCCCAGTCGGCCATTGCCAAAGCCGCCTTTTGATAATCATCCAGAATGGCGAGTCGCATCATTAATTCCTGCTGGCTCCAACGGGTACGGGCTCTACTTTTATGCTGAACGCTTCACGTGAAACGTGGAGCCCGCCGGAAAGTAGAGCCCGTTCCCGCTTCAAATCGGGGTATCCATCCAGACTCAAATCTAGATTCAGAACAACCGGTACTATACACCTAACGATTCGGTATCTCAGGAAACAGGCCGCCGCCCGGCTGAATTTCTTAACACATCCCAGGGCACGGGGCGCGCTCTTGGGTGTAAAATTGTTGCCGAACTTATTTCAGACGGATCTGCGGTGAGATCTCGTCGCATTTCAAGTACCTCAGGGGAGAAATTCAAACGGCCCCGGACCACAGAACCATTAAGGGAGACAAACCAATGATGGATTGTTGTTTCACCCGCCGTGATCTGCTTCGCGCCGGGTCGCTAACGGCGGCAGGGCTTCTCCTCGGCGCAAAGTTAGACGCTCAGGCAAAAAAGGGCATGCGGATCGACATACACGCGCACGTTTGGACGGATGATTATCTGGATCTGATGGATAGCTACGGAAAGACGGACACCAATATCCAACGCGGGAAGGGAGCCGGGCTTGGCCAGGCGGAAATGGATAAGCGCTTTGCGCTGATGGAGGCCACTGGCGTTGAAATGCAAATCTTGTCCATTTGTCCGCAGGCTCCTCACTTTGAGAATAAAGAACATGCCGTGAACGCGGCGCGGAAAGCCAATGACCTGTACGCGGAAGTCGTGAACCGCTGGCCAAAGAAATTCAAGGCGTTCGCGGCCGTCCCGCTGCCGCACGTGGACGAGGCACTCAAAGAACTGGACCGGGCGCTTGGGGAGTTGAAAATGGTGGGCGCGACGATTAATACCTTCATCGGGAACCGATCCATCGCCGATCCTGCTTTTGCTCCTTTCTACGAAGAGCTCAATCGTCGCGGCACGGTCCTGTTCACACACCCATCCGGCAACGGAGTGAATTCGCCCTTCATCTCCCCATTCCAACTGACCTGGGCGATCGGCGCACCGATCGAGGACACGGTTGCGGTGACGCATTTGATTAGAGCCGGCATTCCGCAGCGCTATTCAAGACTGAAAATCGTCAATTCCCATTTGGGCGGCATGACTCCCTTGCTTCTGCAGCGCCTGGATGACATTTCCAAGTGGGAGTATCACTTTCCAGAGACGCCCAGCATTACCGTGAAACGCATGTGGTATGACACCGCCAGCCACGGCTATCCGCCGGCCTTGCGCGCGGCGGTGGATGCGGTGGGGACTGATCGAATTGTTCTGGGGTCGGACTATCCGTACGAAGCGTACGACAGTACGGTAGGCTATATCAGTCAAAGCGGATTAAAGCCAGAGGACGTTGAGAAAATTCGGGATCGCAACGCCGCAGCCGTGCTGGGGCTCGCCTGACGGTCTGGCAGGCTGCGGAAAGAATCATCGCGCGTCATTCCGAGTCCCAGCCCCCTGCTGGGACTCGGAATAACAGAATCGAGAACCTCTTTCAGCGGCTGGCTAAGAACCTTCGGTAGAAGTGCGCCGAGATAAGGCCAGGATTCCAGTCTACGTGTGATCCATGACGATCTTCAGACGGTCGTCCACATTTGAATCCAGCATTCCGATTGCTGTTTTTAATTCTTCGAGAGGTGTTACGTGGGTAATCAGAGGCTTGAGATGTACGGTCCCCCGATCCACCAAGTCGATCGAACTTTGAAAGTCCTCACCCTTGGCCGCACGGGCATTGATGAGAACAAGCTCCTTGAAATAGAGTTGGTAAAACGGCAATGCGCCTTGTTTTGCGGTGATAATTCCAAACATTAAGATCCGGCCGCCGGCTCGAACCATTCTTATCGCATCCGGCAAGGACGCTATCATCCCGGTTGTTTCGATGATCAGGTCGGCCCCACGGCCGTGGGTGGTTTCCAGGATCTTGTCGGCAACGTCTTGCCCAGCCAGGAGTGTGCTGTCCGCTCCCAGCTTCCGGGCCAGTTCATTCTTAAATGAACTCCGCGAAACGCCGATGACAGGATGGGCGCCGGCTGCCTTTGCCAGTTGCACATGCAACTGGCCGGTCACGCCCAAGCCCAGGACAACAACGGATTCGTCAAGCGCTGGTTTGGCCAGCCGCTGGGCGTGGAGGCATGTCGTCATCACCTGAAGGAGAGCCGCGGTTCGATTGTCGATCGAATCCGGCAGGCGGAAGACGTGGCTCGCAGGAGCGGCACAATATTCCGCGAAGCCGCCATTCACATCGCGACCGGCGAGCACACCGTTTGGGCATAAGCTGGTTTGCCCAACACGGCAATGGAAGCAAATCCCACAATTAAAAAATGGGTCAATGACGACCCTATCTCCGGTCCGAATCCCATCGTTGCTGGCGCCCTCGACAACTACTCCGATCATTTCGTGACCCATGATCAGTGGATAGCGAACTGGGATTTGGCCGTTGAAGATTTTGAGATCCGTCCCGCAGACACCGCTATGGGTGACCCGGACGAGCACCTGGCCAGCGCCAAGCCGAGGGAGTGCGACGTCATCGAGCGCTAGCTCACCGGGTCCTCGGAGGACCATTGCTTTCATAAGATGGTTTTCTTTCAAGGAGTCGCACCGCCCGATTGCGCCAATTTCAATGCATGTCGCTGACGCATTAGCGCTTCATGGCCTCCTCCATGTGCTCCACCAGCGTGAATACCACGGGGCCTTTCCCCGTTACCAGAACATTTTCTTCCAGCCGCGTGGTCTGCTGTAGGCCCGGGTGCCCCGCGAAGGTTTCGATGGCGAAGTACATGTTCTCTTTGATCTCCGCCGG
>JAIQES010000070.1 GCA_020073705.1 Terriglobia bacterium
TTATCGATCGAATCGAACGCGCGGAACGCCACCTTCGGGTTGTGCTTCGACAACACCTTCGTGATCGCCGCCGTCAGCGTCGTCTTCCCGTGATCGATGTGCCCGATCGTCCCGATGTTCAGGTGCGGCTTGGTTCGCTCGAACTTTTCCTTCGCCATCGCTCTGTCTGCTCCTCAGCTTTTACGTTCGCTTGAATCCCGCTTGAGTTTCGTTCCTGGCCCGGCTACCGAGCCGCCTTGCCGGTCGCTTTCAAGATCACTTCCTCGGCGATCGAAGCCGGGGCCTCGGCGTAATGCGAAAAATGCATTGTAAAACTGGCGCGGCCCTGTGTCCGGCTGCGAACGTCGGTGGCATACCCGAACATTTCGGCCAGCGGAACCTCGACGCGGATCACATTGGCGCCGCCACGGCTCTCGGTTCCCTGAATTTGACACCGCCGCGAATTCAAGTCCCCAAATACCTGTGGCATGTATTCTTCCGGCGTAACAACTTCCACTCTCATAATGGGCTCAAGCAGCACCGGGTGAGCCTTGCCGCAGGCCTCCTTGAATGCCATGGACCCTGCAATCTTGAACGCCATTTCAGAGCTATCCACTTCGTGATAGCTGCCGTCCACCAGAAGAACGGCAATGTCCACCATTTCGTAACCGGCAAGGACGCCATTTTCCATGGCTTCCCGGATGCCGGCGTCAATTGGCGGAATAAATTCCTTTGGAATCGAACCGCCGACTGTCTTGTCGATGAATAACATGCGGTGTTCTTTGTCGAACCGCCACTTGCCGCCCGCGCCTGCCACTTCCTTCGCCAGCACATCGAGTTCATCGGTCGACATTTCATGCATATTTTCGTGCGCGGCTGAAGGCAGCGGAAGCACTTCGATCTCGCAATGACCGTACTGGCCGCGGCCGCCGGTCTGGCGGATGTACTTGCCCTCGGCCTTCGCCCGGCGGCGAATCGTCTCGCGATAGGCGACCTGCGGGCGTCCAACCGAGGCCTGCACGCCGAATTCGCGCATCATGCGGTCCACGATAATTTCTAGATGCAGCTCGCCCATGCCGGAAATCAGCGTCTGGCCGGTATCCGGGTCGGTGTGCACGCGAAATGTCGGATCTTCCTGCGCCAGCTTCTGCATGGCATTGCCGAGCTTGTCCTGGTCCGCCTTGGTTTTCGGCTCAATCGCCACCGAGATTACAGGCGCCGGGAATTCAATGCTCTCCAGGATGACGGCTCTCTCTTCATCGCACAGCGTGTCGCCCGTGGTCACGCTCTTCAGACCCACGCACGCCGCGATATCGCCGGCATAAATGGCGTCGATTTCCTCACGCTTGTTGGCGTGCATCCGCAACAGGCGGCCAATGCGTTCGCGCGTGCGCTTGGTCGAATTGTAAATGTAGCTGCCCGACTTCAACACGCCGGAATACACCCGGATGTAGGTGACGTGGCCGACAAACGGATCAGACATGATCTTGAAGGCCAGCGCCGCGAAGGGCTGGTCGTCACTCGCGCGCCGCAGTTCCATTTCCGAGCCGTCCAACGTCGTACCTTCGACGGGCGGCACATCGAGCGGCGACGGCAGGTAGTCCACTACCGCGTCGAGTAGCGGCTGAATACCCTTGTTCTTGAAGGCCGAACCGGCCAGCACGGGCACCAGTTTCAGCGCAATCGTTGAGCGGCGAAGCGAAACACGCAGTTCTTCTCCCGTCAGCGCATGTTCATTCAAATACTTGTTGAGAACCGCATCGTCGTGCTCGGCAATGTACGAGACCACTTTGCCGCGATGCTCTTTGTAAAATGCTTCGTCGATCGCCGAGGCCTTCAGCGCCGCGGCAATATCCGGGCGACTTTTCAGAAACGCGTCATCCCAGAGCTTTGCGACTTCAAAGATTTCGAATTTCGCGCCGAGGGTTTCCTCGAGCCAGATGATGGCTTTTTCTTCGATGAAATCGATACATCCAATGAAAGAGTCTTCCTTGCCGATCGGAAATTGAACCGGAACCGGGTGCGCGCCCAAACGCTGGCGCATGGTCCGGATGGCATGATCAAAATCCGCGCCGGTGCGGTCCATCTTGTTCACAAACGCAATCCGGGGGACGCGATACTTGTCGGCCTGACGCCAGACGGTTTCCGACTGCGGTTGCACGCCAGCGACAGCATCGAAAATCGCAACCGCACCATCCAGCACACGCAATGAGCGCTCGACTTCCACCGTGAAGTCCACATGTCCGGGCGTATCGATTATGTTAATCAAGAAATCCTTACCACCCCGCTTCCAGGTGGTCGTGGTAGCGGCTGACGTGATCGTGATGCCACGCTCGCGCTCCTGCTCCATCCAGTCCATCGTGGCGGTGCCTTCGTCGACCGACCCGATCTTGTACGTCACACCCGTGTAGAACAGGATGCGCTCGGTCGAGGTCGTCTTCCCAGCGTCAATATGCGCCATAATGCCGATGTTGCGCGTTTCCGCGAGTTGTGTCTTGCGGGCCATTTCTGAATTACCGCTGCATTCTCCCCTGAAACTTGAAACCCATGAAAATTCTTGAACTGCTTCCTTTACCAGCGATAGTGCGCGAATGCCTTGTTGGCTTCGGCCATGCGATGAACGTCTTCTTTCTTCTTCATCGCGCCGCCGCGGCTGTTGGCTGCGTCGAGCAGCTCTTCGGCCAGCCTGTCGGTCATCGTCTTGCCCGAACGCGTGCGCGCGTAGAGCAGAAGCCAGCGAATCGCGAGCGACTGCCGGCGGAACGGATTGACCTCGACCGGGACCTGGTAGTTCGCGCCACCCACGCGCCGCGACTTGACTTCCAGGACCGGCTTGACGTTTTCGACGGCCTTCTTAAAGGTCTTCAACGGGTCGTCGTTTGTCTTCTGCGCGATCTGGTCCATCGCGCCGTAGAAGATGCGCTGCGCATTCGAGCGCTTCCCGTCCCACATCATCGAGTTTATGAACTTCTGCACGAGGTCGCTGCCGAATACCGAGTCGGCTGGAACTTCGCGCCGTGCGATGAATCCTTTGCGGGGCATTCGCTATCTCTCCTACTTCTGTGCGGCTTTGGGCCGCTTGGCGCCGTACTTCGAGCGCCCCTGCTTGCGGTTCTCGACGCCGGCGGCATCGAGAGTCCCGCGAATAATGTGATAACGCACGCCGGGAAGATCCTTCACGCGGCCGCCACGCACCAGCACGATCGAATGCTCCTGCAGGTTGTGGCCGATGCCGGGAATGTACGTTGTGACTTCGATGCTGTTGGTCAGGCGGGCACGCGCGACTTTGCGTAAGGCCGAGTTAGGCTTCTTCGGCGTCTGCGTGTAGACGCGAATGCAGACACCGCGCTTCTCCGGACATCCCTGCAACGCAGGCGACTTCGTCTTGATCCGGATCTGATCGCGCCCGAAACGAACCAGTTGTGCAAACGTCGGCACGGCTCTCCCTCAATCGAGCTAAAATTCACTTCACTTTCCACATCGCGGCAATCCACAATGCGGCGTGTCGTGGAGTTCATACAATGAAAGGGTCAGTAGCGACCCCGGATATACCGACAAAAACCCCGCACTACTACCAGCAAGTCAGACATTCCATCTGGTCGAAGCGGAGAGGCTTACTCGGCTTTGCGGGGCTGGCGCCCCATTCCGGCCGCTCTTCACACCCCGATCCGTCCTACTTTGTTCCGGGGAGGAAGACCTTCCCTTTCACCAACAGGGCAAAACAATCCCTGACGAAGCTGTAAGTATAGGGAAAACGACAGGCTATGTCAAACGAAAATCAAGCCCCAAAAGTGGAAAACTCCTCAGATGCCCCAGGCCCACCCTCTAAAGCGTGGTCCGCCCGCCCCAACCGAAATTCAAAATCCCTCATAATCATGCGGGGGCTACTTCACTTCGAGGATTTCTTTTTCCTTCACAGCGCACAGGTCTTCGATCTTCTTGGTCTCCGAGTGCGTGACCTTTTCGAGCTCTTCCACCGAGCGCTTGCGCTCGTCCTCGCTGATCTTCTTTTCCTTCTCGAGCTTCTCGACCGCTCCCTTAATGTCGTGGCGGATGTTGCGCACGGCGGTGCGGTGAATCTCCAGGACTTTGTGCAGGTGCTTGACGATGTCCTTGCGGCGTTCTTCGGTCAACGGTGGAATCGGCACGCGGACGACTTTGCCGTCATTGGTCGGGTTCAGACCGAGGTCGGATGTCCGGATGGCCTTGTCGATCAGCGCCAGCGCGCCCGGATCCCATGGAGAAATGACGATCGTCGTCGGCTCCGGCACCGAGACCGTGCCGAGCTGGTTGACCGGCATCGACGTGCCATGATAGTCGACGCGGATGTGGTCGAGCAGCGTAACGTTCGCGCGGCCCGTGCGCACCCCGGCGAGCTCTTTCCGGAAATCTTCGACGGCCTTTTCCATCCGCGCGCGAGCCTGGGCCATCGCGTCCTTACTGCTGGCAATCGTAGTCATCGTTTTGTGCTCCTTTCACGTTCAGCCTGCCGTGACTGTGGAACCCACCTTTTCGCCCATGACGACACGCCTGATGTTTCCAGGTATGTTCATGTTGAAGATGATGATCGGCATCTGATTATCCATGCAAAGCGAGATGGCAGTGGAGTCCATGACAGCAAGGCCCTTCTGGATCACATCGAGATACGTAATGCGGTCAAACATCTTCGCGCCGGACACTTTTTCCGGATCCGCGTCATAAATTCCATCGACTCGCGTGGCCTTCAGAATGACGTCCGCCTTGATTTCCATGGCGCGCAGTGCGGCCGCCGTGTCGGTAGAGAAATAGGGGTTGCCGGTACCTGCGGCGAAAATGACGACCCGGCCTTTTTCGAGATGGCGCATGGCGCGCCGGCGGATGAACGGTTCGGCCACCTGATGCATCGCGATCGCGCTCTGCAGCCGCGTCCAAACGCCCTGCTTTTCGAGAGCATCCTGAAGCGCCAGTCCGTTGATGACCGTCGACAGCATCCCCATGTAGTCGCCGGTGGCGCGGTCGATCGAAAGCGACTTCTGGCGCGTACCACGGAAGATGTTGCCGCCGCCGACGATGATGGCCATCTGCACGCCCAGGTCATTCACTTCCTTCACTTCACGCGCAATGCTGTGAACGGTTTCCGCGTCGATGCCGAAACCCTGTGAACCCTGAAAGGATTCCCCGGAAAGTTTTAAAACAATGCGGCTATAGGCAGGCGCTGGTAAGGTGCTGCGTGGCTGGGACGATCGGTCGTCGTTGCTCATGCTCTCGCTGGGCATTCTAACAAAGATTGTTCCGGGGCGCACGGCCTCGGACACAAATGCCTTGCGCGCATAGAAATCGTGAGTATGGATTCCATGGAATCGCCCGCGCTCGGGCTAATTCGCCGGCACTGCGGCAGCAGTAACGGATTCGGCGGAAGATCCGGCGCTTTCGCCCACCTTGAACCGAACGTAGCGGCGAATGGAAATATTCTCGCCCAATTTGTGGATCATCTGACTGACGAGTTCCCCTACGGTCACCGACTCATCCTTAATGAAGTGCTGTTCGTAGAGGCAATTTTCTTCGTAGAACTTTTCCATCTTGCCGTTGACGATTTTTTCGATGACCGGCTCGGGCTTCCCGGTCGCGCGCGCCTGCGCCTTATAGATCTCGCGTTCGCGGTCGAGAATTTCCTGCGTGACTTCCTCGCGCCGGACATAGCGGGTGTCTAGCGCGGCGATGTGCATGGCCACGTCATGGCACAGGCGCTGGAAATCCTCAGTCCGCGCGACGAAATCCGATTCGCAATTCACTTCAATGATCACGCCGATTTTTCCGCCGGCGTGAATGTAGTGGCCGATCAAGCCTTCGGTGGCCTGGCGCGTGGCCTTCTTTTGGGCGGCGGCCTGTCCCTTTTTCCGCAGGACATCAATCGCGGCTTCGATGTTGCCGCGCGTTTCCACCAGCGCCGAACGGCAGTCGGAGAATCCGGCGCCCGTGCGTTCACGCAATTCCTTCACCAGTTGCGCCGAAATATTGAGCGTTTCGGATGGATTCGTCATGGCTATTTTCATTCCTTCATTCGCGATTCTTGCAATTTGCGCGCAGGCGCCCTCGCGCGGTCCGGCATCACGGGGCCGGCAGTTTTCGTCTACTCGACGGCGCCTTTTAGGGATTTGTCGGGCCCCGGTTCGGTGGCCGGCTCGATGACGGGCCCCGGTTCAGTGGCCGGTTCGGTGACGGGTTCCGGCTCGGTGGCCGGCTCAATGAAATCACCTTCCTGTTTTTCATACGACTCGTAGGCGCTGGTGTCAACATACTCGACTTTTTCCGGGCCTTCGGTGGCATCGGCGACGGCCTTCTGCTCGGCGATCTGTGACCGCTCATACGCCTGGCGGCCTTCGATCACGGCGTCGGAGATCTTCGAGGTGAACAATTTGATGGCGCGCAGCGCGTCGTCGTTTCCTGGGATGACCCAGTCCACCTGATCGGGGTCGCAATTCGTATCCACGATGGAGACGACGGGAACGCCCATGCGGCGCGCTTCTCGAACGGCAATCGCTTCGGCATGAGAATCGATGACGAACATCGCGTCCGGCAGCACCGTCATATTCTCTACACCCGACAGGTTCTGCTTCAGGTGCTTCAATTCGCGGTCCAGGCGCGCGGCCTCTTTCTTTGAAAGTTGCGCCATCCGGCCGTCTTCGGTCATGGCCTTCAGCGTCTTCAGGCGCTTGATGGACTTCTGCAAGGTCGCCCAATTGGTCAGCGTGCCCCCAAGCCAGCGATAATTGACATAGAACATCCCGCAGCGGTTTGCTT
>JAIQES010000046.1 GCA_020073705.1 Terriglobia bacterium
ATCAACGAACCGGGAGAACGCTTCGCGCGCCCGCTCGACCGCAGTTTCAAAGGTGTGCGCGTGGCCTGGTTCAAGGACCTGGGCGGAGTGCCGTTCGATCCGCGCGTGCGGGCTGTGGTGGACGGACATCGCAAGACATTTGAATCCTTGGGCTGCATCGTCGAGCAGGCGGAACCGGACTTCGCTCTGGCGGAAATCGCCTTCCGCGTGCTGCGCGCATGGAATACGGCGAATACTTACGGTGCCCGGCAGCGTGAGCATCCGGATGCTTTCAAGGACACGCTGACGGGTGAGATCGAGGAAGGGCTGCGGCTGAGCGGCATGGAAGTCGCACGCGCGGAGACGGCTCACGGCCAGCTCTGGCGGCGCTTTCAGGCATTCCTCGAAAAGTACGAATACTTCGTCCTGCCCACCACGCAGTTGCCGCCATTCGACGTCAACACACCATACCCGACGGAGATCGCGGGTGTGAAGTTCGATAACTACATCGACTGGATGAAGTCCTGCTGGTACATTTCAGCAACGGGAAATCCCGCCGCCTCGGTGCCGGCCGGCTTCACGCCGGAAGGACTTCCGGTTGGCGTGCAGATTGTCGGCCGCAACAAAGAAGACTTCAGCGTCCTGCAAATGGCGCACGCGTTCGAAGTGGCGACTAGCTTCGGTAAGAAGCACCCGCCCATTGCGTAGACGGCACGCACGCTGTCGTCGCAGCCGCTGTCATCGTTGTGGCACATGCCTCCCACACCAAGAAGTTCAAAGATTTCGTATGCACTGTGTTTTGCCAAAAGAAAGCGGAAGGGGAGAGCCGGATAGGGCCTGGGGTACTCGGAAGCGATGCCCTAGCCCTATCTGAACGGGATAACGCCCGAGAAGCGGTGCCGGCTCAACTGGTCGATGCAACACCATCTGGTATAAATCTCTTTTCCTAAAAGGTGGTGTTCATGATGCAAGCGAGACGATGGAAGCTGTCTTTGGCCCAGCGGGCCGATATGTGGAGGCGTTGGAAGGTTGGTCAATCGTTACATGAGATTGGTCGAGCGCTCGGCAAGTCCCATGTAGTAATTCAATTTCTGTTGGCGCGTCACGGTGGGATTGCTCCACCCACTCGTCGCCGTTCGCGACGGGTACTCAGCTTGGCCGAACGCGAAGACATCTCCCGCGGAATCGCCAGCGGCAGCTCAATGCGGGTCATCGCCCAGCGTCTGGGTCGCGCTTTCTCCACGGTAAGCCGGGAGGTAGCCCGCCATGGCGGGCGCGCGCAGTATCGAGCCAACCAAGCCGATCAGCAGGCCTGGGAGTCGGCCCTGCGGCCCAAGCCGTGCCTGCTGGCCACCCACAGCAAGCTGCAAGAGATCGTTGCGCGTAAACTGATGCAGGACTGGTCGCCGCAACAAATTGCCGGCTGGCTGAAGCAGCGCTACCCGGGGGACGAGAGCCTGCGCGTGTCGCACGAAACGATCTATCGCACCCTGTTCCTTCAAGCGCGCGGAGCGCTGAAACAAGAGCTGGTTCGGCATCTGCGATCGCAGCGGCGGATCCGCCGCTCACGGCACTCTAGCATTCATGGACACTCCCAAGGCCGGATCATCGATGCCGTCTCCATTCGCGAAAGACCTGCGGAAGTCGCAGATCGTGCCATTCCCGGCCATTGGGAGGGTGATCTGTTGCGCGGGACGCGCAACAGCCACGTGGCTACGCTGGTAGAACGTCATTCACGTTTCTGTATGCTGGTGAAGGTGCCCGGGAAGGACACCGCTACCGTGGTGGCCGCCCTGAGCCAGCACGTGCGACAACTCCCGGCGACGTTGCGGCGCTCGCTGACCTGGGATCGCGGGCTAGAGATGGCCCAGCACAAAAGCTTCACGATGGCTACCGATGTACAGGTTTACTTCTGCGATCCGCAAAGTCCTTGGCAACGCGGCTCGAACGAAAACACCAACGGGCTATTACGGCAATACCTGCCGAAGACGGCGGATCTGTCCTGCTACTCGCAATCGGACCTGGACGAAATCGCTCTGCGTCTGAATCAAAGGCCACGAAAAACGTTGGGATTTCAAACTCCGGCGGATAGACTGCAAGCTAGTGTTGCAACGACCACTTGAGATCACCGGGCGCATTAGTAAGAGGGCGCTCTATCCGGCCGCAGGAAAGGTATTTTTCTTGACTTCCCCTTTTATAGAACTTTTCGGGCACTAAGGGACAAGGCTACTCTTCTTACAGAAAGCTTCTTGGGGTTAACTGATCTGTACTCCAAAAGATAGATATATCCTGCAGCTGTTCGAGGGCCTGATAATTTGGGTCTTTTGGCATTGCGCTTGAACTAGCCCAAATGTCTCCGACAAGAACAGTTTTTCTTACGGCTGAATGGCGAGACCTCGTGATGTTGAACTACGAAATTGATCCCCGCTTGTTAGACAAGTACGTCCCCTGCGGCACAGCGCTGGATTCATTTCTTGGAAAAACATACGTTAGCCTCGTGGGCTTTCGGTTCTGCCGCACCAAACTGTTTGGCTTCCTAACCGTCCCGCTTCATTCTGATTTCGATGAGGTAAACCTTCGCTTTTACGTCCGCCGCAAGGAAGGCGATGAAAACCGAAGGGGCGTTGTGTTCATCGCCGAAATTGTACCCAAGCAGGCGGTCGCGACGGTGGCTCGCCTTGTATATGGTGAGAATTATATGTGCCTGCCGATGAAGCACCGCCTTTGCACCGAGAAGTCGAAAAAGTCATTTCTGTATCAATGGCAGGTCAAAAATCAGTGGTGCCAGCTGACTGCGGAAGCGATGGGCGCTCCTGAACTACCGCGAGAGGGAAGTTTGGAACAATATATCACCGAACACTATTGGGGTTATTCGACTCGACGAGGCGGCGGCTCCCTCGAATATCACGTTTCTCATGTGCCGTGGCAAGTGTGGGCGAGCACTACGGCAGGATTTGAAGGTGATGCAAGCGGGTTGTACGGCACCGAACTGGGCCGTGTCCTTCAAGGCCGCCCAAGCTCTGCATTCATTGCCGATGGCTCGTCTGTCACTGTTTTCAGAGGCAACAAACTCACATGACGAAGGTGAACCAAGAATCGAAAGCGATGCCTCCTCGTGAAGGAGACCGGCCTTCTCATGGAGGGAGTTGGCCGACCTCGCAATCCCCTTTGGTGGAAAACTTCGTTGTGTCGAGGGCTGGAGAAGCGTACGATTCGCGAGTCTGAGGTTCAAATTGGGGATTCCGGATTATATCCGGGGAACCAAGTTTCGCGTGATTCGTATGCATGGAATTAACAATTCTTCATGGCCGCTCGAAATTTAGGGCTAACAAAATTGGAGCGCGAAGAATATTCAGCGAGAGGATAACCGAACAACTATGAAAACAAAATTACCCGTGCGAAGTTTCTCCAGGGCACTTGTAAGTCTGGCAATTACCGCCATTGCGCTCAGCTTGAATTTGCCTGACCTTCGCGCGCAAGCTCCTGCGGCAGGTGGGCCGCCCGCGCCGCCCCTGACGGCTGCGGCAATGAAAGGCAAGACCGCCGGGAAGTTTTATAGGAATGTAAAAGTGCTCAAGGACATTCCCGCCGCTGATCTTCACAACGCAATGGAGTACATCAACGTCACGCTCGGAGTTGGCTGTGCGTACTGTCACACGATTGGAAAGTTCGACAGTGATAACAAGAGAGAGAAGAATGTCGCGCGGAGCATGATGAGGATGACCATGGCGCTTAATGCCAGCGTGTTCGATGGCAAACGAGAAGTCACCTGCTTTACCTGCCATCGCGGCGCTTCCAAGGGCGCGCCAACACCTGTATTTCCTGGTGAAAAATCACCTACCGAGCCAACAGCAGCGGAGATTGTCCCTCCACTCGCTGTGCGGAATATAACAAAGCTCGATCCCGGCATGTCTCCGAGTAAGGCCCCCGCAACCGTCGTATCGGGTCCGGCCGCGGCGCCGAAGCCAATGGCTGTCGCCCCGGCTTCGCTTCCCGCCGTGGCTGATGTTTTCAGCAAGTACACACAGGCCCTCGGCGGAACGGCCGCGATTGGCAAAGTTACATCTCTGGTGGAAAAGGGGACGGTCGAGATGTTGGTGCCGCCGCCCCCGGGACCTCAGGGGGCTCCCCCTGTTCCCCCCGCGATCGGCACTGTTCCAGCCGAAATCGATCGCAAGCTCCCAGGAAAGGTAGTTGTGTCCGCGCAATTCCCTGGCAGGGCACCGAACCGGGAGGGTTTCGATGGGATTATCGGCTGGATCGGTCCCCGCGAATTAACAGGGAGTGAATTGGCTCTTCGGCGGGAATTTGCTGAATTTCCTCCAGCATCGAAATTTATGGAGGACCATTTTCAGGTGCAAGTAGATGCGATGGAAAAAATAGGAGGTCGCGATGCTTACCGCGTGGTTGGCAAACGTCCCGATGGGTCCGCAATCGATCGTCTCTATTTTGATGCGCAAACCGGATTGCTTCTGCGGTCGTATACAACCATGCAAAGCGTTCTCGGATCGTTTCCGGAGGAGACGAATTACGACGATTATCGCGTTGTTAGCGGGCTCAAAGTGCCCTTCACGATGGTGGTCGTGGATCCGGAAGGAAAACAGACCTATAAGTGGTCGCAGGTCGAGCTGAACACACCGGTGGAGGACTCTCGGTTTACGAAACCTTTACCCCCGCCGCCATCGCCGACGCCGGCAGCGGACTAACAGCGTAATGCTAGATATCTTCCAAGCTGCCTTCCGAAGCGAGGTAACAGCATGCTCGTCAAGTCCGCAACGAGGCTGTTGGATTTGGCCTGGCTAAGGTTGGATGCTGTTCTGGTCCTGCTGGCCGTATCAAGAGGTTTTCAGCATTCGTGGCGGTTGTCGGCTGGTCGGTAGATTCATCCTGTTTAGGAGGACTGCGATGCAATTGGGTCGGAATCGACGCGGAGACATATTTGGCTTGGTGGCGGGCATCGCGTTTGTCGGCCTGGCGTGCTTGGCGGGCCTTGCCACGGCCGCGCGACAGGCACAGCAGCAGACCGCTCCACCAGTGGGCACTCCGCAATACGATGTGCTCATCACCAATGGCCATATCATAGATGGCAGCGGCAACCCATGGTTTTCGGGCTCGATCGGCATCAAGGACGGCAAGATCGTGGACGTCGGACGGCTTGTGAATCCCACGGCGCGGCGGACGATCGACGCCGCGGGCCTGGTCGTGACGCCGGGGTTCATCGATTTGCACTGTCATTCGGATTTTCCGTTGCTCGTCGACGGCAACGGCCAGAGCATGCTTCGCCAGGGTGTCACCACGGAAATTCTGGGCGAACACGCCTCGGCGGGCCCGATCCTCGGGCCGGATCGCGAGGAGGTTGACCGGAGTCTGCGACGGATGGGCACGAGTCTCGACTGGACTACTCTCGGCGAATACTTCGCGCGCATGCAGCGTCAGGGTTTCTCGCCGAACATTGCCTCCTACGTGGGCAGCGAACAGGTGTGGGTGGACGTGATCGGCACGAAGAAACGCCGACCGACGCCCGAAGAAATGGAAAGAATTAAGGGTCTGGTCGACCAGGCCATGCGTGAAGGCGCGCTTGGCGTGGCTTCCGACCTCGCCGTGCCGCCGAATGCCTATCTGACCACCGACGACCTGATCGAACTCTCCAAGGTTGTGGCGAAGTACGGCGGAATCTACGCCACGCACCTGCGCAACGAAGCCGATGGCAGCCCTGCAGCCATTGCCGAGGCCATTGAAATAGGCGAGAAAGCTCACGTGCCGGTGCACATCTTTCATTTCAAGTACAGCGGTGTCGAGAATTGGGGCCACATACAGTCGCTCATCGACGAAATCCAGCAGGCGCGCGATCGTGGCGTAGACATCACCGTGAACCAATATCCCTATCCCGCTGGCTTTAATCCTCTGCGTAACGTAGCGTTGCCGCCAAAGTACCTGGCGGGGACCGTGGATGAAATGCTGGCGCGGCTGAAGGATTCCCAGGCGCGCGACGAGATTCGCGCTGACATCGCCAATGGCCTGCCCGGGTGGGACAGCGATGTGCGCGAAGCGGGAGGCTGGCACGGAATCCTGATCTCCGCATTGCTCAGTCCGGAGAACAGGAAATTCATCGGTAAGCGCATGGACGAGGTCGCGCAGATGATGGGCAAGGACCCTGTGGATGCGTTGTGCGACCTGCTGATCTCGGAAAGAATGGGTGGTAGCGCCATCTATTTCAGCGTGAGCGAGCAGGACATTCGGCGCGCGATGCCGCAGCCGTGGCTCAGCTTCGGCTCCGATGGCGGCGCTGTTTCGCCAGCGATGACCTGGCTGGGCAATCCGCACCCTCGCTACTACGGCACGTTTGCCCGCGTGCTGGCGCGCTACGTGCGCGAAGACAAAGTCATCACACTGCCTGATGCCATTCGCAAGATGACTTCGCAGGCTGCCGAGATCACGGGACTCACCGATCGTGGACTACTGCGTCCCGGCATGGCCGCCGACATAGCCATCTTCGATCCTGATAAGGTCGAGGACAAGGCCACCTTCGAGCAGCCCATGCAATACGCCGTGGGGTTTCAGTACGTCATCGTGAACGGCACCGTGGTCATCGACAAGGGCGACCATACCGGGGCTCACCCGGGCCGCGTCCTCTACGGCCGGGGCAAAGCACATTCTTGAGAGATAAGTAGGATCGGGCCTGATAAGTCCGCTTATCGGAATGTATGGGCCAGTTACCGACTGGCCTTCGGGAGTCGAGAAACGGACTCCTGGCTACTAACGACTCAGGGTTGACATAGATATCGTTACGCCATATATTTCAACAGTCGTTGAAGGAGTTACTCAAACTAACTCATTGGCTTACAGGTGGTGCGGGACCACTAGAATCCACCCATCTCCCCGAGAGGAAGGGCGAGATGTTTCTCGCAGTATCCAGTCTCAAAAACCAACCACACAGACGAACGCGAACTGCGTTCAGTAAGGCGGAAATCCATGCAACCGCGACTCGATCCTCAGAAAATCGCTCCCGAAGCCTACAAATCGCTGTCTGTGGTTCAGGCTTACATCAACAATCATTTCGGGTTGGAACCGTCCCTGCTTAACTTGGTCTGGCTCCGCGCTGGAGCTGAACTTTGACCATGGGCGCAGCTACCGGGGGAGCGCAAGGTTTTTGTGAACTCCGGAACGCTCGAGGCCGTTACGCGGCAGCAAAAAACGAACGCGACCCGGACAACCGGGCTAGGCCGTATACAGCCCGGTAGTTATTCCGGGTTTCCAACCGGCGATTCCTTGTTTTTCATCGGCAGCAGCGATCTCGTACTGCTGGACTAAATCATCCAAGGTATGGAGCCCATGACGAATCATCATTCGAAAGTAACGCTCAAAGATATCAATGCGGCTGCGGAGCGATTGAAGAATTGGGGACGCTGGGGTAGCGACGACGAAATCGGCACGCTCAACAACATCTCTCCGCAGGACATCGTCAACGCGGCGCGGCTCATCCGCAAGGGGAAGGTGTTCTCGCTGGCGCTGAATTTTGACAGCAGCGGCCCGCAGAATGGGCTGTGGGGCAATCGCTTTAATCCCGTTCACACGATGCTGGCGACCGGGACTGACGCGGTGGCCGGGCGGCAGGAATCCATGGGCTTGCGCTATGCGGATGACATGGTGACCATGCCGTTGCAGTGCGGCACGCAATGGGATGCGCTGGGCCACATCTTCTTCGGCGAAAAAATGTGGAATGGATACGACGCCCGGCTTGTCGATTCGAACGGTGCGCAAAAGAACGGCATCGAAAAAGCGAAGGATAAAATGGTCGGCCGTGGTGTGCTTCTCGATGTGGCCCGGCATAAGGGTGTCGACTCCTTCGAAGACGGCTATGGAATCGGGACCGACGACCTGGAAAAATGTGCCGCTGCTCAGGAGGTGGAAATACACAAAGGTGATTTCATTATTGTGCGTACGGGACATATGGAGCGCTGCCTTAGCTCGGGCGATTGGGGCGGCTATGCAGGCGGGAACGCGCCCGGCCTTCGGTTTGAGACCGCCGACTGGATTCGCCGCAAGGACATCGCCGCGATCTGCGCGGATACCTGGGGGTGCGAGGTTCGCCCGAATGAATCGGCCGATGCCAGCCAGCCTTGGCACTGGGTCGTCATCCCCATGATCGGCATCAGCATGGGTGAGATTTTTTATCTGAAAGACCTCGCGGCAGACTGCGCGGAGGACCATGTATACGAATTCTTTTTCTGCGCTCCTCCGCTGCCCATCACCAGGGCCGTCGGATCACCCGTGAATCCCATCGCCGTCAAGTAGAAGATCCAAGTTCAACACAGAGGGCGCCGAGAACACATCAGACAAGATATGTCTCGTTTCGCGAGTGTAACCCGGCAACTCTGCGAAACTCGAACACTGTCCCTTTCTCTCTCCGGTGCGCCCATTGTGCTCTCTGGGGTGAAACCGTTCCTTGGTCCTTATAATTAAAGACCGGTTTGCTTGTTTTCCGCGCGATCAATCAGTAAAGTCATTCGGGCAGAACAACCTCGATCGAGGAATCACGCTATGATTCTTGAAATTGCGACCCTGAATATCCGTCCCGAGACACGCGCGGCCTTTGAGTCGGCATTTCCTGCAGCGGCCCGGATTCTTGCGTCAGTGGACGGTTACATTTCGCATCAGCTTCAACGTTCGGTCGATATGGAAAACCGCTACGTGCTATTGGTGAACTGGAAGACGAAGGAGCATCACACGGTTGGCTTTCGCGGATCGCCGCAGTATCAGGAATGGCGCAAGTTGCTGCATCATTTCTTCGATCCGCCGCCTGTGGTCGAACATTACGAACCGATTTAGGAGAGTGTCATGATCCGCCATCTCAAGACCGGCCAGTCCGCAGAGGCAAAGGCCGAGAACAGCGCGCAGGTTCGAAGTACCGTTGAAGCGATTCTTGGTGACATCGCTGCTCGCGGTGAAAAGGCAGTACGCGAATACTCGGAAAAATTCGACAAGTGGTCACCGGCGTCCTTCCGACTCTCCGAGAGTGAAATCGCCGAGTGCGTACGCGCCTTGCCGCAAGGGGTAATCGACGACATCCAATTCGCGCAGACCCAGATCCGCAATTTCGCGCTGACGCAACGCGCCGCACTCCAGGATGTGGAGGTGCAAACGCTCCCCGGCGTGGTGCTCGGCCACAAGAATATTCCGGTCAATAGTGTGGGCTGCTACGTGCCCGGCGGCCGCTATCCCATGGTCGCCTCTGCGCACATGAGCGTGGTCACCGCCAAAGCTGCTGGCGTCAAGCGGATCATCGCCAGCGCGCCGCCTTTTGGGGGAAAGCCGCATGCGGCCATCGTTGCGGCGATGCATTTCGGCGGCGCCGATGAGATTTACGCGTTCGGCGGCGTGCAGGCCATCGCGGCCATGGCCCTCGGCACGGAAAACATTCCGCCCGTCGACATGCTCGTGGGCCCCGGCAATGCATATGTCGCCGAAGCGAAGCGTCAATTATTTGGGCGCGTCGGCATTGACTTGCTGGCTGGTCCTACCGAAACGCTCATCATCGCGGACGACACTTGCGACGCCGAGATGGCCGCTGTCGATTTGATCGGCCAGGCGGAGCATGGCCCTGGCAGTCCTGCCATCCTGCTGACCAGTTCGGCGAAGCTCGCTCAGGAAGTGCCGGCGGCGATCGAGAAGCTTCTCTCGTGGCTTCCGACGGCGGCGATTGCACGCCAGGCCTGGCACAACTGCGGCGAGATCATCCTGTGCGACACTCTCGGTGAAATAGTTCAGGAGGCGGATCGCATCGCCTCCGAACACGTCCAGGTGCTTACCCGCGATCCGGATTATTTCCTGCAGCGCCTGAGCAACTTCGGCTCGTTGTTCCTCGGCCATCGCACCAATGTCGCGTACGGCGACAAGGTAATCGGGACGAACCATACTCTGCCAACCATGAAGGCGGCGCGCTACACGGGTGGCCTGTGGGTCGGCAAGTTCATTAAGACCTGCACTTACCAGCGCGTGCTGACGGATGAAGCCGCCGCTATGGTCGGAGAATATTGCTCACGCTTATGCGCGCTCGAAGGGTTTGCCGCTCACAAGGAACAAGCGGACCTACGCGTACGCCGTTACGGAAAGAAGGTGGCCTAAACAATGAAACAAACGCGCGAACAGCCCGTGGGCGTGGTAACAGGAGGTGCCGGAGGTATTGGCAAGAGCATTTGCGGCGCCCTGGCGCGGGAAGGTCTGCGGGTCGTCGTCGGCTACAACCGGTCTGCGGAGGCAGCTCAGGCAGTCGCAGAAAGTCTGCCGGGAGAGGGACACGCTGCGCTCGCCGCGCCGGTCACCGACAAAGCAGCGCTTACGGCCCTGGCCTCGGAGGTTGGCGCCCGCTACGGACGCTGCGATGTGCTGGTCAACTGCGCGGGCACCACGCGCTTCGTGCCGCATGGCGATCTCGATGGCCTCGACGACGACCTCATTGACCTCATTCTAGCAACCAACGTGCGCGGTCCCTTTGCCACGCTGCGCGCGCTGCGCCCTCTGCTGGACAAGAGCACGCAGCCCGGCGGCGCCGTGGTCGTCAATATTTCCTCCATCGCCGCCGTGACCGCAATGGGCAGTAACGTGATGTATTGCGCATCGAAGGCAGCTCTCGACAATATAACCAAGTCGCTGGCGCGCGCTCTCGCGCCCCGAATCCGTGTCGTGTCGATTTCACCGGGTCTGGTCGACACTGACTTCATAAGATCGATGGACCAGCGCTGGCGCGACGAGCAGCTGAACCGCACGCCGCTCAAGAGGCTCGCCGCTCCCGATGAGATTGCAGCGGCTGTTGTCGCGGCAGTCAAGCATCTCACCTTCACGACCGGCAGCGTCATTGCCGTAGACGGTGGCCGCCCGCTGAGCTGAAACCAACCGCCGTGTGCGGGCACCATTGCCAGAAAAAACGCTGTCCTAGCGGCAGAAGAAGAAAGGGGAAAAACAAGTTCACAAGCAAATATCTACGGGCCAGGAAAGCAATGCATCCGGCCAAGCGGGCACGCGCACCGTTGCCATCGCCATGTATTGCGTGTTGCTCGCATCCTATTCTGTGAATGCAGCAGACAGGCAGCTTTTCCCGCTTCTCGCTCATGATGTGCGTCTTCAGTATGGCTTTTCGCTTTCTAACATCGGACTTCTGTCGACGATTTTTACCCTAGGGTTGGCAGTCGCAGGGCTTCCGACCGGCTTTCTTCTATCACATTTCCCCCGCAAGATCGTGCTGCTGCTGGGAATTGGGATCTTTTCCGCAGGAACGGCACTCACTGTTCTCGCGACCGGATTCTCGGACATGGTTATCTATCTGGCTGCAACAGGCATTGGCGAGGCCATGCAGCTAACGGTGATGATTGCCATCGCGGCCAACTATTTTGTCCGCTACCGCGCCGCCGCCATCGGATCGATGAATGTCTTCTTCGGCATAGGAGCGTTCACCGGCCCGATCTTGGGCAGCATCCTTCTGACATCCTATCGGAGTTGGCGCGCCCCCATGATTGTTTTTGGGCTTTTCGGCGGCGTGATGATCGCGTTGATCGCACTGACCGTCCGGCCCTGGTTCAGCGAAACACATCGCGCTGCCGATGCCAAAGCAGATGTCCGTGGGGCGCCGGCGCTATGGAACAGAAATACGGTCATCCTCACGGTTCTTAGCGTGATTGGCGGCCTCAATCTTTTCGGGTTTACCGGGATGTACCCGACGTTCCTCCGGGAAGGACTCCATTACTCACCGAAGCAGGCCGGAATTGTCGCGAGTTTTTACGGGGTGGGGGCCCTCGTCTCGATAGCCGGCGGCTGGCTGGGCGACCGCTCCTCGCCTCGGATCATATTGAGTGCCGCATTCTTCTGTATGGCCGTTCTCGGATACCTGTGCTTTCACGGATCGGGAGGACTCGTGCCCCAGGCAATTCTGACGTGCTTCTATGGCGCGATTGGCAGCGGCACGATTTACGTCAATCTGGCTGGCTATCACGTGAAGGCGGTGCGAAGCAGCCTGTCTAGCCGCGCTTCGGGCATGTTTGTGACGAGCTTTTACATGTCCGCCGCAGCCGCGGGCTACCTGATGGGCGGAATCGCCAGCCACGCGGGTTGGGCGATGGCAGGAGAAATCCAGATTTCTCTGCTTGCGACTATCGCTGGAGGCCTCGCGTTCGCCCTGCGACCGCATCAAATGGCCTTGTAGGGCCAATTTTTAATTCAGTTTGGTGCAGACAACCCTGGGAATGATTCTCCGCTCGCAAGACCGAAAAGGTTACAAATAATCATCTGCGCGAAAAGCAATTCGGCCACCAAGCACACATAGGTTCGTGCCAACCGTATGTTTCGGAACCTCACTCATGGTTCACAATTTATTCAAGCCCTCGGTTAGCACGATGGACGTTCCCCACGGATCGGTAAGTTCAGCGCTTGCGTAGCTCTTGTGACGCGTCTGGCTATAGGGCTGGTCGAGCTTTACCCCGTTTGCTTCCAGCTTCTTACAGAATGTCTCTAGGTTTTTCACTTCGAAGCCGATGTGGTCAAGCGCGCGCCCCTTGGTTGGGGCGACGGTGTCGGAAAACTTTGAAAATTTCAGCTCCACCCCGGGAAGGCTGCCGGCCGCGACAGGCTCGGCTGGCCTCGGAACAAAGTCGAAAAACATCTTCGCGCCAAACATTTGTGCGTACCAGGCTTGCGCTGCCGCCACAGACGATTCGGGAACAAAGAAATGAATGTGATCGGTCGCAATCGACTCGGTAAGGGGCGACGCGGCGGGAATGGTTGAGGTGCCAATAGCTGCGGTGCTTCGTGAGGAATCCAGAATCTCAACTTTCAGATCGTCTGGAGAGTATACGTAGCCCCAGGACGACCCGTTGAAATCCGGCAATCTTGTTCCAGCATTGGGATCCGTTTTCACACCCGCGGCTTTTAGTTTTGCCACTAACTCCGCGCCATTGGGCACGTGGAACCCGGTGTGGTTGACGACGGATCCAACCGTCCCGCCGGAAGGGCCACCCTTACTCAGAAAAACAAAGAGGCCAGGAAACTTGATAACGTCCATCCCGTCAACCTTCATGGGCGTGCCACCCATAAGCGTCCAGAACTTCTTGGCAGCATCGACGTCCCGCACAATCGTGTACCAATGGCCCATCGATACGCCCTCCTCGTTCGGGGCAAGCAAATGTGCCCGCGATACAGCCAGGGGCCACATCACGATAAGAAGCAAAATTCCAATCGTTCTTTTCATAAGTTGCTCCTTAGTTTTCCAGGGAGAAACCTCAAACCGGAATTTTCGGCTGGGGCCTTTGGGTCAGGCACATCGCACGCTTCTCCTGCCCTCGACGTAACCAATTTGCCGCCACAGCAGGCACATAAGTGCTGATGAAGAATAACCCCCGAAGCTTCGTTGGAAAGAGTTCATCTCGGGAATATGGGTGTAGACTATTCAATCGCGATTGGGCCTTCGTGGCTCTTACATCCGCATTGAATTTCATTTTGTGACGCTATTGATCAGCCCGTAGGGCGTTTCACCTTTGAGGCAAGCGAGCACCTGCGAGATCGCGCGCGCTTGAAGGGTTGCGCGAGCTTCCTCGCTGACCCAGGCTGTGTGAGCGGTCACGATAACTTTGGGATGATTGACCAGTGCGCTGCGCACCGGCATGACCGATGTTTCCGACTCCAACACGTCAAGGGCGGCGCCAAAAATCTTCCCGGAATTGAGCGCGGCGAGAAGCGCAGCCTCATCGATCAACCCACCCCGCGCGGTATTGATGATCGAGGCGTTGTTCTTCATCTTTGCGAAAGCCGATTCGCCGAACAGATGATGTGTCCTATCGTTGAGTGGTGCGTGGAGTGAGATGAAGTCCGCGGACGCGAGGAGGGTATCAAGGGAAACCGGCTCGGCGCCCATCTCACGGCAGCGGCTCTCGCTAAGATAGGGATCGTAGACGACTACCCGCATCCCAAGCTGCGATACCTTACCGGCTAGAAGCGAACCGATTTTCCCACAGCCGGCTAAGCCGCAAACCTGCCCCCGTAATCGGTGCAAGGGCGGCATTTTGGCGATGGCCCAGCGTTCTTCCCTGGCCAAGGAAATAGCAGGAATTATTTGGCGGCTAAGCATGAGCAAGAGCGCCAGCGCGTGATCTGAAACCTCATCAATGCAATAATCGGGAACGTTCGCCACCATAATGCCGCGCTCGGTCGCGGCTGCGATGTCAATTGTGTCGACTCCGATCCCGTAGCGTACAATGATTCGGCAGCGTTCCATGGCCGCAATCACGCCCTTTGTAATTGCCGCCCGCGCAGTAATCACGCCATCGGCATCTGCACATACGCTGGCAAGCTGCTGCTCGTCGATCGTTTGCGCTACGACTAGTTTTCCGCCTAAAGCCTCAACGGCCCGGCGTTCCTGCTCGACATCTGGAAACCGGTGATCGGTGATAACAACCTTCACGTTTCCCCCGTGCCACATGGCCGGATGAAATATCGTGCACGCTGATTCGTGCCGCTTCGCCACCTCGGCGGACGCAATTCACGTACAAGGAGGGTAAAGCTATAGGACACATCGAAACCTGTCAAGTTCGCTAGGAATTCGGTAATTTCACAAGCTCTAGCCTATAATGCTATCGAAAACACTCTTCTCGGGAGGAAAAAACTGTGTCTGATATTGGGCTTATTCCGGTCGATTGGGAAGTGCGTCTCGATCCTCAGCGGATGGTGCGAGAACGGTTGCAACGCGCGAAAGACGCGCTCAAGAATTCTGATCTTGATGCGCTGTTCGTGTTCCGTACCGAGGACGCCCGATATTTGCTAGGTTATCGGCACCATCTCGGCCCTGCCTTCATCATGGGGAATGCAGTCACGGTACTGGCACGGGATCACGACCCGATCCTGTGGACGATGGATTTCGAGCACTGCCGCCTGCGAATGTCCTGGCTCACCGCGGATCAGGTGCGCCCGCGCGCGAATTTCCGTGAAAAGATCGGAATAAGACGATGGGCCGAACAAGTCGAAGGATTGGTCGGTTCACTGGCCGGCAAGAAAGTCGGTATCGACATCTGGGACCTGAATATGGAGGCGGCGATCCGCGAAGTGTTTCCAAAGACAGAATTCGCCGACGGGTACCAAAGCGTGCTCATGCGGGCGAAGGAAATCAAGACTCAGGACGAAATCATTTGTCTGAAGATTGCGAATGCCATCACCGAAGCAGCACTCGATCGTGCAATCCAGCATCTGCGTCCCGGGATCAAGGAATGTGAAATCCTGGCGATAGCCTGGGAAACAATGACCGCGATGGGCAGCGAATGGACGCAGTGTTCCAATATTGTTTGCTCCGGTCCCTACACCGCTCCTTACCGGCGCTTTACTTCTGACCGGATTATCCGTAACGGCGATCTTGTAATTATCGACATCGGTGCCTGCTATAACGGTTACTACGGCGACCTGACGCGTACATGGGTTTGCGGAACCGTTAAACCTACGCCCGCGATGCGTGATCTTCATCAGAAGTGTTACAACGCGCTGTTCAACGCCGGGAGCAAGGTGCGGCCCGGTGCGACCAATGCCGAGGTCTTCGCGGCAGCCGATCCTTATGTGCTTGACAGTCTTGGCCATGGTTCAGGGGTCAATCCTTGGGAATCTCCAGCCTTCAGTCCTCATTCCAAGGATGCGCCCGTGGTACTCAAGGAAGGAATGGCGTTCAATCTTGAGCCCTATGCGGGGAAGCCCGGCATCGGCGGCATCCGGCTGGAGAACGACCACATTGTCACAGCCGATGGTGTCGATATCTACACAACGTATCCGTTCGACGAACGACTTGTGAACGATCTCCATCCTCTTGACACTACAACTGGGCGGACAAGGTAGCGCGATTCCAATGGCGTTAGAACCTGTAAACGACGAGTTGCCTTCCTTCCGCCTCGATGGCCGGTTGGCGGTCATCACCGGCGCCAGTGAAGGCATTGGGCGTGCGTTCGCTCTCGCCTACTGCCGCGCGGGGGCCGAAATCGTCTTGGTGAGTCGAGGCCGCAAAAAACTTCTTGAAGTGCAGCACTCGGTTGAGACTGCGGGAGGGACAGCCCACGTAATTTGTGCAGACCTTAGCAAGATCGATGATATCCGCTCGATTGAACGAGGCGTGTCCAAGCTTGTCCGGAGCAGGGACCTCGCCATGGTTCTGGTCAACTGCGCGGGTCTCGCCTTTACCAAACCTGCACTGGATGTAACTGAAAAGGACTGGGACCAAATTCTCGACGTTCATGCCAAAGGCACATTCTTCTGCTCACAATTCTTCGGCCGGCTAATGATCAATCGCGGGTACGGCAAAATCATCAATCTTAGTTCCACCTGGTCTGCGAGCACCGACCTAGGCAAGAGCGTATATGGTCTTGCAAAAGCCGGGGTGTCTTACCTCACTGCCGCCCTCTCCACCGAATGGGCCCCTTTCGGTGTGCGCGTAAACGCCATCGCACCCACCGCCACGCTTACAGAAAGTACCAGCCGCTCGTTCCGTGAAAATGAAGCACGCGCGCAACGCTTGCTCAGCCGGATCAAACTCGGGCGCTTTGCGGAGCCCTCTGATCTCGTCGGCGCCGGTCTTTTCCTGGCAAGTCCCGCCTCGGATTTCATCACCGGCCACACTCTGTTTGTCGATGGCGGTTGGCACGCCGGCAGTTGATGCCCTGCGCGCTCCAATCGCAGGAGTGTCGCCCAAGCTGCACTCGCCAGTACTCAGACACGCCCTGAAGGGCGAACTTACTGGCCATAGTATGCGGTGCTGCTCGGATCTCCAGGTCAGACGGCGATCACGCCCCCACTGTGAGCCCTTCCTCCCGGAGTCCAGAAAGGAAAGCTTCCTGTTGGCCTGGTTATTCCGCACCGATGATGATTGGGGTCTCGCCCGGATCTGCCTCGCTCTGGGTCTGGTGATCTTCGCCCACGGAGCGCAAAAAATGCTGGGCTGGTTCAGTGGCCGCGGATTCACCAACTCCTTCTACATAGGCAGCGTTGATTTGATATCTGCGGGGGGAGCATCCTTAATCGTCGTTTGCTGGCTTACGACGATCTGCCAACGACCGTCGCGATATACCCAGACTCGGATGTTGTAATAAGGCTTGCCACCATTGCGCGGCACGTGATGCGAAACGATCACCACACCGTCTCCGCCGATATCAGTCATGCGCATGGAGGTCACCGGGTCACCTGGCACGCCGACTACGCCCTGCTCCTTCGCCTTGACGAGCTGTGCTACCCGCTCCGCTTTCATGGCAATTCCATCTTTAAGGCGGGGAAGGTCATTGATGATCAAGAACTCGTCGCCGGTCGGAATCGTCCAAACATCCGGGTCAGGATGCCATTCGGCAATCTTCGCCTTCAGCCAAGTAGTAATGATTGCCCGGTCGGCTGCCGTTGTTGGCTTGTAAGGTACGGTCTTGCATGGGTTGTTGCAGACGGAGTTTTCATCGTAATGATGCAGTGGAGCGGGTGTCGCCGGTGCCACAGGAATGGGGGTATCCAGATAGACGAACGCCCGCCAGCCCGCTGGGCGCTTCACCCATATGTGCGCAAAACGCGGGCTGTGGTGGATATTCAGGACCACGCCGACATGAGCATAGCTGTGTGTCCAGTCGGCTTCGCTCTCAATTTTGAAGTTGGCAATGTTCTGGAGGACCTGCGCCCTAGTCCATGTCTTGCCATTGGTGTCCGTCCACTCGAAGTTCTCGTCTAGGAGCGCGCCTACTGCTGTCTTGTCCGCTTTTCCGATTGCCTGAGCCAAAGATTGATCGGCCCGGAACAGCACCATCTCGTCATCGGCAGCGGCAACCGCCCTGCCTGTCATCGCGGCAAATGCGGCGCCGAATACAACCCCGACAACGAGTACACGTGTGACGAAGCCCTTCATATCCCCTCCTTTAAGCTTAAGTTGGAATGCCCACACTCTCTGTCGCTTGGTCCTAGTTCATTGCGCTGCTTGGCTGCTTTACATCCGTCTGGGCACTTAAGACAATCTTCCAATTACCGTCTTCGTTCGTAAATATTCGGACGGCATACGACGGCTCTCCAGCAGCATTTGGCCCGTGATGCGCTGTCATGACCACGGCGTTCCCAAAGACAAACATGCGCATGGAAACCACTGGGGCGCTCGGCGAACCGGTTCCGTAAGTCTCTTTCTGCTTAGTAAGCAGTGCCAAGCGCTCTGCCTTGTTCATGGACATGCTCGGACTGAAAATCACCATACTTTCGTCAACGTAGTTTTTCCAGTCGTCTGGAATGGCATGCCATTCATCCATCTTCAACTTTAGCCACGTAGCCACGGCTGCCCGTTCGGCCGCTGTTGTTGGGTTATAGGGGAGGGATTTGCACGGATTGTCGCAGTCTTTGTCGGCCGCCTTGGGGGGAGCGGGGTGAGGCGCCTTCGTGGGAACGGGTGCTTCCAGCATGAGAAACGCCCGCCAGCCCTCTGGACGTTTCACCCATAGGCGCACAAAGTTCTCATTGTGGTGCGTGCCTGCGACGCGCCCGAGCTGCCCATAGTTGTGCGTCCTTACATTCGTTTCACCCTCGGTGTCCGCCGCGAGCGCGGTTACGTCCTGAAGGGCTCCTGCCTTGGTTCGTGTCTTCCCCTCCGCGTCCGTCCATTCGAAGTTCGCGTCCAGAAGGGCGCCCACTGCTGTCTTGTCCGCTTTTCCGAGGGCCTCTGTCAAGGCATGGTCGGCCTGAATGACCACTTGTTCATCATCGGCAGCGGCAAGCGACCTGCCTGTCAGCGCGGCAAATGCGGCACCGAATACCACGATGATGGCGAGCGCATGCACGACGAAGCGTCTGATACAATTTCCTGAAAGTCGGATCATATCTGGCGCGGGAGTTTGCTGCTTGTTCGATCTAGCCATATTGTCGTTCACCTTTCCTTTCCGTTTCCTGACCTTGGAATTCAGTTCACCTGTGCAGCTTTCGTCGCTGAACAAGACGCCGTTTGATTGCCTTCAAGAAAGTCATAGATATTTCCCCGTCCGCAAAAATGTGAATCACGATCTTTTTGATACGACAAACTGGCGGCGTCATTTATAACTCTTGAGAATTTTATGTAAACATCGCGGACAATACTAACAGCAATTTATTGAATTACAGCACAAAAATAAAGTATATGGTATATGCTCCGTCCAAGTATTGTGGCGCATGGCCGTGCTGCTAAGGCCTCCGGCGAAAATGCCGCGCCACGCACCGTTTATCGTGTCCGTGTTGCAATAGGAGGGATTCAGATGAGCACGATATCACGGCGAGGATTTGTGAAAGGGGCGGCGTTGCCGCTGATAGCGTTCTACCAGCCCGATCTCTCCACACCCGCACAGCCGCGGAACGCGCACCTTCTCCAGGTTCCCCCCACAGCGTCGTCCAACACTTCCGCACCGTGTACCGCCAACGGTAAACTTTCTTGCCCCGCGCTACAGCTTTGAGGAGGACTTGGAAGAGAAACGCCGGTCCATTGACTGTCTCGAAGATGGCCAACTAGAAAATCAATACCCAGTAGTGAGATCCGCGGTGAGTTGCAGGTCATCGCCAAAATCCAAGTGAAGCGTGACAGAAGATCTCCCAGGCATTATGTCAGCCCCCGCGCTCGCCTGGTAAGCAACTGAACCGCCCTGCCGTAAGACAGTCGGAGGTCAGTGAGACGCACTGGCGGGTTAAAGCTGCCGCTACGAACCAAAAATTACGCGCTTTGGTAAAGCTTGGTGAGCACGAACTCGCGGTGCCCGAGAGCTTCAGCACAGGTGAGCCGGCCGTTGCAGGTGCGAATCATAATATCGATCAGGCGGTCGCCAGCCTCGTCGAGAGTCATTTCGCGGCGCAGAATTCCGGAGACATCCAGGTCAACGTGCTCGGCCATGGTGCGGGCGGTCCTGGGATTGGCGGTGAGCTTGATGACAGGCTCGATTGGGTTGCCGATGACGTTGCCCTGGCCGGTGGGAAAGAGATGCACCACGAAACCGGCAGCAGCTTGCAGCGTTATACATTCGGCCGCCGCCGAGGAGGTATCCATGTAGTAGAGCCCGGGACCTTTGGCGGGCGCTGCGGCTGGCTTCAGCACTTCAATGAACTTCGTCTTTTCGCCTATCTTTTCCAGATTGCCGAAAGCCTTCTCTTCAATGGTAGTCAGACCGCCTGCGATATTGCCTTTGGTGGGCTGTGATTCGGATAAATCGCTGGTCTTGTGCCGGTCGATGACTTCCTGATACCCGCGGAACGCCTGCATGAATTTTTCGCCGACCTCTTTCGTTGCGGCGCGACTCGCGCATACGAGTTCGGCACCGGTAATCTCCGAGGTTTCGCCGAAGCAGGTAGTCGCGCCCAGCGGATCGAGCTTGTCAATCAAATTGCCGACCGTCGGACAAGAACCGAGTCCCGAGGTGGTATCGCTCTCACCGCACTTGACCGAGACAAAAAGATCTTCAATGGAGCAGATTTCGCGCTGCTTTTCCGATGCCCGTTGAACGAATTCCTGCGCTTTGCGGGAGGCGGAGGCGATCGTGCTGATGTCGCCATTGGTCTCAATTGAGAAACCGGCCACTGGCTTGCCGGTCTTGGCGATCCCATCCACAATCCGACCCGTCCAGCCCGGTTCGATACCGATCACGACGCAGGCGGCGACGTTGGGATTGGAGCCGATCCCGATTAGCGTGCGGAAGAAGAGTTCGAGATCTTCTCCGAACTGTAAGCGGCCATAGGCGTGGGGAAGAGCCAGAGTGCCCTTGATGTTATTGGCGACAGCTTCCGAGGCCGCGTTCGAAAGATCGTCAAGAGGCAGAATTACAACGTGATTTCGGATACCGACTCGACCATTTTCGCGGCGGTAGCCATAGAACTGATAGCGCCCCATCATGACCACCTCTTAGTCTTCAGATTATGTACATGCACATGACGTCCCTTGCCAACGTTGGCGACGGCACGCCCGATGTCGTGGCCGTACTTCAGGACGGTGTCACCTGACTTGATATCCCGCAGCGCGATTTTGTGGCCGAGGGGTACTGCATCGAGAGATTTAAGTGCAATAGTCTCGTCGGTCTCCATAATCCAGCCCGTGAGATCCTTGCCGGGCTGCACGTCTTCAGTCACCACGACACCGACAGTGTCTGCCTTGTCATGGACGATAAAATGGGTAGGCATTCTCCTCGCTTCGTCCTTTCCAAAAAAATTAAACGATCAAGTTCTTTCGGGGCTCTTCGCTTGCGCCGCCAGGTTCACTCCGGCCCAGCAGGCGCGTTACTTCGGTCGCGGCCTTAATCACTTCGTCACGGATGGCTCTCTCAGCGAGGCCTGCATTACGCGCTCTGATGGCCTTGAGCATGGCCTTTAGACCCAACATGCTTTCTTTCGACCGCTCCTGAGAACGCCGAGGGTGACTTAAGCCCATGGCGCGCCAACGCCAGATTCGCCCGTGCAGTGACCCGATCATCGAAGAGAGGGTCTGGCTGCCAGCGCCTTCGAACAAGACGTCATAGAAACGGTTTTTCGCCTCAAGGATCAGCTCGGGATCACCAGTGCCATAGGCCTCGCCTACCCCTGCAAGCGCAAGTTCCAGGTTTTCCACCTGTGCCTCTTCCGCGTTCTCAACAAACAAGCGCGCGGCCAGTCCCTCAAGTACTGCGCGGATGGAATATAAATCCTTTGCCTCAGATAGGGTCAACTCGCGGACAACCGGCCCCTTATTGGCAATGATGGCAATGAGTCCTTCGGACTCGAGCTGGCGCAATGCTTCACGGATGACGGTGCGGGATACTCCCATCATCGCGATGAGTTCGCGTTCCCTAAGCCGAGCGCCAGGTTCCAGCCGTCCGGCGATGATTGACTGACGAAGTTCGTCCAGAACCTGCCGGCGGAGTGGAGCCGCGGACCTGTGGATGGTGGATAGGACTGCCGAAGAATGCGCCATATGACTTGACTGTGAAATCATCCTGTAATACCGTACTATAGTGTTCTCGAATTTTCAACTGGTATCTGAAAGAAAGTACGAGCTACTCCAATCCCGAATGAGGCTGGCATGAGCGCAAAACCCATTAGAGTCGGCATCGTTGGACTTGGACGCTGGGCGAGAGTGCTGACGCGCGCGGCTGCTAAGTCCCAGGCATTGAAAATCATCGCCGGGTATAGCCGTTCCGAAGAAAAACGTCTGGCGTTTGAAGCTGAGCTTGGCGTTCCCAGCGTCCCGGATATGAAGACCCTGCTCGCCAACCCCGAAATAGCAGGCGTGATTCTCACCATTCCCAACGAACAGCATCTGCCAGTTGCCGCGGAAGTGGCGAAGGCGGGGAAGCACATCTATACCGAAAAGCCCATTGCCAGCACGCTCGAGGACGGGATCGAGATCGCTGCGCTGGAGCAAAAATTCGGAATTACCGTCACCGTGGGCCATAGCGCGCGACTGATGGCGGGGATACGCCAAATCGGCGCAGCCATCGATAGCGGTGAACTGGGCCGCGTCGCATTTATCGAAGCGAATTTCTCCAACGAGCGAGCGCTGGAGCTGACGCCGAAAACCTGGCGCTGGTACAAGGACAAAGCACCAGGCGGGCCGTTGTCGCAATTGGCAATTCACCAGTTCGACGTGCTGCATTATCTCGGCGGCGAAATAACCGAGGTCGGCTCAATGGCCTCCAAACTGTCGCCGGTCGGCGCAGAAGTTGACGATCAGTCAATGACGTTGCTCAAGTTCGCAGACGGCAAGGTCGGCTACGTTGGATCATGCTGGACGTCGCCTGGGGTTTTTGCGGTGCGCGTGTTCGGTTCCAAGGGTTTGATGCATTACGAGATCGACTTTCGCACATGGGACACGCCCGACAAATTGCATGAGACATCAACCCTTTACATCCAACGCGGCAAGGATGGTTACGCCAACCGCGAAGTGCTGAAGGTTCCGGCAAGCGACATGTTTCGGACGGAACTCGAGTTGTTTGCTCAGAGCTGCCGGACGGGAAAGTCAAACGAGCTGAATGCTTATAACGGCAATATAGCCGTCGCGGTCGTTAATGCCGCACTGCGCTCCATTGAAGGGAGCGGACGCTACGTACGGGTCGCCGATGTGATGGCTGAGGCGCGCGCGCGAGTCGCCGAGAAGGGTGTACATGTTACCTAGCCGCTACCTCATCGAGCTGACGCAGCCGGAAATCGCCGCGCAGCTCAAGAAGAATCCACTAGTGATTCTGCCGGCCGGGAGCGTGGAACAACATGGCCCGCATCTGCCGGCAGGCACTGATATTTTTGCAGCGAATGTGATCGGCCATGCGGTGGCGGAACGAATGGATGGCTTAGTCTTACCCGGAGGACCGCTGGGCGTTACGCCACTGCACATGCCATACGAAGCCACGCTCACTCTCACGCCCGAGACCTACTTGCGTGTGGTGACCGAAACCTGCGTATCCACTGCCAAACACGGCGCGAAATATCTGCTCATTCTGAATTGGCACGAAGGCAACATTGCGCCGCTCGCCATTGCCGCGGAATCACTGCACCGCGAGCACGGGTTGAAGGTGCTCACCGTTCAGGCCTGCTATGTCGCTGCGGACTTGTTCGGCCCGGAATGCGGCGGGCTCACGCACGGCGGCGAGATCGAAGCCCTGGCGGTGCTTGCCTATCGGCCGGAGCTTGTGCATCTGGATCGCATTGCTTGTTCCTCCGAACACCGGCACGCCAGCAAGATGGATAAGTTGCGTCGCACGCGCAGTTATCAGCCGGTGCTGGGCGATGTGCGTTCCATCGCACCGACCGGCTGGTACGGCAGTCCTCAACACGCCACAAACGAAAAGAGCATCCGCCTGTTGAATGGCGTCGCCGATGAGATTGCTCGAGAGGCCCGCGAAATCTTTGCCCAGCTTGACGCGGCCTCGGGCGGCATCGCTGAACTCAACAGACTGGCTGAAATGGAGTGATGGCCCGCGTTTTCACCCAAAAGGAAGCGAAACACCTGGGACTCCCCGGGCGCAAATCGCTTGAGATCGTTTCAGGCGAGAAGGGTGCGGGCACGGTGACGCTGCGCCTTGTCGAGATCCCGGCGCTTGAACCGGGGGAAACGCTGCGGAGTCCGCATTCTCATTGTGATGTCGAAGAATGCATATTCGTGTTGTCGGGCAAAGGCACGACGTACGCCGACAGCGGAGAGTATCCTCTCCAAGAGGGAGACACGATTGTGCTTCCTGCCGGGGAGAAACACGTCACCCGCAATACCGGCAACAGGCCGCTCAGGCTTTTGTGCTTCTTTCCCGCTGCGGACATCGCTACACGCACCCAAGAGCACACGCCTGCTTCCAAGGACCTGCCGAAGCGATGAGCGCCGACGTCCTGTGCTTGCGTCCGAAAGCGGATTTTGAGCGGGCTGGGGCTTTACCGCCAGCGTCCCTCAAGGTTGCTTATCGGGCGCCAGACGACGCTGATGTTCCTTCGCTCATGAAACACGCGCTTGCGCTGGTGATCCCCGCCGTGGGACCCAAGCTTTCTCCCGCGCTTTTTGAGGGCGCCACCATTAAGCTCGTCCAGGTCACAGGCGCGGGTCTCGACCGGCTCGAGCAGGCGACGTTGCGGCGGCTCGGTATTCCGGTGGCGAACGTTCCCGGCGGGAGCAACAGCGCGGTAGCGGAATATGTGGTCACGGCCGCTTCGGTTCTTCTTCGTCGTTTCACATGGGCCGATGCCGAGATTCGTAACGGAAACTACAGCGCATTCCGCGCACGCATGATTGCTGACAATCTTCCCGGACTCGAAGGACTCTTGGCCGGAGTCGTGGGCTTCGGCGTGATCGGCTTGGCGGTCGCCAGGGCTTTTCACAGGATGGGCTGCCGAATTTGCTATTATGATCCCGCGCCGCGTGATCCGGAAGCCGCGCGAGCGCTCGGCGCGCAGCCGCTCTCATTGGACGAATTGCTGCGGGCATCGGACGTCGTCACGCTGCACGTTCCGCTGCTGCCCGCGACAACGGGTCTCGTCGGAGAGCGTGAACTTGCCGAGATGAAATCAGGAGCGGTGCTGGTTCAGGCCTCGCGCGGCGGGATTGTCAATGAAACGGCACTCGCCGGGCATCTGAAGTCCGGCCATCTCGGAGGCGCCGCGGTGGACGTCTATTCGAACGAGCCGCCTGCAGCCGATAACCCGCTCCTGGCACTCGAAGGCGATGCGGCGCGCAGAGTCTTGTTCACGCCGCACATCGCCGGCGTCACCCGCCAATCCGCGGCATTTCTGTTTCGCTCGGCATGGCGCAACGTCGAGCGGGTCCTCATCGCCAATGAACCGCCGCTAGATCGCGTGTATTGAGGAACGGGGAGAAATCATCATCGTCGGATGGACCAGCCCGCCGAGAGGTTGGTGGAAGGGGCATACATGTCACGGAAGCGGCCATGGTACAGCATCCTCTACATCCAGGTGCTCATAGCGATCATCCTCGGCATTCTCATCGGCCGATTCTTCCCGCAGACTGGCATCAAGCTGAAGCCGCTGGGTGACGGTTTCGTCGCGCTGATCCGAATGATGATTGGCCCGGTGGTTTTCTGCGTCGTAGTGCAGGGTATCGCGTCCGTGGGCGATTTGAAGAAAGTCGGCCGCATCGGAGCGAAGGCGCTCGTCTATTTCGAAGTAGTATCGACGCTGGCGCTGATCGTCGGCATTCTGGTCGCACTGATTCTTCACCCTGGCAGAGGGCTGAATATCGATGCGGCGGCGCTGGATTCCAAGATAGTCTCCGCGTATGCGGGTCGCGCAAAAGAGGCAGGAATCGTCGCCTTCCTGCTGGCGATAATTCCCCGCACCTTTGTCGATGCCTTTGCCGGCGGTGATGTTCTCCAGGTGCTGCTGATTTCTATTTTGACGGGATTCGCTATCTCACGTCTGGGTGGGCTCGGCGAACGAGTTACACGCGCCATCGGAGCCGCGACGAAGATAGTTTTCGGCATCATTCGCATCATTGTGAAGGCTGCGCCTCTCGGCGCTCTCGGTGGCATGGCGTTCACGGTGGGGAGCTACGGCATGGGCTCGCTCTCGAATCTCGCCGAGCTGATCGGCGTTTTTTATCTCACCAGTCTGATCTTCGTTTTGCTCGTCCTCGGAAGCATTGCTTATTGGGCGGGCTTTTCGATTTTTCGTTTCATGGCCTACATCAAGGATGAGCTGCTAATCGTGCTGGGCACGAGTTCGTCCGAGACCGTGCTCCCGGACATGATGCGGAAACTCGAACGCCTTGGTGCGCCGCGCTCGATTGTAGGCTTGGTGTTCCCGACGGGATACAGTTTCAATACTGATGGAACCAATATCTATCTCACACTGTCGGTGCTATTCGTGGCGCAGGCAACAAACACACATCTGACCCTGGGACAGATGGTCGGGATCCTGCTCTTTGCCATGCTTGCGTCGAAAGGAGCCTCCGGCGTCACCGGCACCGGTTTTGTGACACTCGCCGCGATACTCTCCGCCGTTCCCGCCTTACCCATTCAGGCGCTGGCTATCCTGGTCGGGATTGACAAGTTCATGAGCGAATGCCGAGCCCTGACGAATGTTATCGGGAACGGCGTCGCCACCATCGTTGTCAGCCGCTGGGAGAAAGAGTTAGACGCCGAAAAAATGCGGGAGATTATGGCGCATCCGATCGAAAGTGGCGAGGCCAACGGTCTATAAGCTTTTGGCGGCAGTGGCAACCGGCAAAACAATGAGACAAAACCGACTTGACTCATACCGGCCTTCTCATGGAAGAGGCCAAGTGGTAGCCAAGGATGAGAAACGTGCCGCCGAACTCTGCCAGCGTGCCTGTGACGGGAGCGACGGACTGGGCTGCTACAACCTGGCCGTGGCGTATGTACAAGGCATCGGCGTGAGTAAGGATTTGAAGCGGGCCTTTCAACTGTTCAAGCAGGCGTGCGATCGAGGTGATGCGGAAGCCTGTCCCTTAGTGCGGGAGTTGGACGAACGTTTGGGATTCAGCGAGCTGATCGATCAACACTTGACTGACTCTCGGAGCAAAAACACAAAGTTCGTTCTGGCCGACCTGATCCGGCAATCGGTCTACAGCCGGTTGGCGGGATATGAAGACGTGAACGACGCCGAGCGCGTCTCCCAAGATCCGACGTTCCGGCTGATCGGTTCGGAGAAAATCTGGGAGCGTGGGGCGGCGCTGACTTCCCGTTTGCAATCCTTCGAGACGGAACTGTTGACGCAAGGAGAGAACCTCGCAGGCTTGGCCACGATCAACCGAGAGTTGATCGCCAAGGCGGAAACCATCGGATCTCCACAGCGCGTAGTGCTGGACATGGATAGCACCGAGATTCCGGTGTACGGTCAACAGGAGCGGAGCGCCTACAACGGCCACTTCGAGTCCACTTGCTATCACCCGCTGCTTCTGTTCAATCGTGAAGGCGACTGTTTGGCAGCGAAGCTGCGGCCCGGCAACGTGCACAGTGCCGAGGATTGGGAAGAATTGTTGCTGCCGGAGATTGAGCGGCAACAGAAGCTGGGCAAGGATGTGGTGTTTCGGGCAGACGCCGCCTTCGCTAAGCCGCCGGAGATTTATGAGGCGCTGGAGAAGCGTGGCGTGAAGTATGCCATCCGCATCCCGGCGAACGACAACCTGGAAAGGAACATCGCGGAGTTGTTGACGCGGCCGATAGGAAGACCCAGTCATAAACCCCTGGTCCGGTACAAGGGCTTTCTCTACCAAGCGGCGAGTTGGAAGACGGCGCGGCGGGTTGTGGCAAAGGTGGAGTTCCACTTTGGGGAGTTGTTCCCCCGAGTCGGATTCATCGTGACCAACCTGGGGACGGACAGCCGGGCTGTGGTCCGTTTCTACAACAAGCGAGGCACGGCGGAGCAATGGATCAAGGAAGGCAAGCAGGCGGTGAAGATGACGCGGCTGAGCTGCCATCATTTCCGGTTCAATGAGGCACGACTCTGGCTGAGCGTGTTGGCCTACAACCTGGGCAACTTGTGGCGGCGGCTGGTGCTGCCGAAGAGAATCGACCACTGGTCGCTCACGAGCTTGCAGCAGCGGCTGGTGAAAACGGGCGGACGCCTGATCAAGCACGCCCGATATTATTGGCTGCTGCTGGCGGAGAGCCACCTCACGCGGCCGCTGTTTGGAGGCATGCTGCGAAGGATTACGGCGCTCCCATCACCAGCAGGATAGGCGAGCCGTAGACGGAAACAGATTTCGGTGCCGAGCGAGACTGGAGAAGGAAAGGTGTTTGAGGAATGGGTGGGAGAAGCGCCAGTTTTTGGCTTTGAGATTTTGCCGCGGCCGTCGGAAAGGCTCTGCACTCAAAAACCTGGCTGTAGCATTGCATACTGACGGGGTTGAGTGTACGTTATCGGTTGGCCGGGAAGTCAAAATGGAAATCCCAGAAAAGAGGGACACGATGAAGTTTTTAATCACGAAGTTAGTTGTCATCGGTGCCATGGTCGGCATGGCGATGTTTACGCGGGCAGGCGCGCCGCTCCCTGCCGCCGACGATGAACAGGCGGCCGTGCAGGCCCACCAGGCCTTGACCCAGGCACTGGCCAAAGGCGACAAAACAGCAGCAGGACAGCTCCTGGATGCGCAGTTCGAGTGGACCGACGTCCAGGGAAAGACGCGGAGCAAGACGGAAACCCTCGAAAACTTGGCTGCGCTCGCCAGCGACCTGTCCGGTGAAGCGAATGTAGAGACACACAACTTTGGGCAAGTCGAGCGTTTTGTAGGGACACGCCAAAACACGCGTCTCGTGCATTTGTGGGTAAAGCGCCCGGAGGGTTGGCGGGCGTTCGCGTTTCTGGACGTACCTATTCCCGCAGCTGGATACAAGAACCCGCCCACACCTCCGTTGGCGAAAGGCCTGGACTGCATCAACCCGTGCAAAGAGCTGCCGTTTAAGCCCGCCAATGCGGCGCAAGAGGGCGCTATGAAGGCGTGGCTGGGAACGAAGATCGACGAATGGCATGCCATCCCGGACGATTGGGTGAAGCGTGTGCACGAGGCCAGTCTAGCCATCAGCCCCACCATGTACATGAACAAGACCGAGCGATTGGCGATGTTGGTCAAGCAGAAGGAAACCTATGGAGACGGTGCGCCGAGTCCCGCGGTGGACACCATGCAAATGTACGACTTTGGGAACGCCGTGATCATGAGATCGGTTCATGCGCCAGGGCCGAACGGTAAGCGCGCTCGCGCCATCCGTCTGTTTGTAAACGAAGGTGGCGTTTGGAAAATCGCCGTGAGTGCTCAGACGAATATAGGATAGTCAAACAGCGCAATGAACCAGGACCAAGCGATGGAGATTGCGGGCATTCCAGTTTCCAGGAGGGGTACATGAGACGCTTCGTCACATATGGGCTCATCATTGGCGTGGTGTGCGCCACCGCATTTGCCGCGCTGGCAGCCAAGCCGGTTGCCGCTGCCGAAGATGAAATGGTGCTGTTCCAGGCCGATCAATCTTTGGCTCAAGCACTCGGAAAAGCGGACAAGGCAGCCGTGGGCGCGCTGCTAGACGAGAACTTTGAGTGGACGGACACCGATGGCAAGACATGGACCAGGGCACAGGTCCTCCAGAACCTTGCCAAATTCAAGATTGAGAGCGAGGCCGACTGGACGCACGCCTATCCTCATGTTGGCGTGGTCTTGAACATCCACCACAGTCCGCGTTTTGCGCACATATGGGTGAAGCGCCCAGCGGGCTGGCGAGCGTTCGTCTATCTGGACACCCCCATTCCTGTGTCGCCAGCGACGCCTGTTCCACTGCGTCATTATGATGCCAACGCTGTCTGCAATAACCCATGCAAGACCCTACCCTTCAAGCCCACAACGACAATCGATCAGACCATCATTACGACTTGGCTCAAGGGCAAGGTTGCCGAATGGCATCCCGACCCGGATATTTGGACGGTTCCGACCGGCGACGAATTCTTGATCATCAACGACCTTCCCCGCCTGAAAGATGGAATTGCCTCGAAGGCGGAGCGGGTGGCACAGCTCGTTAAGGCGAAACTGCGTGGCGGAATCGGTGTGCCGGGTGACCCGGTGACCTCCATGCGCATGACAGATTTCAGCGGGGACGGCGCGGTGGTCATTTCGCATCACGTGCCCCGCGACGGTGGGAAGCCGTATTACAACGTCCGCGTTTGGGTATATCGCAATGGTGGCTGGCAGATTGTGATCAGCCAGCAGACGACGATTAAGAATGCCCCACCCGTAGACGCCAAATCAACATTGCCAATGTAAAAGGAGAATACGATATTAAATGCGTGCGGGATTCCCTGAGAGCCAGCCGCAATCGTCGGTAATTCCCCGTAAACGCGCTGGCGGTACTGTTCTTTTGATGATGCCTGGAACGGCAGAGAAATCCGTACCCAATCTGGATAGGTCCCGAGAGGACTTGGCCGACCTGCGATGCCGTGTTTCACTAGTGATGCGGGAATTTTCCAGCATATTTCTATCACGCACGCGAGTAAGTCTCGTCCGAGGATAACCTCCGAGTACCCGACAATACCGCTGGAATGTCGCAGACGTGAACGGCACTTCTAAGCGCATCGCGTTTACCATCCACACCCCAGTTGGCTGGTCCTAAACCTTGCTTCCGACGGGTGTGCGTGATCACCAGAGATCGTGACACATATCACCGCTTCAAGTAAGCGGCTCTGGTAAACAAATGGCCGGAGAACAGAGATGAAATCAAAAATGTTTGTGATTCTGCCAATTACGACCCTGTCTGGCTTGCTTCTCTTAATCTTCAGCCACAATATGCCTTCTAATCTGACTGCGGCTGCAAGGGGGGAGAAACAAGAGAATATGGTCACAAATGTTCTGATGAGATCAGGTGCTCCTAGTAAGACTATGAGGGAACTGGTTTCCCCGGCTCCTATTGTGACGACTGGAATTCCCTTAGGTGAATCGCAAGCGACCGAGCCTCAGACTACTACTACAATCGCACTGAAAGACAGGTACCATGCCGTGGAAGTGGAGAAGTTTGACGTTCTAGAGGGAGTAGAATTCCCAACGGATTATATCCAGTCGTTGCAGGATGAAATCGTGAAGGAGTTCGGCAAGTCGCAGCAGTTCAAGCAAGTGCTCCCGGCCGGACAGAACCCGGCGGACGCCACCGCCTCCACGCTTCGCTTGTCCGGCACCGTGACCTATTTTGATCCAGGCAACCGCGCCGAGCGCTACTTTGGATCTGGACAGGGACACATCGTTATCTACGTCGTTCTTGGGGACCGTCCTACAGGCGAGACTCTGGTCACCGATCAGATCAGCGCGACTCTTTCCGGAGGTATATTTGGCGGCAATCCCAAAAATATAACGCACGAATTCGCGAAAACACTTGCAAACACTACGAAATTACTTCTAGAGAAGCCAGTGCCTTCCCCTGGCGAGTTGGCTCCGCCAGAGGCCGCCGGTCCTCGACCGCCTTCTACAGACCACAAGGTAGTTACCATCTCGAGCGGCAACTATGACCAAGGCCAAGTTAACTTGAATGCCGAAGCGTCTACAGGATATCGGCTCGTGGCGTTTACGCCAAAAGGGATGGAAAGCGCCGATGTCACGATGGAAAGCTCTGCTACTCCTCCGCAGGTCTACCAGTACCGCGTGCTGCATACACACTTGTTTGGAAACCTGGAGAAGGATCTGAATAAAGCTGCACTGGACGGATACCGCTATTGTCCGAACACTCTGGCTTGGCTCGCCGGTGGCTTTGGTGCCGTGGGTTTCGCGATCATTGAGAAGCCCCCTGTTCCATCGAAGACAAGCTATGAATACCGAGTGCATGCGGCCACGCAGTTGTCAAACGCTCAAAAAGACGTTGTCAAGGACCAGCGCGAAAACTTCAGTCTTGTAGGCACATTCGAAACCGCCGACAGGCACATTGCGCTCATGGAAAGGACAGTCAGCAAAGCCGGCGAGTGACAACCGAGGCATTGATCTTCAGGACTTAGCGGTGGAGAGTGTCCGAAGTGAACTGCTACAAAGGTCTTCATACTCCAAATTAGGCAGCTTTCTGAGGAGGTGGATACTCCTCTTAACCTGGCGATTGCTCCCGAGTGAAGGCGTACTCTGAATCAACATTCTTGGCTTATTAACACAGAAACCATCGGACATCGAGACGATCGTCACGAGCACGCCTTACCAACAAAATCGGATTCCGCCCGAGAAACGCTCTTATCGGAAAGTGGCCCGAGACGCACACCGCCGAAAATCCCACATTCCGATAAGCCGGGCGGTCTCAATGGGTCGATGCAACACTTGCTCGAAGTCTTCTTGTAGGAGTCTACAAGGCTGATTTCGTTCGCGAGCGTTGATTCAAATGGAACACTGCCCTGTTTAGGTTCTGATTAAGGAGTGCCGTACAGATCGATTCTCGAAGGGAAGTATTGTCAGATCAACCGATTAGATAGCGTTGCATCGACCGATTGAGCTCGCACGACTTATCAGGAGTTAGCCTCGTTGTTCTATATTCAGTGGAGCGCGTTTTCTTTCCAGCCAGTAGGCTATTCCGGCGAATGCCGAGTAAGAGACTAATGCGGTAACCGCAGCTGCCTTGTCAGAAGTTGGTGGAGGCCCAAAGAAAATGTACGCTTGAACAGCCAGCATGATGAAGCCAAAAATCACAACGCCGAAGCCGCCGCCACGAGATACCCGTGTTGTCGTTTTCATGTAGAGATACATCCCACTGAAGAGGACAGCGATTTCGAGCAAGAAGGCAAATGCCGGATAGTTCCAGAGTCCGAGTCCCACCTTGAAGGAATTGTCATACAACGGCAAATCGGGGCGATGCACAAGCCAATCAAGCACCCAGTGAGAGAACACGGCTGCGCCAACCAATGCGGCGGCCGACAAGCCATTGGCTTTGCGAAACACGTAATAGGCGATGCCTGCGGCGACTGACCACAACATTGCTCCTAGCAGGCTGTGGGTGTACGGCATGTAATAGAGGTCGAGTGGATTGGTAGCCGTGATTCCAGGAGTGATACGAACCTTTTCGATACCGAGGAGCACAAAAATGCTCCAAAACACATCAAGCAACTGCACAGCGATGAAGAGGACCCACAGTGGAATGGGGTTCTTCGCCGCTTTTGCCGCCAGGCTTGGTCCGTAATGACCTACAAACACTTAGTTCATCCGTATCTGCTGCTATTTTCCAGTCGAATTAACCCTACGCCAATTTCAGCCCAAAAACCAGTCTCCTAAGTCCGACGAACAGTTCTCAACTCCTGAGAAACGGGATTCTCGGTAACTGGCCCGATCCGTGATGCAGCATCAGCACTTGCATATTTCTGGACCAATCTGCAACCCGCGGACTCAATCTGCATCTAATTGTTAAATGAGCTCCAGAGGACAAAAGGGACGTGGACGGTTAGTGCCAATGCGATCAAGCGGGATTGCATACCAGGTGCGCTACGGAATCCACATTGTAGGAGATCCTGTTCAACACGGCAGGGGAATGCGACCAATGCGATGGACCAAGTGTTCAGTGCATTTCTCTGATGCCGGACGAGTTCCTGATGGAAGCTATTTCCTCTACACCGATGACGGCAAAGTTCATCAATTAAAGTCCATCGACGGTAAGTGGCATTGCTTGGCTATGGTCGCCTAATTGGCTAGGCGGTGTACTGGTTGGCTGCCTATTGATGTAAATCTGGGCACCGTGGGCAGCATCGGCCCTGTAGTTTTCGCAACACTTCACGCATAATAGAAATGCAACACAATGCTGGTCCGGCCACACTAAGTCAACCTTTCATTTTGAACCAACAAGGAAATACACATTGAACGCTAATGAACTTGCCCGCAACAAATTTAACGCTCTGTTCGCAGCCCAAGATGCCAAAGACATACGCGCCGCTGCACAGCAGCAGAAGCCCCCATTGAAGACAGTCAAGAAGGCAGCGACGAAGACCGTCAAGCCACAATGAGCACTGACCAGGCGCTCGATTCCTCGCCTGAAATCCCTTCCCAAGGTCCACCAATTTCAATTTGCCTCCCAACTCCTGAGAAACAGGATTATCGGAAGGTGGGAAATTGTCCCCTGACGCTCTGAGCCACATTCCGATAAGTCGTGCGGTTTCAATGGGTCATCGCAACAGTGGCTCGAAGTCTACTCGCTGGAGTCTCAAACCCCAAAGTCTTTCGTGGGCGTTGATTTAATCGCAGTGCTACTTTGTCCAGGTCCGATTGAGCGTAGCGGGACAGGTCGGTTCTC
>JAIQES010000047.1 GCA_020073705.1 Terriglobia bacterium
GTCTATTCTCAATCCGAACTCGATGAAGTTGCGCTCCGATTAAATCAACGCCCGAGAAAAACGTTGGGCTTTGAAACTCCGGAGAGTAGACTCCAGGCCAGTGTTGCAATGACCCATTGAGACCACCCCGTTTCTCGGGACTTGGCCTAGGAGGGAGATGCTATTGCCAACTACGCTGGATTCACTTCTTCCCCGTGGGAACTTTCTGCTTCAACGATGAACAGGAAAGGTTCCTTGATCCGTAACGGCGTCCGCAGTATCAGAACTTACCAAGCAGCGTCCAAGCCAACGCTAAGCCCTTTCAACATCGTGGCATCCGGAGAGCTCAACAATTTGACCGTTCTTATGGCGAAGTGCTAGAGTCCATGCCTTCGCGCACCCATGGCGCGCCCCGACAGCTTTCGCCCAAAGGAGGCTCGGCGGTCTTGCTCCCCGAGTGCACAAGTCGTGATGTGGCGCTCGACCGCTCGATGGGCATTGTGGCGGCGTCGGCGATCGTCGCCGGCATAATTCTCGGTACCTCGATTTTCGTCCAGCCATCAGAGATCAGCCGGCTTGTTCCCAGCATCCCTGCAATGACGGCCGTCTGGCTGGTTGCCGGCCTGCTCACCCTTTGCGGAGCCATGACCTGCGCGGAGCTCGCTTCCGCCTTCCCGCACACCGGTGGCGTCTACATTTTCCTGAAAGAAGGAATCTCCCCGGTCGCAGGCTTTCTCTGGGGTTGGGCGATGTTCTGGACCATGCACTCCGGAATCATCGCGGCCATCGCCGTAATTGTCGCGCGCTACGCTGGCTACTTCGTTCCGCTCGATGACCGTGGCGTGAAGGCGTTGGCGATCGGTGTGATCTTCCTTCTTTCTGGCGTCAACTATCTGGGCGTTCGCCAGGGAAGCGCGCTGCAGACGGTGCTTACCGCCGGGAAGGTCCTGGCCGTCGCGCTGATTTTTATTTTTGTCTTCGCCGTCGCCACACCAGCCCTCGGTTCGCCTGCCACCTCGCCGCAAGCAGCGCTGCCGGGATTCCGCGAATTTCTTCTCGCGCTCGTCGCGGGACTGTTCGCCTTCGGCGGCTGGCACATGGTGACCTACACGGCCGGCGAAACACGCGATCCCGAGCGCACCATTCCTCGCGCGCTACTCGTTGGCACGCTCGTGGTGACCGGCTGCTACCTCAGCCTCAACGCTGCTTACATTCGCGTCCTGCCGCTGCCACAACTGATTGCCTCGCAGCGCGTTGCCGCCGACGCCGCCAGCGCGCTCGTCGGCCATCGGGGCGCCGCCATCGTCTCCCTGCTCGTGATTCTTTCCGGCGCGGGCTCGCTCAACGGGATCATCCTCGGCGGCCCGCGCGTCTATCTCGCGATGGCGCAAGACCGCCTCGCGTTTCGCTGGCTCGGAGCGATTCACCCGCGCTATCGCACGCCCCACGCCGCGATTCGCGCGCAAGCGCTGTGGTCGAGCGCCCTCGTGGCCACAGGAACCTACCGCGAGCTCTTCACGCGTGTTGTCTACACTGAATGGCTCTTTTTCGCGCTGATGACCGTTGGACTTTTCCGCCTCCGCGGCCGCGCGTCTTATGCTCCGTCTTACCGAGTTTGGGGCTATCCGCTGGTTCCCGCGCTGTTCGTAGCGGCCTGTGCCGCCATCGTTGCGAACCAAATCGCCGCTGATCCGCGCGAGAGCGCAATCGGACTTTTCTCCGTCATCGCCGGCTTGCCGGTTTACTATCTCTGGGTGCGATTCGCGGCGTCGCCGCACGAAGGAGACCCTGACCGTGCCCATCGTTGACGTTCACAATCACTATTACCCGCCCTCCTACATCGACGCCCTTCGCACCGGCCCCAGCAACGTGCGCGTCACCACCGATGGCGAAGGCAATCCGCGCCTGCATTATCCCGGCGACTACAACATCGCCGTCCGCAGCCATCGGGATATCGACTATCGCGAAAGCATGCTGAAAGAATCCGGCGTCGACACGCAAATCATCTCGCTTACCACGCCCGGCACGCACGTCGAGTCGCCCGCGAACGCCGCGCGTCTCGCCAGCCTTGTCAACGACGCGTTTGCCCGTGTGGTCAGCGAAAAGGAAGGCCGCTTCGTCGCGTACGCCACACTGCCGCTCAACGATCCAGCCGCATCCGTGCATGAGCTGGAACGCGCTTGCACGCAACTGGGCATGTGCGGCGCGATGCTTTTCAGCAACGTCAACGGCGTAGCGCTCGCCGATTCGCGTTACTGGTCGCTCTATGAGGCGGCCAATTCGCTCGATGCCGTTCTGCACATTCATCCCACCGCTCCTGTCGGCGTCGAGGCCATGACCGAGTTTTGGCTCATGCCCCTGGTGGGCTTTCTGATGGACACGACGCTCGCCGCCGCGAATCTTGTCTTTGCCGGCGTGCCGGAAAAATTTCCGCGGATTCGTTGGGTACTCAGCCACCTGGGCGGCGCGATTCCATATCTGGCCGAACGCCTCGATCGCGGCTTTCACGCGTTTCGCGAATGTCGCGCGAATATCGTCCGCCCGCCGAGCGATTACCTGAAGCAGTTCTACTACGACACAGTGAATTTCGATCGCAACGCCTTGCAACTCGCCATTTCCTTCGCCGGCGTCGACCACTTCCTCGCCGGTAGCGACTACCCGCATCAAATCGGCAGTATTCCGTCGATGCTTGACTCCATCCGCGGCCTCCCCATTTCCGACGCCGACCGCGCCAAAATCCTCTACGGCAACGCCGCCCGCCTTTTCCGCCTGTAGCTTACCCTTGCCCTGAGGCGCGAAGGGTGTTTAGAGGTGAGTGCAAAGATTCGATGCGAAGAAATTGTTCGGGGACAGGGGCAGCGAGGTGCTAGGTTTCTTGATGTTCAGGTTCGCCCGGGGGCGGGAACCTTTGCAGTTGCGATACTTTTGTTAGACTTGATATTCGCTGCCTGTGCCATGGTCGTTGAGAAGCACGCCATAGACATGGGCATAAAACGACAATCCACCAGAGCGTTTAGTATTCTTGGTATAGGGATTGTTTCAATGGTTATCCCTGCGGTCTTAATCGCGTTGAACGGAGTTCAGTGATGGCGACTAACTTTCTGATTGCACTGGCATACTAGCCGTACAACACTGACGTGCCACCCACACAGGACCAACGCTTGTTGCCACATCCCGTGAAGTCGGCTTATCGGAAACTGGCCAATTACCGGCGGTTGCACATTGCAAACACGCAGCCCCCCGAAATCGGCTATGGCCTCGTTGCGCTTAACTCGGTAGGAGGGCAAGAGAGTCCTCAATTACGTCGTACACGAAATTGAGCTGACCGGCCGTGATGACATAGGGCGGGAGGACATAGACGACATTGCCGAGAGGACGAAGAAGAACGCCACGATTCAGGAAAAACTCATACAGGCGCGGGCGCAGCGACGACAGGTATCCCGCGTCCGGAACTTTGAGTTCAATGGCGGAGATGGTGCCGATGTAACGAACGTCTGCTACACCGGGATGCGCCGCGAGTGCAGGCAGGCGCGCGGCATGCACCCTTTCGATCGCGGCAATGCGGTCGAAGACCGGCTCGGAGTCGAAAATCTGAAGATTGGCGTTGGCTGCGGCGCAGGCGATGGGATTGGCGGTGTAGGAATGTCCGTGGAAGAAGGCGCGTGAATGATCGGCTCCGGTGAAAGCATCGTGGACGCGATCGGTCGTGATCGTGGCGGCGAGCGAAAGAAATCCGCCGGTGAGGCCCTTGGCGACACACATCAAGTCTGGGACGACGCCGGCACGCTCGCAGGCAAACATCCGCCCGGTGCGTCCAAACCCGGTCAGGACTTCGTCGGCGATGAGCAAGACGTCGTGGGCGGCGGTGAGGCGGCGAATGCCAGAGAGAAACTCCTCGGGATGAACAATCATGCCGCCCGCGCCCTGAAGGAGCGGTTCGACGATGACGGCGGCAATCTCGTGGCCGCGTCCGGCAAGCAGGCGCTCGAGACTTTCCAGGCATTCGATAAGGCATGTGGCCCGTGTGAGGCCCACGGGACAATGGGCGCAATATGCGGAATGCGTTCGCAGGATTGGAACCCGCAGCGATTCGAATGCCGCGGTGAATGGGGAATCATCGCTGACAGACATGGCGCCGGCCGTGTCGCCGTGATAGGCGTTTTCGAGCGCGACAATGCGGCATTTCTCCGGGCGGCCGCGATTCCTCCAGAACTGTACCGCTAATTTGAGCGCCACTTCGACCGCTGTCGAGCCGTCGTCCGAGAAAAAAATATGTTGCAGCGGAGCGGGAACAATTTTCCCAAGGCGCGACGCGAGTTCTTCGGCGGGCTCATGCGAGAAGCCCGCGAACAGAACATGTTCGAGACGCGCGGCCTGCCCGGCAATGGCGGCTGCGATGGCGGGGTGCGCGTGTCCGTGCAGGTTAACCCACCAGGACGATATCGCGTCGAGAATCCGCCGGCCGTCGCGAGTTTCCAGGAACACGCCTTCCGCGCGTCGAATGTGGACAGGCGCAGGATCAGCGCCTTGGTGGGTGAACGGATGCCACAGATGCAGGTTGGGAGCGCCCATATTCTAATGAAACTCAAACGCGGATCGATCGAAATTCTTCTCAAATACTTCGAGGAGCGCGGCGCGATGGATTCGGTCAAGAACAGGGATGTTGCCGACGACGCGCACATGGCCGTAATGCTCAATGGCGCGTCGATTCTCGGCATTTTCCGCGCCGATCAGGACGACACCCCGAACGCTCAGTTGCGCGTCACGCAGCGCGGCGAGTGTAAGGAGCGTGTGATTGATTGTGCCCAGCGCGGTGCGCGCAGCGACGACAATGGGAAGCTCGAGTTGGCTCATCAGGTCCAGCATGAGGTCGTGCTCGTTGAGCGGCGCCATTGCACCACCAGCGCCTTCGACAATCCACGTCCGATTCGCCGGCGCCTCTGGAAATTCGAACGAATCGAGAGCAATCCGGACCCCCGCTTCGCGCGCCGCCAGATGCGGCGAAACGGGTGAATCGAAGCAGTACCGTTCCGGCAGGAGCTGTTCTTCAAGGGGCGCAGCCCACAATCGGACCGCGTTCCGGTCTGTGCCTTCGATGGCCCCGGTTTGCACGGGTTTCCAATAAACGCCGTCGAGCGCGGCAACCAGGAGCGCGGAAAGAACCGTTTTTCCCACTCCGGTATCGGTGCCCGTGACGAAGAACCCGTTCATCGCGACAAAGGAACCGTATGATCGGCCGCAATTTCGTCGCGGACTTCAACGACTGCACCGGCAAGATCGGCCAGGACGCGTTGCGAGAGCTTCGCCGTTAGCGACAAGCGCAGGCGAGCCGAACCGGGCGGAACGGTGGGCGGGCGGATCGCTCGAATGCCGTATCCGCGGGCCTGGAGACGTGAGGCAAAGGCAAGCGCCGTGTCGTTCGATCCAAGCACGATGGGCACGATGTGCGAGTTACTTCCCGCGGTATCGAAGCCGTTTCGTTCCAACTTGTCCCTCAGAAAGGCGCTAAGTCCGGAGAGATGCGTGCGTTCGGTCTCTGCGTCCGCAGCCAGATGCATTCCGGCAGAGACCTGAGAAGCAAAGTATGGTGGCAGAGCCGTGTTGAAAATGAACGTGCGTGCGCGGTTGATCAAGAAACGGCGCAATGGTTCCGAACCGCAGACGAACGCGCCGGCGGCAGCGAGCGCCTTGCCGCAGGTGTGGACCGTGGCAAACACGCGGCCGGCAAGCCCGGCCTCCGCGACGCAACCGCTGCCGTCCGGTCCGCAGACGCCGGTGGCGTGGGCCTCATCAACGATGAGTTCGGCGTGATGGCGCGCAGCAAGCACGGCGAGATCACGCAGCGGCGCACGGTCGCCACCCATGCTGAAGACGCTTTCGACCACGATGAATCGCGCTCCGGAAATAGATTGGTTGCGGCGAAGTTCATCTTCGAGAGCGTTGAGATCAAGATGAGGAAAAATAATGCGCCGTCCCTTCGCCAGACGCATGCCATCAATGAGGCTGGCGTGATTAGCGCTGTCGGAAAAAACGATATCTTCAGGATGGACGATCGCGCTTAATAGGCCGATATTCGCCGCATACCCGGAAGTGAAATAGAGCGCGGCTTCAGCGCCGACCCAACAGGCGAAATCATTTTCGAGTGCAGTCCAGACTTCGTCGTGGCCCGACAACAGGCGCGAGCCGGTGGACGCGACGCGTGGCGCGGCATCCAAGGCTTCCCGGACCGTATGCTTCATGCGGGGATCGGAGGCGAGACCGAGGTAATCGCTCGAGCCGAGATCGATGTCGCGCGCCGCTTCCAGTTGACGCAGCTGGGACCGTGATTCGAGATCGGCAAGCTCAGTGAGGATGCGTTGGTCCATCTTCATGGCGGAGCCTTCACCGAAGCGGCAGCGGTTCGAGCCCGAGCGAATGGAGCATAGCCGCATCGTCTTCCGGATCGGCATTCGGCGTGGTAAGCAGTTTTTCGCCGATAAAGAGCGAATTCGCACCGGCGACAAAACAAAGAGCCACGGCTTCCCGCGAGAGAGACCGGCGCCCCGCGCTCAAGCGGACCATCGATGCCGGCATGAGGTTGCGCGCGGTGGCGATGGTGCGCACGTACACCAGCGGATCGAGCGGCTGCTGATGTTCAAGCGGCGTCCCGGCAACACGCTCCAGCGCGTTGATCGGAACGCTCTCCGGATGCGGGTCGAGTGTAGCGAGCTGGTGGAGCAGGCCAATGCGATCATCATCCGACTCGCCGAGGCCGACAATGCCGCCGCAGCAGATTGTGATTCCGGCCTTTCGCACCGCAGTGAGCGTCCGGAGGCGATCACCGTAGTTGCGTGTCGTGATGATCTGACCATAAAATTCGGGCGAAGTGTCGAGATTGTGGTTGTACGCGGTGAGGCCGGCGTCCGCCAGGCGTTTGGCCTGTGTGTCGTCGAGCATTCCGAGCGAGCAGCAGACCTCCATGCCAAGTTGCGCGACGCGTCGGACCATCTCGAGAACACGTTCGAAATCCTCGCCATCGTGCACCTGGCGCCATGCGGCGCCCATGCAGACGCGCGTCGCGCCTTCGCTGCGGGCGCGCTCGGCAAATTCCGTCACTTCCTCGATTGGCAGCAGGCCGCCCCGAGCCACATCGGTCTTGTAGTGCGCGCTCTGGGGACAGTAGGCGCAATCTTCGGGGCATCCGCCTGTTTTGACGGAGAGCAGGCGGCAGAACTGAACGCGCCTCGGGTCATGAAATTCGCGGTGCAACTGCTGCGCAGAGAAGAGCAGATCGGGGAGTGGCTGCCGGTAGATCCGTCGAATCTCTTCGCGCGTCCAGTCATGGCGCAGGCTCGACTTGGTTGCCGAGACGTTCATTTGGTTCTCCCGCAAGCGCGTTCCTCCACAATAGCGATAATCCACGTCTGATCTGGCCTATCCTGCCTCAAGCCCGTGTGACACAAGGGGCTGGCCCCAGCGCGCCGCCCCAAGAGAGTGCATTCTAGCGCAGAATAACTTCGAATACCGCATTGTTCCGGACAAGATATGCTGTACGTAGTGAATCCCACAAAGGAAAGCCAGTCAGCCCAGTAAATCAACCGTAGATCGGAAGGAAGGCAAACCAGAATTATTCAGGCAGGGTCGAGGGTAAGCTCGCCACGTAAGTCCCGGCTGTCTTTGAGCTAGCGGCGAGCCTCTTCGGTGTGATTCGTTTTGCTTGAGCCCGAATTCGAAGCCGGTGACGTCGCTTCGTTTTCAGGCGCACTCCTCTTATGGCAGGAGTTTGCCCACCAGCGATTCTCGTATTGTGGCAGTTCACACATCTTCGTGCACTGCTTCCCGCTTTCGTGCTCGCAATGGCAATAGCACAGCGGCATATGTGGACCCGCAACCCGCGTTGTGGACTGGTTGGCCAGGACAGCCGCGGAAGCCACTCCTAGAAGAATTGCGATTCGAATGACCTGACGGATTCTGTGTTTTCGTGATGTCACGTTTCATTCTGGAACACGAAATAGGTATGGTCCGATAGCGCAAAGGATAGGATTTTTCGGTATTGAGGTGCTAAAACTACTGGTACGTAGACCCGAAACCCGTGTCTCACAGAAAAAATTAGCCACGGAACTCTAGGCGTGCAAACATACAAAAACCTGCGCGATTCTGAATGTCCTGTCCGACAGTCGTGCCGATCTGCTCTGGCATGCGAGAGGCGCCGACCCTTAATATTCAAATCGAGTTGTTATGTCAAGTGAGAACGGGGAATTTGGTTGGTATTTCCTTCGCAGAGGAAAGCAATATTCGCTTCGGAGACTCCGGAGAGCCGCACCCAATGACATAAGCCTGCGCGGGAAAGACATCCCGCCGTGCCTACGAATTGGTTGCGGCGCTCTAGGCGAAATCTGCAAGCTCCAATCGAAGATTGCCGGCGTTGGATGCATAGCCGAGCCCAACTTCGAGATCGATAACGCCGGCGCGGATCATGCGGTCCAGCTCGCTGTCGAAGTGCTGCATGCCTTCCGTGGTGCCATCCCGCATTGCATCCAACAGTGTCTTGCCCTCGCCCTCTCCCTTTTCGACGTATTCTCGGGTTCGCATGGTAGACTTCAGGATTTCGATGACGGCCACACGGCCGGTGCCGTCCTTTCGAGGGATCAGGCGCTGCGAAATGATGTAGCGAAAGGCTTTTGAGACGCGGTTACGGATGGCCTGTTGATCGGCAAGAGGAAATACGCCGATGATGCGCTCGACGGTTTTTGAGGCATCGATCGTGTGCAGGGTGGAGAAGACAAGATGGCCGGTCTCTGCGGCCTCTAGCGCGATCTCGATGGTCTCTTTATCGCGCATTTCACCAACAAGGATCACCTTCGGCGCCTGCCGCAAAGCCGCCCGGAGCGCCAAAGCAAAGCTCGGCGTGTCACTGTGGAGTTCCCGCTGGTGGATCGTTGACTTCTTATGGGCATGAAGAAATTCGATGGGGTCTTCAATCGTCAGGATGTGGTAGGCCTTTTCCTCGTTGATTTTGTTCAGGATCGCCGCGAGCGTCGAGGATTTTCCTGAGCCGGTCGGGCCGGTTACCAACACGATGCCATTGCGCAGGTCGGCGATTTCACCGAGGTGCGGCGGCAAATTGAGTGACGCGAGATCGGGGATCGTCTGGGGAATCACGCGCATCACGATCGCGTAGGTCCCCCGCTGTCGGAAGACGTTCACTCGAAAACGCGCGATTCCCGACAGGCTGTAGGACAAATCGGTCGCCCCCTCTTGTTCAAGCTTGCTGGTCACAATTTCATTTCGCCCGATCAGGTCGGTGGCGATGCGGCGAGTTGCTTCCGGCAAGAGTTTGCCTACACCGGCTATCTTCACCTCTTTCAACTGGCCATTGATTTCGACTTGTGGGGCCCGGCCGGGCGAAAAGATCAGGTCGCTCACCTGCTTCGAAACCTGCAACATCGTCGCAACAATCGCGGCAGTGGATACTTTAGGCGCAGATGGCGCGGTGGAGGAAGCATCCGCATTAGCACCAAGTGTTTGGGACGGCAGCGTGGAAACATCCGAATCCATAGAGATCTCCTAGCAATGCGCCGGGCTCGGCGAAAATAGATATTCGCCGGAAGCTGCGAGCTTGTCCAGAGGGTTTGGTTATTTTTTCTTGGTACGAGTCCGGATGGAGGCCCTCACTTCCCTTTCGATAGCGCGTGTAGCTTCAGGCCGAATGCCGACGAACTCAACCCCGATCCCTATGCCGGGAAGGCAATAGCGCACTTCACCACGAGTCTGGACTTCGACATTCGACCGCGTCAAGCGGAATCGGAGGTTGACGATTGCGCCTTCGGGAAAAAGTGACGAAGTGTTTACAAACATTCCGTGCAGGCTGATGTCGGACGGACGGAGCGGAATATTATCACTCCTGCCTTCATAGTTCATGCGAAGTTCGCGAAGTTGCGGAAAGCGCGGCTCGCGGCGCGCTGCCGTGAAGTCATTGCCGTTTCCGAGTTGTTTCATGACGAAAGTACTCCATCTGAAATATTTACGTAGGATTCCGAAAGAGGTGCCGGCCCTCCGGTCTCACGCTTGGTCCCACAATACGGGCAGTAGTGGAATGCGGGAAGAAGCTCATGTCCACACTCTGTGCATTCGGCGGGCGCCAGGGTTTCGAAGGGGACAACGCGCAGGATTTCTTCCATAGTCGTGATTCCCAAGTGCAACTTCTCGATAGCGTCTTCCTGTAACCGCTTCATCCCGTTACCGCGAGCAGCGTTCCGAATGAGATCGGGCTTGAAGCCGCCGCGCAGGATTGAGCGGATGGAGTCGTCGATTAAGAGCAATTCATAGATTCCGATGTGGCCCTTGTACCGTCGAGCAATCCAGGTACAGAGTGCGGGTAACCTCTTCGAGGGCACCAATCAAAGACGTCTTATCGGCCAAACCACGCTCGAGGATCAATTCACCCAGACGAATGACTTTGCCCTGCTGTTCCAGAAACAGTTGTTGAAGGTTCGCAGCAGATATCTTTCCCCGTTCTTGAAGAACCTCCCCAAGTCGCTTCCGTTTCATGCAGAGTGCCTCGATAAGATTTAACGCACGCTGGATTCCAAATCTCAATTCCGAGATCGAGCTAAACTCCGGAGAATCAATAGATTTTCAAAGTCCTCATGCAAATGGAAATATGAGTTGTTCCGAAACGGTATTCAAGTGCGCCTATTCGGAATTCGTGGCCACGAGAACAATTCTTATCTTAACGGCGACCTCTGTGAAGGTGTTGCAAAATGGATCTTTCATGGTCCCTGATCGAGTGATTCCCGAGGCGGGAGTCGCTCCTCCCGAATCAGGATTCCAGGGCATTGCTGGAGACGCGTCATGCGTGACCATCCTTCAGAATATAAACAAAAATAAGGAAATTTTGATCGGAAAACAATCTTCTGGACTGGTTACTGGCGTGCATGGCCTACAAGCGTAGACGCATTCCGATAGACGATCTTCACGAGTCTTTGAGCGAGGGGGAAGGGGCTTGCTCAAGGCCCTGTGCTGGTCGTCCCCACCTGCCTCTGAGAGGGAAGCTAGGATGGATGACCCTACGCCCCGGTCAAAAAAAGACTGGGAAACGGAATGCGCCTTTAGGGGCTCTCGTTCTCAAGCGAGAGCCCTCTCTTTTTTCTGCCGCTTCTAAATTTGTGACACGGTTGCCACAGGCTCCACGCGGCCAAGCACTGGAATCCGCGCTTGTCTGAGCACATGAGCGACTTCGGTTTCTCGTAGCCGCGAAGCGTCATATTCGAATGACAATCGGTTTGTTTTTTCGTGCACGCGAAACCGGCGCAATCCGTAGGTGTTGGCAAAGCTCCCTAGCGTTCGAAGCTGCTCGGGCCTGAGCGGCGACTGCAATTCGTACGTAATTTCCATAAGTGTCATGGCGCCATTATAACAGGATAGGGCGAACGCCCGGGCGGATGGACATAGGGGGAGGGGGTATGGTACAACAGGGGGTAAGGAATGTAAAGTCTGGAGAGCCTATGGCAAGGAAGAAGTCTCGAATGGCAAGCAGTGCCGCTGCGTGCGGCTGCGCCGCCCATCCAGAAAACCGCAAGGCGCTAGCAGTCGATCCGGAGATCAAGTCATCGAATTTGAAGCGTCTGCGGCGTATTGAAGGGCAGATCCGCGGCCTGCAACGTCTGGTCTCCGAAGACCGCTATTGCGCCGATATCCTTGTCCAGATTTCCTCCGTGCAGCAAGCGTTGCGGTCCGTGGGTCGCGAACTGATGCGCAATCATTTGCGCCATTGCGCTTCAAAGGCGATCCGGGATAGTTTGCCCGGACGCGCCGAAGCCATGTATGAAGAATTGTTAAATCTGATGGACAGGCATTCCCGATGAGGGCTCTATGACCACCGAGGCTGGTTCGATCGAGAAAGATCCGGTTTGTGGGATGACAGTGGATCCCGCACGTGCGACCGTGACCTATGAGCACGCAGGCAAGACGTACTATTTCTGCTGCCGCGGCTGCCAGGGAAAATTCCGAGCCGAGCCGGGAAAATATCTTAAACCAAGCGAGCTCCACGCTTCACGTGAAGCATTCAGCGTAAAAGTAGAGCCCGCACCCGCGCCGAAAACGCTCGTGGGTATCAGTCCGGCAGCATCGCATGCCGTACAGATCGCGCCCGCCCCGGCCCGCCGGCAAGGTGCGTTACCAGCCGCCGCGCCGCCGGCTACCAAGTCTGAGTACACATGTCCCATGCATCCGGAGATCGTCAGGGGCGAGCCGGGTTCCTGTCCCATCTGCGGCATGGCACTGGAACCGCGCACGATTACCGTAGCGGAAGGAAAGAATCCTGAACTGGTGGATATGACACGGCGGTTCTGGGTTTGCACCACGCTGACAGTTCCCATTTTGCTGGTAGCCATGGCGGATCTTGTGCCCGATATCTCGCGGCTCATGCAATGGGCTTCGCCACGAACCTGGCAATGGTTTGAATTGATCCTGGCCACCCCGGTTGTGCTGTGGGGAGGCTGGCCATTTTTCGTGCGCGGGTGGCGTTCCATCGTCAACTGGAGCTTGAACATGTTCACGCTCATTGGATTGGGAGTGGGCGTTGCATATTCGTTTAGCGTAGTGGGCGCGCTTTTTCCGGAGATATTTCCAGCATCGTTTCGCGGGGAGGGCGGTGCAGTTGCCGTGTACTTTGAAGCCGCCGCGGCTATCACCACGCTGGTGCTTCTCGGGCAAGTTATGGAACTGCGAGCGAGAAGCCGGACGGGCGCTGCGATCAAAGCGCTCCTCGGTCTTGCGCCGAAGACGGCGCGATTGATTCACGAAGACGGGTCCGAGGTGGACGTCCCGCTCGATCAGGTCAAGCCCGGCGACCGCCTGCGCGTGCGTCCCGGCGAGAAAATTCCGGTCGACGGCGTGGTACTTGAAGGTTCCAGCAGCGTGGACGAATCGATGATTAGTGGCGAGCCCATTCCGGTCGAGAAGCAGAAAGGGGCGCGCATCACCGGCGCGACCGTAAACGGCACGGGTTCGCTGGTCATGAAAGCGGATCGCGTGGGGTCGGAGACCCTGTTGGCCCAGATCGTTCGGATGGTCAGCGAAGCGCAACGCAGCCGGGCCCCCATCCAGAAACTTGCGGACATCGTGGCAGGCTATTTCGTGCCTGTCGTCATCAGCGTTGCCGCGGTGACATTTGTCATTTGGGGACTATGGGGTCCGGATCCCCGGATGGCCCACGCCGTCATCAACGCGGTCGCGGTGTTGATTGTCGCCTGCCCATGCGCGCTGGGGCTTGCTACGCCGATGTCCATCATGGTGGCCACGGGCAGAGGCGCGGCGCTCGGGGTGCTGTTCAAGAATGCCGAGGCCATCGAGCTGATGCGCAGGGTAGACACGCTCGTTGTAGATAAGACCGGGACGCTTACCGAAGGCAAGCCAAAGTTGGTCTCCGTCGAGCCGGTTGACGGATTTGAAGCAGATAAGCTGCTGCGTCTTGCGGGGACACTCGAACGGGGCAGCGAGCATCCTCTGGCCGCCGCCATCGTCAAGGGCGCCGAGGAACGCGGGGTCAAACTCAGCTCAACCGAGGGGTTCGAGTCCTTGACGGGCCGGGGCGTTCGCGGACGCGTAGAGAACTATTTAGTTGCCTTGGGCAACCGGAAGTTTCTTGAAGAGCTCGGCGTCGATCCCGGAGCGTTTTCGGCGAAAGCGGAAACCATGCGCGCCGACGGCCAGACCGTCATGTTCGTGGTTGTGGAGAACAAGATCGCAGGGCTTCTCGGCGTAGCCGACCCCATCAAGCAGACTACTCCGGAGGCGATTCGCCAGCTTCACGAGGACGGCATCCGCATTGTGGTGCTGACCGGCGATAGCCGCACGACTGCCCAAGCCGTGGCCGCGAAGCTTCAGATTGACGAAGTGATTGCCGAGGTTCTGCCCCAAGACAAGGCCAGCATCGTGAAGCGGCTTCAGGGAGAAGGCCGCTTTGTGGCCATGGCTGGCGATGGAATCAATGACGCACCAGCGCTGGCACAGGCGCAGGTCGGCATCGCCATGGGCACGGGTACGGATGTTGCGATGGAGAGCGCGGGAGTCACCCTGGTGAAAGGCGACCTGCGCGGCATCGTTCGCGCGCGCTCCTTGAGCCGGGCGACGATGCGAAATATCAAGCAGAACCTCTTTTTCGCATTTGTTTACAACTCCCTCGGCGTGCCCATCGCGGCGGGAATTCTCTACCCGTTCTTCGGCCTGCTGCTCAGTCCGATGATCGCGGCAGCGGCCATGAGCTTCAGCTCGGTTTCGGTCATCACCAATGCGTTGCGCCTGCGACGGATCAATCTTCCTGCATGATATGGATTTCTCAAATTGAGAGTCGCACCCATGCTCCGCAAGGATGCGACACCCGGCAACGCCAGTTCTCAAATATGCATGCTGATCAAACTTGCAGATTCATCTTGACCTGACCGCACTTCGATCACGCACACAAAAGACTGGTCTTTTTGAACCTTCTCAGCGATTTCCTTCCACTTGTTCGCGAGGTACCAAGCAGCTCCAGAGGTACCCCATTCACCCCACCCGGCGGACGCTATCCATGTTCTTCGTGGGAATTGTGTTGGATTAATCTTGAGGAGAATTCCATAATCGTAGCCTGGACGAGGAGTGCATATTGGCTTGCTGTTCGTCTTTAGGACAAAAAATCCTTTTTGAGGATCGTAGTCAACAAGCTTGTTTGCAGCGTTTCCAAATATGTCGGCCGTCTTGAGGTTTGAAGTAGCTCCGAGCGAGACGAAATCCAGATCAAGTTTTTGAACAATGGAATCATCGGCAATGGTGTGCGCAGTGATTCCAGCATTCTTGCTCAATGTTGATTCCAGGTAGGAAACAGCACGGATTTCACAGGTACTTACAACCTTTTGCGCTGAGAAAGCCATCGTGGGCTGACCTGGCTTGGCGAGAGGAAATCTTGCCAATTGCGGGCTGATAGTATGAATAGCACTGACTACCGATGGGTGAACTTCCAAAGCTGCGTAAATCAAGTAGTACTCTTTCGCCTTCAGGCCAAAGACCTTCTTGAATTGCCGCCGCCTCGATCTTAGATAGATGAATCGCGATATCGCAATAATGCCTGCGAAGCAAAACGAAGCAATGATCCCATCTAGAACAGGTAGACCAATATCTGAGAATAAAGTCCTCAATTGTTAATAACCTTGCGGCTCATAGTGAGGGCAGATTATCGCATGAAACCTTCTTTGGCGGGAGGTCCGGTGATGGTCAGGCATTGAAGTCCAAATTACGGGATGGCCTGCCCTTCGCTATTGGGAGGGCGGGGCCTTTGTGATGAACTCCGCTACCTGCACCAACTGGCTGAATCAATCTGAATGGATGATCTCGTCCGTACTGATGCTTCAGTATCTTAGCACTCGAAACCAAGCCAAGCCGTCATTCCGAAGAGCGAAGCGATGAGGAATCCCTCTTTTCTTGCGCGTCCGTAAGAGAGATTCCTCGCTGCGCTCGGAATGACGCCATTAGAGATTTGCGCGAAGCGCCAAGTAGGTCTGTTCGGATTTCACTTTTGATTCAGCACGAAGTCGATCGAACGCATGATTTCGGGCGACTGCCAATCCTGCGGGCCTACGATCTTTCGCGCGAAGCGGCCTTCGCGGTCGATCAGATAGGTTTCCGGAAACATGGTCGTCCCGTAATCCACGGCACTCTTCTTGGTGGCGTCACGGTAGGTGGGGAAGATTACGTGGTTGTCTTGAAGGAATTTGTTGTATGCGGCGGCGTCTTCATCGACGCTCACGCCGAGAACGACGCCTCCCTTCGCCGCAATTGCCTGCTGCAGGCGATTGAGCGATTGGGTTTCTTCGACGCAAGGCGGGCACCACGATGCCCAGAAATTGAGGACCACGACCTTGCCGCGCAGGTCAGCCAGGTGCGACGCGCCTGGGATCTGAAGTGCAAAATCTTTGGCTTTGCTTCCGGCAAGGCTGGCTTCGCCGTGGCGATAGCTTGGCAGAAAGAATGAAAACACAACCCCTGCTGCCAGGATCAAACCCAGAGGACCGAGGATTTTATGCTTCAACGATTCCGCTCCAATCTTTATAATACCTTCTCGCTCGGTTCCATGCGAGCCGATTTGCCGCCCCAAGCAGCCGATGAATCCCATCCCAAGTGTTTCCGCCATCGTGCCCGCTCGCAATGAGGAAGCTACGATCACGCCCGCCGTTGAGTCGCTGGCCGCTCAGCCGGAAATCAAGGAGATATTCGTTATCAACGACCAGTCCAGCGACGGTACGGCGGCACAACTCTCCCGGCTCTCCTCGCGCCACACGCAATTGCGTGTCCTCGAAACGCAGGCGATACCCAGCGGCTGGACGGGGAAAAACTATGCCGTTTCGCTGGGCGCGGCACAAGCAACGGGGGATTGGCTGCTGTTCACCGATGCCGATGGCGTGCACCTGCCCGGCTCGACGGCGCACGCGCTTGCCGACGCGGCGGCTGCTGGCGCTGGCCTGGTATCCTATTCGCCGGAACAGGAAACGCGCACATGGTGGGAGCGGGCGCTGATCCCGTTCGTCTATACGCGTCTCGGACAGAAATTCTCCTACGATGCCGTGAATGATCCCGATTTGCCGGAAGTGGCGGCGGCCAGCGGGCAGTATCTGCTGATCCGGCGGGTGGATTACGCGCGGATTGGGGGACATGCAGCCGTGGCGGGCGAGGTGCTCGAAGACGTGGCGCTGGCGCGGCTCGCCAAACAGGCCGGAATACGCCTGCATTTTGTCTCGGGGCATGGAATCATGCGTGTAAGGATGTACCGGACGTTCGGGGAGATGTGGCAGGGCTGGACGAAGAATCTATATCCACTGATGGGTGGGACGCCGCGCGCGGTGGGTCGTGAACTGCGCGGAGTCGTCCCGTGGATACCCCTGGTGTTACTGCTGCTTACCCGCCTGCATTTGTTTCTGGGAGTGCTGGGAGGAGTCCTGCTGGCAGGGCGCCATGTGGCGTATGCCGTTGCACTCCGGCGGAATCGTTTTCCGGCCTCGCATACTCTATACTATATGCCAGCGGTCGCGCTCTATGCAGCGGCGCTGCTCACCTCGGAATGGCGCTACGCGCAAGGGCGCGTTAGGTGGAGGGGCCGCGAATATCCGGTCAGCACCCCGGGCCGCTGAGAACAGCTTCAGCTCAGGCAGCCGGAAACCTTGAGGACGATTTCCTTCGCTCCATGATTTATCTGACACGCAAAATCGAGTTCTCGGCGTCGCATCTCTACCACAACCAGGCGTTTTCGGCGGAGGAGAACCGTCGTATCTTCGGGAAATGCAATAACCCGCACGGCCACGGGCACAACTACGTGCTCGAAGTAACGGTGGCAGGGGATCCGGATCCGGCGACCGGCATGGTGCTTGACCTCAAGGAGCTGAAGGACATTTTGCAGCGCGAAGTGACCGACCGGATGGATCACCGTTTTCTCAACTACGAGGTTCCGGAGCTATGCGGACAGATTCCGACGTGCGAGAACATCGCCACGGTGATCTGGCGGCTGCTTGAGCCGAAGATCACACGCGGAAGTTTGCACCGCGTGCGCCTCTATGAAACGCCCGACCTGTTCGTCGATTGCTATGGCGAAGGTAACGGCGCGGGAGGAGCGCGATGAAGCTCCAACTGGCGCGGCGGTATTGTTTTGCGGCGTCACATCGCCTCCATAGCGCGCAACTTGGCGAGGAAGAGAACAAGCGCATCTATGGCAAATGCAATAATCCGTACGGGCACGGCCACAACTACGTCGTCGAAGTGGCCGTCTCGGGTCCGGTTGATCCTGCAACCGGGATGATCGCAAATTTGAGTGACTTGGACGCGTTCGTCACATGCGAAGTGCTCGAGCCGTTCGATCACAAATATCTGAATGAAGAGATTCCTGAATTCCGTGAGCGCGTGCCGACAACCGAAAATCTCTGCATCGAGATTTTTAACCGCCTGCGCGGTTTTCCCCGCGCAAGACTCGAACGCGTGCGTCTGGAAGAAACCAGCCTGAACAGTTTTGAATATACGGGGGAACCCGCCGGGAGCAGCCGATGACTGAGAAAATGAAGCGTACCGAAGAACTTGCGCTGGCCGAGCCAGGCAGCGCGGGGACATCCGAATCCGTTGCCGATCTGGTGCGGCGGATACTCCGCTTGATTGGCGAAGACCCGGACCGCGATGGCTTGCGGCACACGCCCGAGAGGTTTGAGAAGGCGTTGCGGTACCTGACCAGCGGCTATCTCCAGGATCCGGAAAAGGTTTTGAACGGCGCGATGTTCAGTACGTGCTACAACCAGATGGTGCTGGTGAAGGACATCGAGATTTACAGTATGTGCGAGCATCACATGCTCCCGTTTTTCGGGAAGTGCCACGTGGCGTATATTCCGGACAAGAAAGTGGTTGGGCTATCCAAGATTCCGCGGCTGGTGAACATGTTCGCGCGGCGGCTGCAGCTCCAGGAACGGCTGACCGACCAAATAGCGAACGGGATCCAACAGAAAATTGCGCCGCTCGGCGTGGGCGTGGTGATTGAAGCGCGGCATCTCTGCATGGTGATGCGAGGTGTCGAAAAGCAAAGCTCGCAGACCATAACCAGCGCCATGCTGGGTGCGTTCCGGGAGAACGTGCAGACACGCGAAGAATTCCTTTCCCTGATTCGCGAGAAGTAGCGCGCTGGGAACCATTTCATGGGCCGGACGCGGTTGCGCCGAAGCGCCGTTGCCGTAGCCGATGGCCGGCAGAAAGATTTTGCATGAGACTATGCGCGTATGATAGGCTCGTTAGGTCGAAGAGAAGACGAAACGAGAGTAAAGTTCAGTGGGTTCGGCGGAGAGGACGACTTGAGAGAAGCCAAGTCAGTGTTGATCGAGCAGTATCGCAGGGAAGTTAAAGATACAGGCTCACCGGAAGTCCAGATTGCATTATTGAGCGAACGCATCACCTACCTGACGATGCATCTGAAGTCGCACCTGAAGGACCACGCATCGCGACGCGGGCTGATCATGATGGTCAACAAGCGCCGGCGGCTGCTAGACTACCTCAACCGTCGTAATCCGGATCGGTATCGCGAGATTGTCGAACGCCTTAGTTTGCGCAAGTAACTGCTGTCCGAGCGGGCAGCGCGATCGCGCCAACAGAATCTCCGAGCCTTCGCGGGATCGTGGGAGTATTTGGCGGCATGTGGGCAAAATCGCCCGTCCGCTTTTTTTGTAGGCGGGCTCCGGCCTTCCTCTCGCTGCTGTCTCCGTCATTCTCTTCCAAACAAAACGGGAAGCATCACTCCCGCACTCGAATAGCTTTCCGCACGCGCATTGTCCGATGATTCGGGGCGCGGCGGGCAAGCGAAAGGACTTTAAGATATGTCGCAAGTAGCTCCAGCTCCCCATCAGGTTACAGTCGAGGTCGGCGGACGCACGCTGACGCTTGAAACCGGGAAAGTGGCCAGGCAAGCCAACGGCGCCGTCCTGGCGCGGTACGGCGATACCGTCGTGCTCGTTACGGCCTGCATGGATAACAGGCCGAATGACCGGGACTTTCTCCCCCTCACAGTGGACTATCGGGAATATACCTATTCAGCCGGGAAGATCCCCGGCGGTTTTTTCAAGCGTGAAGGGCGCCCCTCGGAGCGCGAAATCCTGACTTCGCGGATGATCGACCGCCCGTTGCGTCCGCTGTTCCCTGAAGCGTGGCGCAACGAGACGCAAATCGTAGCCATGGTGCTTTCGGCCGACAGCGAGAACGATCCGGACATGATCGGGATCACGGGCGCTTCCGCGGCGGCATTCATTTCCGACCTGCCATTCACGACACCTGTGGCGGCGGTGCGAGTCGGATTGCTCGAGGGCAAGCTGGTCGCAAACCCGACGGTTGCCGAACAGAAAACGAGCTTATTGAACATCGTAGTTGTCGGAACGGAGCAGGCCATCGTGATGATCGAAGCGGGCGCGATCGAAGTCAGCGAAGACGCGGTCGCGGACGCGCTGCAATTCGGGCATGACCAGGTCAAGCTCATCATCCGAGCAATCCGCGAGTTGCACGACAAGGTCAAGCCGAACAAGGTTACCGTGCCCGTGCTGCCGTTTGACGAAGCCCTCGCCAAGGAAATCGAACAAAAATACGGCGGGCGTCTGCACGACGCGCTGGACACGGCGAAATACCCGAAAAAGGAAAGCTACCAACGCATCGATGAAGTGAGGAAAGAAATCCTCGAATCGATTCCGGAAGAGGAAGACGAGAAGCGCACGCTTGCGGCTCGGGCGTTTGAGCGGCTGCGCGAACGCTATTTCCGCGAGGATATCCTCGAGCGCCACAGGCGGCCGGACGCGCGCGCGTTCGATCAAATTCGCCAGATTACGTGTGAAGTCGGAGTTTTGCCGCGCGCCCACGGCTCGGCACTGTTCACCCGCGGTGAAACCCAGGCGCTGGCGACGACCACTCTGGGCACGAAAGAGGACAAGCAGCGCCTCGACCTGCTATTCGAGGACGAAGCGTTCAAACGTTTCATGCTGCACTACAACTTTCCGCCTTTTTCCGTCGGCGAGGTGAAATTCCTGCGCGGACCGGGCCGCCGCGAGATCGGGCACGGCGCACTGGCCGAACGTGCGTTGTTGAACCTGCTTCCGCCGGAAGCCGACTTCCCGTACGCCATGCGTTTGGTATCAGACATCCTGGAATCGAACGGTTCTTCTTCCATGGCCACCGTCTGCGGCGGATCGCTCGCTCTGATGGACGCCGGGGTGCCGATTCGCGCGGCCTGCGCGGGCATCGCCATGGGCCTGGTGGTCGAAGGCGACAAGGCGGCCGTGCTGACCGACATCGCCGGCGCGGAAGATCACTACGGCGATATGGACTTCAAAGTCGCTGGAACGCGGGCCGGAATCACCGCGCTGCAGATGGACATCAAGGTCGGGGGCATCAGTGTGGCTTTGATGCGGCAGGCGCTTGAGCAGGCGCGGCGCGCGCGTCTGCATATCCTGGACATCATGGACCAGACGATTTCGACGCCGCGCGACAAGATGTCGATCTATGCCCCGCGGCTCTACCTGTTGCAGATCCCGACCGACAAGATCCGCGACCTGATCGGCCCAGGCGGGAAGAAAATCCGCTCGATCATCGAAGTGACCGGCGTCAAGATCGACGTCATGGATGATGGCAAGGTGCATGTCTTCGCAAACAGCGGCCCCGCCGCCGACCAGGCGCTACAAATGATTCGCGAGGTCACCGCCTCAGCCGAAATCGGCAAGACGTATCTTGGCAAAGTGGTTCGGCTGGCGGACTTCGGTGCATTCGTGGAGATTTTTCCGGGTACCGACGGTCTGCTGCACATCAGCGAAATTGCCGAACAACGTATCCGCGAAGTCCGGGACGAACTGAAACTGGGCGACCAGGTGCTTGTCAAAGTGCTCGCCATCGAGGGCAACAAGATTCGCCTGTCGCGTAAAGCGGTCCTGCGCGAGCAGCGCGAAAAACAGCAAAAGGAAGCGGCCGGGCAGTAACGCCGCCGCGTGCGCTTCCGGTGCGCGCTGAATGAGGTTTTCAAGACATGCCGGAGAAGTATCCGCATCTCTGCGCCTGCTTCATGATCGTCTTACGGAGGGTGGTGCAATCGTTTCCAGGAAAAGTGTGCCTTGACAACGCCTTCGCTCTTACAATCCAACCCGGCTTGCAAAGGCTCAGTGGGGCTTGTGCGAAATGCGATCCAATGCTATAAAATCAAACCTTTGTTCAGACGAGGAGAAGCCTGCAGGGCAGGCGCGTACCTCACATTGTCCGGAGAAGACGTACTGGCGGGCATTCTCGGATGGCCCCCAGAATAAACGGTGGAGATCCTAAACCAACTCGGCGAGTTGTTCCTGGCGGCTGTGCCGACCGTCATCTTCGTTTTCCTTTTCTATTTATTCCTGCGCTGGAGCTTTTTTACGCCAATCGAGCGCGTCCTCGCAGAGCGCCATAAACGAGCAGATGGCGCGCGACAGGAAGCGGAATCGAGCCGCGCGGCCGTGCAGGAAAAGCTGCGCGCGTATAAAGAAGCGCTACGGAAGGTTCGCGGCGAAATTTTTGCCGAGCAGGAATCATATCGCCGCCTCGTCCTGGACGAACGCCAGAATGCCGTGCACGCGGCGCGCCTTGCTGCGCAACAGGAGTTACAGGCGGCGAAGAACTCCCTCGCGGCGGATGTGGAAGCGGCGCGTGTGCAGCTTGAACAATCGAGCGGTCTGCTGGCCGGCGAAATTGCCGAAGCCATCCTCGCTGGAGGGCCTTCCGGCCCGGGCAGTCCCCGGCGCGGGGAGCCTCGATGAAATCCTGGCGGCGCGCGCTATCGCTCGTAGCGGGCGGGTTCCTGATTATTTTCCTTGCCGTGTTTCCGGTGCTGGCCGCTGAAGCTGCCGAGCAGGATCCTGCCGAGTCCACAACGGGAGCAGTTTTCCGCTGGCTCAATTTTCTTCTTGTTTTCGGCGGCGCCGGCTACCTGATCGCCAAGCACGGCGGAACATTCTTCCGCGACAACGCGAAGTCCATCGCGGCAAGCATCGACGAAGCCACGGTGGTGAAGGTCCAGGCGGACCGCGAACTGCGCGAGGTGGAGGCAAAAATAGCGCGGCTCGACCAGGAAGTAGCGGAGTTGCACGAAGCAGCGGGGCGCGATTCGGCTGCCGAAGCCGAGCGGCTGCGCGCTTCGGGGCGTGTTGAGATCGAAAAGATCAAGCAGGCTGCACGCGGGGAGTTGGCCTCCTCCGAGCGGGCCGCGCAGCAGGAGTTGCGGGTGCTGGCGGCTTCGATGGCTGTGGAGCGCGCTGGAGCCCTTGTGAATTCCCGGATGAACGCAGAGGTCCGCGCGAGAATGTTCCACGCATTCATGGGAGAACTCGGAAGGAGCGCAAATTGAAGGCGCTGGCGGAGCGGTATGCGGGCGCGCTGGTCGACGTCGCGATCGAGAACAAGCAAGCCGAACAGGTGAAACAGGAACTGGCGGCGTTTGCGGCGATGGTCCGCGAATCGGTCGAGTTGCACGCATTTCTCTCAAACCCCTCGATTGCTCGGGCGGGCAAACATGCCGTTATCGAGCAATTGGTTGAGCGAATGGGCGCGAGCCGCACGCTGCGCAACTATCTTTTTGTGATCGTGGACCAGCGGCGCGCGGGGTTGCTGATTGAAATCGAGCAGGCCTTCAGCGCGTTGCTCGACGCACGGCAGGGGATCACACAGGCCACGGTGACCTCCGCTGCGGATTTGACGGCCGAGGAGCGCGCGGAACTTGACGTCGCGCTAGCGAAGCTCACCGATCGGAAGGTTCAAGCGCGGTTCACGACGAATGCCGCGCTGATTGGTGGCGCGGTGGTGAGAATCGGTTCGACGATTTATGATGGAACGGTGCGCGCGCAACTGGATCGCCTGCGCGCCCGGATGATTTCGGAATAGGAGCGGGGATGGCTTCGATCAAAGCGGATGAAATCACAAAGATTCTAAAGGCGCAGATCGCCAACTACGAGCAGGCTGTCGCCGTGGAAGAAGTCGGCACGGTCATTTCCGTGGGCGACGGCATCGCGCGCATCTACGGCCTGGAAAAGGCGATGTCCGGCGAAATGCTGTCGTTCCCGCATGATGTGTTCGGCATCGCGCTCAACCTCGAAGAAGATCAGGTCGGCGCCGTGCTGCTCGGCGAATACACGCTGATTCAGGAAGGCGATACAGTCAAGCGCACGGGCACGATCATGTCCGCGCCGGTCGGCGAAGCGATGGTGGGCCGCGTCGTCAGCCCGTTGGGATTGCCGCTGGACGGCAAGGGTCCCATTGCGACCGACAAGCGCATCCCGATTGAGCGCATCGCTCCGGGCGTTGTGGACCGGCAACCGGTGCGCGAGCCGCTGCAGACCGGCATCAAGGCCATCGACTCGATGATTCCGATCGGCCGCGGGCAACGCGAGCTGATCATTGGCGACCGCCAGACAGGCAAGACCGCCATCATTCTGGACACGATCCTGAACCAAAAGGGCGGCGACATGATCTGCATCTACTGCGCGATCGGGCAAAAGCGCTCGACGATCGCGCAGGTGGTAAAGATACTGACGGACGCGGGCGCAATGGACTACACCATCGTCGTCGCGGCATCGGCCACCGAGCCCGCAACGCTGCAATACATCGCGCCGTACGCCGCCTGCGCGATGGGCGAGTATTTCCGCGATTCCGGCCGCCATGCCGTCTGCTTCTACGACGACCTTTCGAAACACGCGCAGGCCTACCGCGAAATCTCGCTGCTGCTGCGCCGCCCTCCGGGCCGCGAAGCGTTCCCGGGCGACGTGTTCTATCTCCACTCGCGTTTGCTGGAGCGCGCGGCGAAGCTGAACGACAAGCTGGGCGCAGGCTCTCTCACCGCGCTGCCCGTCATTGAGACACAGGCAGGCGACGTCTCGGCCTACATCCCGACCAATGTGATTTCGATTACCGACGGGCAGATTTATCTCGAAGCCGACCTGTTCAATAGCGGCATCCGGCCCGCGATCAACGTGGGTCTCTCGGTGAGCCGCGTCGGCGGCAATGCGCAGATCAAAGCCGTGCGGCAAGTGGCTGGATCTCTGCGGCTCGATCTAGCGCAGTACCGCGAACTCGCGGCGTTTGCCCAGTTCGGCTCCGAGCAGCTCGACAAAGCCACGCAGGCGCAGCTCGCGCGAGGGCAGCGGCTGACTGAAATTCTCAAACAAGGGCAATTCTCGCCGCTCTCGGTGGAAGAGCAGGTGCTCGTGATCTTCGCAGGCACCAGCGGCTTACTGGACGACGTCGCGGTGAGCGACATCCAGCGTTTTGAGCACGGCCTGATCGAGTTCGTGCGCACGGGGTACGGCGCGCTGCTGGCGCAGATTGCGCAGAAAAAGCAAATCACCGACGACGCACGCGCGGAACTCAAGCGCGCGATCGGGGAATTCAAGGAGCGCTTCCAGCCCGGCGTGGTGGCGCCCCGAGCCTAGTCCGGCGAGCGGAACCTTCCCATGCCCACACTTCTCGATTTCCGGCGGCGTATCCGTTCAGTCAGGAACACGCAGCAGATTACTCGCGCGATGAAGTTCATTGCGGCGGCGCGGCTCCGGCGCGCGCAGGAAACGGCCCTTTCACTGCGGCCCTACGCCGGGGGAATCCGCGAAGTGCTGCGCTCGGCGATGTCGCGCATCGAGAATCCCGAGCAGTTCCCGCTGCTGGCGCAGCGCCCCGAAGAACGTGTGCTTGTGCTGGTGACCTCCGGGGAGCGCGGCCTGTGCGGGGCGTTCAACGCGAATGTGCTGCGGCGCGCGTTCGAGTTCTTGCGAGAGAAAAATGACAAGTCGGTGGAAGTGATCGCCATCGCGAAGAAAAGCCGCGATTCCTTCCGCAAACGTTCCTGGAAAATTGCCGCTGAATACGTGGACGTCACGACGCGCGCCGATCTCGGAAAAGCCAGGGAAATCGCCGCCGAGGTGATGAAGATCTACGAAGCCCATCAGGCGGACTCGGTCTATTTGATTTATAATGAATATAGGAACGTGTTGATGCAGACCCTGCGGGTCGAAAAATTGCTCCCGCTCGAGCGTGCAGCGCTAGCCACCCCGGGGAAAAACTCCCCGCCGGCGTCGTCGGCCGACGCGGTGGACTACATCTATGAGCAGCCAGCGGCGGAAATCTTTAACAAGCTGGTGCCACGCTACGTCGAGATGCAGATTTACCGCATGCTGGCTGAAACCTCCGCTGCGGAGCACGCTGCGCGTATGACGGCGATGGAATCAGCCACCAGCAACGCCTCCGACGTGATCGACGCGCTGACGCTGCACATGAACAAGGTGCGCCAGGCGGCGATTACGCGAGAGATCATCGAAGTTGTAAGCGGCGCGGCGTCGGCGGGGTAAAGTCGTGATTCGTGAACCGTGATTTGTGATTCGTGTTTTGTCGGGCAACTATCAATGCTCTGGGACGGTCTCTGAATAACCGCATTCGGGCGACAAAAGGTTGAGGGTTTCACGAATTACGACTCACAAATCACGAATTACTCGGAAACAAGGAGCCACAGATGGCGCAACATGAGACAGAAAACATCGGCCACGTCGTTCAGGTCATCGGCCCGGTCGTGGACGTGCAATTCGCCGAGCATCACTTGCCCGAAATTCACAACGCGGTGCGGATCACCAGCGACGGTTTTGAGGGGCCGGCGGCGATCAATATCGTCGCGGAGGTCGCGCAGCACTTGGGCGAAGGACGGGTGCGCACTGTCGCGATGACCGCAACCGAAGGGGTCGTGCGCGGTATGAAAGCGATCGATTTGGGCGGACCGATCTCGGTTCCGGTGGGGCGGGCTACGCTGGGGCGCGTGATGAATGTGCTGGGTGAGCCCGTGGATGGCCTTGGGCCAATCCAAACGGAAAAGCGCTATCCGATTCATCGGCCGGCGCCCTCGCTCGAAGATCAGTCCACGACCCTCGAAATGTTTGAGACCGGCATCAAGGTAGTGGACCTGTTCGAGCCGTACCTCAAGGGCGGCAAGATCGGGCTGTTCGGCGGGGCGGGTGTAGGCAAGACGGTTCTGATTCAGGAGCTGATCCACAACGTAGCGCTGAAGCACGGCGGCGTGTCGGTATTTGCCGGCGTGGGCGAGCGAACGCGAGAAGGCAACGACCTCTGGCTGGAAATGCAGGAATCGGGCGTCGTGGTGCCGGGCAACTCGGAAAAATCGCGCGCCGCGCTGATTTACGGACAGATGACGGAACCGCCCGGTGCGCGCTTGCGCGTGGGATTGACCGGCCTGACCGTGGCGGAATATTTCCGTGACGAAGAAGGGCTGGATGTGCTGCTGTTCATCGATAACATCTTCCGGTTCGTTCAGGCGGGCTCGGAAGTATCCGCGCTGCTTGGCCGCATGCCTTCAGCCGTGGGATATCAGCCGAATCTGAACACGGAGATTGGCGAGCTCCAGGAGCGCATCACTTCGACCAAGCGCGGATCGATTACATCGGTGCAGGCGATTTATGTGCCCGCCGATGATTACACGGACCCGGCTCCGGCCGCGACCTTCTCGCATCTGGACGCGACCACGAATCTCAGCCGGCAGATCGTCGAGCGCGGCATTTATCCGGCGGTTGATCCGCTGGCCAGCTATTCGCGCATTCTTGACCCGCGCATCGTCGGCGAAGAGCATTACAACGTGGCGCGCGCTGTGAAAGGCGTGCTGCAGCGCTACAAGGACCTGCAGGATATCATCGCGATTCTGGGCATCGAAGAACTCTCGGACGATGACAAACAGGCTGTGGCGCGCGCGCGAAAGATCGAGAAATTCCTCTCGCAGCCCATGTTCGTCGCGCAGCAGTTCACGGGTCTCGAAGGCAAGTACGTGAAGATTGCCGACAACGTGCGCGGGTTCAAGGAAATTGTCGAAGGCAAGCACGACGACGTCCCCGAGCAGGCGTTCTACATGGTCGGGACAATCGAAGAGGTACGCGAGAAGGCCGGGAAAATGTCGGCGACGGCGTAATGCAGTGACTGGTGACGAGTCATAACGTGCGAGACACGATAGAACATGCTGCCTGAAAAGTTCACACTCGAAGTGGTGACGCCGGCGCGCTTGGTCGTGCGCGAAACGGTGAGCGGAGCGCAGATCCCCGTGCGCGGCGGATACATCGGCGTGCTTGCTGGACACACTCCGCTGCTCGCCGAGATGGGCATCGGCGAGCTCAGCTACCACGCCGGCAGCCGCACATATTCATGCACGTCGATGGGCGGGTTTGTGGAAGTGCTGGCCGATCGTGTCATCGTCCTTGCGGACAGCGCGGAGCGCGTGGAGGAGATTGACGTGCCTCGCGCGCAAGCCGCTCGCGACCGCGCCCAGAAGCGCCTGGCGGCTCCGAACGACCCCAACGTGGATTGGAAACGCGCTGAAGAGGCGCTAGAGCGCGCTCAGGTGCGATTGCAGGTGGCCGCGAAGGCCGGCGTACCCTCTGTTGCCGATTCTGGTCATGCGGCATCCTAACTGCCCATCGCATCCTTCAGAACGCGGTAACATCCAATTGCCTATGGAAGAAATCACGATGTTCAGCACGACTTGGTGCGTGGACTGCCGCCGCGCCAAGAAATTTCTGAAGGAACGCGGCGTGGACTTCTCGGAAGTAAATATCGACGAGGAGCCCGATGCCGAGGAACTCGTCCTGGAAGTCAACGATGGCCGCCGAAAGGTGCCGACGATCAAGGTCGGCGATCGGTACTTCGCTTGCAGCCCCTTTGACCCTTATCTGCTGTCTTCTGAATTATGCATCCCACTGAACAAGTAACGGCGGCGAGCTTTCCCTGCCGCCGATGGCCCGGGCACTGCGCAGTATGCTTTTGGCGGTTGCCGATTCACGTGGAGGACCAGGCGTGAAGATTAAAGATATGGGCCGCTTGTGTGTCCCATTGAAACTTCTCTGAATCTATAGTGTAGTGCACGGCCTTCAGGCTGTGTAGGTTGAGGGACAGCGGGGAGAAATGCGCGGAGGCTTTCTAAGAAAGTCCTGCCCCGCGAGTCATCACACCGGAGATTTCAAGATTAGCATCGAGAAAGACGAGATCGGCGTCTGCGCCAGCAGCGAGCACGCCCTTGCGCGAGCCAAGCCCGAGTTGCCGTGCAGGGTTCGCCGTCACCATGCGGAGAGCCGAGGCCAGCGGGACGCCCAGCGCAACGATGTTGCGCAACGCGCGGTCGAGCGTGAGCGTGCTTCCAGCGAGCTTACCTTCCGCATTGCGGCAGACCCCTCCCGAAACCGTCACTTCGAACGTTCCGAGTTGATGCTTACCGTCGGGCATTCCGGTGGCCGCCGTGCCGTCGCTGACCAGGATCACCCGCTCCGGCGTCTTGAGGTCCAGGAGCATGCGCATTGCCGCTGCGTCTACATGAACGCCGTCCGCAATCAGCTCGGCGCTCACATCGGGTGAGGTCAACACGGCGCCGACCACGCCGGTGTCACGGTGGGAGAAGGGGCGCATGGCATTGAAAACGTGGGTGGCGTGCCGGGCCCCCGCCGCTATTGCGGCCTGGGCCTGTTCGTGGCTCGCGTCAGTATGTCCGAGCGACACCACCAGACCGGCCTTGCGTGCCGCCGCGATCAGTTCCAATGCTCCGGGCAGCTCTGGCGCAAGCGTTAGTATTTCTCCCGTGCCCTGCGCTTCTTCGAGAAACCGTGACAGCAGCGCGGGCGAAGGGGCAGCGATCCATTCGGCCGGATGCACACCCCGCCGGGTATGGCTGATGAACGGGCCTTCGAAGTGAATGCCGAGGATTTCAGCGCCGAGTTCGCGCACAGGGGACAGTCCTGTGGCGAAGATGAAGCGAGCAATGCCTGCCACACTGCGGCAGGTTTGCATCTCGCTGGCAGTCACGGTGGTCGCCAGCAATGAAGTTGTGCCATATCGTGCGACGGTTGCCACTATGATTTCAAGCGCTTCGCGCGTGCCTTCCATCACATCGTGGCCGCCCGCGCCGTGGATATGGACGTCCACAAAGCCCGGGACAATGGTCTTCCCCCGGGCAGCGATCTCGCGCGCGCCGCGCGGCACCGCGACCATCCCCCGCTGGCCTACAGCGGAGATCTTGCTCCCCTGAACCACTACGACGGCGTCGGAAATCTCCTCGAACGGTGTCAGCGCGCGGGCGGCGTGAATGGCTATCGGCAACATCTCAGCGAGATCATCCTAACTTGAAACGCGAGAAAATTGGGAACAAGTCTCGATCATAACTATGCATGTCCGGGCAGCGAGTCAGGCCGATCCGGCACGTTCCTTCCCCTACAGACTCCCAAAATAGAGGCACTTCAGCTCAATTGTGCGTGTTTCGAAGGCTGTACTTCGGGGCCCTATGCCGTGGAGAGCAGGCTTGGCGGGCAACCTCTTGCCAGTAAACAGGATTCTTGTCTAAGGTGGGTGGGGGTGCTACACTTTGTGGCAGGTTTCCAGCCCTCGCCGATGAATCTGGCTCGAGCGTTCGATGGCTTTGCCGCCTCCAAATCGCTCTCCCGGCCGCACTGTTGGCGATTTTCACGGGGACGTAACGCTTAAGTGGCATTTAGGCAACAGTAGTACAAAAGTCCTATATAGACACCCGGTCCAGCCCAGTACATTGGTACCGTACGTAGCAGCGCCAGCCTCGCTCGTGAAAATCACAAGCGGAAGGCTGTCCCTGCGCGCTCGGAACTCTCTTAGATAGGCGACATGACCATATGATGACAACGATGGCGCACCAATTCACGCAAGGGAGTCTCCCACCCCGGCCCGGCACCAGCGCAGCCGGCCCGAATCCCCAAGCATGGAAGGTCATGGTCGGAAATAAGCCGGTCAGCGCACGATTCTCCTTGTTGCCCAATACCAAGCCGCGCATGAGCGCAATGGGAACCAGTCTGGTTATCCAGGTAGCCCTGGTGGCGTTTGTGGTCTTGGTTCCGCAACTGTTTCCTGTGCAGATGATTCCGAAAGCCATGTTTATGGTGACGGAAATTGCGGGACCACCGCTCGAAATTCCTGCTCCTCCGCCACCACGCAAGATTCCAGTGGCGAAGATCAAAAAAGTGGAACCGCCTCCTCCGGTCGAGCAGCCTGCTCCAAAGCCAGATGTGGCCAAGCTGTTCGCTCCGAGGATCGAGGCGCCCAAGCCGAAGCCGCGCTTGGTGAAAGAAGTTGAGCTTCCGAAGGTCAACGAAACATTTCAGCCGGTGAAGCTGGAGCTGGCGAATAACCAACCGGCCCGGCCGCGCGAACCAGTGAAAACCGGCATGATGACGAGCGGCAGCTCGGCGCCTGCAACGATCGACAAGCCAATTGACAAGATCCAGACGGGCGGGTTTGGTGATCCCAATGGCCTCTCCGGCCCTGGTGACCCGAACAAGCGTGCCAATATCGCGCAGTTCGGTTCTCCGGCACTGCCTGGGGGTCCCGGGTACGGAAACGGCACGGGCGGAGCTAAAGGAGCGAGAGGTACGGTCGCCAGCACGGGATTTGGCAATGGCGTGGCGATCCCGCCTACAGGCAGTGCGCGGCGAGTCATGGCCGTGCAGTCAACGGGCTTTGCCAACCTGAACGATCAGGTCATCGAACCGCCAAGGAAGAAGGCGGACGATGCCCCGGTTGTTGAGCCGGTTGTGATTTTGGCCAAGCCGAAACCGATGTACTCGGCAGAAGCGCTTAAGCTGAACCTCGAAGGAGAAGTCCTGCTGGATGTGGTTTTCCCGGCATCAGGCAATCAGGTGCATGTCAATCGAATAGTCAAGGGTCTTGGGCACGGGCTGGATGAGGCGGCCATTCGGGCGGCCGAACAAATCAAGTACAAACCTGCGCTTTCGCGCGGGCAGCCGGTCGATTTTCCAGCGGTGATTCACATTGTGTTTCAAATGGCGTACTGACGTTCAACCAAAGTTCGGAGGAGCTATGCGCATTCTGAAGACAGTATTGGTGGTTCTGGCGCTAAGTGCCCTGCCGCTGCGTGCGGCAGCTCAGCAAATTAGCACATTGGACCAGGTGGTGAGCCGCATCATTAGCCAGGAGCAGACGCAGATGAATTCGCTCCGCTCGTATTCCCCTTTGGTGGAGACATACATTCAAAACCTCAAAGGGGATAAAGATCTGGGGCCCATCCCGGCCGGTGACAGATATTTTCTGGGCCGGGCCGTACTCGCGAAGGGGGTCGATTTGGAACCGCTGACGGAGGGAGATAGCAGCAGTGGCGTCAAGAAGATCTTCGGCGGACTCGGAAACATGTTCTCGCTCTCGATGGAGTATCTGCCACGTGGGTTCCTGCAGATGATCTATATAGACACGAACGGGTTTGACAAAGGGCACTACAAGTTCGACTACGTGCGGCGCGAGTTTCTCGGCGAGGTGCGCACCCTTGTGTTCGACGTGACCCCTCTGCCCAAAGCGGGCAAAGGGCGCTTCGCCGGGCGCATCTGGGTCGAGGATCAGGATTTCCACATCATCCGGTTCAACGGCGCTTACAGTGGCAGCTCGCGCACCAATTACTATTTCCATTTCGATAGCTGGCGCGTGAATTCCGGCCCGAACCTGTGGCTGCCGGCCTTTATCTATAGCGAAGAGTCGGACTTGAACTACGCTATGGCCAAGCGGCGCACCAGCCAGATGTCAGACAGAGAGAGATTGCGGAAAAGATCGGCATAACCCCCCAGGCAGTCTCAGAATACATCAAAGACCTTCTATCAGAGGGATTTTTATTTTCTGATGGCCGTGTGCGCTATCGGGTAACAAAAAAGGGTGTGGACTGGGTTCTTGAAAAGGCAATCGAGCTTAAAAAGTATTCCCATTATATCATGGAGGATGTTATCAGTCACATATCTGTCGCGACTGCAATCGCGAGGGGAAAATTCAATAAGGGTGACAGGGTGGCGCTCTGGATGGAGAACGGTTTACTGTATGCTCGTTCGGGGGATGGTGACGTCACAGGGGGCACTATATCTGCCGCAGAAGAAGGAGAGGATATCGGCGTCACAGATCTGAAAGGATTGATAAAATTCCCCCCCGTAAGCATAACAATATGTAAAGTGCCAAGGGTGGAAAGAGGAGGCTCCAGAAGTGTGGATTTAAAGGATCTCAGAAGGCAGGCAAAAGATAAACCTTATATTGCCGCCATCGGGGTCGAGGCGCTGATAGCGCTCAGAAAGATAAGTATAGAGCCCACTATCCTTTTCGGTGCAAGGGAGTCAGTTGTGGAGGCTGCATTTCATGGTCTGTCTTCGCTTGTGGTCTCGGTGGATGAGGAAGTTCCCTCGCTGCTTAACAGGCTCGAGGCCGAAGGGTTGAACTATGAGGTTGTGGACCTGAGCAAATAGTTGTGTCCATTAGCTCTTGATAGTCATACTAATTCCAATCCGCTGATTATAGTTTTTTATAGATTATCAATTTCAGTTTTTCTATTATTGCCTGAATGTCTTTACTTTTTCTTTCTGGATAATCTTCAGTAACGAAAAATCCATTGTAAGCAATACGATTTCTTATGATTCTCAGGTCATCTATGAGTGAGATCTCATGCCCTTTGAATTCTGGATAATTTTTCTCCAGATATTCTATCAGCTTTTTATGCGCCCCTTCTCCCTGCGTCTTATAT